>JAGYIN010000009.1 GCA_018402665.1 Schleiferiaceae bacterium | reverse complement strand
ATGGAATGGCGGTACGCGACTGCTTTAGACCAATTGCATCCAATGGCGCCAAAAATCAGGATAACTTTTTTCAACTACAGAAGGTTGCAAAAGAGTAATTGGAAAATTGATGGCTAAAGGCGCCAAAGACATTGCAACGCGATGGTCATTGTGTGTATTCAACGGCGCTGTCGGTGGGGTAAACTCCGCTGGATAACTGCTGCATTTAATATGTGCCTCACCCGTACTGAGTTGAATTCCTAAGGCAGCTGCAACCTCAGCAATAGCAGCAATTCGATCGCATTCCTTACCGCGGAGCGTCTCTAAACCATGGACTTCAAATGGAATCTTTTTAAGCAGTAAGGTCATGATTAATGGCTGTGCCAAATCGGGCTCACCTTGTAAGTTATAATAGAGGTGTCCTGGAGTGAGTACGGACTTTTTTGAAAGAACGAGGCCCTGATCGGTGAACCGATGGGCAATGCCAAGCGGCTCGAAATAGTGAACCACTTTAGAGTCGCCTTGATTGCTTGGATCCACAAATCCGGGTAAAGTGAGCATTCCCCCTTCGCTTAAGGCGAGTGCCTCACACCAAAAAGCGACAGCAGACCAGTCGCGTTCGATCACTAATTGTATAGGATCGACAGATTCAACGTAAGGTATGGTTGCCCCATTTTTTGTCAAAGTCACGGGAATTCCAGCACTTCGAAGAAGGGCAGCGGTCATCACTAGATACGGTTGTGAAACTACACTGTCCCATTCCAATTGCAATCCATCACGCATGGTTGGTGCAATAAGCATTAAGGCGGTCACAAATTGTGAGCTTTTCACATGCCCCAAATGCAGCGAACCGCCCCGAAGTTTCCTGCCTTTAATATGCAAGGGCGCCTGGTTAGGAGTCTTGGTATAGGTAATTTCTCCTCCCAGTGCATTCAACGCATCCACCAAAGGTGCAATGGTGCGTTGGTTCAATTCCGGCGTTCCGTTTAAGGTGATGGACGATCCTTCACGTGTTGCCCAGTAGGCGGTTGCAAAACGCAAAGTTGTTCCGCCAGCACCTACATGCACTTCGCCATGAGGGTATGCGCCCAACGTTGCTCTTAAAAACACAGAATCTTTAGCCGTACTGATTCCTGTAAGTGTAATTTCCGGATATAAGGCGGCTAGTAATAAACCGCGATTTGCCATACTCTTACTGAGTGGTAATTCAAATTCAGCTTGAATGGGCCGGGTGATTTTCGGGAGCTTCATTTCCATGCTAGGAGGCTCTATTCAAAGCCAGTACCGCCGCAGTCCATCGCTCGAAGGTAATTTCAATGTCCCAGACTGGACGGCCTAAATGTTCTAAGAGTACATAACGCACTTCACCGTGGGTGTTTTTCTTATCCTGAAGTTGACGCTCCCACAATGGCTGCAAGGCTTCCTCCGCTACCCCTTGCCAGGGATACCTTTGGGCCAGTGCACTTTGCGCGTCCTGTAAACCGCTGAGCATTAAAGCGACATGCAAACCCTGAATTACCGCTGCACCGTGTGTGCATGGATTACCGCTGACTGCTGCATAACTTTCCCAAGCATGACCCGTGGTATGGCCTAAGTTTAGGATTTTTCTTTTACCGTTTTCCTTAAAATCTTTCTTAACGATATCTGCTTTAAAAGCTACACTTTGCTCAATATCGTGAAGGGTGAGTGTCGCAGGTTCGAGCGCCAATAATTCCGACCATCGAGTGCCAGAAAGAAGGGCGTGTTTCAGCATTTCTGCATGACCACTCTCCCACTCCTCTTGAGGTAAAGTGGCTAAAAAGTCTGGATCAATGAGGACGAAGTTGGGTTGGGTAAAGGTGCCTAATTGGTTCTTTAAACCCTCAAAGTTGATGCCGTTCTTTCCTCCTACCGATGCATCCACCATCGCCAAAAGTGAGGTGGGAACATTCACAAAAGGAATGCCGCGCTTGTACGTGGAGGCAATAAAAGCACCTAAATCGCAAACTACCCCACCGCCCACATTGATGATGAGACTGTTGCGATCTGCGCCGTATTCCAAAAGTACCGACCATAGGTTGGCTGCCACTTCGAGCGATTTGCTTTCCTCGCCAGGCGGCACCTCTAAGACTTCAAAGTCCGCATCCAATTGGGCTAATTTTGGCACAAAAACAGAAAGGCAATTCACCGTGTTACTATCGACTAATAGAAACGTCTTTGAAGGCGCCCATTCCTGAAGTAAGGCATCCAAACCGTCGTAACCGTCGGGACCAAAAAAAGGATATGAATGAGAAGTTTTCACACTTCAAAAGTACGGTTTCTGAGCACTATATTTGAATTCCAATTCACAGACCATGATCGATTTCGCCAATACTGAGGTCGCGTTTAAAATGAAGACCAAAAATGATTTGCGCCAAAGCAAATTATTGTTTGCCACATTAAGCTCGCCACAGGTCGTTCAGACCCTAAAGGGACTCACTTTAACCTCCCTTCGATTGAGGCTCCCCATCAAAGGGATCATCAAAGCTACGGTCTTCAGACAGTTCTGCGGAGGTGAAAGTGTGGATGAATGTCAGCCACAAATTGATCGATTGGCTGAAGGAAAAGTGCAAGCCATCTTAGATTACAGTGTAGAAGGAAAAGCGGAAGAAGCCGATTTTAACCGTACACTGGAAACTACCCTAGAAACCATACGATTTGCGCAGCATAATCCTGGTGTGCCCTTTGGTGTTTTTAAACCGACAGGTTTGGGTGCCATCGAGTGGTATGAAAAAGTAGCGCTTGGAAAAGAATTGAGCGAAAAAGAATCGGAAGCTTGGTCGCGCGTTTTGAAACGATGGGAACGGATTTTTGAATTGGCCCATACATTGAATGTGCCTGTCATGATCGATGCGGAGGAAAGTTGGATTCAGCCCGCAGTGGATGAACTCGCTTTTGGCTTCATGGCACGTTACAATAAGGAAACGCCTATCGTTTACAATACCGCGCAGCTCTACCGTCACGACCGTTTGGACCAATTAAAAATGGCCTGCGCTCGCGCTACCGCCGAAGGTTTTATTTATGGCGTAAAAATTGTGCGCGGAGCCTACATGGAAAAAGAGCGCAAAAGAGCGGCAGCCAAAGGCTATCAGGATCCAATCCAACCGAACAAAGCAGCAACTGACCGCGACTACAATGCCGCATTAGAATGGATTCTTTCTCATATCGATCATATGGCGGTGGTAGTGGGCACGCACAATGAAGATAGCGTTGCACTTGCCGCAACACTGATGAAAAAACACGGCATCGCATTTGACGCTCGAAAGGTCTATGTCGCGCAACTCTTTGGAATGAGCGATCACATTTCATTCAATGCAGCGAATTCTGGACTGAACGTGGCGAAGTACTTGCCTTTTGGGCCCGTAAAGGATGTACTACCGTATTTGTTTCGACGCGCCGAAGAGAATACTTCGGTGGAAGGACAAACAGGACGTGAATTGGGATTGATTACGAAGGAATTGGACCGTAGAAAAAACGATTAGTCCTTCACCCTATTAAGTTCCGTAATGTGAACCGTATCCGGACAGTTTTCTAGAACCATTCTGTAGGATTGTGCTTCCCATGAAAAGTAGAGGGTGTAGCTCCCGCAAGGCTCTTTACGCGGCTCACTTTCCCCAAATTTCACACGGCCTTCCACCACCGCATGAAAATATGCGCTGTCTTTTGCGAGGTTCAAATCTGGCCAGTTCATTTGTGTAGAATCTACCACTTTTGTCCTAAAGGTCTTGCGAACGCGGGCATTGGGACCGTATGCATAATCGAAATCGCGCTCACCGAAGAAGGCTAAAACGATCAAAGTGCCTAATCCTATTCCTAAAATGTAAAAAAGTAATCGCTTGAGAAAGGCCATGTCGGGTTCGGATTTTTAGGTCAATTAGAGGTTGCCAAATAACAGGGCATCGTTTGAGAAAGGCAAGTCAAAATGCTCTCCAAGATGGCGTTTTGTCAACAAGCCTTTGTACAAATACAAGCCCGCACGCATGTTGAGATCGTAATGCAGGCAATCTTCTACACCGCCCAGTTCAGATAGGGTCGACAACATAGGTGCCACAAAATTACTCAAGGCTATGGTGGCTGTATGTCCTACTGCGCTGGCCATATTAGGAATGCAGTAATGAATTACCCCGTGCTTTTCGTACGTAGGGTTTTCGTGAGAGGTCAGCTCCGAGGATTCGAAACAACCACCACTATCAATGCTGATGTCTATAATCACACTGTTCGGCTCCATCGCTGCAATGGCATCTTCAGAAACCACTACAGGCGTACGGCCATTCACTGGACGCAAGGCGCCAATGACAAGGTCCGCTTTTTTTAATCTTTTGGCCACCACTAATTCCTGAATCACCTCTGTAATCAAAGCCGGATTCAACTCCTGCGCTGCGCGAAGACGATTGATGTTGCTGTCCATTAAAACTACCTGGGAACCCATGCCGTGGGCCGCGCGCACGGCCGATAGGCCGGCGACGCCGGCGCCCAACACCACCACTCTGGCGGGTGCAACACCGGGTATAGGACCCATTAATTTTCCTTTACGGGAGCCATGGGCGCCGTCCGCGAGTAGGCTAGCGCCTACGCGCGCGGCCATTTGACCCGCGATTTCACTCATGGCCATTCGAAGGGCACTTTGATCTTCCGAATTGCGCACTTCTTCCAGTGCCAAAGCCGTGATTTTTTTATCTGCCAGTGACTTAAAATACGCTCTATTGCGGGTCCGCAGTTGCAGTGCACTGATCAAGGTTTGACCGCCGCGCATCATTGAAATTTCAGCTACCGTGGGTGGTGCAACTTTCGCGATAATGGCACATTGAAAAACCTCTTCAGGACCTAAAGCTATTGTGGCGCCTGCGTTTGCATAGAGCGCATCCGGAAAACCAGCGAGGGTTCCCGCACCCGTCTCAACCACTATTTCATGCCCCTGGGCAACTAATAGCTGTACACTCTCTGGGGTGAGTAACAACCGGTGTTCATTCATGGCGTGCTCCTTAGGCAAGCCTATTTGCAATGGTGCGCTTTTGGCATCTACCGCCAAACGTTCCTCCTGGGTTTCCCAAGCCGTCTCTGACCAACTAATGTACTCACTCATGGTTCCATTGTATTTCATTCACAGCAAGTCGGGGGTAAAACTCAACCGTTCTGTACGCTTCGCTTTCCGCACGGATGTAAACGACACCCAATTCGTACGGTAATAAAGATCGTACATTTCCTCCCCATTCAATCCACATGGGGCACCCTTCTTCTAAATATTCTTCTAAGCCCATATCATAGGCTTCGTCCTCATCTTCAATACGATAGGCGTCTAAATGATAGCACTTTCCTTGCGTGCTATGGTACTCCTCAATCAATGCAAACGTAGGCGAGGATCCCGCCTGCTCGCTGCCCCAAGCTTGTAAAATTGCATTACACAAGGTGGTTTTACCACTGCCCATAGGGGCTTCTAAAAGGGTAACCGCACTTTCCCTGTGCGCCAAAATAAATTGGGCCAATTCCGGAAGGTCTTTCAATTCAACCTGCGAAAAGCGAAAGCCGTTATTTAGAGGTAAGGACTGCATAAGGAATAATCAGTTCCTCCAAAGATACCCCACCGTGCTGATACGTATTGCGGTAGTATTGCACAAAATGATTGTAGCGGTTGGGATACACATAAAAAAGATCACTCAAGGCAAAGATGCATTCATCTGCAATGTGCTGCTTCGGGAGACCAATGGCATTAGGGTCTTGTACCACAAAGCTGTGTTTAGACTGGTAACTCATTCCATTGCCCGTTTTGTAGCGGAGGTTGGTCGTTAGATGCTTCGTACCCACAACTTTCGAAGGTCGGTGTACATTGACCGTTCCATGATCGGTGGTCAATACAACGGTAAATCCTTGCTGACTGGCCCATTGAAGCATTTTCAGGAGCGGCGAACCCTCAAGCCAAGTTTTCACCAAACGGCGGTAGGCACTATCGTCGCTGGCCAATTCCCGCACCACCTCAGTATCCGTTTTCGCATGACTCAGCGCATCCACGAAGTTGTACACTACAGTAAGTACATCTGCGTTTTTGTGCTGATGAATGGTGTCGTACAATTTATTCGCGCCACGAAGATTCGTCACCTTCTGGTAGACCAATTTTTTATCTCCCAGACCCAATCTTTCCAATTGCGCCTCCAGTAGTTCACCTTCGAATTGGTTTTTTGAACCGTCCTCGTGTTCCTCGACCCAATACTGCGGCAACGACGCTTTTATGCTCGCAGGCATCATACCTGCAAAAAGCGCATTACGTGCATATTGCGTTGCAGAGGGTAGAATGCTATTGTACAATCCCTCCTCTTTATGATGAAAAAAGGGCGAGAGTAGCGGTTTGATGGCCAACCACTGGTCGTAACGCAGGTTGTCCATGACCAGGAAAAACACCTTTTTACCATCGCGCAACTGTGGCGCGACTACTTTACCTACCAATTCATGAGACAGCATGGGTCGGTCACTTTCCGAAAACCACTGCTCGTAATGGTTGGCGATAAATCGGGCAAAGAGCTCGTTGGCCTCCTTCTTTTGAGACGCCAAGACTCCTTTTAAACCTTCCTCCGGACTTTCATCCAATTTAAGCTCCCACTGCAAGAGTTTTTTGTAGAAATTAGCCCATTCCTCCCACGTGCGCAGTTGTTGCATGTCTAAGGTTAATCGGCCAAACTCTTGCTGGTAACCTCGCGTGGCGGCTTGAGAGACTAACTGTCTCCCGTCTAATATTTTCTTCAAGCTCAGCAACACCTGATTCGGATTCACAGGCTTGATCAAGTAATCCGCAATCTTCGACCCAATGGCCATTTCCATAATCTGCTCTTCCTCGCTTTTCGTGATCATCACTACCGGCAATTCCGGAAGTAAATCCTTCATTTTTTCTAAGGTCTCTAAGCCCGATAAGCCCGGCATATTTTCATCGAGAAAGACAGCGTCAAAACCCGTTTCTTGAACCAAATCCAGTGCATCAGCACCGTTATTACAGGTCGCAACGGAATAGCCTTTGCCCTCCAAAAACAACAGATGTCCTTTGAGCATTTCTATTTCATCATCAACCCATAAAATATTTGGCATAATTCAGCGTTTAAGTCTTGTTAAAAGTAATGCGATTCCTGCCCCAAATAGCCCCTAACCTGTGCTATTTTTACCACACCGGCAAAACCGAGCATTTTGAACAATAAGAACAAAATCATTAACGACCCGATCTACGGGTTTATTACCATAAAGGATCCGCTTATTTACAAGCTGATCAACCACCCCTACTTCCAACGTCTGCGTCGTATCTCGCAGTTGGGGCTCACTTACCTGGTCTATCCTGGTGCCTATCACACTCGTTTTCACCACGCTATCGGGGCGATGCACCTCATGGGTCGAGCCATCTATACGTTGCGTCAGAAAGGACATGATATCTCTGATGAAGAGGAACAGGGCGTCAAAATTGCCATTCTACTTCACGATGTGGGCCACGGTCCTTTTTCTCACGCGCTCGAACACACATTGATTCCCGGGGTGAGCCATGAAGCGTTAAGCTTGAAAATCATGGAGGAGCTGAACGTCGCACATCAAGGAGCGCTCACTTTAGCCATCGATATTTTTACCAATAACTACCCAAAATCCTTCCTACACCAGCTCATTTCCTCGCAATTGGATATGGACAGGCTGGATTATTTACGTCGCGATTCTTTTTACAGCGGCGTAACAGAGGGCAGTGTGAATAGCGAGCGTCTGCTCACCATGCTCAATATCAAAGACGACCAATTAGTAGTGGACGCAAAGGGCATCTACAGCGTCGAGAAGTTCCTTGTCGCGCGTCGTCTTATGTACTGGCAGGTCTACATGCACAAAACGGTTCTGAGTGCAGAATTCATGCTCGTCAACATTTTAAAACGGGCGAAGCACCTCGCCAGTCAGGGCATTGCACTTCCGGGTACAATCGCGCTAAAACATTTTCTAAATGCCGACTATTCCTGGAATGAGTTCGAGGAAAACCCGGCGGTTCTTGAAAAATTTGTTTTGCTCGATGATTACGATGTCATGAGTGCTATAAAAGATTGGACCAACCATTCGGATACCATCTTGAGTGAACTGAGTAAGCGCATTACCGATCGAAACCTTCTTAAAATACGATTGCAAGCAGCACCTTTTGCCCCTGAAGTTTCGGCGCGCATTGGTCAGGCCATTAAAACGCAGTACGGTTTCTCACACGGTGAAGAACAATACATGTACATTGAGGCGAAAGTCAAAAACCACGCCTACAACAATAAAAAAGGGCACATCAATCTGCTCTATAAAGACGGCCACATCAGCGACATCAGTCAAGCGGCAGATCAAATGACCATTAAAGCTTTGAGTGAACCGGTAGAACGGCACTTTATTTGCTTCCCACGTGAACTCAAAGATTTATTATGACGCACGACGCAATCACTTTAGGCAAAATCTGTGCACCGCTAGCGCTTCACTGCCCACAAGAATATGCAACTACCAAAATCACAGGTGTTGCAACACTTGAAGAGGCTACTGCCGGTGATTTATGCTTCTTGAGCAATATGAAATACGCCGCCCAAGCCGAAAAAACAGCAGCGAGCGCCATTTTTGTGAAGACCGGAACAGTGCTCCATAGCGAGGCTATTTTGATTGAATGCGATGATCCTTATCTCCGGTTTGCCCTGCATCTACGTGGGTTAGAGGCGCAATTCAATCCGCGTTCAGGCCAAAGCTCTAGCGCTATTATTGCTCCTGAAGCGAAAATTGATCCAACGGCCATTATTAGTGCTGCCGCTGTAATTGAGGCCGATGTAGAAATTGGCCCGCATACCTTCATTGGTGCAGGTGCGAAAATTTTGAAAGGCAGTAAAATTGGTGCGCATGTAAATGTAGAAGCCGGTGTGGTCATTGGCTCTGAAGGCTTCGGATTTGCCCCGGATGCAGCAGGTAAATACCACCGCATTCCGCAATTGGGCAATGTGGTCATAGAAGATCATGTGAGCATCGGTGCCAATACCACCGTTGACCGCGCTGCCCTCGGATCCACGCGCATTGGAGAAGGCACTAAGATTGATAACCTCTGCATGATCGCACACAATGTTGTCATCGGAAAACATAACGTCATTGCGGCCCAAAGTGGCGTCGCAGGTTCAACAACTATAGGAAACCACTGTATGATTGGGGGTCAGGTTGGTATAATAGGCCACCTCTCCATCGGTGATAATGTCAAGATTTACGCCCAGAGTGGCGTTATGAATGATGTTCCATCGAATAAGACTATCTTTGGCTCGCCTGCGCTCGAGCACAGGCACTTCCTGAAATCCTTTGCTGCCTTTAAACGACAAGGCAAATAAATTATGATGCAGAAGACACTTTCTAAAGCAATATCCTTTGAAGGAAATGCGCTTCACACCGGTGAAGTTGTTAAAGTAGATTTAATCCCCAGTGCCGAAAATACGGGTATCGTTTTCATTCGAGTTGACCTTGAAAACGCTGAAGTTCCTGCACTCGCAAAATATGTGAACCGCACGGACCGGCAAACCATCCTGCAAAACGGCAATGCCAGTGTAGGAACCGTAGAACACCTTATGGCGAGTCTCTATGCATTGGGCGTAGATAACCTACGTGTAGAGCTCAACGGCAGCGAAGTCCCTATTCTAGACGGTTCTGCAGCACCGCTGGTTGATCTTATTCTTGAAGCGGGTATGGAAGAACAAAGTGTCGAAAAGAACTTCTATGTGCTCGAAGAGACGTTCACTTTTAAAGATGAGGACGGTTCGGAAATCATGGCTTTACCGAGTGATGAATTCGAAGTAAGTGCATTGATCGATTACGGAAGCAGTGTTCTGGGTCCGCAACATGCACATTTAGATAAGATGGTCAACTTCCGCGACGACATTGCAAGCGCACGAACGTTTTCCTTCCTTCGCGAGCTTGAACCCTTACTGGACGCTGGATTAATTAAAGGTGGAGATCTTAATAACGCCATCGTTTATGTAGATCAAGAGATTGCTCCATCGACCCTCGACAAATTAAAAACAGCCTTTGGTCGTGATGATGTTCAGGTTACCCAACGCGGTACCCTTAACAATATTGAATTACGTTTCTCAAACGAAGCCGCTCGTCATAAACTATTGGACGTCGTAGGTGATTTGGCACTTTTGGGGCGCCCACTAAAGGCACGAATCATTGCTACGAAGCCAGGTCATGGCGTAAATGCTGAATTCACGAAAGCTTTGGCTGCTAAAATTCGAAAAGAAGAAAGCCGTCCCAAAGCGCCGAAATACGATCCTAATCAACCCCCAGTAAAAACGGTTGAGGATATTATGGGTCTGATCCCACACCGTTCTCCATTTTTATTGGTCGATAAAATAATTGAACTCACCGAAGACCGTGTGGTCGGTGTAAAAGCCGTAACAATGAACGAGCCGTTCTTTGTAGGCCACTTCCCTGGTTCTCCTGTAATGCCCGGTGTGCTTCAAATAGAAGCGATGGCACAATGTGGAGGTATTTTAGCATTGAGTTCTGTTCCTGATCCAGAAAATTATTTGACGTTCTTCATGAAATTGGACAACGTGAAATTCAAAGCGAAAGTGGTTCCTGGAGATACGCTCATCTTCGACCTTTCACTGATCACTCCTATACGTCGCGGTATCGTACACATGCGTGGACGTGCTTTCGTAGGAAATAAGCTGGTGAGCGAAGCAGAATTAATGGCTCAGATTACAAAATAAATGATCAGTCCCCTCGCCTCCATCCATCCTGACGCTTGTATTGGCGCTGAAGTTGAAATTGGTCCGTTCACGACCATTTCAGCCGATGTAGAAATTGGTGAAGGCAGCTGGATTGGGCCAAATGTGACCATCATGGACGGCGCGCGTATTGGGTCCAATTGCCGGATTTTCCCCGGCGCCGTTATTTCAGCCATCCCGCAAGACCTGAAGTTCCAGGGAGAGCGCACCACGGTAGAGATAGGAGACCGTTCCACCATACGCGAGTGCGTCACCATCAATCGCGGTACCAAAGCATATGGTAAAACGGTTGTAGGCAAAGATTGTCTTATTATGGCCTACGTACACATCGCACACGATTGTATCCTAGGCAACCATGTCATTCTTGTGAATAGCGTTGCCCTTGCAGGTCACGTCGAAATTGGTGATTATGGGATTATTTCTGGACTCTCCGCCGTCCACCAATTTGTAAAAATAGGTGCACACGTCATGATTGGCGGTGGCGCCATGGTGCGTAAAGATGTCCCTCCGTTCATCTTGGCAGCCGGTGAACCACTTGCCTATGCAGGTGTAAATAGTGTAGGCTTAAAAAGACGCAACTTCTCCCAAGAAGACATCCACGAGATTCAAACTCTGTACCGCACGATGTATCAAAGCGGCATGAATATCTCGCAAGCAGTGAATCAAATCAAAGAAACGCACCCGAATCGGCCACTAGCCGATAGCATCCTTAGCTTCATTGAGCAAAGCGATCGAGGACTGATCAGAAAGTAATTCCAGCGCCATGATCGTATTAAACGGATTACAGAAAAAGTTTGGGGGGCAGCATATTTTACAGGATATCACCTACACCTTTGAAACGGGATCAAAAACCGTAGTACTAGGTTCCAATGGCTCCGGAAAATCTACACTCATTAAAATAGTGAGTGGCGCGCTCGAAGCCACCCAAGGAGCACCCTCTTTTACATTTAACGGCAAAACTATACCAGCGAAATCGATCGGTCCGCACGTAGGAATTGCAGCGCCCTATGTGGCTTTGAATCCCATGTTTAGCCTAGAAGAATCGCTCGAATTTCACACCAAGTTTTGTCCATTCCCCAAGGGCTTCAAGCAAGCTCAATGGATAGAAAAAGCTGGACTCGCGCAGCATAATGACAAAAGGCTAAGTACGTTCAGCTCCGGCATGTTACAGCGTGTACGCCTACTAATGGCTATCGCTAATGAAAGACCGCTTTTATTGCTCGATGAACCCCTAAGTAATTTAGACACCGACGGGGTCCAATGGTATAAAGAATTGATTCAGTCCTTTGCACCATCAAAAACCGTTATTGTTGGCAGCAACTACCAAAAAGACGAATACTCGTTTTGTACCAACGAACTACTTTTAGAGAAACATTACTAAAACCTTGCGCTACCAAATTGCGCTATATTTGACAAAATAAAATTATCATGGCAAGTACTTCAGATATCAAAAACGGCATGTGTATCAACTTCAATGGTCAGCCGTACCAAATCATAGAATTCCTTCACGTTAAACCCGGAAAGGGGGCGGCATTCGTGCGCACAAAAATTAAAAACCTTGAGACTGGTCGAGTTTTAGACAACACTTTCCCAGCTGGTGCTAAAATTGAGACAATCGATGTTGAGAACCGTCAATACCAATTCCTATACAACGACGGTTCGGAGTACCACTTCATGAACACTGAAAACTACGAGCAGCTCACCTTTGCTAAAGACCTCATCAACGCACCGGATTTCTTAGTGGACGGTATGATGTGCTACGTGCTCTTCCATGCCAGTGAAAACAGAGCTATGGCAGTAGAACTCCCACGCACGGTAAACCTAAAAGTAACGTATGCAGAGCCCGCTGTAAAGGGAAACACTTCAACCAATGCGATGAAAACTGTAACGGTAGAAGGCGGTGCCCAGGTTGCTGTTCCGTTATTCATTAAGACAGGTGAAGAAATCGTCATCAATACAGAAGACGGTTCTTATAAGGAGCGTGCGAAATAAATACCCGCGCACATAGATCACACAAAAAACCACCTCTATCGAGGTGGTTTTTTATTTACTAATCGTTTCTAGAACGGTATACACTAGAATGAACAGAAAAAAGATCCACATAGCGATGGCCACTCGCCCCCAAGGAATGGATTTCCCTTGTTCTAATGCATCTACGATGCGATCCTCCAATTCGCCTAAACCAAGTGCTTCATACTTTTCTTGTGACGGCTTTTGGTACTCTAGGATTTCCGGAGTGAGGTAATAACAATCCTCATCCTCCGCAAATTCCAACCAATCCTCCTCCAATTCGTAGCCGTGTTCCTGCTCGAAAGATTTGATTTCTACTTTCGAAATGGCGCGATCGCCGAAGGTCATTTGTAAGGTAGGGATGATGCTTTTATTCATGGGGTAAAAATATACTACTACTTCAACTCCGCAATAATTGCCTTGGCTTGTTCGCGAGCCTCCGCATCGTCCGATGCTAGGGCCAATTCATAGGTCGCAACAGCCTTCTCCACATCACCTAACGTTTCGTACATATAGGCCAGATTAAAGACAACAATCATGTCCGACGGGTCCAAATCCACCGCACGCTGAAAATGGACTGTCGCACCTTCCAAATCCTCTTGGTAATAGGCAATGACCCCCAAATTTGAAATGCTCGGGATGTCCTCCGGATAATACTTCAAGACCGCGTTTGAAATTCTGATATTATAAGGAAAAAGCGCAGGATCCTGCTCGTCGAAGAGGGTCACCTGGTAATCTTGGAAGAAGCTAGGAAAATTGGGCTCTTTAAAAGACTCATTATCGCTCCACGACCAATGGTGATCATTGGCCGCATCTTGCGCCAGCACCCCCTCAATAGCGACTGCAAAATCCTCCCAATACTTTGCTTGGCCAAGGAAATGAATGTAGCCAAAGTGCATATCCAGCCTATTGGGATGCGCAGCAATCCCTTTACGAATCGTCTGTAGGGCCAATTCCGTGTGCACTGAATCCCAACTCATATAGCTGCCCATATATCCCACAACCTCACCCGTACTATCAGTAATGGCGAACGCTTCACCTTGCGGCAGATCTGGCAGGATACCCATGACTTCATTGTAGGCTAAATTCACATGGTAATTGAATTCTGCTACGTAGTATTCCGCATCTTCCGGTGTGGCCAATTTCCATACGTCTAACACCATGCGTTGGGTAGAATCATTGCCGCTGTCGAAAGCAGATAGGAATTGGGCCTTATAGTCTTGCGCGAAGCCCAAAGGACCCAACCATATGGTTAAGAGAAGCAGAAAATATCTTTTCATAGCTCGTGGTTTATCTAGACTAGAAGGTAAAAAAAATTAAGCTCCAAAATTTGAGGCATAAAAAAACCCGCGCCTAACGGCGCGGGTTCCTTCTATATAGAATTCAGGTACGAATTACATGTCCCAGAAAATCTTTGCGAAAGTATCGTCACCACCAAATTTAGCGGCAGCTGCAGATACGTTAGCATCATTCAATGCGTACTCGTCTAGCGGGTAGCTGTAACGATTTGGCGTTACAGTTCCAGCTAAAGCAGCAGTTTCCATTGGAAGATCGTATTGACGAACAGCAGCGTATGCTTCAGGAGCATTGCTGTACATCGCGATCCACTTCTGAACACCAATCTGCAGGCCTGCAGTTGCAGCATCGTATGCTACAGCCGGCTGAGCCAAATATACAGACGCATCTACACCAGCTCCTAACCACTCTTCCATAGAAGCAGTGATACCAGCGTTGTAGTGTGTAGCAGCATCACCTGCACCAGACCATCCTGCTACAGCAGCATGTGCCATTAAGAACTCTACTTCTACGTAGTCGATAGCAGCATGAGACCAAGTTGGATCTTCTAGTGCAGTACCCGGCTGAGAGTAATCGTAGTAATTCACCTGGTAACCCTGTGGCGCACCAATAATTGAGTCCGCACCACCGTTGCTCTTAAAGAATGCACCACGACGTGGATCGTTCAATGCATTAAGAACATCACCTAAAGTCGCTGAAGCTACGAAGTCAGTACGTCCAGACTGTACCAATGTTTCCCACATTGGGTGCGTATGAGGAGGCGCTGAAGCGTAGAATAAACGCATATCGTCCGCAGATGACATAAAGACACCTCCTGCGATTGCTTTCTCACCCCAAGACTGTGCAGCCGTTGGGTCAGCATCAATCATACGAACAGCCATACGAAGCATCAATGAGTACGCTGCTTTCTTCCATGCCGCTGCATCACCACCATAGATGATATCAGAGGAACCGAAAGCGTTGGTACCATTTAATTGACCTACGGCTGCATCAAGACGATCGAGTAGATCACCGTAAATAGCGGCATCATCGTCGTAAGCCGGAACATTCGTCTCAGACAAAGCTTCAGTGTAAGGAACATCGCCAAACAAATCCACTAGGAATGAGTAAGCCAATACTTCCATTACTTCGATAGCACCTTCTGCTGCCACCTTTTGATCGGCAGTTGCAGGAGTAGTAGCTAAAGCTGCACGAGCTTCTTCACAGTCACGGATAACTGTGGTGTACATACGTACAAAAGCAGATCCGTTAACATCACGTTCGTTTAACTGGAAATTAGACTCATCAGTGTAGGTAGTCTGCGTCCAGTGCTGCGCCCAAAGACGCAAGTTGTTCTGATTCACATCCTGTACAGAAACGAAATCGTAGTAACCCATTGTTGCATTCGCAAACAAAGCGCCAGCAGGAACCGTTTCAGGTGCCTTGCCGTTTACGTTAAGGTCACTTAAATCGTTTGTACAAGAAGTGATTGCGAGTGCTGCAGCTGCAGCGAATAATATCTTTTTCATATCTCGTTACTTCTTAGAATTTAACTCTTAAGTTCAAACCAACTTCGCGCAATGATGGGTAAGCACCACTCTGGTATCCTTGAACGTTACCTGCAGAAAGACCCGCTTCAGGATCAGAATAAGGAGTGTTCTTGTAAAGGATAGCAAGGTTACGTCCAACTAAACTTACATCTACACCAGCGATCGGAAGATCACCTAGCTTCGACGTAGGAACTTGGTAAGTAACTGATAGCTCACGCAATTTCACGAAAGATGCATCGTATACGTGCAACTCATTAGGCGCAAGTGCGTAACCTAAAGTGTTACCGTAGCCATTCATGTACATCGGAAGGTTATTCTCAGTAAATCCTGATGGGTTACCATCTGCATCAACTGTTACACCGTCCCACAATACAGGAGTTTCAATCTGAGGGTTAGATGCTTGTACATCGGCCCATGTCATACCACCACCGTCTTCGTTGTAAGAACGAATTGGGTTGCCGTATTCGTTAGTACCCGCTTGGAAATCGTAAACACCAGTTGCGTATCCGTACCAAGTATCCAATGAGAAGAAGTTACCACCCATTTGAGCGTCGATAAGCGCGCTCATAGAGAAGTTTTTGTAACGGAAGCTGTTGTTGATACCACCTCTCCAGTCGGCCTGGATGTTACCGATAGTTTCTATACCACCTCTTAAGTAACGCGCGCCACCTCTCCAAGAAGTAGTCCACTCGTATACTACAGGAGCACCAGTCGCTTCGTCACGAACGAAAGTTGTTCCGTCAATGTTACCGTATGCTTCGCCTACAGTTGCAGTAATATTGATCCCACCCTGTACAGATGCTAATAACAATGATTTAGAATCACCGAACAACTCTACTACCGTGTTGCGGTTACGCGACCAGTTCACATTAACATCCCACTGGAAGTCGTCTGTTTTAACTGGAGTAAAGTACGCACTCAATTCAACCCCGTTGTTGTCAATCTGGCCAGCGTTCACATACTTGAAGTAAGTACCTGTTGCTGAAGAAACTTGAGCAGGAAGAATTTGGTTATACGTAGAAGATTGGTAAACACTTAGGTCTAAACCAGCACGGTTTTTCAAGAATTTCAATTCCAAACCAGCTTCAGTACTTACTGTATTTTCTGGTAGAAGACCTGCATTGCGCTGAGTCGATGGTGCAGAAGCTAAAGTAACACCGCTAAATGGCGTTCCAATACCGTATGCATCCACCAAAGCCTGAGCAGGAGCGTCAGAACCTACGTTCGCGTAGTTCACACGAACCTTACCGAAGTCAAAGCCATCAATGTCTAAGAACTCAGAGAAAATAAAGCTCAAAGTTGCAGATGGGTAGAAGTACGAATTGTTCGCAACAGGAAGTGTTGAACTAACGTCTTGACGACCTGTAACATCAACGTATAAAAAGTTTTTGTAACCGAAAGAGGCTTGAGCGAACATCCCGTCAACACCAATCTGGTATTCAGTTTCACCTGGAGCAGCTGGAGCACTTACAGAGTTGCTCAAAGCGTATACGCCTGGAACAACAAGTCCACCGTTAGTTGATGCACTGATCGAGCTGAATGAAGTGCGACGCTGGTTGATACCAATCATACCTGCAAACGAAAGCTCGTTATCTGAACCAAAGTATTTGTTCCAGTTTAAGAACAAATCGTTGTTACGCTCTGTAAATGAACGGTTCTGACGGAAGTAGTTACTAACATCAACTGAACCTACTGCAATACGCTCTTCACGAATTTCAGAGTAAGTATCCGCAGACATACGACCTGTCAATTTCATCCAATCATTGATTTGGTACTCTGCCATGATGTTACCGATGATACGGTTACGACCATCCGTTGAGTAGTTTTCCAAAGCTGACCAGTAGAAGTTATCAAAATAGTGTGGCTTGTAAGGAGCAGCAGCACCGTATCCGTAAGGGTTCCAAGAGATGTTTGCACCCG
This sequence comes from Schleiferiaceae bacterium, assembly GCA_018402665.1. Lineage (GTDB taxonomy): Bacteria > Bacteroidota > Bacteroidia > Flavobacteriales > Schleiferiaceae > UBA10364. The sequence goes on along the minus strand of JAGYIN010000009.1, from coordinate 46,484 downwards.
ATTGGTCATAGTATTCACGTTGAGCAGTCATGTTTGTAAGAACATTGTACCACTGACGGAATGACTGGTTAGGGTTACGTGAATCGTAACCTGTACCGTAGCGACCTTTACCGTTTTGATCGACATAGTTTGCTTTCGCACTTACCGTTAATTTGTCTGAAGCTTTAAAGCGACCTGAGAAACTAACATTACTACGCTGGATTAGCGATCCAGGAACGATACCTGATTGAGAGAAATCAGTTGCAGAAAGACGGAATGAAGCTTGTTCGTTACCACCGTTTATCGCAATATTATTATTGCGCTGCACTGACTGCTGCCAGAAGGAATACGCATCATTACCCTCTCCAGGTGCAACGTGCTTCTTAGATTGTCCGTATGTCGGAGATAATGGGTGAATAGACTCCCAGTCGTACACATCTAAAGATGGATCTATACCTAGACCCCAAGAAGCATCCTCGCCCATAGGCAAAGTCAATTCAGCCGTACCGTCACCATCAACATCGTAAGGTGTTGCACGTGCATCAATGAACGTACTATCTCCGTTGGGTAGGTAGTGGTAGTTTGGACCGTAGAAAGGACCATAACCAGGACCGTACGATTGTTGGTGACGTACCCAAGTATCTCTGTTTACTGAACCTACAATAATACCCGTGCTGGCCGTAATACCCAATGTTTTCTTTCCTGCAGACTTACCACTTTTCGTAGTAATCATCACGACACCGTTAGAAGCACGCGAACCGTAGATCGCAGTTGCAGCGGCACCTTTCAGTACAGAGATGTTCTCGATATCTTCAGGGTTGATATCCATTGCGGCATTACCGTAGTCGTAACCACCGCGACCGCTTGCAACGTCACCAGAGTTACCTGTAGCGTTTGAGATTGGAACACCATCAACAACGAAAAGCGCTTGGTTGTTACCCGTCAATGACTTGTAACCACGGATAACGACGTTAGATGATCCACCAAGAGTACCTGAACTCTTTATAGCAACACCCGCCACCTTACCACTCAAGGTATTCATGAAGTTTGCGTCCTTAACTGTAGAAACTGCTGAACCGTCAACTTCCTGAGTAGCGTAACCTAAAGATTTCTTCTCGCGAGAGATACCTAAAGCTGTTACTACTACTTCATCGAGTTGGCTTGATGCAGCCTCTAATGAAACTTGGAGGAAATCTGAAGAAGCAACCACTTCTTTTGTTTCCATCCCCATAGTTGAGAATACTAAAGTTGCGCCATTCGCAGCCTTGATGGTAAACTTACCGTCGAAGTCTGTTAAGGTAGCATTATTAGTACCTTTTTCTGAAACCGCTACCCCTGGTAGTGGCTCTCCTGAACCAGCATCACTAACTACCCCAGAAACCGACTGCGCGATGGCAAAGTTTGCTGTGAGTACAAATAGTAGTACTGACCACAGTGACAATTTGTTTTTCATTGTACCTGTTTTTCTGTTAAACGTATGTTAAGCATTGCTAAAATTGAGGCTTCTCATGCTTATTTGCAAGTTAAGTAGGTAAAAAAATCGAGTTTGTTTAATTTTTCGGTGTCGAGATTGAGATATCCGCAATGCGGCAGAATAAATTACAGCAGGGCAAAAACGCTTAAAAAAGCCCGAAAACACTAATGTTAAGATAGTGTTAAGGCGAGGTATTTGCCTTCGATTTTGAACGAATGGACAATACGGCAATGATTGCGGTAAATCCCCAAAACGGGGCACTTGCCTTGTCCATATCTAAGAAATTGTTCAAAAACCCGTGAAGATAATAAGTAATTAAACCTAAAAAAGCGACGCGCAATAATCCCTGATGTCGAATTGTAGGCAAACGGCGGTAAGAAACGACAGCATTAAGAACTACTTGATAAATGATATATAAAAGCGTCAGCAGACCAAAAATACCACTCTCTGCCATTGGACCTAAGTATTCGCTGTGCGCGTTACCGCGGTTGCCTGCATTGGTTGAAATAATGGTCTTTTCAGAAGGCTTTTGATACGGGGCGTATAAGAACATATAGGTTCCTGGACCGTGGCCGAGCAAAGGACGGTCTTTAAACATACGTACGGCTGAATTCCAACGGTTGATGCGCTCGAGGTTCGAAGCATCCGTACTTACGTTCGTTACAGAGGCTACGTGCTCATTTAGATTATCTGAGGAATCGGTTCTGTTGCGCTCAAATTTCGATGCGATGAAGGAGTAGTTCAGCCCTGCGATTAAAAGCGCTAGAAAAGTCAGCGACCAGACTTGGGTACGGGACAATTTCAACACGTATACCATATATACCAAACCGGCTCCAACTAAGGATAACCAAGCGGCACGTGTATAGCTTAAGACTGTGGCTACCGTTAAAATGACCAGCAGGAGTATTGCGACGGCATTGATCCCCCAAGAACTTTTACGAAAAGCCAGATAGAGTGCGGCCGGATAGAACATTGCCAATACCGCTCCGTAGGACGTATGCTCCTTAAATACCGGGAACATGACCCAAGTAGAAGTCTTTTTAGTAAAACCATACTGGCTGTGTACGTAGAGCGTGTAGATGGTTGCTATGACCAATGGGACCAGAAACAGCCAAAGGAAGATTTCTTTGTTGCGGTCGTTCTTAAGGAACAAATGCGCTAAAACGAAGTAATAGGGGATGACGAACCAGATTCTTGAGACCCATTGTTTGAGCGAGACTAAGGGCAATTCAGAAGTAATTGAGGTCAACCCCATCCAAGCCAAATAAAGGTAAATCGCCATACTGATCGGATGCCGGAGGATCCGCTTATCGTACTCTTCAAAAAAGAACATCTTTACAAGAGTGATGAAAGTGATCAGAACCAGCATGGGTTCTGTGGGTACAGATAAGCCGGAGCCGCCCGTGAGGTCTTCGAGCGTTACGGATAAGGGCGTTGCAAGAACTACGAACCACATGGCCCAATCTAATCGGTACAAGGTGAGCCACACCACGAATAAGGCGGGTGGAATAAGGAAAGCATACCACTGCTCGAGAGCCACGCCCAACGCTACGAGCGGAAGGGTGATTCCGATGAGCCAGTAATTGGCCCTTTTAGTGGTCTGCAGTGAATCTAGCACAATACTAGGCCTGCTTCTTTAATTCCTGCAATGTCCCACGAACGAGCAGAAGAAATGCAACCATAATCAAGGTCGCGAATCCTACAGCAAGAATGAGAATGCTGCGCTTAGGATACGATTTACGTTCCGCTGGGAAAGCCGCATCTACTTTAAAGGTCGCCGGGAGGTTTTGGTTGACATCGACTTTTGCCTGATCAAATTTCGTTTTCAATTTTACTTCCTCTTCCTTCAAAAGCTGGAGTTCATCGCGAATCGCTACATACTTACCCCCGTATTTCGCGAGCGTATCGAGACGACGCTCGAGCGCTTTTACACGTCCTGACGGCGCACCGGCAGCCAACGCTATCGCGTATTGTTCATTGAAAACGGCACTTTGACTCTCATAATCATGCACCCCTTTGTAACGGAGCTCGGTGATTTTGTCCTCCATCTTCTGGATTTCACCTTGTAAGCTGTGGTATTCGTTTTTAACGATTTCTAATCCCATTTCGGCGCGACTTCTAGAAACTCTGCGTTTCGTTTTATCGACTAAAAATGAAATGTAATTCGCAATGTCGGCGGCTATTTGCGGGTCCGTGTCCTTGACGTTGATCTCCACAGACATAAACTGCGTGCGGGCAAATTCAATCTTGCTCGCGTATTCTTTAAAGAGCTTTGTTCTGCGGTATTTCGTGTCTTCATCAATCTCATAGTGGGCCATGAGGTCGAACTTTTGGATTACAGAGTCTCTAATCTCGCCTGAATTCAGGATCTGTAAGAGTTGCTCAGCCTGCTGCTCGTCACCGTATTCAAAGATATCCTCATCGCCATACCCGTTCGATTGAGGAAGGAGGGCTTTAGAAACGGAGTTAGTCGTTGAAGGGAACAGGATTACCTGAGATTCAAACAAAGGTTTAATGAACTTTGGTCCACTAAAGGCCACTGCCACAACCATGGCTAGGAACGGGATTCCAAAAAGCGACTTCCGGTTTTTGTAGAAAAACGCAATCAAATTTGCACTACTGTATTCCATAACTTCTTATTTCCAATGATTTAAATCTTTGCCGGTTAAGGCAGCTAATTGTTCTATTTGTTCAGTAAAAGCTTCTGCTAAAAAGCTTCGTGTTTCGGGGTCCAATTCCGGGGCGGCTACCTGTGTTTTCTTCTTGAGCCAATGCACGAGCGACTTTGGTAGTTTTTCGCGCAGTGGACCTAAAGTTCGCATGGCCCATTTGTTCAGGGTGGCGTATTTAGGAACGGCGCCCACATTTAATTGGTCCGTTTGCTGGAGTACAAAAGTAGGTAAGTCCAGGTATTTCATGAGCCCGTCCATCGCCTTTTGCGGATGTGCGGTAAAATCGTCGTACCATATAATGTGCAATTGGTCCAGCGGGAAACATTCCAACCAGCGTTGCAACTGTTTTGCGTAGTGGCCCAATTCTAAATAACATTCGTCCTGTCCCCAATGCGCCGGGTGCAATGCTGCCTCACGTTTGAATGCCTGCAGCGGTCCCTCCTGCTCCATCCCATATTTTAAGGCCATCGTATAATGGCTGTAGGCGCGTTCGATAGGGTTGCGTAAAAGCAGTACAATTTTCGCATCCGCAGCATAATGACGAAGTTGAGCCGGGGCGTTAGCGCTGTATAGATAGGCTGTGCTGGCGTCTAAAACGTACTTCGAATCGGGGTTTGACGTAAGGGCTTGATTGACCAATTTTTGATAATTCAATTCGCTTTCCACAAACCCAATATGACGTTCTTCGAGACGTCCTTTTTTAAAATACGCCGCTTCATCCCATTGCAGGAGTCGGTTGTAGCGTGAGGAAAAAACGGGGGTACGAAGATCCGTACTAAAATGACCCGGCTCTTTGATGGGCAGTGGTGCAATTGCAGGATGCTGTCCCAGAGTCGTGGCTAGTGCTGTGGTTCCGGATTTCGCTGCGCCGATAAGAAAAAGATTCGCCTTTGATTTCATCATACCGCATTCTTTTTAGCCAAAAACGGCACGGTGATTAAGCCGTGGTATTTGTAAACAAGGATACCGGCCCATAGATTCCAACCAATCATGGTGGACGCCGTCGCAATTGCCGCACCCAAAGGCCCTAGAAGCGGTATCAAAAGTGCATTTAGTGCAACATTTGCAGTTGCCATCACGAGCATAGTATTGCGTGCGCTCTTCTCATAACCGGTCATGTTCAATACGTTAAGAACGGGACCGGCAAAGGCATTGGCTAATTGGCCTAAAGCTAAAATGAGCAGCCATGGATAGGCTTTATCCGCTGACTCGACTCCAAACAACCCGATCAAAAAAGGACCGAGAAGAACAATCAATAAAAAGATCGGGCCCGCGGTGTAGAGGTTTAAGGTCGCCACGCGTTTGGCCAAATGGCCCATTCCCGAACCGCCCGAATGAAGCCCCGCAATCATGGGTGTTACTACGGTGTTGAGCGCGAATTGGGCAAAAGTAATTAACGTCGTAATCTTAAATGCAATTCTGTACACTCCTACGGATTCTTCAGGGAGGTAATAGCTCAGCATTAGTGTATCCGACCAACTCATGACCAAAAAAAGCGCGGAGGAAATCAGCATGGGCGTTGCTGAGGCGAATAATCCGCCCGAATAGGCCTTAGGGACGGGTGCCTCTGGACTACAGAGACGCAGAATATGCTGGAAAGACAATAAAAAGAAGAGCATGCTCAAAGCTACCAGTGCAATAAGGGCCAATTGGGCGCTTCCCATAGCACCACCACTCCAATCGGACCAGGGTGCAATAAGCAGAAGCACGGCAATCACTAAATACACTGTCCCGTGTTGATTCAAGGAAAAAAGTAACGGCTTGTGCAATCCGCGGTACGCTTCAGCATTGAACAACATTAAGGTAAAGGGAACAATCGCGATAGATGCGGTGGTCAGCACTGCGGTGGGGGTTTGATCGAAAAATAGATCGGTAAAGGTTGCCGCAAGAACAAAGGTTGCCGCAGAAATAAGGACGGAAACCCCTAAAACACGGGTGAATAGTTTTAAATACAACGGCCTTGACGGTGCTTCTTCCATCTGCTGCTGACCGAGCGCTTTAACCAATAGGGTATCGAGCCCCCAACGTCCAATGGTTGAGCCGATAAGAATCAACGTAAAAGCCACTTCATAGACCCCGACCTCACGTTCACCGCCTGTAGCGCTCAAGCTGAAGAGTAATACGTAGCCTCCTAATGCGCCAACAACCTTAAAGAAAAGCACAATGAAGCTGCCCTTCGCTATGGAAGCAGTGGTGGGTTCTTTAAGAAAATCCAACAATCGATTGGCCATGGTTTTGTCCTCAACAAGGAATTGTCGGCGAATATACCGCTTTAGTAACGTGCAAGTCGCTGCTTTTGTACATTTGAAACTATGAAAATTGCGGTTAATGCTCGATGGCTGTTGCCAAACAAACTCGAAGGCACAGGGATTTATACCCTGCGTATGCTTGAGCAGATCATTCCCACTTTTCCTCAGCATGAATTTCATTTGCTGCTTGACCGTGGCATTGCTACGGACCAATGCTCTTTAGACTTCCCAAATGTTCACTTCCATGTTGTTGCTCCGCAGGCGCGTCACCCTTTGCTCTGGACGCTGTGGAATGACTTTTCCGTGCCTCGCGCATTGAAGAAGCTTCGTATAGATTTGTATTGGTCGCCGGATGGACTTCCAGCAAAAACCACAATACCACAATGGCTCACCATTCACGATCTAAATTTTGAACACCACCCAGAATGGGTTCCAAATAATGTAGCCACCTATTACCGAAAACAGATTCGAAAGGGTGCTGCTCAAGCACAACAAATCTTTACCGTTAGTCAATGGAGCGCTGAGGACATCGCGAACACCTATGGCATACCTCCCGAAAAAATTGCACTGACGTATAATGCGCCACAACAGCAAATGAAACCGGGCCAAATGGAAACCGAATCGCCCTACTTCTGTGCAGTAGGCGCACTTACTCCTAGAAAAAATCTTCGCACACTTTTGCTGGCATTCGATCATTGGGTCGCCAAACACCCCACTGCCACTCATCGCTTAAAAATTGCCGGTGCCGCACACTTTAAAGACCCTGCCTTCGAGGCCGTTCGGAATTCTTTGAAACATGCGGACCGGATCGATTGGTTGGGCAGACTTTCAGGACCGGCGCTTGAAGCGCTTTACGGTGGATCCACTGCCTATTGCATGCCCAGTGCCATGGAAGGATTTGGCATTCCATTAGTAGAAGCCATGCAGTGTGGAACGGCTGTCATTGCTTCAAAAAACAGTGCGTTGACTGAAGTGGTGGGTACTGCAGGATTGCTCGTTTCTACTTATGATGTGGAGGCGTGGAGCGCCGCTTTGCAACAAATCACTACAGAAAATTCGATCTGGCGTGAGCGAGCGCTGCAGCGAGGTGACTTTTTTAATTGGGAACAGAGTGCCGCTGCACTCATCGAAGCATTGCAGGAATGAAACGCCAGCATTCGCCTATAGTCATCATTGAAGCCGGTACGGATGAAGCGGGTCGTGGCTGTCTTGCTGGGCCAGTAACGGCTGCTGCAGTGATCTTACCGCCTCATTTTAAAAATGACCTGCTTAACGACTCCAAACAGCTGACCGAAAAACAACGCAACCTGCTTCGACCCATTATAGAAAAGGAAGCAATTGCCTGGGCAGTTGCCCACGTAAGTCCGGAGGAGATAGATTCGATGAACATCTTGAACGCAAGTATCGAAGCGATGCATAGGAGCATTGCACAATTGGATCCCCAACCCCACTTTATCGCCGTCGATGGGAACCGATTTCATCCTTATCAAAACATCCCTCACCACTGCCAAGTCAAAGGAGACGCTACCTACCAGAATATTGCAGCCGCTTCGGTCCTTGCAAAAACTTACCGCGACGATGTTATGCGTGAACTGGCACTGGCCCATCCGCACTACGGCTGGGAGCGCAACGCCGGCTACCCAACGAAAGCACATCGAGAAGGCATTAAGACCCACGGAGCCACGGAACACCACCGCAAAAGCTTCCAACTTCTACCGAGCCAATTGAACCTCTTCGATTTGTGAAAAACTGTAGGATTTACACTCTAAAGTAGTGCGAACGGCAGCGTAGCTTTAGGTATAAATTCGCCGCAAATGAAATTGGTCAAATTCAGTGCTTTACTTCTTGTAGCAATCGCCTTCACGCAATGTGGCAAAGATGCCGCGCCCGTTTCCGCTCCCGCAATGTTGCCTGTGGATGCGCCGCTTATTGTACGTGTTAATGACGCTGAAAAATTCACAGCCTTTTCTGATTCCATTGCCCTACCCTATGTTCAAGCCATTGATGTCGCTGCGCTAAATAAATACAGCAATGGACCTTGGACTGGTGCTTTGGTTGCCTCCGGTGCGGATAAATTTGATTGGATCTGGACCTTTAAAGACACGCTGGGTCAGGGCGGTTCCATGAGCGAAAACGAGACCATTTATTCCATTGATAGCCTCTATGGGTTCAAAGTCGGTTCTACGTGGACCATCAGTAAAAAATCGGCACTTCTACAAGATTTGTTAAACCAGCGTGCCAATGGATTCAGTCTTGTGAAAGATGACCAATTCACTTCGCTATGGAACAGTGCGTCAAAAGCCGATATCATGAATCTGTTCATTCAGCACAAAGAAATAGAAGCCCTCGGGGGCCAGTTCTTTAAACAGGATTGGAGTTGGATGACCCACATTGCGTCCTGGAGTGAGATTGATCTTGCTTTACGAAAGAATAAACTCATCGGCACTTCTGTTTCGCTCTGTCCAGACAGTGCCCAAGTCTTCCTCAACACATTTACGGGAAGTGTGAGATACGCGACACTCAGTGCTTTTGTCGCTTCCTCATCCACTTATGCGCTCGGAATGAAAACGGATAGAATGGATGTCTGGCTGCGCTCATTTAATAGCTATAGAGCTCAAAAACAAAGACTTAAATCTGCACAACGCATCACAACTGAAGCAAATGTGGACCCCATCCTTTTCAGCACGACAAATTTAACCGGTGACTTTATTAGAGTTGGCTATGGCGATGCTACCATTTGCTTATTACCACTTAAAACAGGTGGTTCAAAGGAAGTAGGCGCGCTACTCACAGAACTGTCTTCAACTACCGCTACTGTGGACGCACGCAGGAGTGGCACATTAAAAGAGCAGCATAAATTTTTATTCAGCGCCCTCTACGGCTGGTTCTTTTCTGATCTAGGAACCCCGTCATGGACCATCAATGATGAGGTCTTAGCTATTGCACCAAATGCAAAAATCCTTGAGGTCTATATGAGTGAGATTGGCTTAGGTAAAACTTGGGATGCTATGGAAGCTTTTGATCCGCTCTCTGAAGCGCTAAACAAAGCGGATCACCTTACTTTCGCCACTAGTTTAAAAGGATTCACAGAAACCGCATTTTGCCCTAGCGAACAATGGCCAGGCAACTTTAATAATGCGCTGTTAGTGGGTTCTGTAGAAGTAAAAGAGGCTCTCGCGTTCGGTTCACTCTCGATTCAAAGTCAAAAAGAGCAAGCCGTAAGCAGCTCTTATCTGTGGTCTACATCATTAGAAGCTCCTGTCATTTCCGGGCCATTTCTCGTTAAAAATCATCGATCCGGAGTGAATAATGTGGTCGTACAAGACGAGACTAATACACTGTATTGGCTGAACGAAGCCGGTGAAGTACAGTGGTCGAAGAAATTGGGCGAGGCGGTTGTGGGTCCAATCCAGCAAGTAGATTTATTCAAAAATGATAAATACCAATTGGTCTTTACCACTTCCAACCAACTCCATTGCATTGATCTATTGGGAAGAAATGTGGAAGCCTTCCCCATCGAACTCCCTTCGACGACGACTTTAGGCCTTACGGTAGTGGATTACGATAAGAATAGAAACTACAGGTTCCTTATCCCTTGTGATGATCGGTTGTACAACTTTACTAGTGATGGTAAACGGGTGGAGGGCTGGAAAACAGACGCAGCCAATGGACCCCTCACGCAACGTCCATTTTTATACCAACGCGGCGGGAAAGATTACATCATTACCTCAACGCTAGAACAGGCGTTCATTTTAAACAGACGTGGAGAAAGCAGAATTAAAACCTATGCACTCCCCGGAACAACAAAGCCCTGGGTATTTTCTCCGGGCACTTTACCTAGCATTATTCGCGTAGGCGAAGAAGGAGAGCTCCAAGAACAACGGTGGGATGGAACAGTCGAGATTTTAGAGCACGATCTCAACGATTTAATAGGCTTAGAACAACAGAGCTACGGCCGTATTTATTGGTCCAACGAAGCTATTACCGTACAAAGCGCAAACAGAACATACACCCTAGCCATTGATCAAAGAAACATCATGTCTGTAGCAGCCTATCCTGGAGGTACGGGCATTATTATGTGCGACGACAATACGATACACGTTACCCTGCTCAACGAGCCCGTTTCGAACATTACACAATTCGATGGATCGAACGCAAAAGCCGGACGCTTGACCACGACCGGTCCACCCGTTCTAGTCATCGCACAAGGCAATGCAGTCATTACCTATCAATTGTAATTATTTCTGACGGAAAAATATTTCTATTGGGGCACCGTGGAAATCAAACTCCTTACGCATCTTATTTTCTAAGAAGCGTTTGTAGGGCTCTTTCACATATTGTGGTAGATTGGCAAAAAAGGCAAACTGAGGCGTCCTTGTCGGCAACTGCGTACAGAATTTAATTTTGACATATTTCCCTTTAACTGCTGGTGGCGGAAATCCCTTAATAATCTCCAGCATGGTGTCATTCAGCTTGCTGGTGGATATCTTCTGCTTTCTACGCTCGTATACCTTGACCCCTTCTTCAAATGCCTTTAAAACACGTTGCTTTGTGAGGGCACTTGTAAAGATGATCGGAAAATCAGTGAATGGCTCTAATTTCTTGCGAATATGGGCTTCTGCATCGCGAATAGTGTTGGTCGATTTTTCTACCAAATCCCACTTATTTACAACAACAACTAAACCCTTTTTATTCTTTTCTACTAAGGAAACGATGGAGAGGTCTTGTGCTTCAAATCCACGGGTTGCATCTACAATCATCATACATACATCTGCGTGTTCGATGGCACGTACAGACCGCATGTTAGAATAGAATTCTAAGTTTTCATGCACCTTACCCTTCTTGCGAAGACCGGCAGTATCCAACAACATGAAATCAAAACCAAACTTGTTAAAGCGGGTGTTTACCGTATCTCTAGTGGTACCTGCAACTTCCGTAACGATGTTGCGCTCCTCATCGAACAACGCATTCACGATGGACGATTTACCTGCATTTGGACGTCCAACAATAGCCATTTTAGGCAGGTCATCGTAGTCATCTACTGGATTTTCATCCATGTAAGAAACCAATTCATCGAGCAAATCACCCGTTCCACTTCCGTTTACTGCACTAATAGTGTGGTATTTCTCAATACCTAGGCCGTAGAATTCCGTAGCATCTAATTCAAGCATGCTATTATCCACTTTATTCACACAGTACACCACTGGCTTTTCGGTCTTGCGCAGCAGTTCAGAAATGATTTTATCAAACTCTGTTAATCCCGATTGCAGATCTAAAACGAAGAGGACCACAGTGGATTCTTCTAGCGCTAATTCTACCTGACGGCGAATTTCAGCTTCGAAAATATCTTCCGAGCCTTCGATGTAACCGCCAGTATCAATGACAGAAAATTCCTTTCCATTCCAATCGCTCTTGCCGTAATGGCGATCACGTGTGACACCGGCAACACTATCAACGATAGCATCACGGCGCTGGATTAGACGGTTAAATAGTGTGCTTTTCCCAACATTTGGGCGTCCCACAATGGCAACGATGTTACTCATAATTAATTCTTATAACCAAAGCGCTTCAATTGTAAATCGTTGTCGCGCCAGTTCTTTTTCACCTTAACAAAGGTCTCCACATGCACCTTCTTAGCGAAAAATGCTTCCAATTGTTTACGCGCACCTATTCCTACTGCCTTCAATCGACTTCCCTTGTGGCCTATTATAATGCCCTTTTGAGAATCGCGGGCAACATAAATGATGCATCGCATGCGTATAATATCCTCTTCTTCCTTGAATTCCTCAACATCTACCTCAACACTGTACGGGATTTCTTTCTTATAATTCAGGAGGATTTGTTCTCTGATAATCTCACTAACAAAAAAGCGTTCCGTTTTATCCGTGAGCGCGTCTTTATCAAAATACGGCGGACTCACCGGGACCAATTCTTTAAGTCGGCTCAATAAATAGTCTGTATTCGCCCCTTCGAGGGCGCTAATGGGAATAATCTCAGCATTTGGCAAACTGGTCTGCCAGTACCCAACTTCCTCTTCTAGCGCTTCCTGTGTGGTGGTATCAATCTTATTGACAATCAACAGCACAGGGACTGCGGTGTTGGCCAATTTTTGAAAAAAGCCCTCATCTTTCAACGCACGATCACCCGGTTCCACCAAATACAAGAAAACATCGGCGTCTTCAAAAGCATCTGACACGAATTTCATCATGTGCTCTTGCATTTTGTACGCCGGCTGAATAACACCCGGAGTATCTGAAAATACAATCTGATATTCCGGCTCGTTTAGGATCCCAAAGATGCGGTGACGCGTCGTTTGTGCCTTAGGTGTGATGATGCTCAGTCGCTCACCGACCATAGCGTTCATCAGGGTGCTTTTCCCAACGTTGGGATTCCCAATGATATTAACAAAACCGCTTTTGTGTTCCATCCTGCAAAGATGCAACTAAATCGTGCAGTTCTAAGTACGTTTGGTAGAGTTAAAACTTCAGGTGCTCATCTTTGTCCCAAAGGCCCCAAGAGGCACCTACATCGCCTTCCTTCTCAATCTTCCAACTTTCATCGAACGAAGAGAAATAGAACATCGGAATGTCTTCGGCAGCAGACCAGCGCTGAGCACTGATGAAATACTTCAAGCTATTTTCAAAAGAGGCCTGCGCACCACCAATACTTTGACCACTGCTCGGCCAACCGGTTTCAGTGATTAATACAGGCTTGCCCTTCCCGGCAATCTTTGCCTCCATGTACATCTGTTTCATGTACATTAACGAATAGTCTAAAGCACAGCCTTCCCAATACGGGTAACAATTCGCCAGAATAACATCACATACATCACTGACTTCTGGGTGATCTGTAAATTCATAATAGGCATCTACATAACCCACGGGCACACCAGAAACCTCAGCCTTTACACGCTCAATATATTTTACCAATTCCGGCGCTTCAAGGTCTTCACGGTACAACACTTCGTTCCCCACGGCAGCGACATCGACTACACCTTCCTTACACAAAGCGATAAGGCCTGCAATCTCCGCTTCGTTTTTCTCTAGATCGTCCCCCAACCATGCACCGACTAGAGTTTTAATACCCATTTCGTGTGCAATCTGAGCGATGAACTCATTACCCTCGGTACAGGAAAAGGTGCGTACCCACGAGATGTGCGGCTTAAGAATGCTCAATTTTCTTCGAACCTGAGCTTCCGTGAGCTGGTCACCGGGCTGCTGGCCTTCGTCATAGGCGCTAAAGCAGATGCCATGAATTCCAGCATCTAGCAACTCTCGACTAATACTTTTTAGCTCCTCTAAAGGATGCTCAACAGCCGTAATACCGGCCAATGACATGAATTTTTCCTTTCTAAACGACATGATTTCGTCCTTAAAAAATTAATCGATTTATTGGTTTCGTTGGTCCAATTTCGCGCGGACCTCACGCGCATATTTTTCATCGACACCATAATTCCACATCACGGCAATAGCGATCAGCGTACAGAGTATAGGTAGTCCAGAGAAGACCATTCTTAATTGGTCTACAGCACCTTCCGGTTGCGCCACTGCACCACTTTGGTAATTCACCAGCGTGAGAATCAATCCACTTAATGCTCCGGCAAAAGCAAAGCCAAGCTTCACCATCCACCAATAGATGGCACCGAACACACCTTCACGACGCTTTCCGGTTTTCAATTCGTCGATGTCCAAAACATCTGACGTCATAGACATCATGATGGTAAACAAACCACCGATACCGAAAGAGTGGAACGGTAGTGCGAATAAAAACAGGTACGGTTTCCCTGGAACCATCAAGAACCAAAGCATAATGTATCCAATGATGGAGATGCTCTGAGAGATGATGAAAGCACGCTTTTTACCTAATGTTTTTGACATTCTAGCTACAATAGGAATGACCAAGAACGTTGTCACAAGTGCACCAACACTACCAAAGAGTGTAGGCCAAACTCCCACGGCTGAGGCATCGTCGTTAAACAAATGACTCTTTATGATGAAGAAGGTAAAACTCGCTATAGTATTGAAGCCGTTAAAGATTAAGAACGTCGTGATACACAACTTACGGAAGGAAGGCAATGCAAATGCCTCAACGAAACTTCTGCGAATGCTTCCTAAACTGCGAATGATATTTCCAAGGCTCAGGGATTCATAATCGGTCCGGTCTAAGGTGGATTCTCCTTTAATGAAAATCGCAGGTACCATAGCACAGATCGTAAATACAACGCCTACCCAGACTGCCAGGGTCCGAGTCGCCACATCTCCAGATGGGAACCATTCAGGGTCGTACATAATGACCCAAAACCAAGGCGCAATGACCCATGCCCATTGACCAATCCATTGCGAGATTGCCATCACTGTCGTGCGCTCGTGAAAATCATTACTCATCTCATAGCCCATACTGACGTACGGTACTCCGAAAATGGTAAGACCTAAATAGAACACGAACGACCAAAGTAAGAAATATGTAAAGTTGTAGGGCAGTGTATTTTCACGGTAGACTTGCCACAATAAGATGAAGGAAATACCCATTAATAACGCGCCAACGAAAACATACTTTCTTCGACGACCCCAGCGCGAACGTGTATTGTCAGAGATAAAACCCATGATAGGATCTAAAATGGCATCAAAAGCACGAGGCGCGAAAAAGATTACCCCCCACATCCATCCAGGAAAACCTAAATCTTGTACCAACACGACCATGAAAATACTCATGGCAGCTGGGAACATCTGATTCGCTAACATTCCAACTCCAAAAGCAATCTTCTGGCCCATAGGAACTTTTGTTGACGCTACTTCACTCATAAGACTATTGTTTAGGTGCTATTACAATGGTTTGAAGGGCTTGCGCCTCAATAGCAATCAATCGCTCCGTTCCATTAATGTTCAAATCAAAACTTCTTGGCTGCTCACCCTCGTTAAAGACCACTACTACGATGGAGCCATTCTCATTTTCAGCTGCCGTTACCATGAGGTCACCGTCCGTGTGGTTCACCTCCAGGACTTGCGCTCCAGGACGGATGTGCTTACTAAAATGTTTCATCACGTAATAAAGCGGTGTGTAGTAAACCTCATCCTTTTCGGGATCGACGATAATGGGTGCGATACACCAGTTTTTAGCCCAATTAGGCCCGCCCTGCGTATCTAAAACCATATTCCAATCTACCCAGCCCTGAACCCAATGGTTCAAACATCCGATAATGTCTCTTGCATAGCGATTCACCGGTGCGTATTTCGGATGGAGGTAGCGGTTTTCTTCTTCTCGCCAGTAGTAGCCCCAATCGGTCGCCTCTTTTTGCCAATACCAAGCATCATCGCGCCAAACAGGGACCTGATTATCTATACATGCTTCAGTTTGAAGTAAGATCTTCTCAGGTGCCGCCTGTCGCGCATAGTCAAGCATATCTGGAAAATAGTCATAGGTACTCTCGTACCAATGCACGGCCATACCGTCGTAGTAGCGCTTTGTGGTATCGTCACGGTACATCGCATCTGCCCATTCGGGGACTCCCTGGCGGTTCTGGTCGTATCCCATGATAATGAGATTGCCTTTTCCGTCGGCTTCGAGCTGAGGCCCTAGATGATTCACGACAAAATCAGTCATTTCCTCAGGCGAGTAATGCATACTCTCCCAATTATTCCCGTTACCGTTCGGCTCGTTTTCTACCGTAAAACCCCAAATATCAATACCTTCTTCACGATAGGCGTCAACATATTTGCTAAAAAACAAGGCCCACGTATGGTAGTATTCTTTTTTGAGTTTCCCGCCTACGTAGTTATTGTTGTCCTTCATCCACGGTGCTGCCGACCATGGGGAACCAAATATCTTAAACCCTTCTTTTGAAACCCCTTGTGCATCTTTAATCATTGGAAGGATATCTGCGCGATCCGGGTCGATGTTGAAGTGCTCAAGCAACGTATCTCCTTCAACCGGGGTGTAGGAATAATTTGAAACAGAAAAATCGCAAGAATTCATGTGTGTGCGCGTCAATGAATACGCTGCACCTTCTTCACCGAAATACGCTTCAATAATTGCTGCTCTATTTTCAGGACTTAGTAAGTTGATGTTATGCGCTGTGGCTTCAGTGAAAGCGCCGCCAAAGCCTATGATGGTTTGTTTTCTTTTTTTCGTGTCAATCGTAACGGCTGAATGTTGTTCTGTTTTCTGAAAATCATCTTTAACCGCATGTAAATTGCCGCTCGCGGAGGTTTCAAAAACATTCATGTTGATTGTGTTTTTTGATGTACAACTGACTAGGGCAATGACTGAAAGTAAGAACCAAACCGATTTTCTCATGCTATTGTGCTTTTGTGAAACGCTCTTTGACCACCTCAAAAACCTGCTTTTTCGCTCTATTGATATCCACAATACCCCAATACTCTTCGTTTGGTGAGCCGTCATAAGGTACGCCAGAACTGTGAGGCGCCCAACCGCCAATATCTTGTGTATCGGGATTGCCTGCTTTCCACCAACCGTCGGTAAAAGAGAACAATGTGATCCCTTGGAATTGGCCCTCATGTGCCAAAATTTCATCTAAAATATGTGCAACAGCAGCAGCTTGTGCGTTCTGGTTCTCCCCTTGTGCAAAGGAATCTGTTGCTACGGTCATGTAACTATCCGTGCCCACTTCGGAAAAATAAAACGGTTGATCGCTGGTCTTTGCCCAATCCGCAAAGAACGACCCAGGCACATCCCAACGGTAGACGTTAAAGCCCCACATGTCAAGATTGCGGCCTTTGTACAGTGCCAAAGAATCAGGGATTTCACCGTGCGCAGTGGTTACCGGGTGCAGTGTATCTATGGCGTGTATCGCATCTACCGCTTGTTCTAAGGCATTGTACCAATTATTCAAATCGTCGCCAAACCACTCCGGGTGGTAGTTGTACTCATTTCCTAATTCCCAGAGGAAAATAGCAGGGTGAGCTTTGAATTGGTCCACATAGTCGATAAAACTGCCTGATAGAATATCGTATATACTGTCTTGATTGTAACCAAAACTTGTAATGACCCGCATATCTGCAGCCGCTATTTTATCCAAAACGGCCTCCTCAGTGATGGGGACATAAACACGGATTGTTGTGATACCTGCCTCCTTCATGAGCGCAAGGTCCTGATCCAGCGTTTCCCAGCTGCGGAGCGTATCTCCGGCAGGAACAGGATGATAGCAGATCGCTTTGAAGTAGTTCGAAGAGTTGTCTGGTACTGTAACTACCGCTTCTTCTACTGGCATTGTTGTACAGGCCGTCAGAACTGCAAGACCTAGTAGCATCGAAAATATACGCTTCATTATTTTCTTCTTTTAGGCGCACTTACCGTTTGGAGCATCGCCGTTGTATCTCCTTCAAAGGTTTTAGTAATGGGATTGCCACCTCTAAATAATCCTTCAAAATCTCCCCTATCCACTGATTCCCACAAGGCAAACTTTGCCTTTCCATCCAGCGTGATTAAACCAAAGTGATTCTCTGATCCGTCCGGATGGTTAGGATCTTTCCATTGCTCATCAAATGCTTCGAAATAAAAACAGCTGATGCCCTCCGCATCCGTCCATTCACGCATGGCTTGATAGTACAACGCTTGTTTATATTCATCTGCAGCAAAAGAACCGTTGTTGCCGTAGAAACCAACGCTGACAGAAGACCATCCCGTCTCTCCAATGTGTATAGGCTTTTCCGGATCAATTCCGTGCACATAAGCCTTCACACTTTCGTATTGACCTTGTGCGTAAAAAGCTGCACGCTGCATGGCTGAAAGTACCCGGTCGTGGTCAGAATACCCTACCTCATCTGCGGCGGGACTATCCCAATAGGCATTGTTATAGTGCGTATCGTGAAACGGATACGTGTGTGCGCTGACATAGTCTACTGCTTTAACTAGTTCTTCTAATTCAGGCAAATGGTAGTCCGATTCTCCTCCGCCCCAAGAGGCGAAGTTATCTGAGGAGGTAATCCATAAATCCGGCGATAATTTCCCCATCTTTTTCAACTTTTGTAAGTAATTCACATACTTGAGAATGACCGAAGGATGTACAAAATAGCTCGCCGCCCAATGCACCATCGCTTCGTTACCGACGGCAATTACCTTTACGATATCAGGGTATTCGTTCGCATAGCGCACCGCTTTTTGAATTTCACTTTCATTGTTTACAGCATCTTCTATTGAATGGTCGGGATGGTCAGTCCATGCGTTCATACAATCCATCCAAGCACCCAGCATAACGTACATTTCAAACGTCGGATCCTCTTCTTTCAATTCGCGAATGGCCTTTAAAACATTCGACGCATGTGGCAACTGTAAGTTGTACGTGCGTAAAATCTTAATGCCCATGGCGGACATGATTTTCAAATCCTCCTTCAACTGCGGGATGGTAGGTTGCTTAGCACGCTCCTTTCCTCGGTAGCCTCCAAAAGAAATAGCGCTGTATTCAGGGTTGCCTAAAATTTCAGCGGCGGCTTTAGATTTTGTCATAGGTGTTTCTTTAGATGAACAAGAAAATAAGCTTGCTGCAACTAGTAATAATGCGGCTATAGTTCTTAGTCCTCGTTTCATCTCTATTCTTATTTAACCACGGTTACCTCTAATCGAACGACTTTACCGGTGCGCTGGAACAATTCATTCGTCCATTCTTTACCCAGTGTTGTTCCTTCGATAGTGCTTGTAGAGGATGCTGTAATCACGGTAATGCTCGAGGTAGCTCCTAAACGGTAAACGATAGGAACTTGACAATAGGTAAAGGCCAACGAACCTGCTTGAAGTTCAATGTGCTCTTTCTTGTTGTTTAAAGCGATGTAGTTGAATGTTTTCGGCTCAGACAAAAACTCTTCGCTGCGAAGGATTTTTGGAACAAACGATAATTGGCCACCCGTGACATGAACGCCTAATTCTCCGAAGCGACTGATCAAATCCTCTTTAACTTGTCCCGTCATGCCCGGCTGTTGCGCGCCTTTTCCTCCTGGTGTATGAGAATACGGATCCGTTGGGAACGCACCATATAATTCAGGTGATTTGTGTGCACCAATACCCGCTAAAATTTCAAAGTAATGGTCGAACATTCTACCGACGAGCGCAGGATCATCTCCTTCTAACGCAGCATTTGTATTTTCATAGGTAGCGAGCAGTAGTTTTGAGACCATGTGCCAATAAATGGACCCCAGCCCTTCGTAACCGAAGAATGTACCCGAACGTCCAGTGAACGATTTATGATCGAAGACTTCCTCAAATACAGTTGCTAACAATGTCCGATCTTTCGTCACAAGGGCTGCATATTTTGCCGGCAGTGCATCTAGCGCCGCATGCAAACTGTTGACATTATTGAACATACCGTTAAAGTGGTATTGTCCATTACGGTCCCGCAGTACGACGGTTTTATTTCCGTCCGCAACCAATACTTTAACGAGCTCTGAGGCTTCAGCACGGGCCGCTGGAATACAGTTTTTATCGACGAATCGGGGCAGCTCTTTGTTCGGATATAAAATGTAGCTGTATTGATCTTCACGGAATAAGGCGCTTGCTTTCAAGGCATCTAAAACCCCAGCGCCTTCATGCGCGCTTAAATATTTTGAACTCAAAACGGCCACTTGACCTTCAAGCATCTCTGGCAGATAGCTGATTTTAACACCCGATTCTGTAACCGTCATTAGGTTGTAAGCATGGTACAATCCGTCCTTGCGCTTGTTTGCGTCGATTGAATGCTCCATGAACGCAGTTGCAGTCTGTGCAAACGAACGAACGTCAGCTAAAGAAACGGAAGTATACGTTCCTGAAAAGCCTTTTTCATAAATGCGTTTTCTGTAAGTACTCGCTGGCTCACCGACACCGTCTAAAACGCGCTTGCGATCGGCGTCTGAAATGGAGCCAGTTAACAAATTTTGATGGGACTCGAGCGTTGTTTTAACACTAGTAAAGAAGGTGGCCAATTCCGCTGAAATCTTCACTTCTTCACCCGCATCAGCAAGCAACCCGTCCATAAAACTTAGGAATCGACGCAAATAATACAACGTAACCATGCTGACGCCGTTACCTACTAAGGCATTATTGGCATCATTCCATTCCGGGCGCTGGGTATTCATCCAAATTCCACCTTCAGGAATAAAGTTTGAAACCTTTGCGAGCACTGTTGCCAGGATTTTCTCAATAAAATTCACCTTGTGAATGGCCTCATTCGCGTTGACAATTAAGGCGCCGTCAATACCGAGGCTTGCACGTTTTGCTTGAATAGCCTCTTCAGCCTCATGGTCAAAATCAATAGTGTTCTTAGGATCTTTTAGAAGATCTCCATACTCCTTGATACGGTAAGGAACATTCGCATAGACAAAGTGGTCTTGGGTAAAGTATTCCTTTAAAGTTCCAGGGTAATATTCTTCAATGAACTCGAGGAATTTGAGGAGGTAGATGATTTGATGATCGCCCCAATAACCAATATAAGACCAAGGGTTATCTGGTTCAATGGTTTCCCAATCAAAGCCGTCTTTGATGACGCGGTAGGGATTGTAGCCATCAAATGTGGTTGCATTTAAGAATTTATGAATCATTCCCTCCATAAACTCAGGGTAGGAATGCGCTAATGCTTCCCAATTCTGAAAAATATCTCGCCAGTTTCCCTGATAATCTAAGATCTTAGATCCATCAACTTCATTGCGCGTGTTGATCGAAAATTTATTCCAAGGGCGCGATGGGTCACCATGACGACGACTAAACTTTAGCGGGAGGTATTCGTAACTCAAGCGTTTGAAATCTGCATCAGTTGCGTCGGCAGCGATGCTCTTCAATGTTTGAAGTGTAAAGGTCTCCTCAAGCTCTTTCAACGTCGCCTCAACTCTTTTAAACAACTCAATGTTTGCCTTGTGAATGTAGTTGGTAAAATCGGCCTTCTCGATGGTATAATTATCGTCAAATATCCCGCCACGCATGATGTTGAACATGGTATTTGCGAAATGGCGAATGTTTAATAATCGATCATTCGTAAGTTGCAAACCGTCTGAAGCGGCGACCAATTCCACAAGATGCGCTGAACCCTCTTCTACATCTGCAGCGACCTCCGCCTTTAGGGCTTCTGGACGTTCTAAAGCTGCCATGAGATTAGCGACTTCAACAGGTCCTTTATTGACATCCGCTAAAATACTCCAGTGCTCTGATGCACCCGCATCCAGATCTACGGTGTCGCAAATCATATATGCACCACGCTCCGCCTTAATATCAACTTCTTGTGTAGGCCATTCACCTTTTCTGAAAGCATTCAATTGCTTTGAAGACAATAGTTTGGTCGCGTTTGGTCTGCCAAGCGACCAGGCCACGTTTGAACGTAAAGCCTCACTTGGTTCTGCCTTATCTACGATGATAGCACTTAGGGAAAACAGACCTAAACCTACCGAGGCCTCGAGTTCACACTTCTTATAGGCATCCACTAGATTACTGCTTGCATTCTGAAGCGCATCTTCTACTCCATAAGGAAGCAAGTTTTGGAGTCCATCAATGAATTGGACTGAAACAGCCGATGCACCGTTATTGATTAACGCGGATTTACGGACAAAACCAAATTTATCACTCGAGTTCCATTCGTAACTAAAGGTTAAACCTAAGTCGTGATTCACTTCCTCAAACTTTACCTTATTACCGTAGGAGTTTTTGTAGAGGTTGCGACTTAAGTTATACACGCCTTCATATTTCGAGGAGAACGGTTCCCACAAACTCGTTTGAACAGAACGGGTAACCAAACATACCGTCTTCGACCCAGTCGTCTCTGAAGACTCTGTGATTTTATCGTCCGTGTAATAGGGAAACAATGCAAAATTGCTGTTTTTACGTCCAGCCGTTAATCCCCCCGTGCTCGATAAAAACATCCAGTGGTTTGAATTACTTACGATGCTCATAAAGAATGGGCGCATTGCGTCGTAGTTCGCTATTTTATAGTAAGTCTCACCCTCAATCTTAACCTCTGTTCCACTAACTTCATCAAAAGAGGTGGCCAATTTTTGAGCGCCTAAGTAAATTTCTTTGTGTGTCTTCATTCTAAAATTCCCGTTTCGCAGGACTTTTGAGTTTTAATAGGTCAGAAATACATTTAATCACAGTTTCAGGCGGTTACACCCCTCATAAGGTAGGGTTTGCGTAAAAAAAACGGCACTCGAATACCATTTGCATCGTATTCAAAACCGACTAAAACTACAGTAAAAACAAGGCTTTTCGGGCGCTTGTCGTTATCTATTACAATAATAACAACTTCCACCAAGACAAGCGCCGGACAATTACAGGACAAAGTAACGTTTCGGGCACTTAAGGGGCTTTATTCACCTTTTAATAGGCAAGACGTCAACGAAGAAATTAACTTTATCTTGCCTCCAAAATAAGAGCCGTCATGCACAAGAGCCTATTATTTACCGTTTTCGTTTTATTCCTCTACGCTCCTCTTACCCACGGTCAATGCGGTCAGAATTATGACAAAGACGTACGTCAGATTATCAAAGCGACTGAGAAACTCCCTCACGAAAAATCAAGGATTGTTTTCGCCGGAAGCTCCACCTTTCGACTCTGGGATAACATGGCTGTATGGTTCCCGGAATACGAAGTGGTCAATGCCGGCATCGGAGGCTCGTGTTTCGACGATCTTTACCGTTACAAGGAGCAACTCATTTCAGGCACCGAACCAGATATCCTCGTTATCTATGAAGGGGATAATGATATTGTGCATGTAGAGGAAGACGGAAACCAAAGAAAAGTATTTGATATTCAATCAGACGCTTGGAAACTTATGAATTGGATCCAGTATACGCACCCTGACCTTCCCGTATTTCTTCTTTCACCAAAACCTTCGCCTTCTCGATGGGATCACCTCGCGAGGTATAAAGCGGTCAACAGTCAACTCGAGGAATTGGCCCAGGCATACAACTACCACTTCATGGATTGCTGGCCTTGGCTCACTGATAACAATGGACAAGTGGATCCAGCGTTGTTCATATTCGATGAACTGCACTTGAACAAGGAAGGGAACAATCGACTAGGTCATTACATAGCGAAAGAAATTCGTAATGCACACCCCGAAGAACAAACACTTGATGCATTCATAGACCAATGGCACCTCGCTGCCGCTACTGCAGATTCGGCTATTTATTTCGGAGCCTTTTATAATGACAAAAGCGTCTTCCAAGGCACCGACGGCGATGAGTATTGGAACTTAGGGGAATTTAGCGCATGGGCCGCACCTTATTTCCGAAGAGAAAGCGCATGGACCTTCGAGGCTTTCGAACGCCATTGGTATAGAAATGGAAACACTTTTTGGTTCAACGAGCGTCTGAATTCACCCCACATGGGCAAGTGCCGTGGCGTTGGTGTCGTGCGTGCAACAGGTGATGGTTTGAAAATCGACCACTACAGCTTGAGCTTTGAAGTGCCTAATGAAGTTGTAGGCGACTTGGTTCCTTTAGCTACTCCGGAACGAATAGAGGTGTTGAAGTACCAACAGGAATTGGACGATTTTTATACCGATTCTGCGACGAGTCCTCTCAAACCTGAAGAGCGCGCAGCCTTCCACGGACATGAATTCTTCAGCTATAATCCGGAGTTGGCCGTTGAGGCGCAAATTCTGGTGCTCGAAAATGAACCATGGTTCAATATGGCCACCAGTTCTGGTGTAAGCCGAGAATACCGCCGTTATGCCAAGGCGACCTTTGAACTGCGTGGACAAACTTTAGCGTTGTTCCTCTACCAAAGCAAGCGATTGATGGCCATAGAAGAATACAAGGACCACCTCTTCCTCCCCTTTATGGATAAAACAACTGGGGTGAGCACCTACGGCACGGGCCGATTCATGGATATCACCATACCTGAAGGAACCACCATGGTCTTAGATTTTAACTATGCCTACAATCCCTATTGCGCGTATACTGACGGCTATTCCTGCCCCATCACCCCGCAAGAGAATTTCATTGATATCGAAATAAATGCCGGGATTAAAGGACCATCGGGTCATTAATAAAGCCCTCACAATCAGTTGGTTATTTTTCTTATCTTTAGAAAGAACAAAACCAACACATTATGAAAACGACCACATTTTTGGTGGCTGCAGGGTTACTCGCTATTTCCTGTGCAGCGCCACAAGAGGACCTCGTGTCCACCCCAGAACCGCCCATTCTTGAAGACGGGGCCTATTCGCTAGACAAATCCGTTTGGACGTATGCCGATTCCACCGCAACATTTGAGCCACAGCAAATTAAAATCTACGCTGAAGGCCGCTATATGTTCGCTACATGGAATGACGTAACAGGCAGTCCCTCTATTGGAGCCGGTACTGTTCAAACTAAAAATGGCAAGCTCTATGAGACGCCTTTGTACAATGCTAACGGCATTGTTGATTCAGGTACCGTGTTTGAATTGAACATAAGCAAAACAACGCGTGGGTTTGAACAAGAAATCAAGGGCATGCAACTTGAGGACAGTTCCACTTTTGATCTTTACGAAAGCTGGAGCAGTCTTACAGGTAAAGCTTCACCTTATGATGGATTATGGCAACTTAGTTCGCGCAACCCGATTGAAGGCGTAACTGATTTCAAAGAAATTAAAATGATTGGTGGCGGTCATTTTGTTTGGTACCATACGTGGTCAGACGATTCCATAGAGCATGCGGACTTCGGATATGGCGCGTTTATCGACAATGGTGATGGAAGCGTAACGGAAGTTGCTCAGGTGGGTTCCATAGAAGGTTATGCAGGTGAATGGTCCATCGACTACACGAAAGTGGGTGCCGACATGATCCAACAAACCTATATCAATACTGAAACCGGAGAGGAAATCATTCAAAACTTCAAACGTTTATAATTGCAAAGCCGGCCTCTGGGCCGGCTTTTTTTGTCCTAGAGATGTCTTGAAAAAAAGTTTTTTTAGTCGCGCAGTATTGCGAGTTTAGACGCCTTATAAATCGCGACATGAAAAAAACACTCCTACTCTTTCTGACCCTATCACTTCACTCCTTAAATGCACAAGTCTATGACACTCTAGTGTGGGCCGATGAATTCAATGGAACAGGCGGTGTGGACACCTCAAAATGGTGGCATCAAACGCTACTGCCGAATGCAGGACAAAGCTGGTGGAATGGAGAAATCCAACATTATACGAACCGCGATACAAACAGCTACCAACAGAATGGCGCATTGTATCTAACTGCGCTAAAAGAGTCCTTTACCGATCAGAATGTTACCAAAGACTATACCTCAGCACGTTTAAATTCGAAATTTGCCTTCACCTATGGCCGCGTTGAAGTTCGCGCGCAATTGCCCACCGGCGTGGGTACATGGCCTGCTATTTGGTTGCTTGGACAGAACATTACCGAAGTGGGTGCTTACTGGTACACGCAAGGTTACGGCACGACTGGGTGGCCGGCTTGTGGCGAAATAGACATTATGGAGCATTGGGGTCACAATCAGGATTATGTTTCAAGTGCAATGCATACACCATCGAGCTTTGGCGGAACCATCAATGTAGGTGGCCAGTACGTCAGTGGAGCCTCAACTGGTTTCCATACCTATGCGTTGGAATGGAGCGAAGAAAAAATGGTTTTCAGCGTGGACAGCGTGATACATTACACCTATGAGCCCAGTCCACAAACTGCAAGTACTTGGCCTTTTGACGCACCTCAATACCTGCTCTTAAACATCGCCATTCAAGGGAGTATCGATTCTAGTTTCACATCGAGCCCTATGATTGTAGACTATGTACGGGTATACCAAAGCTCTTCAATAGGTGTGGAAGAATCATCCATAAAAACGGCTAAATTTTACCCTAACCCCGCACAGGGTACGGCACAGATTCACCATAATTTGAGCGAAGCAAGTTTAACTGTTTTTTCAAGCACTGGACAAAAAGCAATGGAAGTTGCAAACTATTCCAGCGGCTCAGAGATTGATCTCAGTGGCCTTTCTGCAGGGGTGTATAGCTACATTCTCAAGAGCAGTACGTACCAAAGTCAAGCGACCTTCATAAAACTTTAAGCACTAACGCTACTTTTTCCAAACGCAGTATTGAAAGCCGTTCAAAGAAATAGCCGTTGACGACACTGCGGTTTGTGCCGTAATCAGGTCAGTCAACTGTTTGCCCTGCCATTCGACGGGGAAGGTAAAAGATTTTGCACTGCCGTTAGTGTTTATGGCGATAAGCAGCGTATCGCTACTGCTCGCCTTTGTGAAGGCACTTATGGAATAGGTGGAATAATTGTCTAATAATTCACGTCCCTTCAGCGCCGGTTCCTGAGCATATACCTGCATGATTTTCTCATATTTCTTCGTAATGGCCGGATTTAAAGACCAATTAATTGCGACACTTGTGGGAATAAAAAAGGGCAATTGATAAGGCAATCCTTTTTCTTGCCCGTTGTAAATCAGGGGAACTCCTCCCATATATGCTGCAGCGGCGAAAGCCGCAATGGCTCCGTTTTGACCACCTAACAAATCTTGAGGAACGTCATCCCATGCGTGTTGATCGTGATTGGTTACAAATCGGACCATGGTTTTACCTGAGGCAAGTGCGGAAAATTCGCCGAGATGCGTGGTGCGAAGATTACGTGCATCACCGCCGTTGAATGCATCGAGAAGCGCGCCATAGAAATTCCAACTAAAAGCCATATCAAATCCTTCATTCAAAAGCGAAAGATCATTGGATTCTGCGAAAAGCAACAATTCCCTGCCGGGAATAGCACGTAAAGAATCGATCGCCTCCTCCCAAAACCAACCTGGAACGCCCGTAGCATAATCGCATCGGTAGCCATCAATATTCGCTTCTAAGACCCAGTATTTCATGGCGCTAATCATCTCAGCGCGCATTTCAGCGTTTGCATAATTTAATTCCGCAACATCTTCCCAATTGGTCCCTGGAGGATGAATAACACTTCCATTTTCCACTACATAATAACTTTGGTCACTCATCCACGAGTGATCCCACGAGGTATGATTCGCCACCCAATCCAGCATCACGGCCATCCCTTTTGCATGCGCACTATCCACCAATTCACGCAAATCATCAATCGTTCCGTACTCTGGATTCACTTTGAAATAGTCGGATATACAATACGGCGAACCGACTGATCGATCCACACCCATTTCATAAATAGGCATCAGCCAAACCACGTTCACGCCCAATGCTTTGATAGAGTCCAAACGCGGCAAAATTCCCTGAAGATTTCTTGAAGCACTAAAAACCAAAGGATTGACCTCATACAATACCGCATCCTTAGGTTGAGCAACCCCACCAAAAGGAATGCCGTATTGCTGCCATTGCTGTGTGCTGTCCTGCGGAGGATCCACGGGCGGATCAACTGGGCAGCACGGTTCCGGCTTTTGACACGCAACGAAGAGAAACAGAGTAAAAAGGATGCTGAATGACTTTTTCATACGGATAAATTCTACCACAAGAATACGCAAACTCACGGGCACTTTACGTTACTTTCGCAGGGAGATGGAAAAGCAAAGCAATAGGAATACATGGGTGCTGGGAGCCACTGGATATGTAGGTCAACTCGTTACACACCGGTTGTTTTCGGAGCGGGAAAAAGGAAATTGGTCAGGCCAATTGATCACCTTGGGCCAGAAGACCATAGTACCTTGGATTATGGAGCGAACCAATTTTCATCTCTTTCCATTGAACTCCATTCCTCAAATGCTCCTAAAGCGCTATACCCCTAGCGCTATTTACCATTGCGCGCGCATGGCTGGAAACAGCGACCGCGCTCGGAGGATTGCTGCACGTAAAGGATATGCCGCGAATCAACGCCTCATCCACTTAATTCAAGGCGCTCAAACTAAAATTCCCATTGTCTATTGCAGCGGAACTTTGATGTATGGCAATACAGTAGACCGTATTGATGAAGATGCTACACTTTTTCCGATTGCTTATGCCAGAGCCTACGAATATGCTGAGCGACCGTGGGTTGAAGCTGCCGGAACAGGTGAAATGGACGTACGAATCGCCCGTCCAGGATGGATTTTAGGACCGGATTCGTGGTTTGAGCACTTCTTTTACAAACCCGCACTACGCAACGGAAAAGTCCCCATCTACGGTGATGGCAACCAATACATGTCCATCATTTCCGTGGAAGATTGTGCCGGCCAACTTATCCATCTGATGGAGCGCGGCCTGCCCAACCAAAGTGCTAATCTTTTTGGATTTGAGCCTATTAAACAGAAAGATTTCGCACTATTAGTGGCTCAATTCCTAGAAACCACAACCATGGAAATATCCGCTAGCGAAACGAAAAACAGCTTTGGTCAAACCGTTTTTGAAGCGCTGACTTCCTCGACCCCCGTTACAACGAAACACAAAGAATGGCGCTCGGCCTACAAGCCGCTGCATACAGATCTCAAAGCTTTAGTCGAATCGACCATCAGGCGACTCCAAGCAAAATCCTAATTTTTTTTCTCGAAGGTGTAAAGCATATATTCCCCCCATTTCCCTATTGGCGTACGGGCAATGCGTTCATCCAACCGCCAAAGCAGGTGCAGCATACTTTTCGGAATGAACCTATGGAATTTATGGTAATACCAGGCAGGATAAAAAATACTGTATCCACGTGAATATGTACACTCTAATTGGGCCAATTTCTTTATCTGCCCCGGCCGATAACAGCGACTGGCCAAGAAATTTGTAGGCGAATAGCCTCCCCATACCTTCTTCCATCGCGCGAAGGCAAATTTTGGTTTTAACTTCAGCAATTCTATGAGCGTTCCCGCCACATAATATTTGTTCACGAACGTAAGGACCATGCGGCCACGGAACGATAAGACCTCGCGCAGGTCGGCAAAGGCGCCTTTGAGATCATTCACCGTATTTAAGGCACCGAAAAAGACATAGATCATGTCGAATTGGACCGCAGGGAAAAGTGCTTTAATATCCTCCACGCTGCCTTTTGCCACCCATGCATTCTTTAATCCCATTCGGTCAATCTTTTCCTGCGTCAAACGCACCATCTCCGCAGAAATATCAATGCCGTAAAACTTCCGATCCGGGAACTGCTCTGCAAAATGTACGAGATCAAATCCTGGGCCGAAGCCTACCTCTAATACAGTGGTTTGCTCGTAGGATTTCGTATGCTGTCGAAAGCTTTGACGGATACGCTGAAGCGCTGGATTTTGATGGTAGCGTTGTTCAAAATCCACTGCATCTTTATCGTAGTAGGTACCTACTTTATCGTAATAACTCATCGTCTTTGCTGCTTAGTTGGAAGTCAAAATAGGCTGCAGTTGCCCAAAACAAAAAGGCAAATACAGGTTGGTTCAGGAAATTATTAAACTGCATATGAAAGAAATAGGTGCTCAGCCCCAGAAACAGCGGGAGTAATGGGCTTCGTTTGGCAATACTGAAAAACCCAAAGTACCACCAACGCATCCACATGAATAAAAAAATCAGAGGCGTCAAAATACCGTTTTCACTGAGCTGTAGGAGCAATTCTGAATGGGCAGTTCCTCCTGATCCTGGAGGCGGAGCATTGGGATTTGTCACCGTTAGGCGGTTCTCTAAACGCTTTTCCTGAAATGGAATGTACGTGAACTGGTAGGTGCCGGGACCAAAGCCATAATACGGTCGTTCTTTGAACATCCGAAGTGCTGAAACCCACCGGTTGAGTCGTTCGATATTGCTGGCATCGGTTTGCACATTCGTGACGGACATACTTTTTTCGACCAGCGACGCCTGTGGATCGTGGCTTTCATAGTTGTTGTAGGCAAAGGCATCTTGCACTTTTAATGCCCCACCAAAAACGAAGAAGGCTCCCATCGCAAGGACAGGTAAAACGACGCGATAGACCGCTGGAAATTGGACCAAAACGTACAAGACGAACATGAATACCAGCGACCAAAGCGCCGCACGAGATCCGCTAAATAACGTCAAAATGATGCTTGCCAGTAAAATCCACTTCCACAGCCTTTTTTGGCGAAGATTCCCGAGCGCAATAGCT
Source organism: Schleiferiaceae bacterium (assembly GCA_018402665.1). Taxonomy (GTDB): domain Bacteria; phylum Bacteroidota; class Bacteroidia; order Flavobacteriales; family Schleiferiaceae; genus UBA10364. The sequence goes on along the minus strand of JAGYIN010000009.1, from coordinate 16,184 downwards.
GCGATAAAAGCCATTACTGCGCCGTACATCGTGTGGCTGTAGAAAAACGGTTTAAAGATGCCTGAGATGGTGATAGGATTGAAGCCATACTGCGCAAAATGATAGACGCCCATTACGGTCACCGGAAGCAATGCCGCAATAAAGGGAAGGTACGGCACTGACTTTCCGCGCTCCGCCACCAGTAAAGCCCCGTAATAAAAGGCAATGACGAATACCCCATTCAGCGCGGTAAATTTCAGGCTGGTATTCAAAAGATCTGAAAAATAAATACCTGGAAGAAAAGAAATAAGCCAGAACAACGGCAACGGGTAGTTCAGAAACCATCGCACGTTCCCTTGTGGCACTACTAAAAAAAGCACAGAAAGGGCAGCTGCGCTAGCGACAAATTCTATCGGCAGATAGACTTCTGCAAAGGGCAAACTAAGTTTTATCGAAAGTGGCGCGAGGCAGGCTAACGCTAACAGCATCCTGTCCAATGCTTGTTTTTTTGCAACGCCGTAAGCTAGACCGCTAATGGCTAAGGCACTCCATATCAACTCCCAATACGCGTCCCAATAAAGCGTACCCGCAAGCAGCAGGAACAGAACACTAAAGACCATGGAAGCTGTGGACTTTTGCATCACATTTAAGATGTGCTGGCCGTCCATAATTTTAATCCGCCAGCGACGAGAACGGCACCCAGTATTCCAATAACCCATGCAGGTAGACCGACCGGTTGCTCCACTGGCATCGCCGGGGAAATACTGTATGATTTGGGAGCCGGGGCGTCCTTATACGATTTCAATTCTTCCAGTTTGCGTTCCGCATTTGTTAATTCTACGACTGCAGTCCCGTACTGGCGTTCTTTTCTGAAAATGAGCGCGGCATAGGCCAACGAGTCGGATTGTGCGGCAAATCTTAAGGAGTCTAAGGCTTTTCTCAAAGTATGTTCTTCCGCTTGCAGCGCTACCGTTCGCTCAGCCATGACATCGAAACTCATCCCCACATTTTGACGCAACATGGACTGCTTGATCGAATCCGCGACTGCCACGGCATGATTCGCAATAGTCGCAGAAAGATCAGCCGCCTCAGAACGTACCTCAACCGCTACTGCTCCATTTCTCGTTTTACGAACCGACAGATCAAACGGCTCGTTATAGCGTCGTTCAATTGTTTTTAATACGACTGGACTTTGCATGAGCTCTATATGCGCGTCCACTTCAGTTGGCGACCCAAAACCTATTCCATTTTGCTCAATTTGTTTTTCCAACAAGGTAAGTGGAACAAAAAATGTGGCTTCCGCTGCATATTGAACTGGACGTATTGTCGCAACCACAAAAAGCATTACTCCAGAGAGTAACGCTATGACCCATTCTTTTCTATTCATTTTCAAAACTCTCTATATGCTTCATTAACCGCTGTTCCACACTTTGCGGAAAGTAGGCGGAACTGTGTGCTTCTGCCTCAAAATAGCCTTCTTCCAAATCCGTATGTGTACGCATATGTATCGTGAACCGCTCCTTACACCATTGTTCAAAGGCCTCACCTAGGAAGCCATTTAAAAAGCGCTCCAGCAGCGTTGTGGATGCTTGCCTTACCGCAGATGCTTCAGGGAGTTCCACGTTTGGAAAGTACGCTTTCACCCAATCGTTCGCATGAAGGAATCGTTCGAGCCCTTCTGTATTTTTTAACAGAACCAAAGAAACTACCTCAGTCGCGGTGTAGCGATTGCGCTTGGTCAAAGATAAATGGTTCTCATCCATTAGGAGGTTGATGCAGAAGTACTTCTCTGAATTCAAGAGGACTATTTTTTTGAACGCGATCAAAAAGAATTTTGCAGTCCAAACGCGGTTTGACGCGGTTAAGATGAAGAAATCAAGATCATCATCCTTTGACTGAACGCCAGATTTTGACAGTGAACCACTTAAATAAACTCCTCTTACAAACGGAAAGAGGGCGATAAATCTTCCGACTCTTCGCGCCAATTTAAGCCGCCTTTTATTCAATCGCTCATGCTTTACGCGCAATTCCAGCGATGCTAAATCTAATGCAAACCAGCCCTGGTTCTGGTAAACAAATCCCTCGATCTCAAGCAAATGCAACCCCTCTTTTATGGCTTCAAGCGACGCTGGAACAGCGATATAGCGCAAAATTTCTTCAGCGGATAACGCGTGATTAAAGAAGTGAAAGTAATGAAGAACTTGCTTCAGCGCTTTTGTAGGAATAGGTTTCAATGGGACCGCCAGCTAATTGTAGGTTTGAGCCTGTAAAGGTACGACTCAAGTTCGGAATGTACAGGTGCCTCTACCTATCTACACCATATAAGAATTGCACACCTCCTTTAGTTTTCATACCTTAGCACCTCCATGGAAGACTCGCAAAATCTCCTTACCATCATAGAATTCACAGATACAGTCACGGAATCTTTTCCCATAGAAGACTATATCTCAGAAGTGGACCCCGTGGATCTTATTGTCGAAGACGACTATACGTCGAAACCGCAATCTCAGACAAATTCAAAGCACGCCTTTCCTTTTGGCGCCCAAATTTCCACTCCCTGTACATACGGAGTGTTCTAAGTACTTTTTAGTACCCTTTCCTATTTCTTATTGACAGAAAATCTGTCGTTCCGCTAGGCCCTTAGGATTGGTTTGGCGGGTTCTTTTTTTTAATTCCTTAAACATCTTTAATTATGCGAAAACGACACAATCGTTATTCACATTTTATTGCTTTTCTCTTTCTGTTCATTGGGTTCGCTCAATCTGGATGGGCCCAGCAAAAAATCACTGGAGCCGTAACTGATAATGCCGGAGACCCAGTAATAGGCGCTTCCATTACTGTTTTAAACGGTCAGGAAGGAACATTGACTGATGCTATGGGCCAGTACGGTATTACATTGTATAACGGCCAGACAAAATTGGTTTTCAGTTATTTCGGATTTGAAACGCAGACTGTAGACGTCTCGGGCAAATCTATTTTGAACGTGACTTTAACTCCGTCAGAGATCCAATTAGAAGAGGTGGTCATTACAGCCCTCGGGGTGTCTCGTGAACAGCGTGCCTTAGGCTATGCAGTTCAAGGGCTGAAAAGTAAGGATATAGCATCCGTACCGGCACCCAATGCAGTAGATAACCTCAGCGGTAAACTTGCCGGAGTTTATGTTACGGGCGGTTCATCAGGACCCACTGCTTCTTCAAACGTGACCATTCGCGGACAGACGTCTTTGAACGGGAACAGTCAAGCGCTGTTTATCGTGAACGGTGTCCCTATTACCAATGGTTTGTTTTCTCCTGGTGATGGTCTTAACGGTTCTTCAACCATTGACTTTGGTAATGGCGCACAGATCATTAACTCCTTCGATATTGAGAACATCTCTGTATTGAAAGGTCCAGCCGCCGCTGCATTGTACGGCTCGCGTGCTGCAAACGGAGTAATTTACGTAACGACTAAAACTGGTCAAAACAGTACGGGTTGGGGTGTAAGCGTAAATTCAAATACCGTCATCGAAACACCATTGAAACTTCCAAATTTCCAAGACCAGTTCGGAAACGGTGGCTATGGAAAATACAGCTACAGCAACGGTGCAAACTACACTGGCGACTACTACGATGCCTTCGGTGAAAACTGGGGCCCCCGTACCAATGGTCAGTTGATCAAACAGTGGGACTCTAAAGGTGAAGCCGTGCCTTTTGAGGCTGCTCCAAATAACATGCGCAACTTCTTTCAAACAGGGGTGAGTACAAACAATAACGTGAGTATTTCACATGCCGACGAAAACGGAGATTTCAGATTCTCAGCGACACAATTAAACCGTCGTGGGATTGTCCCTAATACTGATTTGAGTAGATCGACCCTTCAGACTTCTGTCGGTAAGAAATTATTCAATAACCGCCTAGAGTTCAGAGCAAATGCGATGTACGTCGGTTCAGGTTCGAACAATGTTCCCAATGCCGGTTACGATGAAAGTTCTTCGGTAATGTATTCTTTCTTGTGGTTGCCGCGTAACACAGCGATCGATGACCTACGCGAATACTGGAAGCCTGGGCAAGAAAATGTGCAGCAGGCCTACGTTGAAGAATTATGGGGAAACAATCCATGGATGATTGTTAACGAGAATACGAACAGCTTTAACGCACGTCGTCTTCTCGGTGATATCAACGCTACTTATCACGTCAATGATCGTACGAACCTACGCGTTCGCACAGGTCAAGACATGAAGAATGATATTCGTCAGTACAGACGCGCAACTTCTACGAAAAAAGTTCTTTTCGGCAGTTTCCGTGAAGACCGTCTTTCGTTCATGGAAAACAATACGGAAGCACTTCTTTCTTGGGCAAATGCTGCACCTCTAGAGCAGAAAGACTTGAGAATTGACGCGAAATTGGGTGGTAACTTGATGATGCAACAGAGCTCATCATTGATTGCGAACAACCCGCAATTATTGCAGCCGGGTGTGTTCACCCTGACGAATAATCGTTCAAACGTACAGACCGAAGGTCGTTATGCACGTAAAGCGATTCGCTCTGTGTTCGGAATGGCTTCTTTTGCCTACAAAAGCATGTATTATTTAGACCTAAGTGCTCGGAACGACTGGTCTTCTACACTTCCTGTCGAAAACAACAGTTATTTCTACCCTGCAGCATCTGCATCGGTAGTGGTTTCAGAGATGGCGGATTTAGGCAAAATCAGTTTCTTAAAACTGCGTGGTGCTTTGGCCCAGGTAGGTTCTGATACCGATCCTTACTTACTGAATAATACCTACAGTCCTTCCGCTATGTTTGGCGGTAATCCGGCGTTTGGTATTAACTCTTTTGCAACGAACCCCGATTTACGTCCAGAGCGCACAAACTCGAGCGAATTCGGTATCGATGCACGTTTTGCGAAAGGCCGTTACGGAATGGATCTTGCTGTTTATGATATGACCACAAAGGATCAAATCATTTATTTACCTGTGGCTTCTTCTACCGGTCGATCAAGCCGTCTCGCGAATGGCGGTGCTATTCGCAATACGGGTATCGAACTTCAATTGTACGGTGATCTTGTGAAATCGAATAACTTCAAATGGAATTCACGGATCAACCTAGGTGCGAATCGCGCTGTAGTGGTTTCATTACCTGAAGGTGTAAGCGGTGGTTATCCAATCGTAGCGAACATGTTCCCGAACGATGGCGGTACTGCAGGTCTGGAGTATGTTGCTGTTGAAGGTGAATTATTGGGCCAATTAAAAGGTCTAACCTTTGAGCGTGACGCTGATGGCAACATCATTCACCAGGACGGTTATCCTATGGTTAGTGAAGAAAAAAGTACCATCGGTTCTTACCAGCCCAAAGCGCGTATTGGATGGATGAATAGCTTCTCCGTAGGAAATTGGCAAGCAAATATTTTGTTTGACGGTCAAATCGGTGGTCTAATCTATTCACGTTCGCACACTTTGCACAACACTGCGGGTAACCTCGTAAATGACGATGATCCACATTTGGATATGAACGCTATAGATGGACGTGCTATTTCTAGCGTCTCATACGACAGTAACGGCCAACCTGTTTACACAGAGGAATCTGCTGGAGGCGTTGTTGGAGCTGGAGTTATGTACGACAGTAACGGCAACTTAGTTGAAAACACCGTTTCGGTTCCACTTCGCGACTATTACTACAAATATTACGGTAACGTATGGAGAAGAGATAACATTGAACCGTCAACGTTTGATGCTTCTTACTTGAAATTACGTCAGCTGAGTGTGGCTTATACTGTACCAAAAGAAAAATTGGCTAATACTGGTCTAGAAGGACTTACCATCAGTTTTATTGGACGTAATCTTTTGCTATTCTCTAAGGTACCGACCATTGATCCTGAGACGTATTCTATTCGTAACGGACTCTTTGTAAACGGTTATGAAAGTACTTCAATGCCGTCATTACGAAGTTTCGGTTTTTCAATTAACGCGAACCTTTAAAAACGATAACAATGAAAAAATCATTATTTCTAGGCGCGCTTATCGCAATGGCAAGCCTTAGTTTTCAGAGTTGCGAAAAACTATCAACGATCAATGAAAACCCAAACGAACCATCGCATGTCGATGCCGGGGTTTTATTTACGGAAGGTGTGCGCTCTAGCGTGAATACTTCGGTTAACCAAAGCTATCTCTTAGGGAATTGCGCTTCACAATTAGCGGCAAAAACGCTCAGAGCTGAAGTGGGTCAGTACAGCTGGAATGCCTTCCCAAATACTTGGAATCAGAACTACAAGAGCTTAGGCAACCTTATTGAAGCGGAACGTGTCGCTGCAGATGCGGGCAATGCCCAAATGGAGGGCGCTGCTAAAGTTATGAAAAGTTGGGTGTTTAGCACCTTAACTTTAGCATATGGTGATATTCCATATAGTGAGGCCATCACAGGCTCTACGGACGCGAATTGGTTCCCTGCCTACGATTCACAAGAGGAGATCATCACTGGAACAAACGGTTTATTGGAGGAATTGGCCGCTGCGGTCCAATTGCTGGATAACGGTGGTTCAATCGATGGCGATATTCTTTTTGGTGGTGATGCGGCAAAATGGAAAAAATTGGCCAATGCATTGCAATTGCGCTTGCTCATGTACATCTCTGAACAACAAGATGTAAGTAGCCAATTCGCTGCTATTGTCACCACCGAATCACTGATGGAAAGCAATGCCGATAACGGCGTGCTCACGTATACCGGTAACTTCCCTAACGAATACCCGCTGGTACCGCTAAAACAAGGTGATTTCGATGCAGTTGCATTAAGTGCTAATGCACATGCGGCACTGGATACCTTCGATGACCCGCGTTTGTACGTTTATGCACGTCCTTACAATGCCGGAGATATCTTTAATGACCCAACGGTTACACCAACCTACAAAGGTGCAGACAATGGAAGTGAATCTTGTGATAAAACAGGATCGCGATTAGGGTATGCGTACTACAACTATCCTAACCATAATCAAGCGGGATCTATGGCTGAAGGTATTATCATGACCTATGCCGAGCAACAGTTCTTACTTGCAGAAGCTGCGCACAACGGCTGGATCATAGACGATGCTGCGACACACCACGCAAGTGCTGTTGAAGCTTCCATGGAATACTATGGCGCAGACTTCTCTATGACGAGTTGGACCGATTTTGCAGATTTCATCGCAAATTCTGGTGCGGGTTACGACAACAGTTTAAACAGTATTCGCCAGCAAAAATGGTTGGCCATGTTCTTTACAGGACTGGACAATTACTTTGAAGTAAGACGCTGGTACACGCAAGAAAATGGAAATTGGGCAAACCTTCCGTTCATCTCTGCTCCTTGTTCAAACACCAACGGAGATGCCTTACCCATGCGTTTTCTATACCCAGGAAATGAAGCTAGTTTAAATCCAACGAACTACTTCAACGCTATTGATGTGATGGGTGGCAACACTCAAAACACCAAAATGTGGGTGGTTAACCAGTAAGTCCTTTCTAACTAGTGTTAAGCAAATAGACCACGGTGTACTTCGGTACACCGTGGCTTACTATTAAAAAGTCATCAATGAGTGAACATGTAAGAAGTGATAGGAAAACGTTGTTCGGAGCAGCAATCAACCCTCCAGTATTTTTTGGCTCACTTATCGTACTCCTTGTAGCGATTACAGCAATCATCATCATAGGTGAACCTGCAGAAGCCCTGTTTGCAGAAGCGCAAAGAGTTATTAGTAATGCATCGGGTTGGTTTTTTATTCTTTTAGTCAACGTTTTGTTGTTCTTCCTCATCTTTATTGCTTCATCGAAGTACGGTAAGATTAGATTGGGTGGAAAAAAGGCAACACCTGATTTTTCACGCGCCTCATGGTTTGCCATGCTATTCAGTGCTGGTATGGGAATTGGCCTCGTATTTTGGGGTGTTGCAGAACCCATATCACATTTTAATTCAAATCCATTCGTAGACAATACCGATACCATTGCAGCCGCAAAAAGCGCAATGGGCATTACTTTCCTGCATTATGGAATACACGCATGGGCCATTTATACCGTAGTGGCACTCGCGCTGGCATTTTTCACATTTAACCTAAAGCTCCCATTAACCATTAGAAGTGTTTTTTATCCACTTTTAGGGAACAAAATTTACGGTCGCTGGGGAGATTTAATAGATATTATTTCTGTGATTGCTACCATTGTCGGTTTAGCTACTTCACTGGGAATGGGTGCGCAACAGGTAAACGCAGGATTGGAATACCTCTTCGACGTGCCTTATAGCAGAATCACCCAAATAATTATCATTGCTGTAATCACCGTTTTTGCTACCGGCTCGTTATTGGCGGGACTCGATAAAGGTATTCGCAGACTCAGCGAGGTGAATTTAGGGCTTGCTATTGTTATGTTGGTTTTTGTCTTGGCTATAGGACCGACCGCTTTTTTACTGGAAGGCTTCGTACAGAATCTTGGGTATTATATCGATAACTTCTTCAAATTGGGCCTTTGGACGGAAAGCTATCAAGGAGCAAGGGACGATACGAATTGGCAAAATAATTGGACTGTTTTCTACTATGCTTGGTGGATTGCATGGTCCCCATTTGTTGGGATTTTTATCGCAAGGGTATCGAAAGGACGTACCATAAGAGAATTCATCATAGGCGTACTTCTTGTCCCGACCATTTTAACCTTCCTATGGATGAGTATTTTCGGGGGAAGCGCGTTGTATTTCGAGCTCTTGGGCGACCACAGTATTACAGCTGCGGTAAATGATAACCTTCCGACCGCATTCTTTAAACTATTGGAAAAATTCCCGTTGGTTTCAATCTCATCCGGACTCTCCATTCTGCTTGTCGCAAGTTTCTTTGTTACCAGTTCTGATAGCGGATCAATGGTAGTAGATACCCTAACATCCGGGGGAAGGCACAATGCCCCTAAAATTCAAAAAATCTTTTGGGCAGCTATGGAAGGTGCTACTGCTTCCGTTCTATTGCTTTATGGCGGACTTACAGCACTGCAAAGTGCTACAACAATCACCGGCTTGGCATTTGCAGTGATCTTAGTGGTTATGGTTATCAGTTTTTATCTCAGTTTAGAAGAATACTACAATAAAGAATTTGGTAAAAAGATGTAATGTCGTTTAATTACTGATTTAGAAAAAAGGCCCGGGTATCCCGGGCCTTTGCCTTTTTATTGTTAAAGCTTTTTCCTAAGGATTTATTTACTGGACTTACTGCCCATTCCACCTTTTTCTAAACTGTCCTTACCGCTGGATTTAGAGTTCTTTCTAGATTCCTGCGCTTTGTTATTATGAACAATATTCCAAATAGTGAAACATATATAGATCGCGAATAAAACACCACCAACCAAGTACATCTGAATACTCATAACCTATTCTTTTTTAGAATTTGTCAATCTACGTTGACGTATGGCAATGGCAAATAATAAGATGGTTCCTGGCCAGTGCGCTGAATATTGTGCCTCTTCAGCATGTCCCGTTAGACCCATTCCAACGGAATAAAGTAATGCAACAAATGCGATGATAACCGGGTACCAATTGTTTATAAAGTGTGCCATAGTGTCTGTCTTTAACTAATTGATTTTCAACAAGTATAACCCTAAGGCTCCATTGATGTTCATTAGGTAAGGCGATATTAAATAAAAAGAGTCTTGCATTGAACCAAGCAATTAAACGGATTTCACAACATGCTCAATGTCAAGGGGCTTTGGTTATATTTATAACATGCGCTTTAGTATCATTATTTTTTTGCCCTCTTGCTCCCGTGACAATAACACTAACGGCAATGACTCAGACAGTCGAATGTTGCTTACTAGTGATAGTTCTTAGCGTTCAAATTCAAATAACTCCTCTATGGCACATTGAAATAGTTCTGCCATTTTAAAAGCCGTTGGCAAGCTTGGATCAAACTTTTCTTTTTCAATCGCATTGATGGTCTGCCTCGAAACTCCTATTAAATCCCCAAATTCTTCCTGCGTCATTTTCAATAGTTTACGACGATCTTTCACTGAATTCTTCATGCAAATCGCTTTCTATTCACAAGCATGGTTATATAAAAACTGATTCCCTGGACAAGAATTAAAAAACCAATTTCAGCAGATTCAATAAGACCATTTTGTTCCATCATCGAATACGAAATTCCAAATACCACCGTAATACCGAGGGATACCGCCATAGCTTCAAGTTGGATTTTCTTTTCTAGTTCGTCCATCGTGTGAAACTGCCCAACGTTCGCTAGAATAGCACCAATTCCAATAATCAAGTTTAGCGCGATTGCAACTACAGTCAACGTACGTGTTTCCCATAAAAACATTGGCCCAAAGGTTGAAATGGCGGTCGATACTACCCACAAGACAGTCCATAAAGCCAATTTTATCGTAGCACGTTTTCTCTGTTCTTTCATTTTTGTAAAGTTTAGTTGACAAAAGTAACTGAATTTATTTAAATGTAAATAAGACTTTACATTTTATTTCTCACCCGTACGTTGCGCTAGGTGTATTCGGGTCATATCGCGGCGAATCGAACAGGCGGAAAGCACTCCTTGAGCTTTATATAAACCTCAATGAACTTAGAACTTCAGTATACTTTTAGCTAATGATTGCACTATTGATAACTGACTATTAAACCCTCATTATTACGGCACTCTTCACCGAACTTAGTTGCATTTAGTTGCGTACTCTAAAAATCATTCTCGTTGAATGGGTACATAATACTTATTTATCGTAATATTGCAATGTTAATTCATGCAAATGGGCGTTACTAAAACAGATCTTTTTTCAGATAAACAGAATGCTATTGCCACCTACGCGAAGGCTTTCGCGCACCCAGCACGAGTTGCAATTATTCAGTACCTGCTAAAATCAAATGCCTGTATAAATGGCGATTTGGTTCAAGAACTTGGGTTGGCACAAGCTACCATAAGTCAACATCTGAGAGAATTAAAAGATATTGACGTCATCCAAGGCACCATTGAGGGTTCGCGAGTAAGCTATTGTATTAACGCAAAACGCTGGTCTGAAATAAGTACACAATTCGCTCAATTATTTGAGCAGTATGAGCCAACTACTCTGGACGACTGCTGCTAAGGAAAAAAAAATTTAACCTATTTATCGTAATATAGCAATAAACCAATTATTCATGAAATTATCCGAAATCAAATTTACTCTAGATCAATTGAGCGAGGTGCAGTTTAAACTGCCCAATGGCGAAGCAGTTCCGCAACACTTTCATATCACAGAAGTTGGGGTATGTACCAAACGTTTTATCGACTGTGGAGGAACATTACGAAATGAATCTATTATCAACTTTCAGCTCTTCACAGCAGAAGATTTTGATCATCGCCTAGGTGCAGATAGATTAAAATCCATCATAGAAATCGCAGAAAAAAGGCTTGGTCTTGAGGATCTAGAAATCGAAGTTGAATATCAAAAAGACACTATAGGTAAGTACCATCTTGAATTTAATGGCGATACCTTTTTATTGGCACCTACCCAAACCGACTGCTTAGCTATGGATAATTGCGGTATTCCAATATCCAAACCACAGAAATCGCAACTTTTAGCAACCTCTTGTGCACCGGGGTCAGGCTGCTGCTAATTACGAAACAATCAAAATTACACTAGACAATAACTTTATTTCAATGAAAAAGTATACTCCATTTTTTGCTGTCGCACTATTGCTGTTAAGTCTATCCAGCTTTGGACAAGTTACTTCGCCGATAAAAATCAATGCTGAATTAAGAAAAACGACCGAGCAGTTGGTGGACGAAACGCATTTAATTACAGAAGAGCGCAAAGAACAATTGATTGAGTTAGGAGACTTCTTAATTGAGCAGCGTACTACCTCTAAAGCTACTAAAGTCTTATTCGTATGTACGCATAATTCGAGAAGAAGCCATATCTCAGATACCTGGTTCCAATATGGTCTGGTCTATTACGGTATTTCCGGTTACCAGTCTTTTTCTGGAGGATTGGAGGCTACGGCTTTTAATCCAAATGCTATCGGCGCATTAGAACGTGCAGGCTTTTCCGTTGCTTTCGACAAAAAAATTGTTAATCCAGTTGTATCCGTTAGTCCTGGTCACTATCCAGTTTGGCAAAAACAATCCAAAGTATATACCCACGCGACTAATCCTAAGCAAGGCTTTATTGCTGTCATGGTTTGTTCTGACGCAGATCAATCATGCCCCGTTGTAGATGGTGCTGTAGGGAGATTCGCTTTGCCGTATGACGACCCTCGCCACTTTGATGGCACACCATCACAGGATCTTAAGTACGACGAAACCGTCGCCCAAATAGGGAGAGATTTCCTCTTCTTAACCAGTTATATGAAGCAAAAACTCATTGTAGCTGAAGAAAGGACTGCTGGAGAAAAATAGATTTAAACTACTGCAAGAGTTAGTGCTGTTTTCCTTGAGGAGGCTCCGGCAACTCGGCCATTTCTTGGTCGGTAAAAATGCGGCTGTGGATCATGAATCGTTTCCCGGTGGGGATTTCGATGGAGAATGAGGAACCGCGGCCTGGAGTAACATCGAGCGTGAGGTGGGTGTGTTTCCAATATTCGAACTGGGAAGAAGACATATAAAAAGGTGCACCATCGACATCACCGAGGTACACATCTACTTGGCCAATTTTAAAATCATCCAGTGCAAAGCACATCGGCGAGCTTCCGTCGCAACATCCTCCACTCTGGTGAAACATGATCGGACCGTGAAACGCACGGAGTTCATCCATTAGGGCCTTTGCTTCTGGGGTAAATGCAACGCGTGGATTCATTGTGTTTTGATGTTTTGTATGTTCAAGTTCAAGTTACGAAAAAGGGCACCCGTACTAGCGGGTGCCCTCTGGCGGTTTACATGGCGTAGGTTCTAGTGGAGTTGCCTAGAAGAAACCTAGTGCATTCTTATCGTAAGAGATGAGCATGTTTTTGTTCTGGCGGTAGTGGTTCAGCATCATGAGGTGCGTCTCACGACCGAAGCCAGATTGCTTGTACCCACCGAACGGGGCGTGTGCGGGGTAGGCGTGGTAACAGTTTACCCATACGCGGCCGGCTTCGATGGCACGTGGTACTTGGTAGAGTTCGTGCGAATCACGCGTCCAAACGCCGGCTCCAAGTCCGTAGAGCGTATCGTTTGCGATCTCTAGTGCTTCTTCCGTGGTTTTAAAGGTGGTTACTGCGACTACAGGGCCGAAGATTTCCTCTTGGAAGACACGCATCTTATTGTGGCCTTTGAGGATGGTCGGTTGGATGTAATATCCGTTTGAATAATCGCCATCGAGCTCGGCTGGTGCCCCACCGCAAAGGAGTTCAGCACCTTCTTCTTGGCCAATTTTGATATAGCTGAGGATTTTATTGAATTGGTCCTCGGAAGCTTGAGCCCCCATCATGGTATTCGTATCGAATGGATTACCCATCTTGATAGCCTTCGTGCGAGCGATCACACGCTCCATGAATGCATCGTAAATGTCTTCGTGTACGAGAATACGTGATGGACAGGTACATACTTCTCCTTGGTTCAATGCGAACATCACGGCTCCTTCGACACATTTGTTGAGGAAAGCATCGTCTTGGTCCATGACAGACTTAAAGAAGATGTTTGGCGACTTTCCACCGAGCTCCATGGTCACTGGATTCAGGTTTTCAGAAGCGTATTGCATGATCAAGCGACCTGTGGTGGTTTCACCTGTGAAGGCAACCTTGTGCACCCGAGAGCTTTGAGCGAGAGGCTTTCCAGCTTCAGGTCCGAAACCGTGAACAATATTCAAAACACCTGGAGGAATGAGGTGTCCGACGAGTTCCATAAGAACCGATAAACCTACCGGTGTTTGCTCTGCTGGTTTAACGATGACACAATTCCCTGCAGCGAGTGCTGGAGCAATCTTCCATGCTGCCATAAGAAGCGGGAAGTTCCAAGGGATGATTTGTGCGACTACGCCTACCGGCTCTTTGATGTTCATACTTACGGTGTGCTGGTCGAGTTCACTTACAGAACCTTCCTCTGCACGGATGACACCTGCGAAGTAGCGGAAATGATCGATCACTAGGGCGACATCGGCATTGATGGTCTCGCGGATACTTTTTCCGTTGTCTAGGGTTTCGATGGCGGCGAGTTTGTGGTGGTTGGCCTCAACGATGTCGGCTATTTTAAGTAGCATGTTGCTGCGCTCGGTAACCGAAGAATGTTTCCAGGTAGCGTATGCGGCGTGTGCTGCATCAAGGGCAAGCTCTACGTCTTTACTGTTACTGCGTGCTACTTTCGTGATTACCGTGCCGTCTGTAGGTGTGGTGACATCGAAGTAGTGGCCGTCTACAGGAGCGACGAATTTTCCGCCGATGTAATTTCCGTAATCTGCCTTTAGCGTTGGGCGATCGAATAAGGTAGTACTCATAGTGCTGTGTTTTAGTATTGTTATTGCTTTGGTCTAAATTGGTTTATAAAATGTCAAAACGCCCTTTAATCAGTCTCATTGTTTTGTACAATAATCTCATAATGAGAACGAGGCAAATTCAAACCAATTTTTAGGTAACTTAACCCTACCGAAACCGCCAATACCATCCGCCATATGCTCAACGCCGTTAATCTCAAACAAAAACACAAGATCTTCTCTAAACCTCAGCGCGAGGTCGAGCACCGTACCGCACACCATTCTGAGGTGAGCATATTAAATGTGTTCGAGACCCAAAAGGCATCCTATGAGTTTGACCTGGTTTTTCACAACCCTGTTGTGGTGAGCATGATTCAGGGCAAGAAGGTGATGCATCTAGGCGATCGTGACCCGTTTGAGTTTGTTCCAGGCGAGACGATCGCTATGCCCTCCGCGGAGTCGATGACCATAGATTTTCCGGAGGCGAACAGGAACAACCCCACCCAGTGTATGGCGCTGGAGATTTGCCCAGAGCTGATCTCTGATGTGGCGCTGTGGATGAACGAGCAGCATACTCGCTTAGAAGACAAAGAATGGAGCTGGTCGCAGCGAAACTTTCACGTGAATAATTCGAAGGATCTGTCGTTTGCGACGAATACGCTGATCGACACGATGATAAATGAAGACAGCGTGCGAGATTTGAAGGCGTCTCTGATCACCCGTGAGCTGGTGGCACTATTGCTGCGCACCGGGGCGAAGAACTTCTTATTGGAAAATGCGATGGCGCTGCATATGTCCCATCGTTTGGCCTATGCGATTCATTATATACGCACGAACATTACTTCGGAGATTCATGTGGAGGAATTGGCCGATAAGGCTTGTCTTTCCCGTGCCCAATTTTTCCGTGCCTTTAAAAACGAAATCGGCATGACCCCTGTCCAGTTCATTAATTCTGAACGCATCGACCGAGCGAAACGTGCCCTAAAGAAACCGAACATGAGCCTCTCAGATGCAGCAATCTACGCGGGGTTCAAAAGCCAAAGTTATTTCAACCGCGTGTTTAAAGCCTTCACAGGAACCACTCCCCAGGCTTTCCGCATGTCGAACAGCATGTTCGCGGTATAGCGCGCAGTCTCCTAGTCTTTTTCCCATTTTGAGATCTCATCAACGAACAGCTCGAAGTCTTCATCCTATTTCTTAGCAATAAGGAGCGCTTGGACTTTTGTGCAGGCACAAGTCCGGGCATAAAAAAAGCCCTGATGCTGTGCATCAAGGCTTTTCCTTGTAGATATTCTGGAGAAAAGGTCGAAGCTCAATCGAATGGATGAACCAGATCAGGTTGAGTGAATTATTGCCCGGTAAGGCCTTGTAATGGCCTGAATTTTTTGTTCGGATTATTCCGAACACACGTTTGGAATCACGTGTAATTCCAGAATCCCAATGTTTTCGGTGCCTTTACATTTGGTTTCAAACAAAATTTCGAATTCAAAGTAAGGTAGGATAGTGGATTCGGTTCCCTTACTCTGCTAGGCTCATTACATTGAAACTTGGATATCCTGCGAAGAGTAGTGTTTGTGTGTGTGGTACAAAACGCTTAAGAAGTATGCTAAAAAGCAATAAAAAACCCCGCGAAATCGCGGGGTCTGATTTGTGGCTTTAGTGTAATTAGATTTCTTTCTTGGCGAGATAAAAATCAACGCGTTCAATGCTATCATCTGCCAAGCGGATATCCATCTCCTCCAAAGTTTTTGGTGGAGGTATGATCACTTTTTCACCTGGTTTCCAGTTCAACGGCATGGCCACCTTGTGCTCATCGCTGAATTGAAGCGCCTGCAAAGAGCGGATGATTTCGTCCATGTTTCTACCT
>JAGYIN010000008.1 GCA_018402665.1 Schleiferiaceae bacterium | reverse complement strand
CCATTATGAAAAGCAGCAGGAAAAGAAGATTAAAAAACTGACCTCTGCGCCCGTGAAAATTGGCGATCGCGTAAAGCTTATCGGCTCGCGTCAACCCGGAGAAATCATTGAAATCAAAAAGGACCAATTCCTTTTAGCCATCGGCGCCTTAACCACCTGGGCCACTAGAGACAAATTTATTCCTGCCGAAAGCCTGCATGGAGATCAAGGAACGCCGAAGGGAAAAGCACGCGGCGGTGTAAAAGAACCTGAGCTCGAAAACACTGTCCTTGCAACTGCACCAAAATCAAAACAAGAGGCTGTTGCAGAAAAGAAAAAAGCGAAGAAATCGGGCAAAAACAGCACAAATACAGCGAAAACGACGCGAAAAGAAGGGAAAATCGTCGAAAACAAGGCAAAAGCGAAGAAACCCAACCCGCGAAAAAGTGTGCCTAAAGGTCCTGAAAAATCGCCAAAAGAAAAGCTCAATGAAGTGGCAGGGTCAAAACCACTGAAGACCACTCCACCTAAAAAAATGACCGGGAAAAAGAAACCGGATGATTTAACTCCTGAGCGGCGCGCTCAACTAGAGCAACCACTTAAAAAGGTGGCATCACCTGCAACAAAAGAAGCACAAGCACCCCGCGACACTACAGATGCCGATCTAGAAAAATTAAAAGCTTTTTTCGGAAAGCGTTAGTGCATTAACCCTCGTCAGATTCCAGTTTCTTTCGCAACCGTTCTACCTCTTTTTCACGGGCTGCAGCCACTTCTTCTGCACTGATGAGATCTGCTTTTACCGTTTGCAAATCCGCTTGCGCCTCTACGAGCGATTGCTTGGTTCCCTTTAGCTCTTGGGTAACCTCAGCATTTCGATCACTCAACGCCCCAACCTCACCTTTTAAACTGCGCACATTGATAAAGTTGTACGCTACGAAAACGAGGAACGCTAACGAAATGATCCAATTGGTCAACCGATAAGCGCTGCCCTCCGTCATGAAGATAAAATATGCGGAAGCGGCAATAGCCAGCACACCAATGATAATAGCGACGGTTTCTAAAGATTTTGAGCGGTTTGCAGTAGACATGGTAGTTTGTTTCGTTGTGGTTACAAAATTAATCCTCTGACACACATGGTTCAAAATCAATTTGTTTCCTTTCTAAATCTACATTTTTTACAGTGATTTTCATAGGATCTCCCAATTGAAATATTCGACCCGTTCGCTCACCCTCAATGCAGAAGTTCTTGCTATCAAAAGTGTAGTAGTCGTCGCGGAACGCGCTGATGCGAATCATTCCCTCGCAATAGTTGTCCGTCAACTCCACATAAACGCCCCATTCCGTCACGCCAGAGATCACCCCCATGAAGCTTTCGCCCACGTGCTTTTGTAAGAATACCGCTTGCATGTATTTAATACTCGCGCGTTCCGCGTCAGAAGCCGCCTTCTCGCGTTCCGAACTGTGCTCACAAAGTGCTTCATACTGCCCATAATCGGGACTTTTTCCTCCATCGAGGTAATGCTGCAACAAGCGGTGTACCATTACATCCGGGTAACGGCGAATGGGCGAAGTAAAGTGCGAATAGTAGTCAAAGGCCAAACCGTAATGCCCGATATTCTGCGTGGTATACTTCGCCTTACTCATTGTTCGAATGGTCAGGGTCTCAATCATATTTGCCGCCGGGGTGTTCTTCACTTCCGTCAACATTTTATTCAAGCTTCGAGTAATGGCCGATTTATTTGTTAAGCGCACCTCGTGCCCAAACTGCTTCACAAAAACACTTAAATCCTGCAGTTTCTGCGGATCCGGATCGTCGTGAATACGATAAACAAAGGTTTGTCCAGACGGCTGGCCACTTTTCGCTTGACCAATAAAGGTTGCTACCGAGCGGTTCGCGAGTAACATAAATTCTTCTATAAGGTGATTGGCGTCCTTGCCCACCTTAAAGTAAACGCCTGTTGGGGCGTTATTTTCATCCAATTTGAATTTCACCTCTTTCTTATCAAAACTCAATGCGCCTTTCGCCATGCGCGCTTCACGCATGATCTTCGCCATTTTATCTAAGGTTCGAATCTCCTCATAGAAATCTGCTTCTTTTCCTTCCGGATGGGCATCTTCTATAATCTGTTGCGCCTCTTCATAGGCAAATCTGCGGTCGCTATGGATGGCTGTGCGGCCAAACCACTGGTTGTGAATCTTCGCATCTTCGTCCATTTCAAACACGGCGGAAAAAGTGTATTTATCCTCGTTTGGCCGCAGTGAACACGCTCCGTTTGAGAGTACTTCTGGAAGCATTGGTACCACCCGATCCACCAAATACACGCTTGTAGCTCGCGTAACGGCCTCGTCTTCTAAGATGGAATCTGGCTTTACATAATGACTCACATCTGCAATGTGTACGCCTACTTCCCAATGCCCGTTTTCCAGTCGTTGTAAAGACAATGCGTCGTCAAAATCCTTCGCATCCGCCGGATCAATAGTGAAGGTCGGAACCTTGCGGAAGTCGCGGCGGTTTTTCGCAATCTCTTCTTCTTTAATCGCCGTGTCCAATTCGTCCGCGGCGCGTTCTACCTCTTCGGGGAATTGGTTTGGTAAACCAAACTCTGCCAGTACCGCATGAATTTCCGTATTGTGTTCTCCCGCATTCCCGAGCACTTCGATAATCTCACCAAAAGGCGAGCTTGCCTTTTCCGGCCAATCCGTAATGCGAGCAATGGCCTTTTGACCGTGCTCGGCGCCCCCGAGCTTATCTTTAGGAATGTAGATATCAATCAACATCTTTCTGCTAGAAGGCACTAAGAACCCGTAACTCTTACCGATCTCAATAGTACCCACAAAATCGGTCTGTTTGCGCTCCACGATTTCAACGATCTCACCCTCGAGCTTCTTGCCTCCACGTCGCGCGAACAAACTCACTTTTACGCGATCTCCATGCAGCGCATGCATAAGGTTTGGCGACCGCACCATGATGTCCGATTCCGTATCTGGACTGACCACGTACGCATTACCGTTGGAGGCCATATCAACAACCCCTTCAGTAAAGACGGCAGTGTATTTCAGTTTGTATTTGTAGCGGTCCACCATGATAATAGTGCCCTTACGCTCCATGTCAGAGAGTGCCATTTCAATTTTCGCTTTCACCATCTCAGGTTTGTATCCGAGCTGGGAGGCCAATTGCTTGTAGTTGAATTTTCGAGCAGGGTATTTGCGAAAAACACCCTCGAGTTGTTGTGCGTAGGCTTTAATATCTACGCTTTGCGAACGCTTATTGGCCCGCTTATTGTGCTTTCTTGCCATAAGTTAGGTAAAGATATGCTTTCTATATGGGTCTGCCTGCGCATTACCCAAAAGCGAAAAAAAATTAAAAATCTCGAAACCTACGGGCAACCTTTAGATCCGTTTCGAACGTCTTATATATAGAACCCCAACTGAATGGAGCATTTACTTGATGCTTGCCTTGTAGGCAACAGAAAAGCGCAGGAAGCGCTTTACAGGCAGATGTCGCCCATTCTTTTAGGGCTATGCAAACGTTATTTGACAAAAAGGGAAGATGCGGAAGAAGTGTTGAGCAATGCCTTTGTGAAAATCTTCACGAAACTCGAGTCCTTTGAAAAAAAAGGGTCTTTTGAAGGGTGGATGAAGAAAATAACCGTGCGTGAATGCCTCAACTTCCTTAGATCCAAGCAAGATGCTTTTGATCTTGACTGGTCTGGAGAAGTAGCGGCGGCACCAGAAAATTCTGATGAAGCCGCCTTTTTATTAGCGCTCATTCAGTCGATGCCCACGGGTTACCGAACCGTATTTAACCTTTATGCCATTGAAGGCTACAGCCACGAAGAGATTGCTTCACTTTTGAGCATTTCAAAAGGAACCAGCAAGAGTCAGCTGAGTAAAGCCCGAAACTATTTAAAACAGCAATTGCCCGAGTACCGGGTAAAACAACTATAACACCTGTGAAGGACCTGGATCAACTTTTTAAAAATGCACTCGAGAATCACACCGAGCTTCCATCACCGAAGCTATGGGAGGCTATCGATGAGCGTCTGAATACGTTGGATTCACAACCAACCAAGCGCAAGACATTGCGCCACTTCTACCTGCGTTGGGGCGCTGTTGCAGCAACTGTGGCACTTATAGCAACTGTACTTTGGCCTTCGCATGCCCCTGAGTTTGAATCAAACGAGAACTCGGGTTTGTCCGTAGAGCCCAGCGTTGAAACTCAACCTACCCAAATGGAGGAGGGCGGTTCCGTATCCCCTAACCTGGACCCTTCTGTTAAAACTGCCCTCTCTCCATCGGTTTCACCGCAAAACAACACAATGGCGGCAATCAACCGCACACCTTCTAATACAGTGCGTCTAGCGAAAAAAACGGTCCTTATCAACCCACCTAGCGCTTCGTCACCAATACTAAAGACCTACGCTGTGGCGGACCTTAAATTCCGAGACGAATTTCCTTCGCTCGATATGCAGGATTTTGCATGGACGAGCATCAGTCGCGCAGAAGAGCAGATAGGCCACTGGATTGGAATTACGGCGAAAAGAGCCAGCCAGATTACCGGAAATACGATTAAACAAGGCGTAGTTAACTGGTCGTCTGCACGCGCTACCGTAGACCACACTATCGCTGCCTTACCTACATTTAAAACCCCTAAAGATTAAAAAGATGAAAACACGCAACCTATTTGTATTACTCATGATTGGCTATTTAGGCCTCGGTTTGAGTTTCGCAACCGCTCAGTCTAGCGGCGCTCTTTCAGATTCCACTGTAACTGAAACAATAGAAGAACATCTAGGAATCGGTCCAGATGCCGGTTTCATTTCAGCCATAACCGCTATGGTTGCTAGAAGTACTCAGGAAGCTACCGAATTGGCTGCTAAAATTGCGGAAGTAAATACCCAGGTCGAAATGGGATACCTCAGCCGAGAAGAAGGAGATGCTCGAATAAAAGAGCTGGAAGAAAACTTCGAACTAGAAATGGAAAATCTCGGCGAAAGCATGGAAGCTTGGGGAGAAAGTTTTGGCGAACGCATGGAAGCTTGGGGAGAAAGTTTTGAAAAACGCTGGGATAAAAATGCAAAGGATATTGAAGCGCGCATTGAAGGCGTTGATCCTGGAAAATCTTTAGATACCAGTATTGCTGCGCTACCCTCAGGAACTCAAAAAGAGTCAAAAGGGAAAACTTCTTTTGATGTTACAAGCTGGAGTTTTGGGGCAAATTCTATGGTGAATACTAACCTAGAGATTGGTGTGCTGGGGCAGGAAATCACTCCTCGAGGCAGCTACTTTTTCGCGCTATCTCACGGCAAAAAACAAAAGGTATTCGGTCCTAAAAGCCCGTTAATCTTTGAATATGGCTTAAACTTCTCTTCTCAAACCTTTGATTTCTCTAACGATAAAACATTAGAAAAAATTGAAACTGCAGAAGGTGTGAAAACCGTGTTCGCTACTAATGTTGATTTTCAACAGGTGAAGAGAAACTCCTGGAACCTCTCTTATTTTGAAGCACCCATAATGCTTCATTTCGATTTCAGCGGAAATGGTAAAGTAGACCAGTCTTTAAGCCTAGGAGTGGGTGCTTACGCAGGTGTTCGGATTCAGAGTATTACGGGTCAGGTAGGTACAGATATCGAAGGTCAAAACCTTCGTATAAACACTACCAATAACTTAAACACCAACCTCTTTCGTGCCGGGCTTCAAGCACAGGTGGGCTACAAAAAATATAAGGTTACTGGCCGTTTAGACGCTACTCCTCTTTTTCATGACAACGCTTTTGAAGAAGAGACGTATATCGGCTCCATTGGTCTAGGAATGTGTCTCTAATATTTACATCGTAGCCCTTACCTTTAAGGAAAATTGCATCCTGATGAAAAAGTTCGTCCTCTTCACGCTCTTCCTCCTTTGCGGTCCGCTCGCTTATGCCTCAACGCTTACGGATTCTTTACCGCCCATTACCGTTGTTGAGGATACAACATTTACAACGCCAGTTGCAGAAGCATGGGAGCTTAGCGATAAAGAGCAAATGGTGCGCTCATCTGTTCAGGTTCGAACGATCATTAGGCAGTTAGAAAACGGTGAATTGAGTCAAGAGGAGGCGCAAGAGACTATAGATTCATTGATCTCGACCATCTATTTAGCTTCTGCATCCTACTTTGAAAATTACGAATCGACAGCCACTGAAAGTGTTGTAGACGCTTTGAGTCAGGATGATGAATTGTTTGACCTAGAAGACTTCGAGTTTGATATAGAGGGAGAGCAAAAAACGTTCGTATTTGAGTGGCATATTGGATCCAACAGGCTCTTGACAAATACCCTTCGCGATGCGGCGGCAATGGAGCACGTGAATGGCTGGCTTTCCATTGAAAACCGATTTCTCTTCAGTCAGAAGCGTCGGTTAGGTGGTTACGCGTCCCCCTTCCAGCTGCAACACGGCATAGGGTTTTCTGGTACTGTTTTCAGTTTTAAGAACGAACGCACCATTTCAAAAGATATTCTTGGAGGTACCGGTACGGGTTTATTCCCCATTTTCAACATGAACACCGTTTGGGCGAGCAATTGGAATTACACGCACCTCAATGCTCCCATCATGCTGCATCTCGACCTCAGCCCGAAAGGAACTTTTAACGAAGGGTTAAATATTGGCGTTGGTCTAGAAGGCCGGATGCGTATCGCAAGTTCTGCCGCTTACAGCGGACGTGATTTAGACGGCGATTGGTTTACACGCACTACTCAGAGTGGTTTCAATACCCGAATTTTGAATTATGCTGTACTAGCGCAAGCCGGATACAAACAAGTGAAGCTCACCGGTCGATTTGAGCGGATTCCATTGTTTAAAGAAGGTGCTTTCGAAGAAGATGTATTCCTAGGGTCATTGACCTTAGGGTTTGCCCTAAACTAACTGCAATGATCCTCCGCCTAACCGCCGCCATTCTTTTTACTTCATTTATTAGTGCACAAGAGTTAAATCCATTGCGTGAACTCACGGTTCCTTACGCGGACAGTAAAGTGCTTCTAGACGGGGTGGTTACACCGGGAGAATATAGCGAGGCTTTACCGTTTGAGTTGTTCAACGAAATGGATCCCGATCCTAACGGAACTCCCCCGGTACTATCAAAGGCCTACGTATACCGAACTGAAGAGGCGCTAATTATTGGGTTCGATTGTCCTCTTGTTCGTAAGGAACACCTAAGAGCAAATGTCCAGCCCAGAGATAATGCTTGGGGTGATGATTTCATCGGTATTACTATGGATGTATATGGCGATATGCGAAATACTATTTTTATCGCTTCGAATGCGCACGGTGTTCAGATAGATTTGCGCAACAATAATCCCACCATCGAAGACGAAAGTCAATACGATGTCGGCTACAATATCACCTACGAAACGTATACCGCAATCAACGAGCAAGGCTGGACCTTAGAAATGAGGATTCCTTTTAATTCATTGCAATTCGAAAATAAACCCGTTCAAAAATGGCGAATCGGGTTTTTCAGGGAATATTATGTAGGCGCCCAAGTGCACCGGGCCGTAAGTATGAATCGCAATTTTGATAACCCTTGTTTTGATTGCCAATTCAATGATTTTCTCGTCCTCGAAAATATAAAAGGAGGCACACGACGTGACCTACTCCCTTACCTTTTGGGTGGAGTCCCCAGTCAAAATGGAAGTTTTGATGGGCCATCAGGAAGAATTGGACTTAGTGCTTTTTATGGAATCAATTCACAGAACTCCGTAGAAATTGCTGTGAATCCTGACTTTAGTACTGTTGAAAGCGATGCCGCACAAGTAGCTGTAAATTCAGCAACCAGCTTGTATTACCCTGAACGCCGACCCTTTTTTAACGAGGGCGCGGACCTTACCGCGACAACATTAAACCTCTTTTATTCTAGAACCATTGCCAATCCGCTAGGCATGAGTAAATATCTCGGTCAAGGCAAGAATATGCGTTCCTATGCACTCGCAGGATATGATCTTTCAAGCCCCTATTTAGTACCCGGCGAAAATCGTGATATCATTTCTACAGCCGGGCCCAGTTTCGCAAGTGTGGTTCGTTTCAGCCAACCTAAGGCCAATGGCGAAAACCTAGGTTTTATGAGTACCAACCGGTTTTATATGGGCGGGGGAAGTGGCCACATGAATGCCATAACTGTACGTGAAAATATAGGGCAAAGTTGGCGTTACAGCGGGGAATATGCGTGGAGTTATACCCTTGAGCCCGATACGAATTGGGTTACGAACACGGCAAATTTCGGCAAGTTCACTGCTGCAACCGATGGCGAATCTTTTCACGGAATAGCAGCGAGTCAACGATTAACGCAAACCACAAGGAATTGGGCAACAGAGATGGTGTGGGATTACATCGGCCAAACCTTTCGCGCAGATATGGGCTTCATGCCAATCAATAACCGCAACAACATCACCGCTCGCCAACGTTACATCGGAAGACCCAATGGAGAACGACTGAAGTTTTACCAAATTTCGTCTGGGTTTATAGGCGCTATCACACCACAAAGTCTTTGGAAAAATCAATTGTGGAATGCAGAATACACCATGCAATTCGCCGGTAATTTCAGCACCGGTGGGGGGTTAGATCATACCATTATGGAGGAATTTGAAGGCGTGGTTTTAGAGTCGTTCACACGCGCTTGGAGTTGGATCCAATGGAGTCCAAAACAATCCTTGCGCATCAACGCTTATATAAATCCTGGGGAGTTTGTTGCTTACAATACAGGTGCTCCGAGAATTGGACATGGAATTAATGGAGGAACAAATATTAGCCTCCAAATTGCCGGTAACATTCAGGCCGAGTTTAATGGAAACTACAGTTCGCTTTGGGAGCAGGACGGAAGTGGTATGATTTACGAAGGCTGGATTTGGAGGAGTGTCCTGCGATACAACCCCAACAGATTCATTCAAGCCCGACTCATTACTCAATGGAACCAATTCTCTGGCGACTATCTCATTCAACCATTACTTCAGTATCAGCCCGGTCCTTTCACGATATATTATATCGGGAGCAGCACCTACGCCGCCCCGAATCAGGGCAACTCAACTACTCAAATCTTTGCAAAAGCACAGCTTACACTGAGGCCTTAATCTTCACCTTGAGCGCTGTCCCGAATGGATTGTGCCAATGCCAATGCTGTGTATAAATTCGCAACACCACCTACATCAGAAAGGGTAGAGAAAGGCACTTTCTTTTTCTTCGTACCCGGCTTAATCACCTTCTCCTCAAACTTAATGCTCGAGAGTAGAATAACCGATTTCACCTGCGCAGCACTCAATTCAGGATACATCCCTCGTACCAATGCAGCGATTCCACTTACTACCGGCGCTGCCATAGAGGTGCCGCTGTTGCTTTGATAGCGGCTCTCGGGAACCGTAGAATAAATTTCATATCCGGGAGCGAATACGTCAACCTGCTCACCATAATTGGAAAATGGCGCTGCCAATTTCTCATAATCACCATAGCGCGATGCACCTACTTCAATCCAGTGATCGTAACGTTCATTTATCTCTTCGTTCCAGCCGTTGGGATAGTTCTTGAACTTATCTACGCTGTGTCCGTCGTTACCCGCAGCATGCACTAGAAGTACATCGTGGTCTTCCGCGTAGCGAATGGCGCTTTCTACCTCAGCATCCATGTGGCCCACGTCTTTTCCGAAACTCATGTTTACGACCTTCGCGCCGTTATCCACAGCATAGCGAATGGCATTGGCAACGTCTTTATCGCGCTCGTCACCGTTTGGCACTACGCGTAAAGTCATGATGCGTGCATTGTTTGCCACGCCGTCCATGCCTATACCGTTGCTTCTTTTGGCACCGATGATCCCCGCCACATGCGTACCGTGCGAAGCATCTGGACCATAAACCCTGTTATCACCATAATAGGGGTTTTCATTGCTTTCCGGATCGTCTCCAACCATGCCGCGTGGGTTAAAATCTGGATTAAGGTGGTACTCCAATTGGTCGTTGAAATGCGTAAAACCACCTGTGATTTCGTCTTTAATTTGCCATTGCTCCTTACCGTCTTCAAGCATCCTTATCACGCCCCCGGCTACGAGTTTTTTCATAACGCCGACATCTTCTCCTTCCTTATATGAATTGGCACAATCCACGCTTAGCGTACCGCCACAATGTGCCTCAATCTCCGTGTAGGCATCGTTCAAAGTGCGCATAAATCCAATGCGCTTCTCTGCCGATTTTCTATCTTTTTTAAGACGCTTTCTATAGTTCTTCAATTGCTTTTTCTCTGGACCCGTTAGGGCTTCTTTCGCAGAAAGTCTATTCATATCGCGAACAAACTCCATGGTCTCTGGACCAATTTCACCGCCTGGACCACTCAAGAAACTCCAACCGTAGATATCGTCAACATATCCGTTGCCGTCATTATCCACTCCATCGTCAGGAATTTCACCCTTATTCACCCACAGTACGTCCTTCAAATCTTCGTGTGTAATGTCCGTACCTCCGTCAATAACGGCTACTGTAACGGTTTGAATAACCTTGTAAGGCACCAATTCTTTATAGGCGCGCTCTGAACTAATCCCGTTAATATTGTCGTTATCTGGACATTTGTGAAACCAGCTTTGCTCAACTGAAAGCGAGTCTTGGGCATGTACAAAAGTCAAGGGAAGTGCCGCTAACAGGAGCAGCGCGGTTAGGTTGCTTTTCATTTTAATTTGTGTAAATAAACGCATTAAGATAAAAAATATCTAAAACGATACTGCTTGGCATATCGGATTTAAAGTGATTTTGCGGTTAGTAGCTTTACTCTTAACTTTGCACGCAAAACACCTATGGATTATTCTCTTGTCATACACAATTTACTATCGCCCCCAATTCTCTTTTATTCTCTAGGAATGGGGGCTTTTCTTTTACGTTCAGACCTAGAAATACCCTCTACCCTAGGAAAGCTCTTTTCACTTTATTTGTTAATGGCTATTGGCCTAAAAGGAGGCTTTTCCATTCAACAATCCACTCTAGACGGCACGATGATAAAAACTTTAGCGGCTTCAATTTTAGTAGCGGCATCCACGCCGTTTCTCGCGTTTTATTTGCTTCGAACTCGATTAGGGGCTTATGATGCCGCCGCTATCGCGGCTACTTATGGGTCCATAAGCGCTGTCACTTTCATCACCGCTATTTCATTTTTAGAAAAATTAGGCACTGAATATGACGGTTATATGATTGCCGCGATGGCATTAATGGAGAGCCCTGCTATTATTGTCGGTGTTTTTTTAGCAAATCGCCACTCGAAATCAACAGGTTCGGTCGAATGGAAAAGCTTGTTGCAAGAGGCCTTACTAAACGGTTCTGTGGTACTGATACTAGGCTCTTTGCTAATTGGATATCTCGCCGACACCGAATATCAGGCAGCGCTTAAGCCATTTACCTCAGATCTCTTTAAAGGTTTCTTGTGCTTTTTTCTTTTAGACATGGGTTTAGCCTCCGCGAGAAGAATTCGTGTTTTACGTAAATCTGCTCGCATAGCCCTTACGTTTGGAATTGGTTTTGCTCTTTTTACGGGTCTCGCTGGTATTGCTTTTGCCTATTTACTTAACCTATCACATGGCAATGCTCTATTGTTTGCCTTACTATGTGGATCAGCAAGTTACATTGCTGTTCCCGCAGCCATGAGAATCGCCGTCCCCCAAGCAAATGCCAGCTTATACGTTCCAATGTCGCTAACCATTACTTTTCCATTCAACATAATCCTTGGTATTCCTCTTTACTATTATCTAATATCAATAATCTGGTAAATCATGACAACCGTAGATAAAATCGAATTAATTATTCCCAGTGCATATGCTCAACATAGACTAATAGCAAAATTAGATGAATGGGGGATTAATGGTTATAGTATAATCAGAGAAGCCATTGGCAAAGGACGTTCGGGCATTCAACAAGGCGATTTACCTGCGGATGTCGGAAGAAGCTGGTATATCATAATCGCAAGCGAAACATCACGTACCAAATTAATAGTGGAAGAATTTCGACCTATTATTTCGAGATACGGCGGTATCTGTCTAGTTACAAGCGTAAATATGCTGATAAAGGACGCTAATTCCGAGGACCGCTATTAAGGGCCAGCGCCTTCAAGCGAGCTTGGGGAACCGTCCGACTAGGATTGCGCACCTTGCTAAGCAAAGTGCGCGGTCCTGGGCGTCGGGAGATATTGTCCCCTCAGACAAGCCAAGCGCGCTTGCAGCGCGCTGGTCTTTTTTCTTTCCCCGCACCCCTTCAAGCAAGCTTGGGGGTGTTGGGAAAGAAAAAAGCCCCGCACTTTCGTGCGAGGCTTTCTCTGAGTTATCCGACTAGGACTCGAACCTAGAATGACGGTACCAAAAACCGTAGTGTTGCCATTACACCATCGGACAATTCTCCCTTTTGGGTTGGCAAATATACTCCAAATGGCAAAACACAAAAAAGAGTTCGGGAAAAATTTCACGGTTTAACAATAGGTTTGCTCCGTGGGGGCGGGGATTTTCTTATTTTCGAACCGTTTAGAACGCTGGAACACCTAACATCTAGCAAAAAGCACGCTATCAGTGGATTACAAAAAACTAAATAACATCGTTGGCTGGACGGTTTTTGCCATCGCCACCATTACGTATTTCATGACCATCGAACCTACGACCAGTTTCTGGGATTGTGGGGAATATATCGCGACTTCGGTGAAGCTTCAAGTGGGTCACCCGCCGGGCGCACCGTTCTTTCAGTTGATGGGGAACCTCTTCGGCCAATTCGCCGGTGAGGCAGAAAATCAAGCACTCATGGTCAACGCTTTGAGCGCCTTGAGCTCTTCGTTTAGTATCCTCTTCTTGTTTTGGACCATCACCGCGCTTGGGGCGAAACTTCTAGGCGGTAAGGATAAGATTGATGGAGCCGCTACGGTGGCTGTATTGGGTGCGGGCGCTGTTGGTGCATTGGCCTACACGTTCTCAGATAGTTTCTGGTTCTCCGCCGTGGAGGGCGAGGTGTATGCGATGAGTTCATTCTTCACCGCTGCGGCCTTCTGGGCCGTTTTGAAATGGGAACAGGCTGTAGATGAAGACCCACATGCCAACAAATGGCTCTTGCTTATCGCTTACTTAGTCGGTCTTTCTGTTGGGGTGCACATCCTCGTGTTCCTGACCATTCCTGCTATTGGAATGATTTATTACTTCAAAAAATTCCCGAACACCACTCGCAACGGTTTTATCATTGCTAATGGCGCGAGTATTCTCGTATTGGCTTTAGTTTTCGCCTTTATTATTCCTATGGTGTTGAAGTTGTTCGGAGCCTTGGAAATCACCTTCGTTAACAGCTTGAACCTGCCGTTCCACTCTGGAACAATTGCCGCTTCGCTGATTCTTGTTGCCGCCATGACCTTCGGAATTGTTTGGACGAAAAAGACAAACAGACCGTTAGCACAACAAGCTGTGATCGCAGTTATGCTGATTGTCATGGGGTATTCCACGTTCATCATTTTAGCGGTACGCTCGAATGCAAATACGCCCATTGATGAGAATAACCCTGAGGACGCCATGTCCTTATTGGCCTACTACAATCGCGAACAATACGGAGATTGGCCCATTCTATACGGAAAGAGTTTTAACGCCCCGTACGATAGAAACAAGCCTTTTGGAGACGGCAATCCAGTATACCAGCGTGGTTTTGCTGTGTTGAAAGGCAATAAGCAAGTGGCCGCGTTTAAATTGGAAAGCGAAGCACTTGCCTATGTGGAGGAAAAAGGAGGCAACCTTGAGATTGACGGTAAATATCTACTGACCGACGATAAAAAGGCAAGCGTTCCTAATTATGACCCAAAATATCAAGGGTTCTTCCCGAGAATTTGGAACGATGATCCGCAATACAAGCAGAACTACATCAACATCATGAACATTAAGGATCCGGATGCGCCCATCACTTTTGCGCAACACGTTCGTTTCTTCTTCGAATACCAGGTAGGTAAGATGTGGTGGCGCTATTTCATGTGGAACTATTCTGGCCGTCAGAACGATGAGCAGCATCGTTACGAATTGACAAAAGGGAATTGGATTACGGGTATTTCATTCCTCGATAGTATCCGACTCGGAGACCAAAGCAACCTTCCAGAGCATTGGAAGAACGACCCTTCCCGCAACACCTATTTCATGTTGCCTTTCCTCTTAGGGATTTTTGGGCTCTATTACCAATACAAGAAAAACAATAAAGACGCTTGGGCAGTCACGCTCTTCTTCTTGCTTACAGGTATTGCCATCGTTGTCTACACCAATCACAAGCCGTTTGAACCGCGCGAGCGTGATTACGCTTTTGTTGGTTCCTTCTATGCCTATGCCATATGGATCGGTTTAGGCGCCCTGGGTCTATGGGATACACTTCGTACGAAGATGAGCCCGCAAGTGGCCTCTTACCTCGTTGTGGGTGTGACTCTTCTTGCAGTGCCTGTGCGTATGGCTGCTGAAAACTGGGACGACCACGACCGCAGCAACCGTTACACGGCACGTGATATCGCTAAAGCATATCTGGACAGTTGTGAGCCTAATGCCATTCTGTTTACTAACGGTGATAACGACACCTTCCCGTTGTGGTATGTACAAGAAGTTGAAGGATACAGAACGGATGTTCGCATCGTCAACCTCAGCTTGTTGAACACAGACTGGTATATCGACCAGCAGCGCAGAAAGTCCTACGACGGTGAAGCCGTTCCGTTCAGCTTTAAATGGCACGAATATGTTCAGGGAACACGCGATGTGTTGTACTACCGTGATCTTGGCGTAAAAGGCCGTTGGGATGTTAAAGATTTCATCCAATTCAGCAAACGCGACGATTCACAAGTCAAATTCAAAACGGGTGGCGGTAAGGAATTGCCTCTGTTCCCTCAGAAAAACTTCAGAATCAATATTGATAAAGAAGCGGTCTATGCAAACGGTGTTGTTGATATCGCAGACAGCGCAGCCGTTTTAGATTATATCGATTGGGATTGGAAGTCCAACGTAATGACCAAACGCGATTTAATGGTTGTTGACCTTATTGCCAATAACAATTGGGAGCGCCCGATCTACTTCTCTATCACTGTTGGGAACAGTCCGAAAGCGTATTTCTGGTTGAACGACTACTTCCGCCTTGAAGGAATGGCCTACCGATTCGTCCCTGTAAAATACGAGAGTGGAACCGGTATCGACTACGGTAAAGTAGATACTGAAATCATGTACGATAATCTACTGTCGAAATTCAGTTACGGGAATATGGAACTTCCTGAGGTATATCTCGATGAAACCAACCGTCGTTTGAGCTACAACCTACGTACAATCTTCGGACGCCTTGCCAATGAATTTATCGTTGAAGGAGAAAACGAAAAAGCGGTCGAGGTGCTGGACTTTGCAATGGAGAAAATGCCTACTGAGAAGTTCGGCTACAACTACTTTGTCTTTGGCATCATTGACTCATACTACAAAGCAGGAGCTACGGATAAAGCACGTGCGTTGACTTATGCATTTGCAGATCATTTGGACGCAGAATTGGACTACTTCAGTAGCTTCGACAGAGAGGACCGTAAACGTGCAGCGAACGAATGGCGAACGAACCTACAGTTCTATCAAATGCTATTGCAAAACGTTCAGGTACACGATCAGGACAGTGTTCAAGAGTTTTACCAACGCTTCCAGCTTGCGGCACAGCCGTTTGGTAACGGCCGCGGATAAGACCTATACTTGCTCATAACAACGCCCTTCGCCCTTAGGTGAGGGGCGTTTTTTTTAACCAAAGTCCAATTGCATCCGCTTAATGCGCTGCGCCAAGCTTTCATTTCCCATCGTCTCACGAAGACGGTCGACTAAAATGGGGAAACTAAGCGGGGACGGTTGGTTCAGGTGCCGCAGCACGGTTTCCTGCGTGGCGATCCGATCCAGTGCAGCGCGCATACGGGCTTCTTCAAGTTGGAACTCATGAACCTCCTCGTATGCCTGGCGTAACAGAAGATTGTCCGGCTCATAATCCTTAAACACCTCGTACATCAGTTTGGTCGAACTGACCAATTGTTTCGTGCTCATGTTTTTACCTGGATACCCCGTGAATATCAACCCTGAAATCTGTGCTATATCACGAAATCTCCGTTGCATCATCTCACTCTCATTGAGACTGCTGACTAAATCTTCACGAAGTGCGGTCGACGAAAATATATCGCTATCTAGTGCATCTTGTATAGGAATAGGCTGATCAGATAAAAGCTCGAAGCCGTAGTCGTTCATTGCAATAGAAAAGGTCTGTGGACCAAAAAGACCTAGGCGGTAAGCTAGTAAAGAGGCCATTCCCTCATGCACCAACCGCCCTTCAAATGGGTAAACAAACAAATGATAGCCTTCTTTATCTTCTAAATATTCAATCAGGAATTGGGCATTCGTTGGCACCATACTCCGCTCTTTCTGTAGGCGGATAATGGGTTGTATTAAGGCCAATTCTGGATCCTCAAAGGTCTGCGCCGTAGCCGCCTCTTCTAATTTCTCACGTAAAAAATGACCCAGTTCCGCACTCAGTGGCATTCGACCTCCCATGTAGCTGGGCACTGCTCCGGTGGTTGCCTTGGATAGGCGAACCGTGGCTTCGACGCCGCGGAATCGGACCAATTCTAAACAGCGGCCCGCAAACCAAAAACTATCTCCAGGCATCAATTTCGATATGAAATACTCCTCCACTTGGCCCAGGAAACTACCTTTCTGCAGCTTTACCTTCACCATCATCGAACTAACGATGGTTCCGATGTTGAACTTGTGCCGCATGGCTACCTTTCTAGAAACGACCTTATACACTCCGTCTTCCTTTACCACCTTATGGTAGTCGTCATAGGCCGCTAAGCTCTGACCGCCGCGTACAATAAAGTCTAGACACCACTGCCATTCCTCATCTGAAATGCTAAAATAACTGGTCGTCGAACGGACCTCTGATAACAATGCCTCAGATTCAAAGCCATCACTTACCGCCAAGGTTACCATGTACTGAATAAGCACGTCTAGACTTCGCAAATACGGAATGCGGTCTTCATTCGTATTTTGATCTATGGCCTTGCGCAGTGCTGCACATTCGAGGAGCTCTAAGCTGTGTGTAGGCACAAAATGAATCGTACTCGTTGCACCTGGACGGTGACCTGAGCGACCAGCGCGTTGCACAAACCTACTCACTCCTTTTGGAGAACCTATCTGAACGACACAATCTACTGGACGAAAATCCACCCCTAAATCCAGAGATGAGGTACATACCACGGCCTTCAAGTTTCCGTCGTACAGCGCTTCCTCTACCCAATTGCGCACCTCCTTCGATATAGCGCTGTGGTGCATTGCAATAATGCCCGCCAAAGAAGGGTCAACCTCTAATATTTTTTGGTACCAAATCTCCGCTTGAGCTCGGGTATTGGTGAAAATAAGCGTGCTCTGGTTTTCATGAATAAGTGGAACCACCTTTTCAATCAGGCGTATGCCCAGGTGTCCCGCCCAAGGCAAGGTTTCTACTTCGTCCGGCAATACCGGTTCGACAACCAGGGATTTCGTGAGATTCGCTTTTATTAATCGGGCCGATTCCGTGCTGTCCACCCCCATCAACACCTCCATGCTTTCGTCCATATTGCCTATGGTCGCGCTGATGCCCCACGTTTTCAGAGCAGGGCGTAATGTTCTGAATTTTGAAAGGAAAAGCTCACACTGTACGGCACGCTTACTCCCCATGAGCTCGTGCCATTCGTCAATAACCACCGTGTCTAAATTGCGAAACAGCTTCGCATAGCCCTTGTTTGATAACATCACATGAATACTCTCCGGAGTGGTGATCAAAACCTGAGGTAGTTTCGTTTTCTGTGCCTGCTTTACTTTTTGTGAGGTGTCGCCAGTGCGGGTTCCTACTTCCCAGCTCGAACCCATACCTTCAATCGCTCTGCGGGCGCTCTGCTCGATCTCCTTCGCCAAAGCGCGGATCGGCGTAATCCAAATCAGCTGCACCCCTTCCGCTTCGCGCCCGCTACGGGCCATACCCGCCGCAATCGCCGGAAGCAGTAAAGAATAGGTCTTCCCGCTACCTGTGGGTGCATTTACAATGCCGCACTCACCGTTTAAAGCGGCAGACCACGCTTGAATTTGAAATGAAAAGGGTTTCCAGCCTTGATCCTCAAACCAATTCCGGCAAAGATTTAGGGCCGTCGCTTGGCCCGACATTTACTTCGCTATTTTTTCAGTGAGCCAAATAAAATCATCGAGGAACTTAGGGTAGTTGAGGTTAAAATGCTCCTCTACCGGATCGCCCTGCTCGTTAAACAAACTTCCTGCTTTGCTCACTAAAAGCTTTGTCGGGCTTAAAATCCCTTCAACATAATGTGCCCAATCGCGAAAATCATACAACGCGTTTACCCCCCCAAAAGGACCGGCACTCACTGTCGCAATGGCCATGGGCTTTTTCTTGTATTCTGCGCGGAAGTAGTCCAATGCATTTTTAAATGCGCCGGGAACACGACCGTTGTACTCTGGAATCACAAACAACAATCCATCGGCATCTACTAAAGCAGCTTGAAACAGTGCTAAATCCTCTTTAGAAGCCTCGCCCATGCCCCAGTTTGGGAAATTAAACGAACGGATATCCAAAAACTGAGTAGCCGTAACTGCTTCATTTTGTGTCAATTGCTTCTCAAAAAAACGAGCGACTTTTGCCGTATTCGCTTGATCGCGAGGGCTGCCTTGAATGATAGTAATGTGCATGATGTTGAATAAGGTTGTCGGGTTAACATCACCCCGCCGTCATTGTTTAGACCTTCTTTCCGAACTTCGAAACACGGAAATAATCACTGTTCGCATCTGGCGCGTTTTTCAGTGCCTCTTCTTTAGTTAGCATATGAGCCACTTCATCTTCGCGCATGACGTTGACGCTCTTGCTCATTTGCGTAAGCGGTGCCACGCCATCAAGGTCGAGCTTTTCTACCTGAGCTACGAAATCTAAGATCTTCGACATGTCTCCTTGCATTGCGTCGATCTCCGAATCCGTTAGTTCCAAACGGCTCAAATGTGCCAAATGTTTGATTTGCTCTTTGCTGATTTCCATAGCTCTTAATTCTCCTCCAAAGGTAAAACAACTTCACCGGTATGGCCCCAGTTTTTCAAATCAGCGGCTAAAATTCTATACGACCGGTCCATCAATTCTTGCACCGGGTTCGTCGCTTCAGCGTCTGCCCAATACTCGCCCAGAACTTTGGTATCAACAGGCCCCATACTTGAGGGTTGTCCCCAGTCGCCAAAGCGGAACTTGCTCTGATAAATACTGAGCAATACAACAGGGATTTTGTTTTCAACGGCAAGCTTGAACGCTCCCGCTTTAAATCCCCGCATTACATACTTCTGCGGCGGAATTCCTCCTTCTGGAAAAATACAAACGCTAAATCCCTCTTTAATTTTTTGGTCGGCATCTATCATGGCTTGTTTTCTGCCGCTAAAAGAAGAGCGATCAACCGCTATACTCGTTTGCTTGAAGAAATAGCCAAACAACGGAAGCTTTAACAGCTCCGCTTTTCCCATGAAAACGACCGGTGTTGGGGAAGCTAAAAATGTGAGGGGAATGTCTAAATCTGATCCGTGGTTTGGGCTTAAAACCACCGGTCCATCGTGCTTAAGCTGGTACTTTCCCGGGCGGGGCCAAACCCCCATACCCACTAAATACATCCAAGACCACACTTTTGCTACTTTGAAAAAGTGGTGGTAGTTCCCGCCGGGACGTGCCGTCCACAATAACGCCGGCAGCAGCAGAACGATGGTCACTAGCGCAACCAAATAATACCACACATGATGTATGTAACTAAACACTTTCACGGCGCTAAAATAGGGTATATGTGCATGTGATTTTTATCACCTTATTAATCTTAACAACTGAATATCTTAGCGTTATGAAAAAAACCGCCGTACTTCTAGTTTTCCTAGTACAAACCCTAGCTTCCGCACAGTCGACGTTCCCGTTTGACGTCGTGCTTACGCCCATTACAATCTCTGGCCTTCCAGGCATACAGTCGTATGCAGCGGGCGAGCACAACGGAAAATGGCTCATCATTGGGGGCCGATTAGATGGTCTTCACCAACGCCAACCCTGGCAAGCATTCGATGCCAACGGGCACAATACCTACATGTACGTTATTGACCCTGTGGCAAAAACATATACGCAGGCACCTTTATCTGGCTTCGCGAACGATAGCGTAGAGGCACAACTCTCTTCCACCAATGCAAACTTTCATCAAAAAGGGAATTTGCTCTACATCGCGGGCGGCTACGGACTCTCTTCTACCAGTGTCCACATCACGCACCCCAGACTCACCGTGATTGATGTACCCGCAATGATCACCGCAATCACCGCAAACGGTGCTGTGGATACCACGGCATATCAAAGCGTGCAGGACAGCGCATTTGCGGTTACGGGAGGAAA
The DNA here is from genome assembly GCA_018402665.1 of Schleiferiaceae bacterium. Classification (GTDB taxonomy): domain Bacteria; phylum Bacteroidota; class Bacteroidia; order Flavobacteriales; family Schleiferiaceae; genus UBA10364. The sequence continues at coordinate 65,178 of JAGYIN010000008.1, read as the reverse complement.
GCTTTTAGAATTGGACGGAACGTTTTATCTCATAGGCGGACACCGCTTTGACGGACAATACAACCCTATGGGACACAATACCTATGTACAATCTTACACTGAAGCGGTACGTCCTTTTACCGTAAATGGCGCGTTCCCCAACCTAAGTCATACGTTTGATCCATATATGATCGATACCGATGAGCTTCACCGACGCGATTACAACGTTACCTACATGACGGACGGAAGTGAAACCTACATTACCGCGTGGTCCGGTGTCTTTCAGAAAACAGCGAACCTTCCGTTTTTAAATCCCGTCGAAGTTAGAGATACCGGTATCTCGCCCATCGCTGGATTTTCGCAATACCTGAACCACTACCACTGTCCTACAGCATCTCTTTTTGGAGAAAATAAATCGGCGATGTATACTTTATTTTTTGGCGGAATAGCGCAGTACTACTATGCGAATGGAACGCTAACACAAGATAACGACGTACCGTTCGTTACGACCATTGGTCTAGTTGAAAAACGCAACGGCAACTATACGGAAGCAGAGATGAGTACGGAAATGCCGGGATATTACGGAGCCGGTGCGGAGTTCTTTCCTTCTTCAGTTTTGGCACAAACCGGCGCAATCTTTTTGGCCGATTCTATTGGGGCAGATACCACGCAGATCGGTCACCTGTTTGGAGGTATTAAGTCTCCCGCCCAAAACGTGTTCTTCGGAGGAATGACCAACGCCTCTGTTGCAACGGCGAACATCTATGAAGTTGCCCTGGTACGAAATTCGGGTTTGTCTGTAACTACACACGATCCTAACGATCGAAGACTTGCGATACAGGTGCGGCCTAACCCGACAAGCGAGAAGCTCGTTGTCCAATTAATGAGCCCCAGCGCAGTAGATACGCACTTTGAAATTCTGAGTACAAGCGGTCAGCTGATGTACAGTACCTCTGTTCCCTCTAAATTGGGCAAGAACACCATGGATTTAGGCCAGCTCAACCTCAGCTCAGGCACCTATGTGCTTACCGCCACACAAGCAGGCGGTTTCCAACAACGGATTTCCTTTATTTGGAAGTGAGCTAGAAGCCCAGTTTCTCGCGGACCCGACCTAATGTTGCCTGAGCGATAGGACGCGCTTTATCCGCACCTATTTTCAGCGCCTTACTTACTTCGTCCGGATGCGCCATATAATAATCGAAACGCTCACGCGCATCCGCAAATTCTTCTAGAATCAGCTCTAAAAGTGCGGTTTTCGCATGACCGTATCCAAAGTTCCCTCCGCGGTATTTCGCGGCCAATGCTTCCGTCTGTTCTGGAGCGGCTAAAAGTTTATATAGGGCATATACATGGCACGTCTCAGGGTCTTTCGGCTCTTCAAGCGGCGTCGAATCCGTGACAATACCCATGACCTGCTTCTTTAGTTGCTTCTTGGGCAAAAACACATCAATAACGTTGCCGTAGCTCTTGCTCATCTTACGACCGTCTGTGCCTGGAATAGTCATTACAGATGCCGCAATACGGGCCTCTGGAGCCACAAAAGTATCTCCATAACGGTGGTTAAAACTGCTGGCTAAATCGCGTGTGATTTCGAGGTGTTGCTTCTGATCCTTCCCAACAGGGACCAATTCCGCATCGTACAATAAAATGTCCGACGCCATTAAAACCGGATAATCAAACAACCCCGCATTCACGTCGCTGAGGTTATCGCTTTTATCTTTAAAACTATGGGCGTTGGCAAGCATAGGGTACGGCGTAAAGCAGTTTAAGTACCACGTTAATTCCGTACACTCGGGTAAGTCGCTTTGCGCGTAGAATACCACCTTCTCAGGATCTAGACCACAAGCAAGCCATGCGGCCGCAGTAGCTAAAAGGTTTTCCTTCCGCAGTTCCGGGTCCTTTACCGTGGTCAAGCTGTGCAAATCTGCTATAAATAAAAACGCCTCGTTTTTGGGGTCTTTACTCATTTCTATCGCCGGACGTATTGCACCTAGAATGTTTCCTAGATGCTGGCGTCCTGAACTTTGAATACCTGTAAGTACTCTTGCCATTCGTTTCTTATTTAATCAAGGTCAATTCTAAGTCGATATCCGCCCAATAACTGCTATCGGCAGGAATTTGCATGAACGACGTCTGCCAAATCTGCTGTGTTGGTAATCCACTAATCATCTTAAAAGCATAGCTCACGCTATCATTATCGAGGACTAACGTACTATCGTTATTTTCAAGGTACCATGTCCCACCACTGATCAAGCTAACCGGAACCTGAATCGTGTTTAGATTGGCTACAAAGTCTACATGCAAGTTACCGGTATCCGGCATTTCGTAAATGTTGATTTTTCCATACAGCTGGGTTCCTATACCGCTGAACTGCATAAGTGCCGATGGATTTATGGGATTAGGCATTTCACCGCTGTAGGCGACCTGATTTACCGTCCATTCCCCAACCACATCTTCACGAATAAAGGTTTCTGTAGCAACGGGGTCTGTGGTACAAGAAACGGCGAATAAAGCGCCTGCGGTGATCAAAGTTAAAAGGGTCTTTTTCATACTGTATAGTTTGAGGTACTAAAAATAACAGGGATTTCATCTTTTCGTTCTATAACGTGCAGCAAAGAAGCCGCTACCGTTTCGGGAAGGACAAGGTTTCCTGATTCAAATTCTTCTACAAAATGACCAACGCCCGGAAAATCTTCGGCGGTAGTAGCGCGAATCTCCGCCTGCATCGGCGTATGTACTTTTCCCGGTCTAAAAGCGTGAATTCTGAGCTCGGGATGCTCTTTCGCGAGTACAGACGCATACATGTGCACGGCTGCTTTTGAGGCACAATACGCACTCCAACCTTCAATGGCAAACTCTGCAGCGCCGGAGCCTGTAAAGTACAATTGTTTCTCACCAGCGACCTCCCTTAGAAATTTGGCGCTCAATAGCATGGCACTGCTCGTGTTCAACGTAATGCAATGATCAATTTCCGCCCAGCTCACCTTTTTCGCCGGTTTTACCGGACCCAAAGTGCCTGCGTTGTTCACTAATACGGTCAGTTCATAGGACTGCTCGGTGGTCAATGTTAAGTCGTTTACCGCTGTTCTATCACTCAAATCACACGAGGTGAAAGAACCGCGTGGATGCGCTGTAAGTAAGGCCGGTGCGTTTCGTCCTATTCCCTCAACGTGCCACCCTAAGCGCAAGGCTTCGGCTGCAATAGCCCATCCTATTCCCGAGCTGACCCCGGTAACGATCATGCGCTTTGGAGCGGACATCAAGCGTTAATTTCAATAAAGCGATTAATGTCTTTGATCTTGCCAAACACCAAAATGATATCTCCATTGTTCACTACGCTATCTGGCCCGGGTACACCATTGATGTGGTGACCGTCGCCTTCTTTGCGAAGAACGGTGACTAAATTGATGTTGTACTTTTTACGCAGCCCAATATCCTCAAGCGTGCGGCCAATTATTTTTACCGGTGCCTCAACTTCAATAATTTCGTAATTATCTGGTAATTGAACACACATGAGCACCCCCGGATTGGTCAATTGCTCAACAACATTGTTTGCAACCTCCTGCTCCGGACTCAAAATATGCTGAAGCCCCATTTTCTCAAGAATTTTCCGCTGTACGGGTCCCTGCGCGCGTGCAATGATTTTCTTCACGCCCATTTCTTGCAATTGGAAAACACATAAAAGCATCTCCTGGAAGCTCGAGCCTATGCTCACTACCACTGCATCCATGTCTTGGATGTTTTGTGCTTCTAACGCTTGTTTGTTCGTTGCATCAAGCGCAACCGCAAAGGGAACGTCTTGCGCCATGCGCTGCACTTTCTCTTCACTTTCATCAATGGCCATTACATCGGCACCACGCTCAGCAAGCTTGCGCGCAATCGCTGATCCAAAAACACCAAGGCCTATAACGGCAAACTTGCTATTCATACGCTGTTATTTTGCGAGTGCCTGCTCCAGATCAGCAAGCAAATCTTGTACATTTTCAATGCCCACAGAAAGGCGAATAAGGTTATCTGTAACCCCTACTTTCTCACGCTCTTCCTTAGGAATAGACGCATGTGTCATGGATGCTGGATGTCCCGCTAGAGATTCCACGCCACCCAAACTTTCTGCCAGTGTAAACACACGAAGGGCACTTACCACCTCAGCGGTTTTTTCAAAACCGGCACCTTTGACGGTAAAGCTTACCATTCCGCCGAATTTCTTCATTTGTCGTTTCGCAACTTCGTGACCATTATGGTCCTTAAGCCCCGGCCAATATACGTTTCCGACTGCAGGGTGTGCCTCGAGGTAATGTGCAACAGCCTCGCCGTTTTCGCAATGCCTGTCCATGCGTACATGCAAGGTTTTGATTCCACGTAACGCTAAAAAACTGTCCATAGGACCTAGAACCGCGCCGGATGCGTTTTGAATGAAATACATCTTTTCAGCTATGGCCTCATCTTTCGTTGCCAGTAATCCTAAAACCACATCACTATGTCCGCCCAAATACTTCGTGCCGCTGTGCATAACCACATCCGCACCTAAATCTAATGGGCGTTGCAAGTACGGCGTGGCAAAGGTGTTGTCCACGACAAGGATCAGTCCGTGTGCTTTCGCCACTTTTGAAGCCGCCTCAATGTCTAAAACATTGAGCATTGGATTGGTCGGCGTTTCCATCCACAGCATTTTTGTCGATTCGCTCACAGCGCTGTGCCACTGGTCGTTGCTCATGTCGACAAATTTGAATTGGATGCCGTAGTTGGAGAACATCTTTGTGAATAATCGGTACGTACCGCCGTATAAATCGTTGCACGCAATGACTTCGTCACCGGGACTTAAGAACTTTAACATGCAATCGATGGCTGCTAAACCTGAACCAAAAGCTGCGCCGTGGGTACCGCCTTCGATACTCGCAATAGCATTTTCTAGGGCCGTGCGCGTTGGGTTTCCACTTCGGCTGTATTCATAACCCTTATGCTGTCCGGGGTATTCCTGAACATATGTCGAGGTTTGATAAATAGGCGGCATTACGGCTCCTGTAGAAGGGTCGTGCTGCTGTCCACCGTGAATAGCTAAGGTTTCAATATGTAAGTTCTTGTCGTCCATTGCGTGCTGTGGTGGTGTTCTGTAGGTCTGTTATTTGCAGTGCTCTTCGAAAGCGGAAAGCAGGTTTCCAGCGATCATTTCAGCGGTGCGGCCTTCAATGTGATGGCGTTCTACCATGTGGACCAATTCACCGTTTTTAAACAACGCCATTGACGGTGACGACGGAGGGAAAGGTTGCATCATACTGCGCGCTTCATTCACCGCTTCAACGTCATTACCTGCAAAAACAGTGATCATTCGAGTAGGTTTCACCGCCGATTTTGCCACGGCCATCGCTGCTGGACGCGCAGATCCTGCTGCACATCCACAAACAGAATTTACTACAACAAACGTCGTTCCGTCTGCGTTAATTGCTGATTTTACTTCGTCTGCAGTCTTTGTTTCCGTATATCCGCTATTCGCTAGCTCCGCGCGCATGGGCGCGATCATTTCTTCTGGGTACATATTTTGATTGTGTTTTTATCTAAACAAAGTTAGTGTTTCCTAATGGTTTAGGCGATTGTACCTTTGCGCCAATTATAACGACATAAACATGAGCTCAAAAGTTCGCGTTCGATTCGCTCCTTCACCCACGGGGCCCTTGCACATAGGCGGTGTACGTACCGCTTTGTACAACTATTTATTCGCCAAAAAGCACGGCGGTGACTTCTTGCTTCGTATCGAAGATACGGACCAAACTCGATTTGTTGCGGGTGCAGAGAAATATATCGTAGAAGCTTTGGCGTGGTGTGGTATTTCGCCTGACGAGGGTATTGGCGGCGAAGACCGCGGCAACGGGCCGTACCGTCAAAGCGAGCGCAAACCGATGTACCGCGAATACGCAGAGCGTTTGTTGGCCGCAGATAAGGCCTATATCGCTTTTGATACCGGTGAAGAATTGGACACAATGCGTCAAATGGCGAAAGATGCCGGTGCGGCGAATTGGCAGTACAATTATATCACACGCGGCAACATGAAGAACTCCTTAACCCTTCCCAAAGAAGAGGTTGATGCTAAAGTTGCTGCTGGCGAACCTTACGTGGTGCGCATCAAACTTCCACGTGATCACGAAGTGCGTTTTGAAGATACCATTCGCGGATGGGTCAGCGTAAATACGAACAATATGGACGATAAGGTTTTGTTTAAGGCGGACGGAATGCCGACCTACCACCTTGCCAACATCGTAGACGACCATTTAATGGAAATCACCCATGTCATTCGTGGAGAAGAATGGTTGCCTTCTGCACCGCTGCACGTAATGCTGTATGAAGCATTTGGTTGGGATTGTCCAACCTTCGCCCACCTCCCGCTTCTTCTAAAACCAGACGGACCTGGAAAGCTGAGCAAGCGAGACGGCGACCGTTTAGGCTTCCCGGTTTTCCCGATCGACTGGAAAAACGATGAAACAGGAGAAACCGCAAGCGGCTACCGCGAATTTGGTTTCTTCCCAGGAGCCTTTATCAACATGCTTGCGTTATTGGGTTGGAATCCCGGTACTGAACAAGAAATTTTTGACCTGCAAGGACTGGTTGATGCTTTCGACTTGAGCAAGGTTTCAAAGTCTGGCGCTAAGTTTGATTTTGAGAAAGGTAAATGGTTCAACCAATTGTATTTGCGCGATTTAAGCGAAGCAGAATTGGCACACGAACTGAAAAATGTATTAGATAACGAAGGCCTGTCCTACAACGAAGCGCACCTCGGTACTATCGCAACGATGATGAGTGAACGCGCGACCTTCCCGCAGGATTTACTCGAAGAAGGCCGTTTCCTTTTTGAAACACCCACGGAGTACGACGAGAAAACTCGTGCTAAAAAATGGAACGAGGAAAGTGCCCCAATGATGAAGGATCTCGCAGCGCGATTTAAAGCACTGCCCGACTTTACTTCCGAAGCTATTGAAGCTTGCTTTAAAGGCTATTTAACGGAAAAGGAACTGGGCTTTGGTAAGGTTGGTCCTTCCTTCCGTCTTGCGGTAACTGGAAAAGGCATGGGGCCAAGCATGTTTACCATTTGCGCTGTCTTAGGCAAAGACGAGGTGCTCGCACGTATTTCTAAAGCAATTGAAGTGTTGGGATAATGGCAGCATTACATCAGATCGACGTTCACGGTATCCGCATATACACCAACCACGGTTGCATGCATGAAGAGGCTGTAATTGGCTCCAATTATGAAGTCAACATCAGTGTTTGGGCCGACCTTAGCGCGTCAGTTGCCTCTGACGATTTAAACGACACCGTAGATTATGTGGCGCTCAATGCCATTGCCAAAGAAGAAATGGCCGTTCGCGCTAAACTTCTTGAAGTCGTCTGTCAACGCATGATTGACCGCATAATGAGTGAACACCCATCCGTTCAAAAAGCGTGGGTAAACGTAGCAAAACTCAATCCCCCAATCAACGGGGATGTAGAAAGGGTGGCACTTACGTTCACCGCAGAACGATAGAAAAAAATAAACTCGGGCCAAAACCAATTTTTCTACTATTTTTGGCCTCCCTAAGGTTCCGTGGCCGAGTGGCTAGGCACTGGTCTGCAAAACCAGCTACAGCGGTTCGAGTCCGCTCGGAACCTCAGAATGAGAAAAGCCCCGGTTCGCATAGCGAACTGGGGTTTTTTAGTTAGACACACACCAAGTTTACTTGAGTGTGTGGATGAGTAAAAAACCCCAAGGACTTTGCACAGCAAAGGACCCGGGGCGTTCTTACTGACCTTAGGTGGGTTGCGGTCCGCCGAGCGAAGCGAAGGCAATCCGCTGAACAACACTCTTTCAAGCAAACAAAAAACCCCGAACCAATGGCCCGGGGTTCTAGAATGTATGTCTTTTGCTTTTACAACAAATAATCGGTCGTCATCCAGGTACTTTGTCCGCCTGAGATAACGTTTCCAACCAATTCTTTTTGGTCGGTACCCGTCGCAACGAGCGTTCGAATTGAGAACGAACGCAAGGCATCGTGCACGCTCAATGTAGCTACCGCGCTGTCCTTTCTTCCCGTAAACGGAAGATAATCCGGACCGCGCTGACATGAAGCGTTGATGTTCACACGACACACCTGATTCACCATGTTGTCTACCGCATAGGCTATGGTCAATTCATTGTCGCTAAACAGACTGCACTGTTGCCCACAGTCAGATGCTGCAATAGAGGTCATCACCTCTTCTAAATCTTCATATTCAACAATGGGAACCACCGGTCCAAACTGCTCTTCATGGAAAATGGCCATTTCATCGGTAACCGGATACAAAACCGCTGGAAAAAACGCGGTATCTGAAACGCGTCCGGCGTTTTGGTTAATAACTGCAGCGCCTTTAGCGACAGCATCATCCACATAAGCCTCCATTTGTGCCACCTTATTTCGCTCGGGCAGGGGAGTCAACGTGCTATTTGTTGCAGGATGATCCAATGCCAATGCATCTACCGCTTTCGTAAACTTCGTGCGGAACTCTTCTGAAACGGATTTGTGAACGAAAATAAGCTTGAGCGCAGTACAGCGCTGACCGTTGTAGCTCAACGCGCCGTTTACACATTCCTTAACAGCCTTATCTACATTGGCATCATCAAAGACTATGGCCGGGTTTTTTGCCTCAAGGCCCAGTACTTGACGTAAGCGGTTCGGTTTCGGGTGTTGCGCGACCAAAGCGTTCGAGCTTTTAGAATTTCCAATCAGCGCGAGGACGTCCACATCACCTGTTTTCATAATGGGTCCGGCCAATGTTCTTCCTCTACCAAACACAATATTCACCGCTCCTGGTGGAAACGCTTCTTTAAACGCATCGATAAGCGGAGTCAATAGTAAAACGCCATATTTAGCAGGTTTAAACACAATCGTATTGCCCATAATCAACGATGGAATGAGCAAACAAAAGGTCTCGTTCAACGGATAGTTGTACGGCCCCAAACAAAGGACCACTCCTAACGGTCCTCGACGAATTTGTGAGATTACGCCGTCCTTACTTGCGACGCGTGAACCCCTGCGCTGCAGCTCTTTATATTCTTCAATAGTGTCGTAGATGTAATCCACGGTACGGTCAAATTCCTTGTACGCTGCACTTTTGTTTTTTGCGATTTCCCACATCAACAGCTCGCTCACCTCTTCACGCTTTTCCTTCATAAGCGCCACAAATTTCTCCATCGCCACGATTCGCGCAGAAGCACCTGCGGTAGGCCAATAGCCGCGTCCATTGTTGTATGCTGATTTTGCCGCCTGAAGTGCTTTAAGTCCAGCTGCCTCGTCCAGCGTTGGTGATGCGCCTAGGTACACTCTTTCCGTAATACCGTCTTTTGAAACCTTACCCATGGGGCTGTATACTTCTTCGAAGTCTCCCTCCCAGTGTTCGATGGTTCCGTTAATTAAGTACTGGTTCCATTTGAACGGTTTTGGCGGTTCAAACTCTGCGATAGGTAGTTGCTTAGAGCTTGCTTTCATGTTCTTGTTCAATTAGTTAATGACTTATACAAGGATAAAAGGGTCGGTTTAGTTCATCCTTATCTAAAAGTAAATTAAACAACATTCATGGGCGCACGACGTGATATCTATTACGTGACTGCTTTGTAACTTGCCGAAAATCCTATCCATTATGACCCTTCACCCTATACACACGGGAAACTTTAAGCTTGACGGCGGCGCCATGTTTGGTGTTGTGCCAAAGGGCCTTTGGGAGCGCACGAATCCCGCAGATGAAAAGAATCTTTGTACCTGGGCCATGCGCTCTTTGCTCATTGAAGACGGGGACCGATTAATTTTGATCGATACAGGAATCGGCAACAAACAGAGCGAGAAATTCTTTTCACATTATTACCTCCACGGCAATCACAGCCTTGACGCCTCCCTCGCACTACGAGGGTTTAATCGCGATCAGATCACTGATGTCTTCCTTACGCACCTGCACTTTGATCACGTCGGCGGCGCCGTTCAGTGGAACAAAGACCGCACGGGATACGAACCTGCATTTAAAAATGCAACGTATTGGACAAACGATCGTCATTGGAATTGGGCCATAAAACCCAATGCTCGCGAACGGGCCAGTTTCCTTTCTGAAAACATCTTGCCGCTTCAAGAACGTGGTCAATTAAAATTCATAGCGGCTCCGGAAAACCAGCACCGCATCAATACCGGCTTAGGTTTCGACGCGTTTGTCGTCAACGGCCATACCGACGCACAAATGTGTCCTATTCTCGACTACAAGGGCAAAACATTGGTCTTTATGGCGGACCTCTTACCTTCCACTGGACACATCCCGTTGCCCTATGTCATGGGATACGATACCCGCCCACTACTCACGCTCGACGAACGGACAAGAATCTTTACCGAGGCGGCGGAAAACGGCTATCATTTATTTCTAGAGCACGATGCCTACAACGAGGTTTGTACCCTAGAAATGACAGAAAAAGGACCGCGTCTTGCGGATAACGGTCGCCTAGACCATTACTTCATATAACCCTTATACCATGAAGAAAACTATACTCGCGTTGTTTCTGACGTTTTCGGGAATTGCGCACGGACAGTACTGGCAACAATCGGTCGACTACACCATGGACATTACCATGAATGTGGAAAACCATCAATACGACGGCTACCAGAAGGTCCTGTACACCAACAACAGTCCCGACACCCTTCAAAAGGCGTATTTCCACCTGTACTTCAATGCGTTTCAACCGGGCAGTATGATGGATGTGCGCTCGAGAACCATCAAAGATCCAGACCGTCGGGTAACGGACCGTATTTACGGGCTTGGCCAGGATGAAATTGGCTTTCAAGAGGTTCGTGAGCTCACTCAAAACGGAATGCCGCTGGGTTGGGAAGTGAACGGAACCGTGTTGAAATGTGCCCTTGCCGAGCCGCTGCTTCCTGGCGAAAGTACCACGTTTGAGATGCGTTGGAACGCGCAGGTTCCAAAACAGATTCGCCGTTCTGGTTGGAACAACAAAGAGGGTGTTGAATTTACCATGACCCAATGGTATCCTAAGCTTGCAGAATACGATAAAGACGGCTGGCACCCGGACCAATACGTTGGACGTGAGTTTTACGGCGTCTGGGGAACCTTTGATGTGACTGTTCACATCGATAAAAATTACGTGCTTGGCGGCACCGGCTACCTGCAAAACCCGGAAGACGTTGGTTTCGGCTACGGCGGAGTAAAAAAGGTTCGATTAGGGCGCAATGAACTCCGCACCTGGCACTTCAAAGCAGATAGCGTGCACGACTTTGCCTTCGCTGCCGATCCGGATTACAAACACGTGCAGCTTCAGATCGAAAACGGTCCTTTAGTGCACCTATTGTACGATCCCAAAACGGCAAACGAAGCGAATTGGGACAAAATCCAGGACGGCTACCTTCAGGGGTACTTTGATTTTATGGCGCAACATTTTGGCAAATATCCCTACAAACAATTCTCACTGATTCAAGGCGGAGATGGCGGTATGGAATATCCCATGTGTACCATGATGCTTGGTGGTGGTGATGATTTCGAGGGCTTTACCGGACTTTTTGTACACGAAGGAACGCACAATTGGTATTACGGCGTGATCGGAACCAATGAAGCGGCCTATCCATGGATGGACGAGGGCTTCACCTCCTATGCAGAGGAGGAGTGTATGAATGTTCTTTTCAGCCGTGGCGAAAGCAATCCACACCTTGGGGCCTACAGAGCCTATGTTTATTTAGACACCTCCGGCCTTCGCGAACCGCTCAGCACACCTGCAGATCATTTTAAATACAACCGCACCTATGGTATCAATAGTTACAGTGCCGGAGCGCTGTTTTTAAACCAATTAGAATACATCATCGGCGAAGAACCTTTCGCTCGTGGCATGAAGCGGTACTGGAACCAATGGCAGTTCAAGCACCCGAAACCAGAAGATTTTATTCGCATCATGGAGCGTGAATCGGATCTCGAGTTGGATTGGTACCTCAGCTATTATGTCGACCAGGTAAAAAGTATAGATTACGCCGTATCATTGACGCGCAGCGATGCTAAGGGTGCTGAGATCCTCCTTGAACGAAAAGGCCTCTTCCCGATGCCAATAGATTTGCGCATCACCTATGCCAGTGGAAGAGTAGAAATGCTGCATATTCCACTCGTGAGCATGTATGGAGCAAAGCGTGTTGAGGGATACGACGTTCAAGCACCGTGGGGATGGACACACCCGGAATACCTTCTAAAACACACCGCAACAGAGCCCATTATTTCCATTGAAATAGATCCGTCAAAGCGTTTGCTTGACATCGACAGGACAAACAACGTCTGGAACATCGACTAATAAAGGGCCCGCAATTGCGGGTGGCACTGTTATCTTTCTTCGGGCCACTCTTGTGTTTAGCCGCCTTTGTCATGCGCTTTTTCGCGCCTTTACCCAGGTTATACCCTTTTGCGTTTTTGGGTTTTTTCGGGTGCTTTGATGGACCCGGTTCCTCCAATTCTGCGGCGGTTTTCCCGCTTCGTGGGCTGACCTTACTCATCGAAACTGATGACTAATTCATCACTAGTAGCGTGCGTTTGGCAGGTCAATACATAACCCTCTTTCACCTCATCATCCACCAATGCGTAGTTCATAACCATCTCTGCAGTTCCTTTGAGCACCTTCGCTCTACAAGTACAGCAAACGGCTCCTTTGCATGCGTACGGCACATCAGCCCCGGCGTCCAATGCCGCATCGAGAACATAGTCCTTAGGTCCCATTTCAAAATGCGTTTCCTCACCATCTAACACTACAGTAACCTTAGCGTTTGCACTGGCCTTAGCGGATGATTTTGCTTTCGCCTCAGCGGTTGCTCCGGCCGTATTAAACAGTTCGAAATGAATAGTAGATTTTGCCGTTCCCAAAGATTCTAAAACTCCACTCACGCCCTCGATCATGCCCAACGGTCCACATAAAAAATGTCCCGTAGTAGTCGCTACATCGAAGAACTTACCGTTGTATGCCTTCACCTTATCCGCATCTAATCTACCGGTGGTGAAGTCACTTCCCTGGTCTTCACGGCTGAGTACGTGATGCACCTCGAAACGATCAACATAGGCGTTTTTTAAATCTTCCAGCTCATCTTTAAAAATGATACTGTTGCTGTTCTTGTTCCCATAAAATAGGGTGAACGTACTCTCGCTATCGCTATTTAAGACCGATTTCGCTATAGCCGAAATAGGCGTAATACCCGAACCCGCTGCCCAGCCTACAACATGTGCGGCGCTGCCTTCGTGCTTCCATGCAAAGTTACCCATAGGTGCCATGCTCTCAAGCGTATCACCCGCTTTTAGGGTTCTGTTAGCGTAGGTCGAAAACTTACCGCCTTCAATTTCCTTAATCGCTACGCGCAGCTCTCCTTCGTAGGGCGCCGCACAAATGGAATACGAACGACGTATTTCCTCACCGTTAATTTGCGCACGGAACGTTAAATATTGACCCGGCGTATATTTAAAAACCGTTTGTTGCTCAGCGCTTAACTCAAACGCCACGCTCACCGCATCCTCTGTCTCGCGACGCACCTCTTTTACAACGAGCGGATAAAAGGCGCCCGTGGATGTGGTCGTGCCGTCCGACTGCAACGATGGTTTTTCTTCCTTATTCTTTTTGAAAAATTTAAGCATGCTTTCTGTTTTGTGGTGTAAAGGTAGAGTGGAATCTTAAACCATAACACACCTTACGCTGTTGTGTTTTAACTTTGTAAGCGACCTAATACACAGAATGATGGGAACAAATGTATCATTAGAAGAAAATTTTCAGACGTACGTCGATGGGGAAAACAAGGTAGAACCCAAAGATTGGATGCCTGAAAAGTACAGACGAACCCTAATCCGCCAAATATCACAACATGCTCATAGTGAGATAATTGGAATGCAACCGGAGGCCAATTGGATCACCCGTGCACCCTCACTCAGAGCGAAGCTTATCCTGCTCGCAAAAGTACAAGATGAAGCCGGCCACGGGCTCTATTTATACAGTGCTGCAGAGACGCTCGGCGAGTCTCGAGAAAAGATGATTTCCGACCTTCAAAGCGGAAAAGCGAAATACAGCTCCATTTTTAATTACCCCACTCCATCGTGGGCAGATATGGGTACCATTGGCTGGTTGGTAGACGGCGCCGCAATCCAAAACCAAGTGATGCTCACCCGTACATCTTATGGTCCATACGCACGCGCAATGGTTAAAATCTGTAAGGAAGAAAGCTTCCATCAACGTCAGGGCTATGAGGTGGTCATGAAATTGGCTCAAGGAACACCAGAGCAAAAAGCCATGGCACAAGAAAGCTTGAACCGCTGGTGGTGGCCATCTTTAATGATGTTTGGTCCATCCGATGACGACAGTCCAAACAGCGCACAAAGCATGAAGTGGAAAATCAAGCGTAAAAGCAACGACACCCTACGTCAAGAATTTGTAGACAAAACCGTCCCCCAAGCAGAATATCTTGGATTAACCATACCTGATCCAGATTTAAAATGGAACGACGCCCGTGGACACTATGATTTCGGTGCTATTAATTGGGACGAATTTTACGACGTGATTCAGGGTAACGGTCCTTGTAACAAAGAGCGTATTGCCCACCACGTTGATGCACACGAAGAAGGCGCTTGGGTACGTGAAGCCGCCAATGCTTTTGCACAAAAACAAGCACAACGCAAGAAAAATACAGGCGCCGCCGCCTAAACCCTATCCCGCATGAATAAAGACCACTGGAAGCTTTGGGAAGTGTTCCTCCGTTCAAAAAACGGACTTTCCCACAAACACGTAGGAAGCCTGCATGCTGCCGATACAGAAATGGCCATCCAAAATGCTCGTGACGTATATACACGCAGGAGTGAGGGCATCAGCATTTGGGTTGTTCCTTCAGAATCTATTACCGCTAGTGCCCCTGATGAGAAAGAGCCTTTGTTCGCTCCTAGCGACGACAAGGTGTACCGCCACCCAACATTCTACGACATCCCGGATGATGTCGAACACATGTAAGCAATGACTGGAGGTTGGTTAGCTGGGAAAAAATCCCAATTCACAAAGGAAGAGGCACTCAAGGAGTACTTTACCTTCCTTGCAGACGATGCGCTTATTTTAGGGCAACAGCTGAGTTGCTGGTGTTCTAAGGGTCCCGTTTTAGAACAGGATATCGCCATTATCAACACATCGTTAGATCACATCGGTCGTGCGCGACTGCTTTATCAAGAACTTGCTAAGCTTAAGGGCAACGGCGCCACTGAAGATACTTTAGCTTATTTCCGTGATCATCAGGAGTTTCGCAACGCACTGTTGTTAGAACAGCCTAACGGCCACTGGGGAGATAGCGTGGTACGCAGTTTTTTTATAGATACCTTCAATTTTTTCCTCTACGACGGGCTACGTCAATGTGAGCACCTCGTATTAGCAGGAATAGCAGAGAAGTCCGTGAAAGAGATTGCCTACCAGGCACAATGGAGTGCAGAGTGGGTTATTCGATTAGGAGACGGTACCGAAGAATCACATGAAAAAGTTCAGAAAAGCATTGATGACTTGTGGATGTGGACCGGAGAATTGTTTGAAAAACACCCTGTCTTTGAAACGCTAGGGTCTGGTTTTATAGACTTCTCTTCGCTGAAAGAAAAATGGTTAGATAAAGTAGCGCTTGTGCTAGAAACCGCAACGTTGCAAATGCCAGATCAAGAATCGTGGATGCAGACCGGTGGACGTTTAGGTGTGCACACCGCTCATTTAGGCTTTATCCTTGCTGAAATGCAAAGTTTACCGCGAACGTACCCAAATGCAAGCTGGTAAGCGCTGATTTACACCCCGCTCGTTTAAAGAATCACAATTCCTTAACATTAATTACCTACTGCCTTTCAATTGCGGCACGAGGTTTGCATAAGTGATAAAACACGACGATTATACGTGTTTTTGTGTTAAGCGAGTGAGGGCTAGAGTGGGGACTTTAGCCCTCTTTTTTTGCTCCATACAAAGGAACCGGCAAACAGTATAAAACTTGCCACGGCCATGGAACCGCTAATGGAGCCGCCAACCCATTCCGAAAGAAAATAGCCAAAGACGGCACTCAGAAGACCCTGTGCTAGAATATACAGAGTCATGCGCTTTAAATTATCGGTGATTAAATACGCGGTTGCCGCCGGAACCACGAGAAAAGCAATGACTAAAATAGCGCCTACACTTTCAAAGCTTACCACGGTTGCTACACTGGTGGATGCCATCAAGGTATAGTGCCAAATCGCTGTTTTAATTCCTATACTCTTCGCGTATTCACTGTTGAAGGAGGTAAGCAGCCAGCCCTTGTAGCCCACCCAAAAAACCAATTGGATCAAACCTAATAAAATCAACAGGGTCCAGACGGGCGTCGGTACTCCCAAGCCTAAAAAGGAACTGGTCTGTAAGGGAACAAAGGCAATTTCACCGTGCAATACACAGTCCGCATCTATATCTGCTTCGCCTGCAAATTTTGTAACCAGAATAACACCTACCGCAAACAGGAAGGTAAAGACGGTTCCCATGGCGGCGTCTGCTTGCATTTTTCCTTTTGATGAAAAGAACTGAATGAGCAGTGTCGTCAATACACCCATAATTATTGCACCTAGAAATAACGGCACCGAAGCTCTAGAACCGCTAATTAAATACGCAATAACGATCCCTGGAAGTACTGCGTGGCTTAGCGCGTCGCCCATCATGCTCATCCTTCTAAGTAAGAGTAAATTACCAAGCATTCCTGTGGAAGATGCCACTAAAAATCCCGTTACTATAATCCAAAAAGCATCCATATTATAGCGGGTTTAGAGGCCTGTCTGGAACCAATTCATGAATCTCCAACAAGGGGTTAAATCTTGAACAAAGCCCCAATTCACCGAGAATTTCAGCTTCTATTTCTGGTGTTAAGAAGTGCTCCATGGTTTCAGCCTCATCATGCACAAGGTTGATACTCATTTGCATACGGCGCTGCAGGTAGATTTCCCAAATCTTGTGGCGGCGGTCAATTTCTGCGCCATAAGAACGCCCTTCTGTAGAAAGTGTAAAACCTGTATGTACTTTTTTTATGAGCCCCTTTCTGCGCAATCTACGTACCGTTCTGTTCCAGAGGCGTTGCTCAAAAAATTGGCGCTGACTTATACTTCTCCTATTAAAGAGTTTTCCTCCGCCACGGACTTCGTTTTGTACCGCTGTTTTTAGAAGGTTTTCTTCATTTATTCTCCTTTTCAACAACAATTTTGACCACCGTTGATAAATGACCCCGCGCTTTGGGGCGAACAGCATCGATATAAATGCAATCAATGAAATTATTACAATAGTCCATGGACCGGTTGGCATCGATACCTGACTATAGCTTACAAAAGCACCGAGCCAGCCCGCTAATGCCCCAAAAAATCCACTAAGTAGCAGTAACCGAACAAGGCTATTCGTCCAAAATCGGGCCGCGGTGGGGGGAATAATCAACAGCGCGCTCATCATCACAATCCCTACCGCCTTAATGCCTACAGAAATACTTAAAATAGTAATGAAGCTGATCAAACCATCAATAAACCTTACGTTAATACCTATAGCATCGGCGTATTCGAGGTTGAATACAACCGATTTAATGCTGTGATAAAAACTCAGGACTAAAATTAAAACCAGGCCTGAAACCCAAGAAAAAGCAGTGCTATCCACGGGGGTCATGGCAGCAGCGTTCCCAAAAATGTAATGGTCTAAACCGCTCTGTTCGCCGCCGTAATTTGATTGTATGACGGTCAATAATACAATACCAAAACCAAAGAAACTTGAGAGCACAATGGCTAGCGCACTGTCTCCTTTAATTTTACTTTGTTGGGTAATGTAGTCCACGAGTAAAATGCTTAACCACCCGCTTATTGCTGCTCCAATGATCAACACATAAGGATTCTTTACACCGCTTAAAAGAAATGCAATAAGCACCCCAGGAAGCATACTGTGTGCAACGGTTTCTCCAACCAGTGTTTTCTTTCTCAAAAAATTGAAACTACCTACCGCTCCAGAAACACCACCTAATAAAAGCGTCGCCAATGCTACATAGCGCACATTGGGGTCTTGAAGTGTTATGTATTTGAAAAAAAGGTCCAAACTAGCGTACTAAATACGTTTTTAAAAGTATTGCATTAAACAACAACATCTCGAGGTACGTGTCTTGATCTGCATCAGGCCCTAAAGAATCACTTAAAAGTTCTGGTCCTAGCACTACATCAAAGCCTTTATCTTGACAACCGCGCTGAACGCTTTCCATGGCTTGAGGACTAACAATATTCTCTAAAAAAATGGCTGGAACTTTATTCGCGCATATAAAATCAACCAATTCTGTTATTTCACGTAGACCAAACTCACTTACTGTTGAAGCGCCCTGTAAGGTCTGCACCCGCATATTAAATGTTCGTGCGAAATAACTGAGTGCATCGTGCGTAGTAATAACCAATCGTTGTTCAGGATCGATGCGCGCTATAATTTTTTGTACGGAATCTGAAGTCATTAAAATTTCCTGTTGGTAGTTTACCGTGGCGCTTTGAACCTGTGAAGCGCTTGCTGGATAAGCTGCGGAAAGTTGTTGTGCTATATCCCCAACAATGAATTGGACCAATTCTGTATCAAACCAATAGTGCGGATCTTTACTCGCAGGGAAATTAGGATCACTGATAATAATGGAATCTGGAACGTTCGCCGCCGCATCAATAATGAGCTTGCCTTCTATTTTCTCTAAAACATCAATGATTTTACCCTCGAGATGCACACCGTGATAAATGATGACATCGGCAGCACGAATAGCGTCTAAATCACGTTTGCTCGGCTTGTAAGTATGCGGGTCAATTCCTTTATCTAACAACGCAGTTACTTCAAAAGCATCACCAGAGATATTCGTCAACCAGTCTGCCATGATACTTGTGGTGCACAACACCTTAGGCTTCGAACTGGTGCCTGTATCTGTTTCATTCTGTGGCGTTGAACAAGCGCTAAAAACAAATACTACTACTAGAAAAACAGGGGTAAAACGCATCTTATTTAAATTAATTCTAAATAACAAATGTACGGCACATCCCGCCCACTTAAAAAATCGGTAACGTAATTTTTAGAATACAACAAAAGTCGTTCGTTATGTTTAATTTTATACACTCACCTAAAAGAAGAACATGGGAAATTTCACAGCGACCACAATCTTAAAAAACCTAGGCGTAGAAGCAAAAAACGCCGGTACAGCAATAGGTAAACAATGGCATAATTCCAGCGAATGGATTGCTTCCTATTCCCCTATTGACTCTGCGCGTTTAGGCGATGTAAGTGTTACTACAGAAGAACAATACAACGCAGCAGTTTCTACTGCACAGGCCGCTTTTAAAGATTGGAGAAATGTCCCGGCACCTCAACGCGGTGAATACATAAGACAGTTCGGAAATGAACTTAGAAAAATGAAAGAAATGCTGGGTGCCCTAGTCTCACTAGAGATGGGTAAAAGTTACCAGGAAGGGCTGGGTGAAGTTCAAGAGATGATTGACATTTGTGATTTTGCAGTAGGTCTATCACGTCAATTATATGGACTAACCATCAAGAGTGAACGTTTGGATCATCACATGATGGAGCAATGGCATCCACTAGGAGTAGTAGGTATTATCTCTGCCTTTAATTTCCCAGTTGCAGTATGGTCTTGGAACTTTGCTCTAGCCTTAGTCTGTGGTAATACGGTAGTCTGGAAAGCCTCAGAAAAGTCACCACTTTGCTCGGTCGCTTGCCAGCATATTTGGAATAATATAGCTTCTGAAAATCATTTACCAGACGGTATTTCGTGCATTGTAAGTGGTAATTATAAAGTTGGTGAATGGATCACCAACGATACGCGTATTCCTTTAGTTTCCGCTACAGGATCTACCCGCATGGGAAGAATTGTTGGTGCTGCAGTTGCTCAGCGATTTGGAAAAAGTATCCTTGAATTAGGGGGTAACAACGCTATTATTATTACGCCAAGTTCAGATTTAAAAATGACCGTAACCGGAGCTGTTTTTGGAGCTGTTGGTACTTGTGGACAACGTTGTACCTCTACTCGCCGTTTGATCATTCACGAATCCGTTTATGATAAAGTCCGTGATGCGTTAGTTGGTGCTTATGACCAATTAAAAATTGGCAGCCCACTCGATGAATCTAATCATGTTGGTCCGCTTACTGATGCAGACGCTGTTGCTGCATTCTTAACAACCATTCAAAACGCTCAAAACGAGGGAGGAAAAGTCCTTTGTGGTGGTACCGTTTTAAGCGGCGGTATTTATGACAATGGATTGTATGTGAAGCCTTGTATTATTGAAGCTGAAAATCATTACAACGCAGTACAAACAGAAACTTTTGCACCTATTCTTTACCTTATTAAATATTCTGGAGGTATACATGAAGCATTAGCACTTCAAAATGGTGTTCAGCAAGGATTATCTTCAGCTATTATGACTAGCGACATGCGTGAAGCTCATATTTTCTTAAGCGAAAGTGGATCGGATTGTGGTATTGCTAATGTAAACATTGGAACTTCTGGAGCTGAAATCGGCGGAGCTTTCGGTGGTGAAAAAGAAACGGGTGGAGGTCGTGAAAGCGGATCAGACGCTTGGAAGGCATATATGAGAAGACAAACAAATACAATTAATTACGGTAGTGATTTACCTTTAGCTCAGGGTATTGAATTTAATCTTTAGACCGTGATTACACCAGTTCAACTAGGAGGACCCGTTTATTTGCGTCCTCCTTTTTTATTTTTTGGATTAGGCAGCTGTTTCGTTCAAAACCTAGCTGCTCCATTGGATAAAATAAATATACCCTACCAATTCAATCCTTTAGGAACCTCTTTTAATCCAGTGAGTATAGCACAACAATTGGAATGGCTCATACAACCTGAAGGAACTTTAAATCATATTTATTTGCACCAGGGAGTATATCACCAACTTCTTGCAGCAAATAAATTTCAGCATACAGATAAAAACCGTTTAGACGCGTTTATCAATGATGCTCAAACCAACGCCCGCGATCATTTAAACCGAAGTGAACATCCAGTGCTTATTATTTCGTTTGGTACAGCGCATTGTTGGGAAATGAACGGGACTATTGTTAATAATTGTCATAAGCTACCTCAAGATCTCTTCAAGCGTAGGTTGCTCGAGTTAGATGAAATCACTGAAGCTTGGACTTCAATCTTAACTCATGTACCTAAGCACTGGCAAATTATTTTTACTGTGAGCCCAGTAAAATATACGAAGGTCGGTCTACAAGAAAACTTTATCAGTAAATCTATTTTACGACTAAGTATAAAATCACTCGTGGAGCAACATTCTAACTGCTTGTATTTCCCTAGTTATGAAATAATTACAGATGAATTAAGGGATTACAGTTATTTTAAAGATAATGGAACTCACCCAAATGAGGCCGCGGTTGAAATCGTGTTTGAGCGGTTCAGATCATTTCTTAATATCTAAAAAATCTGGACGGATTAGAGCTAGTTTTAAAACTGCAGCAACGCTAATACTGTCTCTTATTGATCCATTGAGCACTTGATTATAAAGTGTACTAAAATGCAGGCGTTCTAAGCGAAGATTTTCCGTGTCTTCGTGAGATGTACCTAAAAAGGTTAAAGATTCCGCTAAGAAGACCACAGCACGTTCATTCGTCACGCTGTTGCTTACATCCATTTGAAGAAATTCAGTCCACTCGTCAGCTGCATAACCCACTTCCTCTTGTAACTCACGTTTTGCGCTTTCTAAAGGGTTTATTCCTATGGGTCCACCGCCCTCAGGAATTTCCCAGCTGTATGCGTTTAACGGGAATCTGAATTGCCCCACACGCCAGGTGTAACCTTCGGTATCAATTGGAATAATACCAATGGCTAAATTTTTAAAATCCACTTCACCGTAAATACCCGCTGTACCTCCTGGCGTAGTAACCTCATAATGCCGTACTGTGATCCAAGCATTATCATAAACCTCATTAGAGTTCTTAACTATCCAGTCTCCTCTATTTATATATGTATTCATTTTAAAAGATATATAGTAATATATATAGTGTGTTGATAACCGTGATAACTCATCAACCTTCCAGTAATTAGTAATGGTAATTATACTTTATTAACACTTTTGGTAATAATTAAAATATTGATTTACAGTAATTTATGTAAATTACTTATAGAGTGTTAATAATGAAGTTCACTGTGTTAAGTTGAGAAATAAAAATGAATGGACAGGGAATATCTACGCCTTAAGGGTTTATAAATGGAAGAGAACATTTTCTAACTCAGAAGGCTTATGTCGTGAAATTTTTGAATTAGGTAAAACTTTGAGATAAGCAAGAGAAAGTTTTCATAGGATATGATCTACTTATCCACTTTTATACACAGTGTAATTCACAACATTTACGACCTTTGTAGAAATTTACTACCGAATGAAAATAGCAATTGGATGTGACCATGCAGGGGTTGAATTAAAAGAAGTTTTGATTCAATTAATAACAGAATTAAAACACGACGCGCTTGATAAAGGGCCGTTCTCAAGTGATAGTGTAGATTATCCAGATTACGGTCATGCCGTTGCTATAGCTGTTGATGAGGGTGATGCGGATTTAGGTGTAGTTATTTGTGGTTCAGGTAACGGTATAAATATGACGGTTAATAAACATCAAGGTATTCGTGGTGCGCTGTGTTGGACACCAGAAATAGCGGCGCTTGCTCGTCAACACAACGACGCAAATATTGTAGCAATACCTGCACGGTTTATTTCAACCGACGAGGCAAAACTGATTGTTTCAGAGTTTTTAACTCAGGAATTTGAAGGTGGACGTCACCAAAGAAGGGTGGGTAAAATAGCTTGTAGTTAATCTATTTAACGACTTGGTAAACTAATTCACCTTCGTATGAAGTGAGTTGTACCTTAGGGTGTTGCTCCCAGATCCCCTGTAAGAATCGCAGAGAATAATTACCATAAGTTCCACTTGGAGGGGGTAATGTTTCTAAGAGGTTTATTAATTCTATTGGTGTTATTTGACTAGGATAACTAGGAAGGACCTTATTACTTTTATACATACATTCTACTAAATATTCTTTGAAGCTTCCTTTATAAAAAGGAAATAAAAAGCCGCCTTTAACATCCGTATTTACAAACCAATTCACGGTTGCGTGCACTTCTAAACCTGAGGCAGCGACGTATTCTATTGGATATGATTTTAAATCAGTGATAAGGGCAAGTCCATCCAACTCACGGATAAAAGGGTGATCAGTATTCAAAACAAACAAAGGGTCTGTATTTGAGCGCTCAGCAACAATGACTTGATAATTATTTTTTAAGAACCAATTCGTGATAGAATCGTTCTTCATGCAATAACTATCTTGAAAAAATAATACTGCGGGATTTTTAATCCGCCCCATTTGGACCAATTTATAATTAGGGACGTTTGTTTCTATCTCCTTTATAGGTGAACAGTTAGTAATAAATAATGACAGAGTTACAAGAATTACAGCGTTTTTTACGCGTAGTTTATCTACGTAAGTCATTGTATTATAGTATTTTACTATTATTATTTAGTGTTGTTGAAGCTATTGCATTAGCGCTGTATAACCATTATTTCATTCCAGAGCTTGTTGCTTTTAGAAAGATAGTAGTAATCCTACTGGTACTGACTTTAACTGCCTTCTTATTTTGGCCAATTCGTTATTTGATACAAGCAATATGGACTAATTACTATTCCTTAAATCGTGTTGCTAAGAGTTTAAAGAGTTATGATAACGGAAGGCTCGATGAACTAACAGGTTTATCTAAAAACGAGTTGGATAAATGGGCACAAGTCGTTGTATTAAAAAAGGTCTATTTAGAATTACCGGTATTTAAAACAACACTGAAAAAAAACATACCGTTTTCAACTATAATTGGGGCATTAGCACTTTTAGTGTTAACAATTTTAATAAGTCCAAAATCAATTTTAACTGAAGGTAAGGACGAGATTGTTAGCGGTACCTACACACGTGAGGCTATCTTACTAGATATAAATGATACTGTACATACGTTATTCAACGAAGTTTTAGAGTTGAGTCATCCGCACCTTACACCTTTCTATAAAGGGAGTGTTACTGAAAGTGTATTGATAAGGAAAAATGAAACGATCGATTGGGAACTTAATGGAAGGTTCTATAGAAGACAAACAGTAGTATGTGATAGCGTGCCAAAATTAACGTCCTGGAGCGCTACAATAAAACCACCTAATTATCTTAAGCTATCTACCTATATAACGCAGGATACCATTAAAGCATTTAAAGGATCTTTAATTACACTGGAGTACCAAGGAGTTTTAAAAGATAAAATAGCAGTTAACGTTTCACGTGAAACAAATAGCACATCGTTTAAATGGGATGGAGCACCTATTGAATTAAAATCAGCGTATTGGACAACGGTATTACCAACCGTTGAACTTACAGACGCTTCTCCTTCTATTTCAGTACTGACTAATACCAACGATTCGCTAATCATACAGGTCAAGGATGACTATGGCTTAATGAAATTAAGTATAGATACTCGAGAAGTACAGGTCAATGGATTAACCACGGTTGTTAGCCTTCCTTGGGGTAGTCGAAAAGCTGTGGTAATTAAAGCTTTCGATAATAACCAGAATGGTATTAAGAGAGAGTTAAGAAGGCCAGTACTTAACGCGACTGATTTATTAAAAGAGGCATCTGATCAAGCTTTAAAAAGTACCATTACTGATAATCAGGAGGAGACACTGAAAGAATTTAGAAACAAGCAGCTAATCGAAGAGCAGAACGAGAAGGTCAAGGATGAGGTTGAAAAAAATCCACTTCAAATAGAGGTTAAAGAAGAGATAGAACCTTTAGATGAACTACTTCAACGGTTAGATGAGTTGTGGAGAATGGAAGAAGCCATCGAACTCTTATCAATGGTAGACTCTTTAAGAGACGAGGGTTTAGATAGTGCAGTATTCAAAGCAGCGGAATCGCTAGAAGATCTTAGTATAGAAAAACTTCAACCCGCTATAGAAGGTATGAAGGGTATGGATAAAGAGGGAGAGAATAGGGAGAAGCAAGCGAAGGCATCTAGTGATAAATTAAAGGAGTTACTAGCCACGAGCACTGTAGAGGTTCAAGAAGATAATGTAGCGCGTATAAAGCGGTTGCTAAAAAATGGATGGGTAGTGAGTGTGGCGCAAGAAAATTTACAAAAACTTGCAACGGCGGTAAACAAGGCACGTTCGCAGCAGCTTGTACTCGCAAATGAAAAAGCGATAAAAGACACCTTGGATTTATTATTAATTCATGAACCGCTATTAAGTCAGTTACTTTCTGAAAAACGAATGAGTCTTAGTGCTGCGATGCGGACGATTGAATCAAAAATGACAGCTGGTAAAAATCTGGATGCTGATATTGGCTATGCAATCACAGCATTAAACGATATCAATCAAGCGTTGTATTTTATACTAGAGAGTGAAAAATCAAGCTTAAATCAAGCAAAGAAGGACTGCAAAAAAGGTAAACCAGGTACCTCAGGAAAACCCTCATCAGCAGGAGAAGGTAAAGAAGGAAAAAAAGGTACTCCGAAGCCCTCTAAAAAACCAGGGGGAAGAAAGAAGGGAAGAACTGGTGAACCAAAGGAGGGACAAGAGGGAAGTAAGCCTGGTTCATCGGGTAAGCCAGGTGAAAAGGAATTGTTAAAGAGAATTGAGGCGGCAAAGGAAGAGCTTGTCAAATCAAGTGATCGTTCAGAAGAGCTTTTGGAAAACATAGAACGATTGAAAGAAGAAGTATTATTTAATACGGAACTAACAGAGCGAGATCTGAACGAGCTGGAAGAGCGGTTATGGCGTGTTGAGGAAAGCGTATTTAATAAAAAAGAATTAGGCGAAAGTAGAGACAGCGAGTCAGGAAACGAATCAAAATCAAAAGGCGGTGAAAGCATTGATTTTAAGGTGTTAAAATCCAAAGAGACCGACTTACCTTTACCGGTGCTTAAGAAGCTGTAGAAATGGATGTAGATGCACAGTTGGTTGTTATGGTGAAGCGGGCAATTCAGGAGCTCAATCCATCGTTACGATTAAAGAAGATAGATGTTCACGGTTGTTCAGATGAAGAGTTGTTAGTTATAAATAAAGAGCATCTCAATCATGATTATTACACGGATATCATCACGTTTGATTATTCCCGTGGCGACAGAATAAGCGGCGAGCTTTTTATAAGCCTAGATCGGGTAAAGGATAATGCCCAGGCTCTTGGAGTGACCTATACCTCTGAATTAAGAAGAGTTGTGGCGCATGGTATGCTCCACTTGACAGGGCTAAAAGATAAGACTGAAGAGGAAATCAAAGTAATGCGTCATAAAGAAGATGAAGTGTTAGCTTATTTAGAAAACTATGGTTCTTGACGAAAAATATGATGTAATTGTAGTTGGAGGCGGTCATGCGGGCTGCGAAGCAGCGTATTGTGCAGCGAAGATGGGCGCCAATGTTCTGCTTATTACAATGAACATGCAAAGCATTGGACAAATGAGCTGTAATCCCGCAATGGGCGGGGTTGCGAAGGGCCAGATTGTACGTGAAATAGACGCATTGGGAGGAGGAAGTGCACTCATAACAGATAAGAGTATGATTCAGTTCCGTATGCTAAATAGAAGCAAAGGACCTGCAATGTGGAGCCCCCGGGTGCAAAGTGACCGCATGTTGTTTGCCCAATATTGGAGGGAGCTCTTGGAAGAAACACCGGGACTCAATATGTTCCAGGACATGGTTATTGGACTAAACGTGAGTGATCACACTGTGCATGGCGTTAGGACTTCGCTAGGTTTAACGTTCGAGGCAGATACGGTTATTCTAACTTCAGGCACATTTATGAACGGGCTTATCCATGTAGGAGATAAGAATTTTGGAGGTGGTAGAGCTGGCGAGCGCGCAAGTACGGGTATCACAGAGGAGTTGGTTGCTATGGGTTTTGAGGCCGGTAGAATGAAAACGGGCACACCTCCACGAATAGATGGAAGATCATTGGATTTTTCTCTAATGGAAGAACAGCCCGGGGACGAGCAACCCGGTCAGTTCAGCTTTGAAGGTGATTATTCGCTCAAAAACCAAAGAAGCTGCTGGATAACACACACCTCTCAAGAGGTTCACGATGTACTTAAGAAAGGATTTGACCGTTCCCCCCTATTTAACGGAACGATTAGAGGCACAGGCCCGCGTTATTGCCCCTCGATAGAAGATAAGATTGATCGATTCTCTGAAAAAACGTCGCATCAGATATTCGTAGAGCCAGAAGGGTGGAATACTGTAGAGGTTTATGTTAACGGCTTTAGCTCCAGCCTTCCCGTAGAGATACAATATGAGGCCTTACATAAAGTAAGAGGTTTTGAAAGTGCAAAGTTCTTTAGGCCGGGATACGCTATCGAGTACGATTATTTCCCACCAACACAGCTTAAACATACGTTAGAAACAAAGCTCGTAAGCGGCTTGTATTTCGCTGGTCAAATCAACGGTACCACAGGATATGAAGAGGCCGCTTGTCAAGGTCTTATGGCTGGTGTAAATGCCGTGTTAAAGACGCGCGGTGAGGATCCCTTTATTCTAGGAAGAAACGATGCATACATAGGGGTTCTAATAGACGATCTTATTACTAAAGGCACAGAGGAACCGTATAGAATGTTTACTTCAAGAGCGGAATATAGATTATTGTTGCGTCAGGATAACGCGGATATAAGGCTCACTAAATTAGGCCATGCGGTAGGTTTAGCATCAGAGAAAAGGGTTGCCTTATTAAACGAGAAAGAGCGTTTAATTTTAGACGGTAACGCAGCGTTGGATAAAAACCTGCCCTTGGCGTATGTAAACGAGGTTCTCGAGCGACGGGGTGAAAAAAATGCAACGGAAAAAACAAAGACGAGTAAGCTGGTTGCCCGGCCAAATTTGAAGCTTGACGATTTTAGCGACAAGTTCGAAGACAAAGAATGGTGGCGCTCCGATGTTATAGAGCAACTAGAAATAGACATTAAGTACGGCGGATATATAAGTCGTGAACGCGAGAACGTCGAAAAGATGAAACGCCTAAACACAAAGAACATTCCGGAAAAGTTTGATTATGATAAGGTCAAGGGTTTAAGTTATGAAGGGCGCGATAAGCTTAAAGCGATACAGCCGACAACAATAGCACAAGCCTCAAGAATTAGTGGCATTAGTCAAAGCGACATACACGTGTTGCTTGTATATATGGGTAGATAAGAAAATAGTTTCACGTGAAACACTATGAGAGAAGAGTTAACGCATTGTCCGGCTTGTTTAAAAAAAGACATATCCTTTTACCAGTCTGTAAAAGATTTCAGCACGAGTAAAGAGGTCTTTGATATTTGGTCTTGTGGACATTGTTCCCATTTGTTTACCAATCCTCGCGTAAAGGAAGATTTGGTGGGTCCTTATTACGACAATCCTGACTACATCAGCCATACGGATGATGATACTTCTATGTTTGCAAAAGTGTATCAATTTTTGCGTGAGATTAATATGAATTGGAAACACGGCCACGTTCAAAAATATGCTGATGGAAAATCGCTTTTAGACTACGGTTGTGGAACGGGCCAATTCATGCAAAAGATGGCCGCTAAAGGCCACGAGGTCCAAGGTGTAGAGATTAACGAAGGCGCACGGGCAAAAGCCTCTAAATTTGGGCGCGTTTATAGCGATGTAAGCGAGGTAAAGGGAGGGGTAGACGCAATTACGATGTGGCACGTTTTAGAGCATGTCTATAATTTGGATGAATTGCTTCAAGCCTTTAAGTTAAAGCTCAAAAACAACGGAACACTACTAATTGCCGTTCCCAATCCAGAAAGCCACGACGCACAACATTATGGAGTACACTGGGCGGCTTGGGACATCCCAATTCACGTTCACCATTTTACCAAAAAAAGCATGAAAACCGCGTTAGAGCGGAACGGCTTTGAGTTACAAGACGTTTTACCCATGTCTTTGGACAGTTATTATATCAGTCTGATTAGCGAGCAGTATAAGGAAGGCGCTCCAACAAAACGTTTATTTCATTGGCTGAAAGGTCTTGTACGAGGAACCATCAGCAATATCAAAGGAGGCAAGGATAATAAGAGTTCTTTGATTTATGTCTTTAAGAACGCTTAGTTACCACGGAAGGCGCTATATAACGCAAAAGAAGTGTGCGTCAATGTTGTTTTTACATGAACGTTTCTTTCCAGGTCGTTGAGGCAGTCACCAAGCGATCTTGTAATACTGGAGGCGCCCTTTGGAACCACAGCGCCGCTTAGCTTCTGAACGTTGATTACACCGAGGTCTGTAGCACCGTTAGGGGTGTTTTGAACATTGTGGTAAAAACCACGCTCTAAAAAATGTAATGACCTGTAAATAAGGGTTTTAAGAGACTCTTTTGGCAGAGAAGCAAGCGTATTCACTACAGATGCAATTTCCACGGGCACCCCTTTGTAGCAAGTCCTCATCCATTCAGCAAAACGATCAATTTGAGTGATTTCAGGATCATCATAAGCGGTTATTGCGGCACCCAGGTTCGGAGCGAATACCATGCTTAAAAGCCGTTTTGTTTGTCCGGGGCTGTTTTCAAAGTGTTGGTTGAAAGATGATTCGTCTAGTGGTTTGCAAGACCAAGGCGCACATCGTGACACGATGGTAGGGAGAAGCTTGTTTTTTCGATGTGAAACAAGAATAATGAACGTGTTGGGCAGAGGCTCTTCTATGAGCTTAAGCAGCTTGTTTGAAGCGGTTGTTTTAATCTGTTCAGGCATCCATATCAGGAGCACTCGATTTCCGCCTTCCGCAGCGGTTAAACTAAGCTTTTGCTGAAGGTTTTGAATTTCCTTTACAGGAATTTGCAATTGCTGGTTTTTGCTTGTGATTTGCCTTTGCCAGCTGTCGGGATCAAGGAAGGGATTTTTTAAGAGTGCTTTTCTGAAGTCTTTTAGAAAATCGTCGGCCGTGCCCGTGTTTCCGCCGCTTACAAAAGGAAAGGTAAAGTTTAAATCAGGATGCTCGAGTTTTTCTACGCGCTTACAGTTTCTACATGTTCCACAGGCGGTTTTTGTCTCGCAGAGGAGTGTTGCCGCTAGTTTAAGGCCAACGGGTAAAGGATCTTCTCCAGCGCCGCCATAAATAAGATTTGCGTGATGAAGTTTTTTACCGGCGTGAGCAGCAAATAATTGATCCATCAAATCATGATTGTTATATATGCTGAACATCTAATGTAGAGTGAAAATTGGGTAGTAAATTGGGCGCTGAAATAACACTCAAAAATATATGAAAAGCTTCGACTTTAAAGATAAGAAAGTTCTAATCCGTGTTGACTTTAACGTACCGCAGGATGAAAACCTTGCTGTTACTGACAATACACGAATTATAGCAGCGGCGCCAACCATCAAAAAGGTGTTGGCTGCAGGTGGAATTCCAATTTTGATGAGCCATTTAGGCCGTCCAGACGGAGCGCGCGTTCCAAAAATGTCTTTGAGTGCGCTGGTCGGTGAAGTAGAAAAGGCGGTTGGCGCGACTGTTCATTTTGCGGAGGACTGTATTGGTCAGGCGGCGGAGGCGGTTGTTGCGAAAGCAAAGCCAGGTGAAGCGGTGTTGTTAGAGAATCTACGTTATTACAAAGAAGAGACGAGCGGCGACGAGGGATTTGCTAAAGCTTTAGCAGCATTAGGCGATATCTATTTGAACGACGCGTTTGGAACGGCCCACAGGGCGCATGCCTCAACGGCTATTATAGCACAGTTTTTCTCACCAGAGAACAAAGGGTTCGGTGACTTGATGAATGCTGAGGTTGAGAGTATTTCAAAAGCGTTGGGTAGTGACCGTCAATCTACGGTTGCGATAATTGGCGGGGCCAAGGTCAGCTCAAAAATTGGAGTGATTACCAATATGATTGACAACGTTGGCACCGTAATTATTGGCGGAGGTATGGGTTTCACTTTTGTGAAGGCTATGGGCGGCGCCATAGGAACGTCTTTGGTCGAAGACGATAAGTTGGAATTAGCGAAGCAACTTATGGTGGACGCCAAGGCCAAAGGGTGTAATCTTTTGATTCCTGTAGATACTTTAATTACAAAGGACTTCGCGGATACGCCAGCGGAGCGTGTATGTCCTATAGACGAGATACCTGAGGGTTATATGGGGTTAGATAACGGTCCGCAAAGTGTTGCAAATGCCCTAGAAGCTTTGGCATCGAGCAAAACTATTATTTGGAACGGGCCTATGGGCGTGTTTGAATTTGAGAATTACGCGGGTGGAACCAAAGCGGTAGCACAAGCTGTGGCAGATGCAACAGCAAACGGTGCTTTCTCACTTATTGGTGGTGGAGACAGTGTGGCTGCAGTGAATAAGTTCGGTTATTCCGAAAAGGTAAGCTACATCAGTACGGGTGGCGGCGCAATGCTTGAGTTTCTTGAGGGAAAAACACTTCCTGGCGTAGCGGCGCTTAGTTAAGCTGGAATAAGGCTTTCTCCAATACTAACGAGGTCGAGTAAAAAGGGGTAACAAACGGAATTGGTCACCCATGAGGGGTGGCTGAACCCAATGCCAAGCTGGATTTTCGTGTAGGCAAACGTTAAAAGCGTCAGCCAAAAACAGGCTTTAACAAGCCCGAATATGGCGCCAAGCACGCGGTTAATACCGCCAAGGAAGATGGAGCGGAGAATTTTATCCAGTAGTTTGCCTAAGAGCATAACGATCAGATAAAAACCAAGGAACACGAGAACGTAAGAGGTCAATTGGATATACTTCTCCCCGACAAATGAGGTGATATACGGCTGCACCTGCGCATGAAACAGAAAAGACACCGCGACACCGCCTATTACGGCCACGATTCCCGCGATTTCTTTTACAAAGCCTTTCCATATACCTTTAGCAAGAAGAAAGGCGCAGAAAACAACGATAACAAGGTCTAGTCCAACCATAATAGCGGCAAATTAATGAGAAGCGAAGAATTAAAGCAAGATTGGGAGCGATTAGTAACGAAACTTACGAAACAATTTCCTGGCGATGGAGATTTAGATTTAGACGGGGTGTTACTTCTTATTGGAACCCAGGAACTTCAGATGGGTTATATCAAAATGAAAAAGGACGTGAAAATTAACGTGCTTCACATTGCTATATGTACCATTCTAGAGCCGTTCGGTTATTATGAATTTGAAAAACGTGATGAAGAAGGCTGGCCCCATTTTACTGCGCTTAAGCCGCTACCAAACCTAAAAGCGGGTGAGCAAACCATATTAATGAAAGAAGCGGTCGTGCAGTACTTTAAGGCAAACGGGTATTTATAAAAAAAGCGGGCTTCTAGCCCGCTTTTGTATTCGTATGAAAAAGTTTTTAGCACCCAGGATCACTAGGATCATAAGGGAGCAACACGATTTCTGTTTCTACAGTCTTATTGGGTTCTAGTTTAATAAAGCCACAACCAATGTGCGTAAAAGGATTTTCGCCGCGTGTTCCTAATACTTTGAATACAGCCTCATAGTCGTATTCAAATTCTACGATGCCGTCTAACCCTGTAACGCCGATAAAATAAGCTTCCTCACGGTAGCCAGGGACGTCAACAGAAGCTTCAACGGTTACGTTTTGAATAGCAACACCACTAGGATTAGTTACTTTAATTCTAAAGGGATAAGTGGGGTTTTCTATCTGACATCCTGTAAGGAGCAGTGCCGAAAAGGCAAAAAGAGCAATAATACGTTTCATTATTCTACACAGCCGTTTGGTTCGCCGATGGGGTAAATTACAACATTTACTTCAACTGTCTCGCCTTTTACAAGTCGAACGTAATTACAGCCTTCGTAAATCATTTTCCATGCTTTAAGGTCATAGTAAGCCTCAAAGCCTGAGCGAAAGATGAGTTCCCCGCTTGGGTCGGTAAAGTTGTACCATTCCGTTGCGCCGGCAACAGGGGCAAACATTTTAACAGCAGCGTTTTGAATAGGGACACCATTCTCGTTCACTACTTTTACTTTCACGAAGTATTCGTCTACAACCTCTTCCTGACAAGAGGTATGAGCAAATCCTATGAGTACTAAAAGAATAAATCGTTTCATGCGGGGAATTCAGTAATTTCGCCAAATCTACAACAAAGCTAACGTATTAGAACGGCCAATTATGCTGGAAAGAGTTGAAAATTTAAAAAGCCAGGTTGAAGCTACCTCCCTCACTAACAAGGAAGAAGCTGAAATTTTCCGATTACAGTACCTCAGTAAAAAGGGTGCCATTCAGGGGCTTTTTAAAGCATTCAGAGAAGTTCCAGGGGATCAGAAAAAGGCGTTTGGCGCCGCGCTAAACACCCTAAAAAATCTTGCCGAAGCCAAGCACAAAGAGGCTTTAGAAGAATTAGAGTCCTCAGCTGTTGTGGGTCAAAACGGCGATGTAACGCGCCCAGGTCAACCGCTAGAATTAGGGGCCATTCATCCAATTAATGCGATAAAAGATGAGATTGTAGACATTTTTAAGCGCATTGGTTTTAATGTTAGCGAAGGCCCCGAGGTTGAGGACGATTGGCACAATTTTACCGCATTAAATTTCCCAGAAGAGCACCCTGCTCGAGACATGCAGGATACGTTTTTTGTTCAACGCAATCCGGATTGGGCGCTAAGGACGCACACTTCTAGTGTCCAGGTGCGCGCGATGGAAAACAATCAGCCACCTATTCGTACTATTAGCCCGGGACGAGTGTTTAGAAACGAGGCAATTAGCGCACGAAGTCATTGTATTTTCCACCAAATAGAAGGGTTGTACATAGACAAAGACGTCAGTTTCGCCGATCTAAAGCAAGTGCTGTTGTATTTCGCCCAGGAATTCTTTGGTAAAGCTAAAATACGCATGCGACCCTCCTATTTTCCCTTTACAGAGCCCAGCGCTGAGGTTGATGTCTACTGGGGGTTAGAAAACGAGATCGATTACAAAATTACGAAAGGCACAGGATGGCTCGAGGTAATGGGCTGTGGCATGGTTGATCCAAATGTTTTACGCGCCAGCGGAATTGACCCTGAAGTGTATACTGGATATGCTTTTGGAATGGGGATTGAAAGAATAGCAATGAACCGTTATCAGATTCCTGATATTCGACTGTTCACAGAAAACGACAAACGTTTTTTAGAGCAGTTCAAAACGGGATTATAGGCTATACGCTTCGTAAAGAAGATCTATCGCAGCCGCTAATGCATGGTCTTTATGGGTAACAATACTTCCCGCGTCGTGTGTGTTGACGGATAAAACGACACGCGTATAAGCAATAGTTATGTTTGGATGGTGGTGGTGTTGCTCTGATAACGCTGCGACGGCATTAACAAAATCAATGGCTTTTAAGAACGTTGGAAACACAAAAGATTGCTCTAAGGTCTTAGTGTGTTGGCTCCATGAATGCTGCGTTTTTTCCATAAGGTTAAAATAAGAAAAGCCCGGCCGAAGCCGGGCTTTTTGATAAGAAATCGGCGCGCTGACGCTTAGTCAATAGCTGATATTTTCAACATATTTGTGAATCCACGCTCTTCGATAGGCATAGATGCAATATTCACAATAAGATCGCCCTCTTTTACAGTGCCGCTCTCTTTAAGAATGGCTTTGATGTCTTTAAAGCTTTGATCAGTGCTTTCCATTTTGTCGTAAAAGAACGCTTCTACACCCCAAACCAATGACATTTGGTTCATGATTTGACGGTTTGCCGTGAATACAATGATTTTTGTTTTAGGACGGTGTCCAGCAATCTTTAATGCCGTGTAGCCGCTAAAGGTCATTGTTAAAATGGCTGCTGCATCTATCTGATCTGCAATTTTAGCTGCATTGTAACAAATGGTTTTAGTGATGTACCGCTCGTTCTTTACAGAAGGTTCATTCTCAATATTTGGCTTCACATCGAAAGTCGATTCCACATGAGCAACAATGTTTGCCATGGTTTCAACCACTTTCGCGGGGAATTTACCAACGGAAGTTTCACCCGAGAGCATTACTGCATCTGCACCATCACACACAGAGTTTGCAACGTCGTTAACCTCAGCTCGAGTAGGGCTTTGGCTGTCAATCATGCTCTCCATCATCTGCGTGGCGATGATACACGGCTTTGCTTTTAAATGACATTTTTCAACGATCATCTTCTGTACCATAGGCACGGAAGAATATGGAATTTCAACGCCAAGATCGCCACGAGCCACCATGATTGCATCTGTAGCATCAATGATTTTATCGATATCTACAACGGCTTCGGGCTTTTCAATTTTTGAAACAATTTTCGCAAACGAACCAAAGTCATTAATGATTTTACGGAGTTCGTTGACATCATCGGCATCGCGAACAAAGCTCAAGCCAATCCATTCAACACCTTCTTCCATTGCAACGATCACGTCTTCCAAGTCTTTTTTGGTCAGACACGGTAAGCTTACTTTAGTGTTGGGAAGGTTCACCCCTTTTTTACTCTTGAGCGGTCCGCCTTGGATAACCTTTGTAACGACAGTATCCTTCTTGTTGGTCTCAATAACTTCACACATCAGCTTACCGTCGTCAAGCAAAATATGCTCACCGGTATTAACGTCCTGAGGAAACTGCTTGTAGTTCATGTAAACCAATTCTGCAGTACCACTGACTTTGTTTGTTGTAAAGGTCAAGGTATCCCCTTCGTTGATAACTGCGCCCTCCTCTACATCACCGATGCGAAGCTTTGGTCCCTGAAGGTCGGCAAGAACAGCTGTCTTGCAGTTGAATTCTTCGTTCAACTCTTTGACGAGGCGAATGGTCCGGCGATGCGTTTCATGGTCTCCGTGTGAAAAGTTCACTCGGAAAACGTTTACACCGGCCTTGATCATGTCCTTCATGACATCTTTATGCCATGAAGCGGGCCCCATGGTTGCAACTATTTTGGTGTTATTAGAGGTTTCTAATTTCATACAATAAATGTGTTTCTCGTTGTGTTAGTTGTGTGTGTGCCTCAAAATATTGGGCGGTTGTGATTCTTTCGTTTCGTTTTAGGACGGTTTCCAAATCGAACGCAAAGTCCGCATTTTCTACCATTAAAACATAGTCCCAGTGTTTAACAGAAGGTAAAAGATGCTTTTCTGGAATGCTATCAAACAGACTCCAGCGCTCTTCAGCTTGGGTTTGGGCACCGGAACTTAAATTGGCTACCATACAAAGGGATTCGCCAAAGGGGTCCAAGCCGTCAAAAACATTGTATTCCCAAATAACATCATTTTCCCACTCGTCTTCTGGCTCTGGCCTGCAGACCAGTCGCATGCCGTATTGAACGTTTAGCCAATACGCCAATTCATAATCTTTTAGCGGGGAACGCACGCCTACGGCACTGAAGTTCATCTTCAGCTGGGAAAGCGCATTTATGTGTTTCACTCTAGCCACTTGTTAGTTCCGCTGTTTGATTGTAAAAGATCTTCGCAGCAGCTTCTTCCCCCTTTTTCTTTGAGCTTCCTTCCCCCTGAGCGACCAGCTCATCTCCAAGGAATAAGCCCATGGTGAATGTACTGTTGTGTTGTTCCCCTAGACGAGCCAATTCTTCAAAGCGAAAGCTGAGTTTTTTCGACTGGAAGTACTCAATGACTTCGCTTTTGTAATTGTGCGTAGTTAAGAGCAAATCAGAGTCCTCGATGAAGGGAAGGACGATGGCTTTCATCACAAAAAACTGGGTTTTTTTAAGACCTAGATCGATGTAAACAGCACCTACCAGGGCTTCTAAAGCATCACCGTAGATACTGTCACCGTGGTTTCCTTTTAAATTGGCCACCAACATGTTCGGCAAGCCCAATTCGTCCGCGACCCTATTGAGGTTATTTCGTGAAACCAACTTGCTCCGAAGTTTAGTTAAATACCCTTCGTCTTCCTTTGGAAATCGGTAAAATAGCGCTTCAGCAACGACTAAATCAATGACGGCATCTCCTAAATATTCGAGACGTTCGTTGTTGCGCTCCCCTTTCTTTTTTCGAAAAGGATATGCGCTAGAATGACGAAGTGCAAGTTTATACAACGAAAGATCCTTGGGCCAATACCCAATGATTCCCTTGATTTCATTTTTGAACCGGGACGGCTGTAAAGAAAGAAATACCTGGGAAAGTCTACTCATTTATTCAGCCTTCTTGAAGAGGACAGAGGCGTTGTGACCTCCGAAACCGAAGGTGTTGCTTAACGCTGCTCTAACCTCTCTCTCCTGAGCCGAATGGAAAGTAAAGTTAAGTTTAGGATCAAGGTTTTCATCGTCGGTGAAGTGGTTAATGGTCGGTGGGACCATTCCCGTATAAATGGCCATAATAGAGGCCATTGCTTCAACAGCACCAGCCGCACCAAGGAGGTGACCTGTCATACTCTTCGTAGATGAAATATTCAGGTTATAAGCGTGTTCTCCAAAGACTTGCTGAATAGCCTTTGTTTCAGCAATATCACCTAGTGGTGTGGATGTACCGTGAACGTTTACGTAGTCTATATCTTCTGGCTTTAGACCGGCATCTTCAATGGCGTTTGCCATTACGTTGCGCGCGCCCAAACCCTCTGGATGTGGTGCGGTAAGATGGTGTGCATCGGCGCTTAAGCCGCCGCCGACCATTTCAGCATAAATTTTAGCACCACGCGCTTTAGCGTGTTCGTACTCTTCTAAAATGATTCCTGCGCCGCCTTCACCCATGACAAATCCATCGCGCTCAGCGTCGAACGGTCTCGAGGCGGTCATAGGGTCTTCGTTTCTCGTGGAGAGCGCATTCATTGCGTTGAATCCACCCATTCCTACAGGATTGATAGCGGCTTCTGAACCACCGCTAACGATGACATCTGCTTTACCCAGTCGGATCAGATTGAACGCATCAATAAGTGCATTTGTAGAAGAGGCACATGCACTTACTGTAGTATAGTTTGGCCCGCGTAAACCGTGCTTCATGGAGATGCGACCAGGCGTAATGTCTGAAATCATCATCGGAATGAGGAAGGGATTAAAGCGCGGATTGAGGTCGTTATCAACGAATCCTTTGACTTGCTCAAAGAAGGTGTCAATACCGCCAATTCCAGAACCCCAAATCACGCCGATGCGATCTGGGTTTTCTTTTTCAAAATCCAACCCGGAATCGGCAATAGCCTCGTCGGCTACTACCATCCCGAATTGTGTAAATCGATCCATACGACGGGCTTCCTTGCGGTCGAGCAAGTCGTTTGGAGCAAAATCTTTGACCTCACACGCGAAGTGTGTCTTAAACAATGAGGCGTCAAATCTCGTGATGGGTCCGGCACCGGATTTCCCA
Source organism: Schleiferiaceae bacterium (assembly GCA_018402665.1). GTDB lineage: Bacteria > Bacteroidota > Bacteroidia > Flavobacteriales > Schleiferiaceae > UBA10364. The sequence goes on along the minus strand of JAGYIN010000008.1, from coordinate 26,940 downwards.
GCAAGGAGATTCGTCCAAGTTTCTTCGGCTGTGTTCCCCACAGGTGTGAGCGCACCTAGCCCGGTTACTACTACGCGTTTCAGGTTCATAAAAAAGACTTTTGCTTATGCTAAAGCTTCCTCGATGTAAGAGATAGCTTGACCTACTGTACCAATGTTTTCAGCTTGATCGTCAGGGATCTGGATGTCAAATTCTTTTTCGAATTCCATGATCAACTCAACGGTGTCTAGCGAATCCGCACCTAGGTCGTTAGTGAAGCTAGCATCTGCATTAACTTCGTTTTCGTCAACACCTAATTTGTCAACGATGATAGCTGTTACTTTTCCTGCAATTTCAGACATGATTAGAATAGTTTAATAATCGCCACAAAGAAAATAAAACTTTAGTTATCCCCCACAGCGGATATCTCGGCTTAAATTTGTCCCTTCAAGGTACAAAAATCATGTTAAAAATAGCCATACTTGCCTCAGGTTCAGGAAGTAACGCGGAATCGTTGGTGCGGTATTTCGAGCATTCTGACCTCGCAAGGGTAAATTTAATAGTTACGAACAACGCTAAAGCAGGCGTAATTGAGCGTGCTAAACGATTAAATGTTGGTATTGAGGTCTTTTCACCAAAAACAGAAAGTGCTGCGCTTTTGACTATTTTAAAGGAAAAGGCAGACGTCATTTTATTGGCGGGATATTTACAAATGATTCCGAAAGAATGGACCATTGCGTTCAATGGGCGAATGTTAAACATTCACCCAGCGTTGTTGCCTAAGTTCGGCGGCAAAGGAATGTACGGCAAGCACGTGCACCAAGCAGTGAGTGAATCTGGAGAGAATGAGACGGGTATTACCATACATTTGGTGAACGAAGCGTATGACGAGGGTGTGGTTATTGCGCAGTATGCGGTTGAAATTGAGCCTGGATCTTCGCCCGAAAGTATAGAGTCCAGCGTCCGCGATTTGGAGTTGGAATATTATGGCCCGACCGTTGAAGGTTGGATCGAACAAATGGCATTGAGCAATTGAGAGTAACCATTTACACGGACGGAGCAGCAAGCGGCAACCCAGGACCAGGCGGTTATGGAGTGGTTCTGGAAAGCAGTGCAGGTCATCAAAAAGAACTCAGTGGAGGCTTCCGACTTACTACGAATAACCGTATGGAATTACTCGCAGTCATTCAAGGTCTTCGTGAACTTAAGAGCGACAACGTCGAAGTCGTCGTCGTGAGCGACAGCAAGTATGTCGTGGACGCCATTAACAAGGGTTGGCTTTTTTCGTGGGTCAAAAAAGGCTTCAAAGACAAAAAAAATCCGGATTTGTGGCGCCTAATGCTGCCACTTCTTAAAAAATATAACCCTACATTTCAATGGGTAAAAGGCCACAACAACCATCCGCAAAATGAGCGTTGCGACGCCTTAGCGGTCATTGAAAGTAAGAAGAAGGGATTGCCCGCAGATGAGGGCTACGAGCAGTCGCGTTAAAGCTTGATGTATTCTTCTGGATTTATGGCGTTTCCGTCGTACCAGAGCTCAAAATGAAGGTGCGGTCCGGTTGAATTTTCACCACTATTTCCAATAATTGCGATGGCTTCTCCGCTTCGTACAAAATCACCGACTTCTTTGAGTAGCGCGCTGTTGTGTTTGTATGCGCTCACTAAATCATTCTCATGCTGTATGATGATGATATGTCCATTTTCACTGGTCCAGTCGGCAAAAACAACCGTGCCTTCGTAACAGGACTTTATAGGGGCGTTTCTTGTTGAAGCAACATCGACCGCAAAATGGCCTGTGGTGCGATCGAAAGAAGAAGTCACGACGCCTTCTACGGGCGCTAAAAGCTGGGGAATGTCCAATTCTGCCGCGCGTTGCTCTAAACTAAAGGCCGTTTCATCTTCGACCCAATCTCTAAACGCGCTGTCCGTAGGGCTAGGATCCGAGAGCACAACGGATCCGATTGCAGCGGTATCTTCAGTAGCCACATCCTGAACAACAGAATCGATCACTTCTCCTTGCAAAATGCGTTGAATACCGTTTACATAACGCTCGTTTTGGCGTAAAACACCCTCTAAACTGTCTGTTTTTAAGCTTAATTCTACCGCTTGTCGACGAATTTTAGAAGAAGCGTAACCGGGAACCAATTCTTTTAAAGGAGTAAAAGCAATAACCATTGAAGTGATCGCGATGGTAAAAACAATAGCAAAAACACTGAACGTAAAAACGTTCAACGGGCTAAGGCGCAGGGTTAGGAGCTCTTCGAAGGTATCGTCATTCAAAATGACGAGGCGAAATTTATTACGCCACCGCTCTACGCGTTTTTGTTTCTGTTTTTCTACTGCCATGATTAAAGACAAATATCGTGCTCTGAATTTCTCTCGCGGCGTGAAATAAAATAATTTTAGGGCGTTATTAGAAATATGTTCCACACAAAACGACTTATCATCTTCGCGGCCGTGCTTTTGCTGGCCTCTTGTTCTACGACGAAGGATCGTTGGGTGAATAGAAAGTACCACGAGGTTACCGCGCATTACAACGCCTATTTCAATGGCGAAGAGGCTTTTAACGAGGCTGTTGTGCAGTTTCAAAACGGCGAGGAATGGGACTTTGAACAGTTCTTGCCCATTTACTTTTGGCCAGATGCAGATCAAGCGTCTGGGTTATTTGCGAAGATGGACCGCGCTATTGAGAAAAGCGCTAAAGTGGTTAAGAAGCACAGTATGGTCTTTAGCGGTAAACAGAAGAACGACTATGTTTTTAAAGCCTATCTTCTTATAGCACGAAGCCGATTTTACAAGCACGAGTTGATTCAAACCCTTGAAGCCACCTCTTACATTGAAGACAACTTCGGGCGACTTGAGCTGGCTGAAGACGAGGTTTTTTGGGCGAAGCTCCTTGCTGCACAAACGCACGTTCGGATGGAAAACTTTTTTCAAGCCGAACAGCAATTGGACGAACTCTACACAAAAAAGCTTCCAAAAGACCAGTTGTTTGAAGCCCAAAAAACCATGGCGTATTTCCATTTTTCTCAAGAAAAGTGGGCGGAGGCGCAAGCCTGGGTTGCAGCAGCAGCACAAACGGCCAGTGTGAAGTCAGAGAAAGTTCGGCTGTCGTATCTCAATGCACAACTTTTGGCGAAGCTCGGCAAAGGGTACGAAAGTGCCCTAGCCTATGATGACGTACTTAAATTACACCCGGACGATTACGACATTACCTTTTCTGCTCAGATCAAGCGTGCAGAGAATTTTGACGTCTTCATGGAAGACATAAGCATCATAGAGAAGGCACTAAATAAGATGCTTAAGGACGATAAGAACATCACGTACCGCGATCAGATCTATTACGTGTGGGCATTGAAAGAATTGGACCTTGAGCAGTATCCAGAGGCTGAGGTAAAGTTGCGTCAGAGCATAGCCTCTTCGGTCGACAATCCACGTCAAAAAGGGAAAAGCTATTTAAAACTAGCGGGTATTGAGTTTGATTTTAGATCATTTGTGAATGCACAGGCTTACTATGACAGCGCTATTTCGGTGTTGCCTTTGGATTATCCAGGCTTGGACACGTTAGAGGAGCGCACCACTGTTTTGAACGATCTGGTGGACCAAATAAACATTGTATCGCTTGAAGACAGCCTCCAGTCCATGTATGGAATGAGTGCGCAAGCGCTTCGTCAAAAATTTGAGGAACACATCGAAGCGAAGCAAGCGCGCGAAGCAGCGGAGGCAAGGCGTGCGGAAATTGCAGCAATGCGTGCAGCAGAAAATACATTATTGGCAGATGCTGGTCCTCAAGCGGGCGGCGGTTCAGGACAATGGTATTTTTACAACCCATCGGTGAGGGCGAAAGGTGTTGCGGCGTTTAAGCGTACCTGGGGAAACAGAACATTAGAAGACCATTGGCGCACGAAGGACAAGCCGGTGCAAGGTTTTGCGGTACAACCGACCGAAAACCAAGAGGTTACTGAAAGCGACTCCACAAAAGCATTGTTGCCGAGCGATGACAACAGTGTGGACTATTATCTCGCGCGGGTTTTAAAATCGGATGACGATTTGAAGGCGAGCTTTCAGCGTGAGGCTAGCGCAAAAAGCGAATTAGGGTTCATTTATAAGGACGGGCTTCGGGATAAAAACGAAGCGGAATTAGCTTGGGCGGGATACATGAATGAGTTTGAATCATTCGCTCAGACGACACCGAAAGTTTTGTACGGTCAGTACTTGCTTTACACGGAAACGGGGGCAGAAGAAAAGAGTGACGAGGCGAAATCGGTGCTTCTTACTACCTACGCAAACAGCCCATATGCTGCATTATTGCGCGGTGAGCAAAAGGGTCCAGCAATTCCTTTGGAAGAGCAAGAAGCTTACGATGCCGCATTTGTCGCGTATGAATTGGGCCAATTCAAATCTGCGACCGCCTTACTCAACGCCTTTACCGCAAGATATCCAAGCAGTGCCCTCTTGCCGAAAACCGGTCTTTTGACCGCCTACATTACCGGTGCCACCGGCGATGCTGAGGCGACGATTAGTGAACTACAGAACGTAGTAAAAATCCATTCAGGAACGGAAGAGGCCACTCGCGCTGCGCAACTTTTGAGCATGTTACAAGACGAGGCATCTGGAAGTGAAGAGGCTCCGAACCGCGGTACGGGGGATTTAAAAGTGAATAAAGTAGATTTTCAGCAGCAGGACAACGCGCCGCATAAATTCGTCCTTGCCATACCTGCAGAAAATTCAAAAATCAATGAGTTGCGAAATGCACTTGCAGATTTCAATAAGGAGTTTTTCAAATTTGATAACCTGCGCATTCAAAACATATTCTACGATCAAAACACGCAGCTCATTATTGTCAGTGGTTTACGTACGAAAGAGAAGGCTATCGTGTATGTAAACACCTTCAATCAACAAGGGACATCTATCGAACAATACTATCCGAAGGCTCAAAGTGCTGGTTTTTATATAAATAATCCGAACTTTGGCAAAGTTTATAGAGACAAGGTCCTCAAAGAGTACCTCCAATATTTTGACACATTATGATTTCATCTGCAAAAAAACACCCAGAACAAGCTCAAGCGTCCAACCGTATTCTCGTGGGCACGAGCATTAACGGTGATGTAGTTTCGGATGGAGACATACGAGTTGACGGCAAGGTCATTGGCAACATGAAGGTCAGCGGTAAGCTGGTTATCGGAGAGCACGGACGAGTGGAAGGCGAAGTGGAGTGCAAAAACGCCGCTATCGCAGGCCAATTAGAAGGAACGCTTAAAGTTGCGCAAACACTATCGCTTACAGCTTCTGCGAAGGTCCAAGGCAAGGTGCAGGTTGAAAAACTAGCCGTAGAACCGGGTGCTGAAATCAATGGATCTGTAACCATGGGTACCGTGATGCGCAAAGTCAACGAGGCAGATAAAGACAGCGCTCAAAGCGCTTAAGAATGTCTGATAAAAAATTCATGCGCTTCAGTACACTTGGAGTGCAGATGGCCGTACTCATCTATCTGGGTTCGGAATTAGGTAAATATTTAGACGAAAAATACGCCTCGGAAAAAGGATTGTACACTGCGGTATGTGTGATGGCAGCCGTGGGGATTTCCTTGTACCAACTTGTAAAAGAAATACCAAAAGATGATTAACGGGGACCAATTAAAGAACGGGTTCTACCCCCTTCTCTTTTTACTAGCTGCCTTAGCCGGATTTATTCATCAGTCATTTGTGCCTGAGGAGGCGCGCGAAATAGTGATTCGATGTTATGTCTTGAACACGCTATTGGCAGCACTCATTCATTTTGTCATTCTACGTCTTCGTGACCGACATTCGGAAAAGTTAGGATTCCTATTTTTGATCGGGAGCAGTCTTAAATTCTTGTTCTTTTTTCTATTCATTTACCCGGTATTTAACGCCGACGGGGACTTATCAAGCATGGAGTTTGCGACCTTTTTCATCCCCTACAGTTTGACGACAGCGGTAGAGACCGTGGTTTTAGTGCAGCAACTGAACCGTTCTTAGGCGTTTCAATGTGATCTTTAAGTTTCTGAAAACTAACGGTTTCTAATAAATTTCTTCAACACAGGGCCGGTTCATGAGAGGGTCTAAAGAAATAGCCTTTTTTCTTTTAAGTCGTAAGGATTAAGTGTTAATTTTGCATCGATTTTAAGCCGCTTTAATTCCGAAGAAGGAAATGCCGAATAGTATGAGATCTAATTTTACTGTCCTTATTGCCCTCGCAGGCTTCTTGTTTTTCACTCCCTCGACATATGCTCAAGGCGAAAATCACGAGGAAATTCAGCACGAACAAGCGCATCACGAAGACGCTGGTCACAGCGAAGCTTCTGGCGAAAAGGACATTAAAGGCGTAATCAAGGAAACCATCGAGCACCACCTTGCGGATTCGTATGAGTTTCACATTACCGAAGGTGTGGGCTTTCCTTTACCGGTAATTCTGGTAGATGGTGGTTTAAAAGTATTCCTGTCTTCAGCATTTCATCACGGCGGCGTTGCAACAGTAAATGGTGCACATTATAAAGTAAATCACGGTAAAATCTACAAGACGGATGCCGCTGGAACCATCGCGTACGACGACCACCATCACCCTACAAACGAGAAGCCTTTAGACCTTTCTATTACAAAAAATGTGTTCATGATTTTAGTCATGGCTATCTTCATGTTCTTCTTATTTAGAGGAGTTGCAAAAACCTATCAAACGAGTTTGGCTCCAAAGAAAGCGGGTCGTTTCCTCGAGCCCATTATTATATACGTACGCGATGAAATTGCCATTCCAAACATTGGCGAAAAGCACTACAAGAAATACATGAGTTACTTACTTACGGTGTTCTTCTTTATTTGGTTTTTGAACCTTGTAGGAATGACTCCGTTAGGGGTAAATGTGACAGGTAATATCGCTATCACATTCTCATTGGCCCTAATGACGTTTATTATTACGCAGGTTTCCGGTAAGAAGGACTATTGGATGCATATCTTTTGGATGCCGGGAGTTCCCGTTTTGATTCGTCCGGTTTTGGCGGTAATAGAATTGATAGGTCTTTTTGTAAAACCGTTCTCGTTGATGATTCGTTTGTACGCGAACATGTTGGCGGGCCACGTAGTGATCATGAGTATTCTCGGTTTGATTTTCATCTTTAGCAGTTGGATTGCAGCCGTTCCTTTCTCCTTCTTAACTTTATTCTTGTCTGTGTTAGAGTTGCTCGTTGCGGCCTTGCAGGCGTATATATTCACGATGTTGACCTCGCTGTATTTCGGTGCGGCTGTTGAGGAGCATGAACACCACTAAACTAGAGTATTAATTAAATTTTATATACTATGGAAATTCCAGAAATTGTAGGTGCAGGTTTGATCGTAATCGGTGCTGGTCTTGGTATCGGTAGAATCGGTGGTTCAGCTATGGACGCTATCGCTCGTCAGCCTGAGGCTGCAGCAAAGATTCAGACTGCGATGATTATTGCAGCTGCGCTTATCGAAGGTATCGGTTTCGCCGCTCTTTTCGCTAAGTAAAGAATTGAAAAGGCAGATGCAACGGTTGGTTGCACTGCCTTTACATTTTCCAAAGAGTAAAATTTGATTGTAATCATATCACATGGATAAGTTAATTAATGATTTTTCGGTAGGGTTGTTTTTTTGGCAATCGTTGGTTTTCATTCTCTTGATCGTTTTGTTGAGAAAGTTTGCCTGGAAGCCCATTTTAGATGCCGTAAATGAAAGAGAAGAGTCTATCGAGGGTGCTTTGAAAGCAGCTGAGCAGGCACGTGAAGAAATGAAGTCCCTCCAAGCAAACAACGAGGCTGTTCTTAAGGAGGCGCGTGAAGAGCGTGAGCGCATTTTGAAAGAGGCGCGTGACATGAAAAACAAAATGATCGCAGAAGCGAAAGATGCAGCTGCTGCAGAAGCAGATAAGACCATTGCATCTGCGAAAGCGGCCATTGAAGCGGAGAAAACAGCAGCGATTGCAGCGCTTAAAAATCACGCGGCTGCATTGAGTATCGATGTTGCTGAAAAGATTTTAGGCCAGGAGTTGAGTGCTGAAAACAAGCAAACTGCAATGATTGGTAAGATCATTGAAGATATGAAATTCAACTAAAAACAGGTATGAATTACCCAAGAGTTGCAACCCGTTACAGCAAAGCCTTACTAGACTTGGCGATAGAACGAAACGAATTAGACGTTGTTCGCGCTGATGCTGCTTTAACAAAGCAGTCGGTTTTAGCATCTGGAGAATTAGCGATGTTGCTTAAAAACCCGGTAGTTAAGGCAGATAAGAAGCAGGCAATCTTGAAAGAGATTTTCGGCGGAAAGGTGAGTGAACTTTTCGAGGGTTTCATCATGCTACTTACAAAGAATGGCCGCGAGGTTCATTTGGCGAAAGTTTGTGAGAAGTTTGAAAAAGACGTTTTGGCGCACAAAGGAATCATTGAGGCTCACGTGGTGAGCGCAGTTGCTTTGTCTCCTTACGATAAAGAGAAATTGGTTTCGAAATTATCGAGCCAGTTGAGTAAAGAGGTATTACTTACTGAAGAAGTCGACGCTACAGTTATCGGTGGATTGAAATTGGAAGTAGAAGGATACCAATTAGACCAAACAATATCCGGCAAACTAAGAGCATTGCGCAATGCAATGATTGACTAGTTTCCAAGCATTAGAAAAGAAAAACAAAGACCTTAAATAGAGGATCATGGCAGAAGTAAATCCAGCTGAAATTTCAGCAATCCTTAAGCAACAATTATCTGGTTTTAGCGATGGCGCTGAGCTAAACGAAGTGGGTACCGTACTTGAAGTAGGTGATGGTATTGCACGTGCGTACGGTTTGGCAAATGCACAATCGGGTGAGTTGGTACAGTTCGAAAACGGCCAAAAAGGTATCGTATTGAACTTAGAAGAGGATAATGTCGGTATTGTATTGCTCGCTCCGTCTACGGACATCAAGGAGGGAACAACCGTTAAACGTACAAACACTATCGCATCTATCAATGTAGGTGAGGGAGTTGTGGGTCGTGTAGTGGATACATTGGGTAAACCCATCGACGGTAAAGGACCGATTCAAGGCGAAACATTTGAGCTGCCATTGGAGCGTAAAGCACCAGGGGTGATTTTCCGTCAGCCAGTGAACGAACCAATGCAAACAGGTATCAAGTCAATTGATGCGATGATTCCAATTGGTCGTGGTCAACGTGAGCTTATCATCGGCGACCGTCAGACAGGTAAGACTACTGTTGCGATCGATACCATTATTAACCAGAAGGAGTTCTTCGACAAGGGTGAGCCAGTATACTGTATCTACGTTGCTATAGGCCAGAAAGGCTCTACGGTTGCAGGAATTGCTAAGACGTTAGAAGACGCTGGCGCAATGCAGTACACTACCATTGTTGCGGCGAACGCTTCTGATCCTGCACCGATGCAGTTTTACGCGCCATTTGCCGGTGCAGCAATCGGAGAGTACTTCCGCGATACAGGTCGTCCAGGGTTGATCATCTATGATGACCTAAGTAAGCAAGCCGTTGCTTACCGTGAGGTTTCATTGTTGCTACGTCGTCCTCCAGGTCGCGAGGCATACCCAGGTGATGTATTCTACTTGCACTCAAGATTACTGGAGCGTGCGGCAAAAGTGATCGCTGATGATACTATTGCTTCTCAAATGAATGACCTTCCTGAGTCGCTGAAAGACAAAGTAAAAGGAGGCGGTTCATTGACGGCACTCCCGATCATTGAAACACAAGCGGGTGATGTATCTGCATACATTCCTACCAACGTAATTTCTATTACTGACGGACAGATCTTCTTAGAAGCTGACCTCTTTAACGCAGGTGTACGTCCTGCGATTAACGTGGGTATCTCTGTATCCCGTGTAGGTGGTTCTGCTCAGATCAAGCCGATGAAGAAAGTATCTGGTACGTTAAAGCTTGATCAAGCACAGTACCGTGAGCTAGAAGCGTTTGCTAAGTTTGGATCTGATCTTGATGCGGCGACAATGTCTGTGATCAACAAGGGTGAGCGTAACGTGGAGATTCTGAAGCAAGGTGTGAATGCGCCGATGTCAGTGGCACACCAGGTAGCGATCATTTACGTAGGGACGAAAGGAAAATTAAACAAGGTTCCAGTAAATCAGGTAAAAGCATTTGAAAGTGCGCTTATCGAATACATGGAAGCGAACAAGAAAGACGCGCTAAACAGCATTGCTGGTGGCAAGTGGACGGATGCGGAGATTGATGCTATTGAAGCGTCTATTGCAGAAGTACTACCTAACTACGAAGCGTAATTTACTTCCTTAAGGGAGGGAAAAACTAACGTCCTATGGCGAACTTAAAAGAGCTTAGAAACAGAATCACTTCTATTGGTAGCACCATGAAGATCACTTCAGCGATGAAGATGGTGAGTGCTGCTAAATTGAAGAAAGCACAAGATGCGATCGTACAGATGCGCCCTTATGCTTCTAAGTTGACTGAAATTCTTCAGAAAGCATCCAGTACATTGGACAGTAGCGAAAACGCCTATGGTGAAGTTCGTGACGGTAACAAAGTGCGTTTGGTGGTGATTTCTTCGAACAGAGGTCTTTGTGGTGGATTTAACTCAAGTGTTGTTAAAAAGGCAAAGAGTTACATGGCCGCGAACCCTGCTGAGTACACCATTGCAACAGTTGGAAAGAAAGCGCACGATGCCTTTAAAAACGATTCCCGCAAAGTAAGCAGCAACACGGCACTTTGGGATGAAATCACGTTTGACGGTGCAAAGCAAGAGGCGCAAGCCTTGATGGAAGGCTTCGTTGCCGGCGAGTTTGACAAGGTTGTGATCGTTTATAATGCGTTTAAAAACGCTGCCGTTCAAGAGCCACAGGCAGAGCAATTCTTGCCGATCGCTATGGAAGAGAAATTAAGCAGTACGGAAGTGACAGATACTACAGAGTATATCTACGAGCCTTCGATGCAGGAAATCCTAGCCGATTTGATTCCGACTTCATTAAAGACGCAATTCTTTGCAGCGCTTTTAGATGCGAATGCGTCAGAGCACGGTGCGCGTATGACAGCGATGCATAAGGCTACAGACAACGCAAAGGCACTACAGGGCGATTTGAAACTCGAATACAACAAGGCGCGTCAAGCCGCTATAACGAACGAGATTCTTGAGATTGTTGGTGGCGCAGACGCATTAGCGGGTTAAGAAGTTCCAGAAAAATTATAGGAACCCGCGGCGCAATCCGCGGGTTTTTTGTTTAAAAGAGGCTCAATCGAGACATTATTTTGCTAAAAGATTGGAAATGAGCGCTAGAATTAAAAATCTAAGTACTTTAGGAGTCCAAACCTTTATTTAAGTAACATGTCCCAGTCTGAACTACTCCAGAAGGAATTCATCAGTGTAGCTGAACTGATGCAGCTTTTCGATATTTCCCGCGCTACAGCGCAACGCCTGCTCAAATCTGGCGAAGTTTCTCACAATAAATTAGGAGGGAAAATCATCATTCCGACGCGTCCACTCCGCGACAAATTTGGGTTGTAGAAATATCCGAAATTAGCCTTTCCGACCTGCGAGTATTGCCTTAATTTAGAATCATGGCAGTCTTAACCATTCGGGTACGTACCTTCTTATTCATGATGATGATTCTTCTCGTGGCTTTCGTGCTGACGGGAACGTTTTCGTTGTACCATTTTAAGGCGGAAAACAAGAATTATCATTACGAGCGACTTGAGCGTAAGGAAAAGACAATTTCCTCGCATATAGACTACATCTCCAACGCATATCAAGGTCAAGAGCTCTCCCCCACCCAATGGAAAACAATCCTGGGCGGACGAATGGAAGAGATTGGCTCTATTCATAAATTGGATTTAGGCTTGTACCATCCTAACGGAGCGTTGTTGGCCAGGAGTCACGTCTTTGCAGCAAGTGATGAATTATTTCCATCATGGATTGACCTCAACGCTTTAACCAGTGGTGCCAATACACGCTATAAAGTTGATGCGATTGACGGGTTTCTAATAGGAACAGATAAGATCATCGGCCCCGATAACACAGTGGAACTAATCATCCGCGTCCCCTATGCTGTTGATGACAATGTTATACCTGTCGAGGATTACCAGTTCCTGCGCCAATTGGGTTTTATTTACGTGTTGCTGCTGTTCGTGGGCGTCGTACTCGCGTTAATTTTATCCAATTATATCAGTCGAAACATGAGTCTCGTTGGGGCGAAGTTGAAAAAGGTCCGATTGAACCAAAGCAACGAAAAATTGACTTGGCGACACAATGACGAGATTGGTCAATTGATACAGGAATACAACCTGATGGTTGATAAGCTGGAGAAAACGGCCGTGGATCTCGCAAAAAGTGAGCGTGAAAGCGCTTGGAAAGAAATGGCGCAGCAGGTGGCCCACGAGATTAAGAATCCACTTACGCCAATGAAATTGACGCTGCAAATGATGCAGCGCGAGAAGGATGTGGATGAACTTCAAGAGATGTCAAAGCATTTGCTTGAGGAGATTGAGGGCTTAACGTCCATTGCGGAAGCATTTTCAAGATTTGCCCAAATGCCTTCGTTGCGTTTAGAAACCCATGATATTTCTTATTTAAGCAATCGTGCGGCAGCGCTGTACAATGATCGAGGCGTCCAATTCCTTTCTGACGGCCCCGTCTATGCAAGTGTAGATAAAGAGCAATGGTCAAGAATCATACACAACCTTGTTAAAAACGCCCTACAGAGTGTCCCAGCGGATCGCCGACCAGAAATTATGGTACGCGTTCAAAGGGCGCCTGGAAAGGGAATGATCTCTGTAATTGACAATGGGACAGGCGTTCCAGATGAAATGAAGGAGCGGGTCTTTGAGCCTAATTTTACAACGAAAAGTTCAGGCATGGGATTAGGACTGGCCATGGTTCGAAACCTCATTCAAAACTTCGGCGGAACCATCGACTTCGAAAATAAGCGTCGGGGCGCCGCGTTCACCATCACCATACCTACACAGCAAAACAACCTATCTTAAAATGGAAAATGTACAACTCACCGTCGCTGACGGTATTGCCACGCTGGTCATTAATCGACCCAAACAACTTAACGCGCTAAACAAACAGACGCTATCAGAAATTAACGAGGCTTTTGAATCCATGCGAAAAAATGATGCCGTTAAGGTGGTTGTTATGACAGGATCAGGCGAAAAGGCGTTTGTGGCGGGTGCGGACATTAAAGAATTCGCTGATTTTTCTGGTGTCGAAGGTTCCGAGCTTGCAAAGACTGGACACCTGACCGTTTTTAATGTGATTGAAGAGTTTTCAAAGCCGGTCATTGCGGCGATTAATGGTTTTGCATTAGGAGGTGGTTTAGAATTAGCCATGGCTGCTCATGTGCGGATTGCTTCTGATAATGCGCGTATGGGGCTTCCAGAGACTTCCTTAGGCGTTATCCCCGGGTACGGAGGCACACAGCGCTTACCACAGCTCATAGGGAAAGGACGCGCCTTAGAAATGATATTTAGCGCAAAAATGATTGACGCATCGACAGCTTTGAACTATGGATTAGTGAATGCGGTGGTTCCGCAAGAGGTATTACAAGCTACGGCTGAAAAAATGGCCCAGGACTTTATGAAAAACAGCATTGTAGCCATGGGGTATGCCATTGAGGCGGTAAATGCAGGGATGCTTGAAGGCGCAATAGGTTACGATGTGGAAGTACAGGCTTTTGGCGATTGTTTTGAAACGGCGGATTTTAAGGAGGGAACCACAGCGTTTTTAGAAAAGCGCAAGCCCCAATTTCCAGGAGCTTAAATGAGTCAAACGCACTGGTTGACTATTGCGCAAGAGCAAAGAGTGGATTCGCTTGGGAGCTTTTCTGAAGCGACGAAACACGTATGGGTGGGTCTGCATGGATACGGCCAATTGGTCCAATTTTTTGCCCGCCATTTTCGTTTACTGGTCACCGAAGAGCGCGCTTTTGTATTTCCCCAAGGCCCTCATAAATTCTATCTCAACGGCGTTCACGGTCGCGTTGGAGCTTCTTGGATGACCAAAGACCATCGATTAGCGGATATCGCCAACCAGCGCATCTACTTGGGATTTGTGTTTCGGTGGATTAAACAGCAGGCGCCAAAGGCTACCATACATTGTGTCGGATTTTCTCAAGGCGTCGCTACCATTATGCGCTGCATAGGCCATGAAGAGGTACAACCGGCTTCATTGTTGGCTTGGGCAGGAAGCTGGCCACCCGATCTTGACGAAGCGAACCGAGCCGCATTAGAAGGGCTTGCGTTTAAAGCATGGTTTGGAACGCAAGACGAATTCATCACTTCCGAGAAGAAACAAGAAATGATTAAGCACTACGAAGAAAAGTATAACTTCGAACCAACGGTGGGCATTTATGAAGGAGGCCACTCTTTTAATGCTGAAAAATTGGCCCGCGAAATTACCGCCTTAGAAAAATAATGTATACCTAATCATGCACGAAGTACACCCTTTCATAACGAATGATGCCACGCTCTTTGGAATTTTAGCCGCCATGTTGGGCGCTATATTTTATACCTCAAAAAGCGAGCATCCGGCGTTCAAAAAGTTTTATGGCGTTATACCAGCATTGTTGTTGTGCTACTTTTTACCGTCCCTACTTACCACGTTCGAAATCATTGATCCGAAGCAGAGCCGATTGTATTTTATGGCGAGCCGCTACCTCTTACCGGCGGCATTGATTTTATTAACACTGAGCATTGATTTTGGTGAGGTAATGAAATTAGGCCCTAAGGCGCTTATTATGTTCTTTACCGGAACCGTTGGAGTGGTGATTGGCGGTCCATTAAGCATTTTAATCTTTAGTGTCATTGCCCCAGACATCGTAGGCGCTAATCCAGAGGAAATTTGGCGTGGAATGACTACTGTTGCGGGATCCTGGATAGGCGGCGGCGCTAATCAGGCGGCGATGAAAGAGGTTTTTGAAGTTAGTGAAGACATTTTTAGTGCCATGGTTACCGTGGATGTTTTGGTTGCAGAGTTGTGGATGGCATTCTTGCTTATTGGTGTTGCAAAGCACAAAAACATAGATAAAGCCTTTAAGGCCGACGCTTCAGCGGTAGATTCCCTGCAGAATAAGATGGAAGCCTACACTGCAAGTATTAGTAAAGTGACCTCATTTAACGATCTCATGTACATTTTGGCATTGGCTTTTGGAGCGACCGGTTTGGCGCATTGGATGAGTGATGGAATAGCACCTTACATAGGCGAACACTATCCCATTCTTGCAAAATTCAGCTTGACTTCGGGCTTCTTTTGGCTGGTTGTTATTGCCACCACTATAGGTATTGGACTAAGCTTCACAAAAGCGCGCACATTAGAGGGAGCGGGTGCCTCAAAAGTGGGTAGTGTTTTCATTTACATTCTAGTTGCCACTATCGGTATGAGCATGAATGTCATGGAGATTTTCCATAATCCGGGGTTGTTTGCCGTGGGTTTGGTTTGGATGATGATTCACGTCGGCCTCATGTTCATTGTTGCGAAAATTATCCGCGCCCCCTATTTCTTTCTAGCCGTTGGTTCAAAAGCAAATATCGGCGGAGCGGCAAGTGCACCGGTTGTTGCTGCGGCATTCCACCCGGCTTTAGCGCCGGTAGGTGTATTGTTAGCGGTACTGGGCTATGCTTTGGGAACTTACGGTGCGTACATCTGTGGGCTGTTAATGCAAGCTTCAGCGGGAGTTTATTAAAGGGCGGATAGATGCGTGTTGAATTGCCAAAAGAGAAAGTTTTCTCCATGCCCTTTCGGTTTTGGCTAATCCTTACGGTATCCATTATCGTCCCATTTTTAAGCGGATTCCATCCAGCAATTTTTGTTTTTTGGTTGATTGGACTTTGGGGGGTGACCGCACGACGCGGAACCATTCTTCGTAGTGCGGATCAAAAAATGTTTCGCTTTTATTCGGTGTACGGCATTCCCTTAGGGAGCTGGGAACCTATTATTCCAAATGCAGGAGTGGTCGTTTTAGGTGAGCAGCAGTCCGTTCGACAAACCAGTTACGCAGGAGTAATGCGTTATCAGAAGCATACGGGTTTTGCGCTGTATTTGGTGAACAAGAGTCACCGGGAAAAGGTGTTGTTAGCGCGGGTGGTAAGAAGTATTGAATTGGACCCTTATGTGAAGGTGCTAGAAGAAGAGTTTAAACTTAAATTGGTAAGGTTTTCTCCGGTTATTTCGGCGAAGACGAAAGCAAGACGAAAGCGATGATGAAATTTAGATTATTAGCCGTTTTGGCATTGGTAGGGTATAGCGCAGCGTCACAAGTTGATGCCGATAAGGCGGCGGTACTAAAATCCATTTATACCGAAGCATTGGGTGAGCAGCAGGGTTACGAATGGCTGCGTTACATGTGTGAAGAAATTGGACCGCGTCCCAGCGGTTCGGAGGCGGCGAATGAAGCAGCACGTTGGGCAAAACACGCAATGATGGAAGCCGGAGCAGATACGGTTTGGCTTCAAGAAGTTGAAGTGCCCAAATGGTACAGAGGTGAAGAATGGTCTAAGGCCTATGCGGGTGCAGAGCCTGTTTCACTGCCAACCACGGCGCTGGGGGGATCCGTGCCTACCCCAAAAGAAGGCGTTCGTGCTGAGGTGGTTGAGGTGGGTTCCTTTGAGGAATTAGAAGCTTTGGGACGAGCGGGAGTGGAAGGCAAGATTGTCTTTTACAACACCTATATGGACCACAGCCTCATTAGCACATTTAATGCGTACGGCGGTGCAGTAAAATACCGTTGGGCAGGGGCTATGGAGGCAGGAAAATTTGGCGCGGTGGCGACAGTTCTTCGCTCAGTTACGCTGTTGCGCGATGATTTGCCGCATACAGGAGCGATGAGTTATGGCGACAGCGATGTAAAGATTCCTTCAGCAGCCATTTCTTGGCAGGCAGCGGATAAATTGGACCACCTTTTGGGGAACGGTCAAAAGGTAGAATTAGAGTTGTTCTTAGACTGCGGCGTTCAAGGCACAGCGATAAATTACAATGTCATCGCAGATTTTAAGGGCACAGACAAGGCCGACGAGATTATGTTGGTTGGTGGTCATATTGATTCCTGGGATTTGGGCCAAGGGGCGCAAGATGATGGTGCGGGATGTGCGCATGCTATGCAGGTTCCAAATCTCTTGAAGGAAGTCGGTTACGCCCATCACAGAACCATTCGCGTGGTATTGTGGGCGAATGAAGAGTTTGGTTTGGATGGCGCTAAGGAATATGCGAATTGGGCCCGAACGAACAACGTGCACCATTGGGTTGCGCTTGAGAGTGATGGCGGTGCCGGTGCACCGCGCGGTTTTGGCGTGGGCGCTAGTGATGAATGGGTTGAAAAAGTGCAAGCGTTGAAGCCGTACTTTGTGCCCTATGGTTTGCACGAATTTGCAAAAGGTGGCGGGGGTGCAGATTTATCTCCCCTACGAGGATACGACAACGTGTTTATAGGTTTCCGCCCAGACAGTCAGCGTTATTTTGATTTTCACCACAGTGCGCGCGATCGAATAGATGCGATTCACCCGCGCAGTTTAGAGATGGGATCCGCAAGTATCGCATCGCTATTTTATTTACTCGACACGGAATAAAAGAACACGTCTTATTTGAGACAAAGCAAAACTTTAGTAAAAATTTCAGTGTATTGTATTACCTAAGTTTTAAGAATATTCCATAACTTGGCAGTAACTTAAGAGTAGCTTAGGTTTATTGGTTTGGTTAAACCCCGTCTTCGGACGGGGTTTTTTTATGTCCAAATGACACTTACTGCCTTACAGTGAACACTCTTGATATATTAAAACCTAGAAAAAGGCTGCCGTTTGCTGCGCTGTAGGGATTTTGTGCCATCCATAAAGGATCACTCATTGCGCGTGTGTTGCTCAAATGAAATTGGAAAACATGCCCTCCAGTTTCTATATCCACACCTACACTCAACGGATTGTGAAATCGCTCTTCCGTAGCTCCTGAACCATAACGACGGTTGGAGGAAAAGGCGTATTCGCCTGTTAATGCAATTCGTTTGGTCACCTTGTGCCGTCCGCCCAACAGCAGGTGGTAGGTATCGTTCGGGTCACCCGGACTGGGAACTAGATTCCAATGAACTACACTCGGAGCGACAATAAGACTGAGATTCTCATTCATCTTGCGAGAAAAAATGGCTTGATGATGGTACGATAATCGGTCACTAATGTAGTGGTCTAATCCATCATTGAAACGGGCGCCGCGATAATTCATCGAGGAGTATAGGGTTAAGCTAATAGGAAATGCATTACCGCCTGTTTTTTGACGAAGTGCCCGATATTTAACAAACGCATCGGATGTTTTGAGTACAGAGGATCTGCCTATTCCAACATTCAGACGGTCGGAAATCCCATAATCCAATTGCATGCGTATCTGTGCGATGTCCAAACCAAAGAAATTATAAAGGTATTCATCGGTAAAGCTTCCGAAACGGTGGGAGATGATGTACTGTAATACACCTTTCCCCGGAGTCTCATTCGTCTGCGCATTTAATAACTTCGTTCCTTTGAACGTTGCATAGGTGATTTGCGTCGGCTCAGGGCCTTCGTCTAACAAATCAAATAAATCCTCTTGAGCCTTAGCAACGAAGACGCTCAAAGAAAGGAATACTATGAGGCATAATCTGCGCATTATTTCCCAACACTCTTGAGGGTGGCTTGAACCTGGATAGAGGCAGTCTTTGAAATTTTATCCGCGACAGCACTAGGGATTTCCACATTATACTCGGCAAGAATGATGTCAAACGCTGTGGTCAAGACGAAGTTCTCGTTCTCTTCTTTCAAGGTTGCGGGTACAGAAATTTCTTTTGTCACGCCGTGAACGGTAAGTTCACCTGTGACCTCACCTTCGTTGTAGGTCCCCTTAAAGGAAGCCTTTGGAAACTTCTCGCTTTCAACATAATTTTCATTAAAGTGCTCCTGCATTAAAGCCCTTTTAAATTGGAAAGAAGTCATTAAAACCTGTACACCTATTTTTCCAGAACTGGCGTCGAAAACCGCTGAGCCGCTTTCAGTGAAGGCCTCAATATCTTCCAAAGGCGAACCCGCATCGAAGGAAAGACGAGCCTCACGCGTCAGGTATTGTTGAGCAGATACGATGGTGCCGGATGCCAGCAGCGCAGTTAAAAGTAGTTTTTTCATGGCTATTAATTATTAGGTGCGCCTTGTACGATCCAGGCACGTAATTTACTTATATCACAATCACTTAACGCTCCACCGGGGGGCATTAAGAGTGGGTCACCAGCGCTTCGTGTCATGCGGTCGATTAAAGCGCCGTTCAGTGCCGCAGCGGACGTATTTTGATGGCCACTTAAGATTAAGCCGCCGTTGGCTGACATTCCGTTGTGGCAACCTTCACAGTTTTGGCCAATCAATGCCTGAATATCTTGGCTAAAGGTTACTGCTGCAGTATCGCAAGCACCCGCATTGCCATAGAGTGTTTCATAATCGTCGTAATAGCAGCTGCTGGTTGCAAAAAGGAGAATCAAAAGCCAACCTGCACTTGCCACCATCTGTTTAGTTATTCGGCATTCCATCTGCTATCCATTTTTCAAATTGAGACAATTCGCAGGCACTTAGACTTCCTCCCGGAGGCATAGGCACTGCATTTGTGCGTTTAATGGCAGGCATTAATCCAAAAGAATTAACTGCAGCAACCACATTTGCGTGTACATCGAGTAGAATGCCGCCGGAAGGCGCATTGCCCGAATGGCAACTTTTACATTGTGCGGCTATAATAGGTGCAATGGTTAGGCTGTAACTACCAGAAATAGTATCACAAGACGAACAAGCATTGTTGAGGGCGCCTTGTGAAATCCAGGTAAATATTTTCCAGGCGGATAAAGAATCCAATGGTGAGGCTGGCGGTGGTGGCATAAGATCATTGCCCGTCTCAAATAAGACTTCATAGACTTCGCTTTTGTTGGGTTCGCCAGGCTTCACCTCTTCCATAATGCCGTCATAGGTTAATAACGAAAGGCCATCTGCAGGATTTGTTGCACCGTGGCAACCGGCCGAAGCACAGTTCGCGGTGAAGAGCGGTAAAATTTCATTTTGAAAGTATACTGTATCTGGGTGGCATGTGGCAGATACAGGCGGTTCAGTATCGCTTGGAAAAAGCGGATCATGCGTGCAACTCACGAGGAATGTTAATGCGGACAGAAAGGTGAGGTAAGGGAATTTCATCTGTTAAAGATATAATAATGTTCCATCTACTTCTTCAAAAACTGTACTAAGAAGTTCAATATACTGCTGCAATTGTTCCTGATGTTCTGGCTTTTGAACGCCGGTTTTGTAATCTACCACTGTGATTTTTTTACCCGATTTAATGATGAGATCAGGACGTGTAGTAGCTTCTTTGGTGATGATGGAGCGTTCCGTATAAATAAGAACACTGCGCTCATTGATGTCTTTCAGTACCGGATGTTGGGCCAATTGGTCAATGGACGCCGCCGCACCTTCGTGCAAGTGATCTGAAAATGCACCCGTGCGGTACAGCCTTCGCAAAGCCGCCGCTCTTGAAGCGGGATTTCTTTGGAGAATTTGATGGAGTGCCGTTCCCCATTTGCTTCCATCAGAGTGGCCGTCAAACCAACCTATAGGCGCAGTTTGCGCCATTCGAAGGTTAGCAGGAGAGAATACACCGGGCTTTGGTGCTTCTGGACGAACAGATTCTTCGGTGTTTGCGGATTCCGGGAGTACCATTTCTCCAGAGCGGTACGTGCCTTCCTCCGGGTCACATCCCAAAAAGGCGATCAAGCCCTTCCCTAATTCATCAGGCTTTTCTTTATCCACAAAGACATGCAATCCGGCAACGGGTCGAGTCATGGCCACATAGACCATGTTCATCCAGTCAAAGTAACTTTGGTTTTCTAGCTCAGCCCATAATTCTGATTCAAACAGCGGGGCGTTTCTGTCCGATTTCGTGATGGGCAATCGGGCCAATTCCGGATGGACATCCACATCTATCCAGTGCGCATCGCCGCCCGATTTATAGTTAATACCAAATGGAAGAATAACGTGTTCAAACTCTAATCCTTTGCTCTTGTGTATGGTCATCACCTGCACCGCAGGTTTATCCTGAGGAGCAGGAACATTACGTTTCTTAGCTTCCGCTTCCCACCACGAGGGCAAAGTAGCGAAAGAACCTTCTTTAGTTTGAAACCCGTAGAGCAGATCAAGACAGCTGTCCACCATGGCATTGGGCTCTAATAAAAGGCCAAAGGCCTCAAAAACGCGAGCGCCGAAAGTATATAACGATTCTTGTTGGCTAAACAATTCTTGGAGGCCTGGAAATAAACCGCTGAGGTAGGGTATGCCCTTAGATGTGGCTTCCTGTTGGAAAACAAAGGGCTCTAATTGGGCGGGAATTTTTCCAAGCTTCGTCAGCGCGTAGGCCAAAGCGAACCTGCTTTCACGATCATCAGCCTTGAGGAAAAGTCTGGCGCAAGATAGGAGAACGGAACTTTCAAAAGAGCTTCCTACGACGAGACTATCTGCAGATAGGACGGGAATGCCTTCTCCGGTCAAAAAATTGGCCAATAATTTGCCCTGCGCATTTCCACGCACTAAAAGCGCAATAGCATTGTACGAATGCCCACGTTTTATTAAGCTTTTAATGCTTGATTTTACTTCTGCACAAACCGCCTCCGCATAACTTTGAGCAGTTTTCGTCGCTCCCTCTGGCACCGAGATGAACGCCACGGTGACTTCACCTTTTAAGGGATCTTTATGAGGGATTTGTTGCAGCTGCGTGCCGGCATAAGCACTCTGGTGCGCAGGAACGGTAAGCCGCTTGCCGAGGTGCTCAAAAAAGTCATTGTTAAAGTGTACAATGTTTCCGTAGGTGCGGAAGTTTTTGGGCAGTTGGACGGTTTCACGCGAGTACAATTCGTGCCCATCCGGATGTCGTTGAAAGCGATTGGACGGATGGACGTTATCTACCAACGCCATGAATTGTTCAGCGCGTCCGCCCCGCCAGCGGTAAATGCTTTGCTTTGCATCTCCAACAATAAGTGCGCTGTTTGGATTTTCATCTTTAGTCAGCGTGTGCTCAATGAGTGGATGTAAGTTATCAAATTGCATTTCAGAGGTATCCTGAAACTCATCGATGTAGAAATGCCAAAACTTTTCGCCCAATCGCGCATAAATAAACGCGGTAGGCTCTTTTTGAAGCTCTTCGGAAATTAGTTTATTGAAGGCACTAAGTGGCATGGTGTTCTGCTCCTGTTGAAGGGCATTAAACTTATCCATGAGTGCGCGTGTCGCTGAGAGTTGCTGCAGTTTTTCGGTGGCCTGCTTGAGCAATAATAATTTGCGCTGGTTGCTTTCTTGAAACGCTTGGGCCAATTCTAAAAAGGCCTCCCAATCCGCATCTGTACCACTCTTTGGTTTCGTTTTAAACGCTTGTACACCTGCTTCGAGATCGTTACTACGCAGGTTGGACCAGAGATCGACAAAATGTTTTTTCGCCTGAGGGTAATAGGTAAAGTTGTCTTTCGTGTATTCCTGGGATTTTAAATGGGTAAAGGCTTGGTGTGCCAGTTTTTTACCTTCAGCAACAATTACGGAAAGTTCACGATTCAGCTCTTCTTCCAGTTCAATCATGCGCTCCGGTTCCGGTAAATGGGCCAATTCCTTCCACGTATCCTCGTTAAAACTCTCTTTCCCTTCGCGCTTTAAATCCCGATCAGGGTTGTGGCCCTTTTCACGGTTCATGCGTTCCTGCATCCATGCCGCGAGAGACTCACGTAATGCTGGCGCCTCCCCGAGGCTACTGTAGAGTAGGTCCAGCGCCTCCTCAATCATCCCATCGAGGTCGAGGCGTACCTCAAAATTATCATCGAGGTCAAGATCTCTTGTGAAGGTGCGCACCAATCGGTGCGTGAACTGGTCAATGGTACCAACATTTAATGTGCTGTAGTTGTGCAACATGTGGCTTGCTGCTCCAGCGGCGCGTTGCTGTAACTCCTCTGGTGAAATACCAATTTCCTCCCAAATGGGCTTGAAGAATTCACTTTGGGAAGGGTGTTCGAGGCGTTTGAAGGTTAATAATTGGTCCAAAAGACGCGCCTTCATTTCTGCGGCGGCATTGTTAGTGAAAGTGATCGCTAGAACCTTTTGATACGCATGGTTCATATCCTTTTTTCGCAGCGCATTCATCAAGATGTGTTGCACGAGCGAATACGTTTTACCCGACCCCGCAGATGCGTTTAAAACGATGAAGTCTGCCGGGGCAGATAGCGGCGTATGGCCTTGATTTGGGGTCATAGAGTTTATTGAACAGGATATAAACGTAAGTTAAAACCTTCAGTCGGAATTTGCCTTACCTTTATACCACGAATTAACATAAAACCTACTTTATATGGCTTTTGAATTACCCGAATTGGGCTATGCATACGATGCTCTCGAGCCGCACATGGATGCGCGCACGATGGAGATTCACCACACTAAGCACCATGCAGGCTATACTGCAAAATTAAATGATGCCATCGCTGGTACGGAAATGGAAGGCAAGACCATTGAAGAATTGCTTGCTAACCATTCAGACCATGCCGCAATACGCAACAACGGTGGTGGATATTACAACCACTGTTTATTTTGGGAAGTAATGAGCCCAACTGGTGGCGGTGCCCCAACAGGGGAATTGGCTGCGGCTATTGATGCAGCTTTTGGCTCGCTTGATGGATTAAAAGAAAAATTCAATGCGGCAGCGGCAACGCGCTTTGGTTCAGGATGGGCCTGGTTGTGTGTCAACAACGGTGTATTGGAAGTGTGTTCTTCTGCAAATCAGGACAACACCTTAATGCCAGGCGTTGGTTGTGGTGGTCACCCGATCATGGGCCTAGATGTATGGGAACATGCCTACTACCTCAACTACCAAAACCGTCGTCCAGATTACATTAATGCATTTTGGAATGTGGTGAATTGGGAAGCAGTTGCAGCGAAATACGCAGCAGCGAAATAAAAGGATTCATCCGCAAAACGTAAGAACCTCGGGCAACCGCTCGGGGTTTTTTTATGCCGAGATTTAAATGGCTTCGTCTATTTTTTCTACGGCTTTCCTTACGTCAAAGTAGAAGCGTGCCCCGATGGCAAAATTGGTCACCAAAGTCGGGGAAGGGAGCACGGCAATACCGGGCGCAAATTCGAAGAACACGTCAATAGGAAATTCAACGGCTTCATAGGCCACTCCGAGAGGTACCCGCGCATAGAGTTGATTGCCCGCATCGTTGTAGCTCTTCAGATGTATACCGCCACCATAGTAAAACGGAATACGCCCCTTTTCTGCGGTGATGATATCATAGTTGTGGAGCAAGTAATCTGCTCCTATGTTAATGCCTTCTTGCCCCTTCACGGCACTGTACCCTAAGGTATACTGAAAGGCTTCATTGTTGTTGTTGAACTTCTTAATGCTGAAGCCGCTCGGTTCACCCAAGGCGAGTCCAATACCATAATGGCCTTTATAATCTTGCGCGGCCGCAGTAAAGGCCATTGCAAAAACGACAAGTAGAAGGTTTTTTTTCATTTTCTTGAGGGGTAACTGTCTAGGGTTAAATGTGTGCCGTCCCATTTAGCGAACGTATTTAAACGAATCCAATCGCCGAGGACAATGTATGTGCTGTCAATTTTGGTGCCATCCTCCGACTCGTGCGTTTGAAGGACCAATGCTTTCTCATGATGCCGATGTCC
This sequence comes from Schleiferiaceae bacterium, assembly GCA_018402665.1. Classification (GTDB taxonomy): domain Bacteria; phylum Bacteroidota; class Bacteroidia; order Flavobacteriales; family Schleiferiaceae; genus UBA10364. The sequence continues at coordinate 2,295 of JAGYIN010000008.1, read as the reverse complement.
ATAAATAAAGTAGTCGAACCACGCTTCCTTAAGAACGGTTTTACTGTGGACCAATTGCCTTTCTTTTTCTCCTTTGAATGCATGATCGTTATCGCTTTGGCTGTTGCGCGATGTCCGTGACATGCGGGCAGCAAACCCTACCCCAAAATTAGGATGCAGGCGCTGGTAGGTCCAAATCGCCATAGGGTTCGTGAAGAGTTTTTTTAACGCTTTGTACTTACGGTCTCCGGGGCCTAAACCGTCCCCATGTGCGAGGTAAAAAGCGGTCTTACCTTCGTTTGGCGACCACTTTAGCGGTTCGTGATGAACGGTTGCGCCCAGCTCTTCTTCCAGGTAGTTTCCCATCCAGAGGTCGTGATTCCCGACGAAGATATCGAGCTTAAGCCCGGCATCAACCATGAGCGCCAACTGCCCCAAAACACGGGTATGACCTCGTGGAACAACGTGTTTGTATTCGAACCAGTAGTCAAAAAGATCGCCAACGATAAAAAGTTGTTTGCAGTCCTTTTCAATGCGTTTTAAAAAGGACACTAGCGTACGCTCACGCTCTTGACTTTCGCGAACTGAGGGCGCTCCTAAATGAACATCTGATATGAAATAGGTGTGGGTTCTCACGGTCGCTAAGGTAAGTTATTTATAGTATTCTCGCGTTTGTGCTCGTTGGTGTTTAGATAATTTTTAGCTTTGCCTAAAATAAAAGATAGCCTAGGTGAAAACCCACACGGAAAGCGAAGAAAATTACATTAAAGCCCTCTACCATCTTGGCGGAGAGCAGCCCGTCAGCAATGGAGACCTTGCACAGCGCGTAGGTGCAAAAGGTTCTTCTGTTACCCAAGCGGTGAAGCGACTGGGGCAAAAGGATCTAGTGAACGTTGTTCCGTACAAGGGGGTGCAACTTACCCCGAAAGGCATACGTTTGGCGAAATCCATTTTACGCAAACACCGATTATGGGAGACCTTTCTAGTAGATAAATTGGGATTCGGTTGGGACGAAGTACATCCACTCGCGGAGCAGTTGGAACACATCCAGAGTGAGGAACTGGTCGATCGACTGTTTCAATTTTTGGGCAGTCCGAAACACGATCCACACGGTGATCCTATTCCGGAACGCGACGGTCAAATGCCCCCGGTTTTAGGACAGCCCATCGGTGCGTTTACGGCGGGAGCCGAGATTCGTATTGTTCGGGTAGAAGATGCGGGATCAGAGTTCTTTGACCAATTGGACACCATGAACATCAATTTAGGCAACACCTACGAAATCCGCACAATCTCAGCGTTTGACGCTAGTGTCGAACTAGGCTCACCCACAGGCTCTTTTTGGCTTAGTCAGAGCATGTGCGCAAACATTTACGCCGTACAATCATGAGGAAATTTTTATTCATCGCGTTAGCGGCAATGACCTTTGGGTGTACTCCCGAGCCCTCCATAGATGTTTTGTGCACCACCTCAGTTGTTGCGGATGCCGCGCGTATTTTGCTTCCGGAAGAAATTTCGGTCCAAGCGCTGATGCAATCGAACATAGACCCCCACAGCTATAAACCGGTGGAAAGTGATGTAGCGAAGCTCAGTAACGCAAGAATGATTCTCCACAACGGTCTTCATTTGGAAGGCAAACTGACAGATATATTAGAAAAATTGGCGCAACAAAAGCCCGTCCATGCGATGAGTAGTGCGCTTCAGTCTCACTTCCTTATCGAAGTAGGCCCCAACACGTATGACCCGCACATTTGGTTCGATCTGCAACTTTGGGACCGCTGCGTAGGAGAACTCGCCACCTTTTTAATGGACCAATTTCCCGAGCACCGCCAAGCCATTGAGCAAAATGCGATGGACTATTCTTCAGAGCTAGTACTAGCCCACGATGAAATGATTCGCACAATCAACGAGGTACCCGACTCGCTCCGTGCCATGGTTACCGCACACGATGCATTCTCTTATTTCGGGCGAGCCTACGGCATAGAAGTACACGGTCTACAAGGTATAAGTACTGCGGCCGAATTTGGTATAAAAGACATGAGTACCACGGCCCAATTCATCTTAGACCGCGGACTTTCTACGGTCTTTGTAGAGACATCAGTGAACTCTAAAAGTATTGAAGCGCTTCAGGAAGCTGTGGCACAAAAAGGCGTGAAGGTTGAAATTGGAGCACCCTTATACAGCGATGCGCTGGGTGAGAAAGGAACGGCAGAGGCATCTTTACTAGGAGCATTTAGACACAACACAACACAGATTTTAAAATCATTCAATTAATGGAAAAGAGTATTGAAGTACACAACCTGACGGTCAGCTACCACA
>JAGYIN010000007.1 GCA_018402665.1 Schleiferiaceae bacterium | reverse complement strand
TTGGTATAAAAGACATGAGCACCTCTGCCCAATTCATCTTAGACCGAGGCCTTTCTACCGTCTTTATGGAGACATCGGTAAATTCTAAAAGTATTGAAGCGCTTCAAGAAGCTGTGGCGCAAAAAGGTGGAAAGGTGAAAATAGGAGTACCGTTATACAGCGATGCGCTGGGTGAGAAAGGAACGGCAGAGGCATCTTTACTAGGAGCGTTTAGACACAATACAACACAGATTTTAAAATCATTCAATTAATGGAAAAGAGCATTGAAGTACACAACCTTACGGTCAGCTACCACAGCAAACCCGTGCTTTGGGATGTTGATTTTAAATTACCAAAGGGCAAAATTATCGGTGTCGTAGGACCGAACGGTTCAGGGAAAACCACTATGCTCAAAACTGTTATGGGCTTAATGAAACCCGACAGTGGTTACACTGAAATTTTCGGTCAACCACTGGATAAAGTGCGCGAACGCGTGAGTTATGTGCCGCAGCGCGAAAGTGTGGATTGGGATTTCCCGGCCGATGTCATGGACGTGGTTTTAATGGGGCGCTACCGCAAGAACAACCTATTCAAACGCATCACGAAAGAAGACCGTCGCATCGCTACTGAGGCGCTCGAAAAAGTGAATCTTTTGGAATTTGCAGACCGCCAGATTTCCCAACTTTCGGGTGGGCAACAACAACGCGTGTTCATCGCTCGTTCCCTCGCACAGCAAGCAGATATCTACTTAATGGATGAGCCATTTGTTGGGGTTGATGCCGCTACTGAGGATGCCATTTTAAAACTGCTGCGCGACATGAAAAATGAGGGCAAAACAGTGGTTATTGTCCACCATGATCTACAAACCGCAAATGAATATTTTGATTGGATTGTTTTGCTCAATACGCGCTTAGTTGCAGCGGGTCCTAAAGAAGAAGTGTTTACAAAGGAACTGTTGCAAGAGGCTTACGGAGGTAGATTAACGGTCCTCTCAAAGCTCGGGGATCTTATTTCAGATACGGAATTCCCGCTTCGTGAACCGGACTTTAAGGAAGATCATCCTAAGGAATAATGCTTGACCCGATTTTTATAAAAGTGCTTTTAGGCACCCTGCTATTGGCAGCTTCGTCTTCTGTAGTGGGGGCGTTTAGCTTTTTGAAAGGTGAAAGTTTAGTGGGCGATGCCATCGCGCACGCGCTGCTTCCCGGAGTGGTTCTTGCATTTATACTGGGCGACGGCAGAAACCCGCTGTTTCTCATTTTTGGCGCCTTGGTGGCAGGGCTTATTGCCCACTATGGAATTAGTTTTTTAGAACAGCGTACGAAGTTGAAAGGCGATACCGCCATCAGTTTAGTGCTATCTACTTTTTTCGGGTTTGGCATAATGTTGCTTTCTGCGGTGCAACGCACGGGACTCGGCCAACAGGCCGGTTTGGAACGTTTCCTACTGGGAAAGGCTGCTGCCATTACCCTCTCCGATTTGTACGTTTTTGCCGCTCTTGCTGTGGTGCTACTGGTGAGCGTTGCCGTTTTCTTTAAAGGGTTTCAGTTGATGACTTTTAATGAAGATTTCGCTGCGGCCATAGGCCTTCCCGTTCAAGCAATTCGTTTCGTGTTTACCATACTTACGGTTTTAGCGGTAACGGTTGGGATTCAATCTGTAGGTATCGTTCTGATGGCGGCGTTATTAATCACACCTGCGGCTGCAGCGCGCGCGTGGACTTCTTCATTGCGTTTAATGCTCGTGTTATCTGCTGTTTTTGCAGCAACCGCAGCATTGGTGGGAACAGTGGTTAGTGCGAGTTTACCAAAAATGCCAACAGGTCCATGGATTGTACTCGCTTTAGGCGGAATTGCGTTTATTTCGCTGCTTTTTGCACCTGAAAAAGGATGGATCGCCCGCAGAAAAAGAGCAAAAGGAAACCAATTAAAGACCCAACGTGAAAACCTCTTGAAACTCCTCTATGGAGCTGAAGAAAGAGAAGGCGAAACCGTTGCGATGACTTCAGAAACGATTGTTGCAATGCGACGCCAGCACCTTGACGGTTTGCGGAAAACGCTACGGTCACTTAAAAAGGAATACTTACTGGTAGAACGACCCGACGGTTTTGCATTGACGGATAAGGGCCGTACTGAGGGTCGTCGCGTGGTCCGACTGCACCGTTTGTGGGAGCTTTACCTCACTGAGCGTCTCGGCATGGCCGCAGATCACATCCATCCACAGGCTGAAACCATGGAGCACATCATTACCCCTGAAATAGAAGCATTAATAGTTAAAGAACTGGGGAATCCAGAATTGGACCCCCACCAAAGTCCTATACCTTATGAAGAAGATTAGTATTTTGATTTTAATGGCCGCATCGTTTTTAGGTATGGCGCAGGAGCGTCCGGAGATGAAGGATATTGACTCAGCCGATATTGTTGAATTGATTGACATTTGGATAATGCCAGCCATAGCGACCGACCGTCCTGATATTACCGAAAGGGCGCAAATCACTCCTGTGGGTTGGTTTCAGTATGAAGGTGGGTACCAGTATTCGCATGTAGAGGAAAGAACATCCAACACGAGCATAACAGATGCCCATCAAATAGAGGAGGTGCTACGTTTCGGAATAAATCAAAAATTTGAGGTGCGCGCGGTGATCAATGCAAATACCAAACGCCTAGATATCGTTGATATCTGGAATGACCCGTCCCGAACCACAGGTGTGCATCCAGTAACTATTGGTTTCAAGTACAATCTAATAGAAGAAACAAACCTACTGCCGCAGATTACTTGGTTAAGCCACCTCACTTTGCCCTGGATCGCTGGTGGCGATTACCGCGCGCCGGTACAAGGAAATATGCTGTTCCACGAACAGCGCCTCCTGTTCGAAAAAGGATTGACCCCTCGTCTTGGAATTGCCAGCAACATTGGTATTTCTGGCGGTATGAACGGAACAAACGGTTTTGTGGATGGAGGAATGTTCTCTCTAGCGCTTGGTTATGATTTAGGAAATGATTTTGGGGTATACGCTGAATATTTTAGCAACTGGCAAGTCCAAGGCAGGCAGTTGTTTGGCACTCCCTATTTTGACGGTGGGTTTACAAAGTTGTTGTCCAATGATCTTCAATTGGATGTTTATGCAGGATTTGACCTCAGCCCATATGTCAACACCCGGCTCAATACGAGCGGTCTTTTCTTAGGAGCAGGGGTGAGTTATAGACTTCCGCTAGCACAGTATTTACGTTAATGATTCCAACCCTCGCCATAGCATTAACCGCAGTTTTTACCGCAGTATCCTGTGCCCTGCTCGGTGCATTTTTAGTGTTGCGTAAGATGACCATGGTAGGTGATGCCATCTCTCACGCAGTACTTCCGGGCATTGCAGTGGCGTATTGGTTAAGCCAGAGTCGCGCATCTTTATGGATGTTCTTAGGTGCAGCCGCTGTGGGCGTTTTAGCCACAGTGATGATAGAGGTTTTGCGCAAGAATTTAAAGGTTCAGGGCGATGCAAGTATAGGCATGACGTTTACAACCTTGTTTGCACTAGGTGTCATACTCATTACTTTCTGGAGCGACAGCGTAGATTTAGATCAGGAGTGCGTGCTGTACGGGGAGATTGCCTATGTTCCATTCAATAGTTGGTCCATGGGGGATCTAAATATGGGGCCAATCGCGCTTTGGTCCTCAGGGTTGCTCCTGCTCGCAGTCTTAGGCTACATTTTTGTCGGTTATAAAGGGCTGAAGCTGTCTAGTTTTAATGAAGATTACGCTGCTGTTTTAGGCATCAGCGTGGCCGCTTGGAACCTCAGTTTAATGGCCATGGTGAGTTTTGCCACCGTGGTGAGTTTTGAAAGCGTCGGCGCCATTTTAGTCGTGGCTTTACTCGTTGTTCCTGCCGCAACCGCCTATCTTTTAGTGGAGAAACTTCACCATCTGCTCATGGGCGCTGCGTTCATTGCCCTTGTAGCTGCCTTGGGAGGCTATGCCTGTAGTCGGTGGTTGGATACTTCGATAGCCGGCACCATAGCAACCTTACTCGGGGTCCAATTTTTAATCGTCTTACTGTATCAACAACTCATTTTAAAACGAAACCATCATGCAGTGGCATAGACATTCCTTTGAAACCCTTCCTAAAAAGGATCTTTACGATATACTCCGCTTGCGTTCCGATATTTTCGTCGTTGAACAGGACTGCGTGTATTTAGATTTGGACAACCAGGACCAATCCAGCTTTCACCTCTATGCCAAAAACAACCAAGGAGCTGTAGTGGCCTATGTGCGCATTTTACCTCCAGGAACCGCTTACCCCCAGGTAAGTATTGGCCGGGTGGTGGTTGAGAAATCGTCACGTGGAAAGGAACTGGGCATCGAACTCATGGTCCGCGCAGAAGAATGGGCATGGGGTTTATTCCAGGATGAGCGCGATGTGGTGATCATGGCACAATCGTACCTTCTTAATTGGTACGGACGCTTGGGTTATGTCGCACAAGGCGATGAGTTTTTAGAAGACGGTATTCCACATCGAATAATGGTCAAAAGCACCCTTTAAAATTTGAGTGGGGTGATAAATATCACGTAGCAAGGCATTTGGAGCGTTTACATTTAAGGTTAAATCAACACCTTAAAACGCCATGTCAAAGCATTATAACGTTGTCGTTATTGGAGCCGGTACCGGTGGTATTATGACCGCTGCCCAATTAAAAAATGAAAAGAAAAGCCTAAGTATTGCGATCATCGATCCAGCACAAACACACTACTACCAGCCAGCTTGGACTTTAGTAGGTGCCGGAACCTTCGATTATCAAAAAACAGGTCGACCGATGCAATCTGTCATTCCCGCTGGATGCGATTGGATTCAAGATGCAGTGACCACCATAGATGCGGAAGGAAATAGTGTTGCCACACAAAATTCAGGGAGCATTTCCTACGATTACCTTGTTGCCGCTCCTGGTATACAGCTTGATGTGGATGGCATTCCTGGTTTGAAAGAAGGTCTAGAAAAAGGGGTGGTATGTTCGAACTATACCGATCCTAATAAGGTCTGGGAAAACGTTCAAAAATTCAAAGGAGGAAACGCCATTTTTACCCAACCAACAACGCCAATCAAATGTGGTGGCGCACCTCAAAAAATCATGTACCTCGCTGATGATTATTGGGCAAAGCAAGGCGTGAAAAACAAAACTAAAGTGGTTTTTGCGACTCCTGGATCTGTAATCTTTGGCGTTCCGGAATTTGCTAAAACACTGACTAAAGTGCTTCAACGTAAAGAAATCCACTTCAAACCTTTTTACGCAATCACAAAGATTGACGTTGCGAACAAAGAGGTTCATTTTAAAAACGCAAAACCGGGCGACAACGCATGCACGGTAAATGAAGGCGAAGGACTGGGTGAGCGTTTGGATGGTGATTCAACCTTTGTACTTCCATTCGACTTCTTGCACCTGGCTCCACCACAAAGTGCTCCGGACTTTATTAAAAACAGCCCGCTTTCAAACGGTACTCCTGGGGGTTGGATAGATGTTGATATCAACACGCTTCAGCATAACAAATACCCAAATGTGTTTGCTTTAGGTGATTCTGCAGCGCTGCCGACTGCGAAAACTGGTGCGGCAATTCGTAAGCAAGCGCCTGTGGTGACCGCGAATTTGTTGGCACATATGGAGAACGCTACATTCAGCGATAAACAATACGAAGGGTATTCATCGTGTCCGTTAGTAACGGGTTACGGTAAAATGGTGTTGGCTGAATTTAAGTACAATAACGAAAGAGATTCCGATCCGTTCCTCAGCAAATTTGTGGATACGACAAAGGAAAACTACAGCATGTGGATTTTGAAAAAGTATGGATTACCCTACTTATACTGGAACCGCATGATGAAAGGTAAAATGTGATAGTGTTCATATTTTGATGTGTTAGTTGGAATGCCTCGAGTGGAAACGCTCGGGGCTTTTTTATGCTTAAATTCGTAGACATGAACACACCTCAAAACGCCGGGGCAGTAAGCCTCAAAGATTCGATCATTGAAGTAGAGGGCTGGACAGCGGCCTTATACCAGCAGAACTTCATGGATTTTTTAGAGCAGCAACCGTACATTATGGGTACGTTGATGGAGGCCGATGAAGGCATGGATGACGACACGCACAGTTGGATGTTGAAATCTGTATTGCTTTTAAAATGGTCGTTCCAGAAAATGGGATGGCGCTTGACCATGCTTAGTAATGAAAAATGGCAAGGTGTGATTGAAGAGAAATTGGAAAGCTATGAGTCGCATCAAGAGGAGCATGGGTTGGATATCTCGGCCCTCATAAAATTGAGTAGTTCACCGAATACTCTGAGTGAATTGTATCTCTATGTGGTTGAGAACAACCCGGCCACTGAGGAGGCGAAGGGCAATGTCCTTTTCTTGCTCGACTGTGCTATTGAAGCGATGGAAATGGCGGTTCTTCAAGACAAAACTGAAAGCGATACGTAACATGGATCAATCGAAGGATATAGTAGATCACATGATGAAGAACGATGCCTTTAGCCAATGGCTGGGCATTACCGTAGTGTCGAATGCTCCAGGCGAGGCGGTACTAACAATGACTGTACGTGATGAAATGACCAATGGTTTTCACATCGCGCACGGCGGCATTTCGTATGCATTAGCAGATTCTGCGCTGGCTTTCGCTGCAAATGGCGGCGGACGACAAAGCCTTTCGATTGAAACCAGTATTCACCACCTGCATGCGGTTCGCGCAGGAGAAGTGCTTACCGCATCTGCAACCTTATTGAGCGAAACGCATAAAACCGGGTTGTATCAAATAGATATTACAAACCGCACAGGGGAGCGCGTGGCGTGGTTCAAAGGAACCGTCTACCGCACCTCTAAAGAATGGAACCTATGAAACAGACCTATATAGTAGATGGCGTACGCACGCCCATCGGAAAATTTAAAGGAACGCTTGCTGCGGTCCGACCGGACGATCTTGCTGCCATGACCATTGCTAAACTTATGGAGAAAAATCCTGGTTTGGACCCGTCGGCCATTGACGATGTGATTTTAGGTTGCGCGAATCAGGCGGGAGAGGATAATCGAAATGTGGCGCGCATGGCGGCATTGCTTGCCGGTTTGCCCTGGTCGGTTCCAGGGGAGACGGTGAACCGATTGTGCGCTTCAGGCATGAGCGCGGCCATTCACGCACACCGTGCCATCGCTGCGGGAGATGGAGATTTGTTTATTTCAGGAGGCGTAGAGAACATGAGCCGCGGACCTTACGTGATTTCAAAAACAGCATCTGCGTACGGTACGGACAGTCGCATGTACGACAGCTCTTTTGGCTGGCGCTTTGTGAATCCAAAGATGAAGGAGCTGTATGGAACCCATGCTATGGGGGAAACGGCTGAGAATTTGGTTGAGAAGTACGGCATTAGCCGGGAAGACCAGGATGCATTTGCCGCTTGGTCGCAACAAAAAGCTGCGCGCGCCCAGGAGCGCGGACGGTTTAGACTAGAGAAATTTGCTGTGGAAATTCCGCAGCGAAAAAAAGCCCCGCTGGTTTTTGTTGAGGATGAATTCATGAAGCCTAGCACAACGCAGGAAGGACTTTCGATCCTCCGTCCGGCATTTAAGAAAGACGGATCGGTTACGGCGGGCAACAGTTCTGGGTTAAATGACGGGGCGGTAGCTTTGTTGATGGCCAGTGGTGAAGCAGTTGCTCAACACGGGCTGAAGCCGCTGGCACGTATTGTGAGTTCAGCGGTGGCTGGAGTAGAGCCCAGAATTATGGGAATCGGACCCGTTGAGGCGTCGAAAAAGGCACTTGAAAAGGCAGGATTAACGCTCGACGACATGGATATTATTGAGATGAATGAGGCCTTTGCGGCCCAGGTTTTAGCATGTACGCGAGAACTTGGACTGGCGGATAATGATCCAAGAATTAATCCAAACGGCGGTGCCATCGCCTTGGGTCATCCGCTTGGTGTGACGGGCGGCCGTATTCTTCATTCAGCAGCGATTGAACTGCAAGAAACAGGAAAGAAATATGCTTTAGTGAGCATGTGTATTGGCGTTGGTCAGGGCTATGCAACTATTTTAGAGCGCGCTTAAGATGGCAGTTTACCAATTCCTTGACTTCATTCCGGTGATTCACCCAACCGCTTTTGTACACCCTCAAGCAAATGTTACAGGCGATGTGATTATAGGTCCACATTGTTACATAGGTCCGGGGGCTGTTTTGCGCGGGGATTGGGGACGAATTGTTCTGGAAGAAGGCGTGAACGTTCAAGAAAACTGTGTGGTGCACATGTTCCCGAAAACGGAGACGCGCTTGAAGAAGATGGCGCACGTGGGACATGGAGCGATTATTCACGGCGGTACCTTAGGCGAAAATGTCCTGATCGGTATGAATGCGGTCGTTATGGATAATGTTGAGGTGGGCGACGGGTGCATCGTAGGTGCATTGGCTTTTGTTCCACAAAACACGGTACTACCCGAGCGAAGTATCTTTGTGGGAAACCCCGGTAAGGTGGTGAAGACGGTGAGCGATGAGATGTTGGCTTGGAAGACGGAAGGAACGGAATTGTATATGAAATTGGCCGAACAATGCCGTTCGACATTGAAGGAAGTAACGCCATTGGAAGCGGTTGAGCCGAATCGGCCCAATCATGAAGGAACCTATCAAACGCACAAATAGATGAATACAGTTAAGAACTACATCCTGGGAAACTGGGAAACAGGAACTGGAATTGAATATACTGCTCGCCATGCCATAACCGGTGAGGATTACGCGCAGGTGAGCTCAGAAGGGCTCGATTATAAAGCCATTTTAGAGTATGGTCGTTCAGTCGGTGGACCGGCTTTGCGAAAAATGACCTTTCAGGAGCGTGGTCGTATGCTTAAGGCACTAGCGCTCCATTTGACCAGTATTAAACGTCAATTTTATGATGTGAGCTGGGCTACTGGTGCCACGAAAGTTGATAGCTGGATAGATATTGAAGGGGGAATTGGCAATCTGTTTGCGAACGCATCGCTCAGACGCCAATTTCCAGATCTGCCTTACTACGTGGATGGCGATCTCGCCCGATTATCAAAGGAAGGCACCTTCATCGGCCACCACATTATGGTGCCGCGTCGCGGTGTAGCGGTTCACATTAACGCATTTAACTTCCCAATCTGGGGGATGCTTGAGAAAATTGCGGTCAATTTGATGGCGGGGGTTCCCTGTGTGGTGAAGCCTTCGGAATACACCTCCTATTTGACGGAGGTGATGGTAAAGGCGATCATTGATAGTGGAATTTTACCCGAAGGGGCGTTGCAATTGGTCAGTGGAAAGGGACGTGGTATTTTAGACCATGTGGACTTTCAAGACGTCGTGACTTTCACAGGTTCGGCGTCAACGGGTCAGGTGTTGCGCGGTCTACCACACATCAACGAACGTTCGGTTCCGTTTAATCTCGAAGCGGACAGTTTAAACGCTTCGGTATTGGGGTTGGATGTCAAGCCTGAAGATGCTGAATTCGCGTTGTTTGTTCGAGAATTGGCAAATGAAATGACCGTAAAAGCGGGTCAAAAATGTACGGCGATTCGCCGGGCCATGGTTCCAGAACACTTATTGCCCATCGTTCAGGACGCGGTGATCGCTCGACTTCAAAAGACGGCTATAGGTGATCCTCAGGCGGAAGGTGTGCGCATGGGGGCACTCGCAACGCATGACCAGATTGGTCGTGTAGAAGCGGAGATGAACAAGCTAATGGCGCAGCAAGAACTGGTTTATAACCCTTCTTTAGAGCTGATAGGAGCGACCAACGCAGGGGCATTTTATTCACCGAAGCTTTTTGTAAATACCGATCCGTTCAATAAAACTGCAGTTCACGAAGTGGAGCCTTTTGGCCCTGTGAGCACGTTGATGCCGTATAAAACTATTGATGAAGCGGTCCAATTGACTGCTCTAGGTCGCGGTTCCCTCGTCACCTCATTTACAAGTAAAAACACGAGTGATATCGTTGCCTTTACTACCGAGGCTGCCGCGTACAACGGCCGTATTCACATCATCAACGAGAAGATGGCCAAGGAAAGCACCGGTCACGGTTCCCCGATGCCATTGATGAAGCACGGAGGTCCAGGGCGCGCCGGAGGCGGTGAAGAGATGGGTGGTAAGCGCGGTGTATTGCACTATTTGCACCGTACGGCCATCCAAGGTCACCCGGATGACATTACGGCCATCACGCAGCAATACCAGCCAGGGGCATCACGTCCAGAGGCCGTGCCGCATGTGTTCCGTCAACACTTTGAAGAACTTGAAGTGGGTGCTACAGTGTATACTGCCAAGCACACCGTAACAGAAACTGACATTACAAATTTTGCCAACGTGAGCGGTGATAATTTCTACGCCCACATGGACGCAACTTCATTGGAAGGCACCATCTTCGAAGGCCGAGTAGCGCACGGGTATTTTATTTTGAGCAAGGCGGCAGGGTTGTTCGTCGAGGCGAAGAAAGGCCCGGTATTGTTGAACTACGGTATCGATGAATGCCGATTCACTAAGCCGGTTTACCCGGGGGCGACTATCGGGGTGAAATTGACCGTAAAAGAAAAGATTGACGGGGAAAAGCGCAGTGAAGACGATGTGGCGAAGGGCATCGTGAAGTACTACGTGGAAGTCTACGACGACACCAATGAGGTAGTTGCCGTGGCGACCATCTTGACCATGGTGAAGAAACTAGACCAGAGCTGATGAATATTCAGCAGAACACAATACCCAAATACTATAACCTATGAACGAAGCAGTAAACCAAGGCGGTGTTAATGTCGATATAGACGATCGCGGTTTAGCGACAGTAGAATTTTTTCATCCATTGTCCAATTCTTTGCCGGGCAAGGTCCTCGCGAAATTGGCGAATACCATTACTGATCTGGGCGAGAATACTGCCGTAAAACTCATCCTTTTAAAAAGCGATGGCGAGCGTGCCTTTTGCGCCGGCGCGAGCTTTGACGAATTAATTTCTATTGAAGATTTAGAGACAGGAAAAATCTTTTTCAGCGGCTTCGCTAACGTAATCAATGCGATGCGCAAGTGCCCAAAGCTCATCATTGGCCGCGTTCAAGGCAAGGCGGTTGGCGGCGGCGTGGGTCTTGCTTCGTCTGTAGATTACTGTTATGCGACCAATCACGCGGCAGTAAAGCTGAGCGAGTTGGCTGTAGGTATAGGACCGTTTGTAGTGGGACCTGCGTGTGAACGCAAATTAGGTTTGGCCGGCATGTCCGACTTAGCCATTAATGCAACAGAGTGGCGCTCCGCGGAATGGGCTTTTCAGCGCGGTTTGTACAATGATATTTTCGAAGATGCAGCGGCGATGGATGCTGCCATAGAAGCGCTCGTGGGCCGATTGCTAACGAAATCTGTACCCGCAATGCGCGGACTCAAGAAGGTCTTTTGGGAAGGCACGGAACATTGGGACCACCTTCTTGCGGAGCGCGCTGCGATCAGCGGGGAATTGATTCTGAGCAAGGAAGCAAAGGATGCCATTAATGCATTTAAAAAGAAGTAATGATTCGATTTCTTGTCGTTTTTAGCTTGATAAGTACCGCAATTTTTGGCCAGAGCGATTCCACGGCGATTGCATCGTATCACCGAAACGCTATTTACAGCGCGGCGGGTTCGTTTACGGATTTGGACAATTGGAACGCCGGTGGGGAAAACAGTTCAAACATCAGTTTATTGCTTCGTGAAAATTGGATAAAAAAAGGCGAGAACTTCACCACCGTTCATCTCTTAGAAGGCAATTATGGACTCAGTCGCCAAGCCGGAATACTTACGAAAAACGCTGATAAACTAGAGTTCACAACCACGCTTACGGGCTCGCCGAAATCTACGAAGTGGAATTTATCTGGGCAATTAAACATGCGCACTCAGTTTGCCCCAGGATTTGCGAAAGGGGATACTACGCGTACGCCTATTTCCACATTTGGAGCGCCTGTATATGGTCAGTATTCCTTTGGTATCGGCAACAACTCTTGGGAGCACTGGCAAGTATTTTTATCTCCTTTTGCAGGAAAGAGCACAACGGTATTTGACGAGGCTTTGCGTGAAAAAGCCGCCTTTGGTGTGGATACCGGGGCGACCTGGCGCTTTGAGGCGGGGGCAAAAATTACGCTGAATTATACGCAGCAACTTACGGATGAGTTAGAAGTCACGGCAAAATCGGACCTCTTCATTAATTACTGGGAGTCGATATCTGCGACCGATTTAAACCTGGACATTATTGCCATTTATAAAATCCGCAAGGCGCTTTCGTTCAATGCGCATTTCCAATTGATTCGAGACATTGATCAGATCGATGCATGGCAACGGCGTTCGGTATTGGGTGTAGGTTTGGCGTATACGCTACAGAATTAACCTTTGCGATACGTTCGAATGGGTGCTTTTATGCCTTGGCGCTCCTCACTTGTAGTGCTGTAATTACCGTTTGGCCAAAGCCAAAGACATTCTCCTTGTGGTTCTCTAGGGCCATAAGGAAGCAGCTCAGGTTCCCTTTGCATTACATCGATGACTGAAGTATTCTGATCACGACGCCAGAGCAGTATGCGGTCGTAATTCCGCAAAATAATTGGACAGGAGTCGTTCGCAAATAGTCTAGAATCTGCAGCCGTGGATAGGTACATGCTGAATCTTCCTTTGAGCTGTGCAGTATCTATAATTCCCGAACCCATTGAGGCTTTTGATAGTTCATACAAACCATTTCTAGACTCTCTTTTGGAAATGAAATACCAGTTTTCTGAGACGGGATCAACAAAAACGGCTTCAACATCACGCGGACCAGTACTGTAGGTAAACCTAATAGAATCTAAAAATTCTGGGACGTAGCTAACCACGCCAGAAACTAAGGTATCAAAACTCCCCTCTTGCGGCTCTTTCATGGTATATACCGTGACAAAGTCTCTCAATTCCAAATTATCTCCCACATCTGCAATGCCTAACATGGGAATATTATCTGAAACAAAAAAAGTAAGCTCTTCCCAGTCCATATTTACGAGACCTTCAATGAGGAGAGTCGTGGTTGTTTTTCCAGTTTTACAATTCACCAAATAGAGGGAGGCATTATCGCCACTATCGTTAACTAGCCAAACATGGTGCGGAAAGGAGGTCGCTAATACTCCTCCGGAAGCCTCTTTAACCGAGATTGGAGCAATAGAGGTTTTGGGTACAAGCGAAAAGTCTTTAGCGACGTTGACCGAATCAAAAGCGAAGTCGTTTTGAAACACGACAGGCTCCGGAGGGGACACAATTTTACCGCAACACAGGAAGAATAATGGAAGAACTGCAGTTACTATTTTATGCATGATGGTAAGATAGGATGCTTTTGTTAAGCCATTGTTTCGTCAAAATAAAAGCGTTGTATTCGCAAGGTTACGTAATTAAGAAAAGCTTACATATAGATAGCCTTTAACTAAGATTAATCCAACAAATGCTTAACCATCAGTGGTTTATAAATTTTCAGTTTTGTAAAAACCATTTACAAAATGAAAAAGATATTATTATTTGCCTTCACCCTTTTCTTTTTGAGTGTGAATGCTCAAAATGCTGTTGTTCAAGGAACGGTAGTAGATTTTGACCAATTTCCTATGCCCGGTGCCCTAGTCTCTGCGGTGCAAAGTGGTCATACGACAGTCACTGACGACTTAGGGAATTTCACCTTAACGAACGTACCAGCAGGTGAAATAGAAATTACGATTTCTTCTTTAGGTTACAAGGACGTTGTAAAGATATTGAGTCTATCTGAAAACGCACTCGTTATCGTGGACGTGCAACTTTTACAGGGAACGAATGAGTTAAGTGAAGTTATTGTTACAGGTAACTACCTTAGAAATCAGGCAAAAGCTCTAGCGCAACAACGTCAAAATACAGGGGTCACCAACGTGGTCAATGCGGATCAAATTGGTCGTACACCAGATGCAAATATTGGGGATGCCTTGAAGCGTATTTCTGGGATCACCATTCAAAACGACCAAGGAGAAGCGCGCGATATCATTATTCGTGGACTCGCACCACAATTGAATAGTGTGATGGTTAATGGCGAGCGTATGCCTTCAGCAGAGGGAGATAACCGTAAAGTACAATTGGATTTGATTCCTTCGGATATGATTCAAACGGTGGTAGTGAATAAAGCCGTTACTGCCGATATGGATGCGGATGCAATTGGCGGTGCTGTAAATTTAATTACACGTCAGGCTCCACAGCGTCAGCGTATTTCTATTACAGGAGGCTCAGGGTATAACTTTCTTTCACAAAAACCCATTTGGACAGGTGCCGCCATTTACGGAAACCGCTTCATGAATAACAAGTTGGGTGCTGTAGTTTCCATTTCAGTCAACGATCATGATTTTGGATCAGATAATGCAGAAATGGAATGGGAATTTGATGCTGCTGGGAATCCATCTATCGTAGATTACCAGGTTCGCGGCTACAACGTTCGCCGCTTGCGTCAATCGTATTCGTTAAGTCTTGATTATGACCTTGCAAAAGGGCACAAAGTATTCTTTACAGCATTGCACAATGATAGAAAAGATTGGGAAAATCGTTACCGTTTACGCTATAAAGACATTGAGTCAAACGGAGACGGTACGTATACCGCTGAGGTTCGTCGTCAAACCAAAGGCGGTGCAGCATCCATAAATAACAGTCGATTGGAACATCAAATTGCGAATAATTTTGCGTTGCGCGGAGAGCATCTTTTCGGCAACATTAAAGCAAATTGGTCCGTAAACTCTGCAAGAGCGTCAGAGACGCGCCCAGATGAGCGTTACATTTCTTACCGTGAAAAGGACGTGCTAATGGAAATCACTTCTGATCCGGGAGAATATACATTCCTTCAGATGCGACCTGTAACAACTCCCAATTTCGCGGACTTTGGATTGAAGGAACTTACGGATGAAAATCAATTTACTTACGACCAGGACTTCAATGGACGTTTTGACCTTGAGATTCCGCTTGTAACTGGTAAAACCAATACAACGTTGAAAACCGGTTTACGTGTTCGTACTAAGCGTAAGTTTAGAGAGAATATCTTCACAGAGTATGAATGGATTAACGGCGATAACGAGCCAACTTTGGGTGAAAATGGATTCCAGTTTGAACGTGGCGATCGCTATTTGATCGACGGATATTGGGGTTCAGAAAACTCGAATCAATTTATTGACCCTGCGTATTTAGGCGGATTGGATTTAACGAACACATCAGAGTTTGATGCAACCGATATTCCTGAGGAATATGCGGCGGGTAATTACGGCGCAAATGAAAGTATAGGAGCAGCCTACGCAATGCTTACTCAAAACTGGGGTTCTAAGCACCGTCTTGTTGCGGGTATCCGTGCGGAAAACACGGCAAATTCGTACGAAGGTTTCAGATATGATATCGTAGAAGAAATTGCTTCTGAAACGAACGGAGATGCTTCTTACTTAAACATATTACCATCGGTTCTATACCGCTTTAGCCCAAATACAAACACGGTTGTTCGTGCGTCTTTGACCAACACATTAGCGCGTCCTAATTATTACGATCTAGTACCTTACGAAGCGTTTAATTCAGACGATAGTGAAATCGAATTGGGTAATCCAAATTTATCTGCGGCAAGCGCCTGGAATATCGATGTAAATGGCGAACGCTATTTCTCGAATTTGGGACTTATTTCTGCCGGAATCTTCTACAAAACCATTGATAATTTTATTTACTACAACGTTTATGATGATGTATTCAATGGTGAAACGTATGAGTTTACAAAACCAGAAAACGGAGGGACGGCAACTGTAACTGGTTTGGAGTTTGCCTTCCAACGTCAATTAGATGTGCTTTCACCGTCGCTAAAGAATTTCAACCTCCAAGCAAATACTACGCTCATTCAGTCCACTACCTCGGGTATTTTAGATCGTGAGGATGCGGTCGGATTTGCAGGCGCGGCGCCATTAATGGTGAACACGGCCTTGGCGTATGAAAACAAAAAGCTGATGGTGCGTCTTTCATACAACTATGCAGGTTCCTACGTTGATGAGTACGGTGGCGATGCATTTGAAGATCGTTACTACGATTCTCAACATTTCCTAGACATCAATGGATACTATGAAGTTGCGAAAAACGTAAGGGTATTTGTTGAATTACACAATATTCTCAATCAACCATTGCGCTACTACCAATACCAAAGTCAGTACACTATGCAGATGGAGTACTACAATCTTCGCGCAAACTTTGGGGTGAAGTTGGATCTTTAATACAACCTAGTTTATCATATAATCCCCCAAGTCTCCGTGGAGGCTTGGGGGATTTTAATACTCGCATGACTAATGAAAAAATGGATAGGTTTAACACTGGTATTTGGGGCGTGCCAGCCTCAGGTTTCAACACCGACAGTAACTGCTAACATAGAAACCGAAAAGGTACTTGCTCAAGTCGACGATGATGCGGCCGACGATCCTGCATTATGGTTAAACAGTGCGCAGCCGGACTCTAGCTTTATCCTAGGGTCTAATAAAACGTACGGCCTTGAAGTGTACGGTTTAGATGGCACCCGTCTCGCTAATTATCCGACGGGAAAGATTAATAATATTGATGTTGCGAATGGCGTGAAGTTCGGTGATAGCCTAATAGCCATTGTTGCGGGGTCGAATAGAGATTATGATCGTATAGACGTTTGGTCTATTTCAAAGAACGCCAGGAATTTTGAACTCATTTCGGATACGACTATGAGAACCACTTTAGAAGGCGTATACGGATTCTGTTTGTGGAACGACACCGTAGAACAGTCGACATATGCGTTTGTCAATAATAAGGACGGTCAAGTAGAGCAATGGCGATTGCTAACAGACTCTTTGCCAGTTACCATGTCATTAGTTCGTTCCTTTTCGGCGGCTGGCCAGGTAGAGGGCATGGTGGTGGACAAAGAAAATAGATTGTTGTATCTAGGTGAAGAGCAAGGAGGCGTATTTGCCTATGCGTTAGATGATTCAACTACGGACCGATTCCGAATTCCATTATCCGGTGAAGAGAATCCCGACCTTGCTTACGATATTGAAGGGATTACCATCTATAGTACTAATGAATCCAAATATTTATTGACCTCAAGCCAAGGAAACAACCGCTACGCTGTGTACGATATCAACAGGGCGTATCTCTATTTAGGCGTGTTCCAGGTAGGTAATGGAACAACTATAGACGGCGCTGAAGAGACCGACGGTATAGATGTATATTCCGGAAGCTTCGGTACAGCCTACCCTAAAGGAGTTTTTGTATGCCAAGACGGTTACAATAAAGATGAGAATGGCGAATCGATTTCTCAGAATTTTAAAGTAGTCGATTGGCGTACTATTAAGAAAGTAATGACCCTTCCATAAAAAATAAGGGCATGATTTCTCATGCCCTATTGTCTTTTTAACGGTTAGTTGTTGCTTAACATGTTTAACAGTAACAGACTCTGCGAATGTCTGAAGCAACGATTACTCCAATAGGAGCGTATCGTTATCTTAGGATTAAGTTTCTAAATCAAAAAGCCGCTCTAAAAGAGCGGCTTTTTTTAATCAAAACTTTCGTGCTTACTTCACAAACACCTTAATCGAGGCGCTCATATCGCGGCCGTAAGAAGCATGTACGCCGTTGGCGAACTGCATGCCCAAACGAACTTCACCCATAGGTAGGGTTACGGTATCTGACGTTTGTCCACCGCCGTAGTGAATATTGTTTTCATCTGCTGGAACAACTTCCCCTTTTGAAAGAAAAGCATTGCCAATCAACAAGTGGTGGTGGCCTGTGCCCTCCACAATTTCGCCTGCAGGACGAACTTCCATGCCTTCTACGCCGAACTCAACGTAAACTGGATTAGTAACGGTATCGCCGTTTTCAAGATTCGCAAAGAACACACGTCCTATGGGGTCGTCGACATCTTCCGGAGCCATGCTCTCGTGGTTGTGGTCGTGGCCTTCGTGGTTTTCTGCTGGTGCCTCAGTAGGCTGGCTACAACTAAATGCGATTGCGCCGATTGCGGATAATAGGAGTGTTTTTTTCATGTTATTCAAATTCTATTAGTACGTTATTCTTTTCAACAGCATCGCCTACTGAAACGTTCACGGATTTAATTATTCCGTCTTGTTCGGCCTTGAGCATGTTCTCCATTTTCATGGCTTCGAGTATGAGCAAACCTTCACCTTTGGTTACTGTTTTGCCCGTTTCTACCATAATCTCTAAGACTTTACCAGGCATCGGCGCTTTTAGTTTAGTAGCTTTTGATGAAGCTCCACCGGCAATTCCCATCTTCTCTAACAATAGATCGTATTGGTCTTTCGCCTCCAACACCATCGTCTGTCCATTAATTTTCAGCGTAAAGGTTTTCGAATCTTCAGCGCGTTCAACCCATTGTACGTAGTAGGATTTGTACTCTTTTAGGATATGCCAAGTTCTCGAATCAATCTTTTCAATATCGAGATTGTAATACGTTCCGTCGAGCAATCCCTCTGCGGCATTGGCTTCAGGCGAAACCTCAAATGAATTTTTACCTGCGATCTTATACATGCGGTGGTTCTTTGGGAGCTTAAAGTTACTCGTTAGTCGCCAAAGTTTTGATAAAGATTTTCGCCCCGTGTAGGTCAAGGACCAATTCTCCTGCATTTTCCCCAACAACAACCTCCCCGCCACCGAAAGCGAAAAAGCCGTTTACTTGGTCTTCACCAAGCGTTCGAGAGACCATCACCGTGTTCGCTACAGTATCCGTAGTCAAGGTCATAGCACCGCCGTAAGCACCGTTCCACAACGCGGGATGGCGGTGTTTTAGTTCGAAAAGCTTCGTGTAGCAATCTGCATGATCCGTATTCGCGGACCAATCCACACCCACGGTGTCCTTGCTAAAGAAGGGGAACCTAAAATCGATGCCGGCTTCTTGACCGGTGTATAGCAAAGGGAAACTCTGGTCCATCATGAAGGCAAGCGCAAAGAAGGCGAGCGCATCGTCGCCCATGCGCTCGATAGCACTGCCCTGCCAGCTGTTCTCGTCGTGGTTGGAGGTGAAGTACAACTTCATCGCATCTTCGCCATAGACCGTATCATTCTTCGCAGCATAAACTTCGAGCTCGTGAACATTTTTATGACCCTTGGCTATGTCATTCATCAAGTGGTGCAACTCCCAACCGTAATCTGCATTGAAGGTGCTGAGCAAATGAGGCTCGCTCCATTCGGCGAGGAAGAAAAGGGGTCCATGCTTCTCTCGCAACATTGGAATGGCGTGCTCCCAGAAGGCATACGGCACCATTCCGGCCATATCACAACGGAATCCGTCGATGTTCGTCTTACTTACCCACCAATCCATTTCTGCAGCCATGGAGTCGATTAGAAGTGGTGCGTCATAATTCAAATCTGCCACGTCGGTCCATCCCGTTTTGCCACCGTCGTTTCCGATGGCTTCCATAGGATAGCTGCCGTCTTCATCGCGCGTGTAGAAATCGTCGTTCGTCTCTACCCAAGAGTGGTCCCAAGCACTGTGGTTGGCCACCCAGTCGAGCAATACGTGCATGCCCAAGGCGTGCGCCTCGTCCACGATGGCTTTAAAATCTTCAACGGTTCCAAAGGCCGGGTTGACTGCGGTGTAATCTTGGATGGAATAGTAGCTGCCGAGCTCGCCTTTGCGGTTGCGCTCGCCAATAGGTTGGATGGGCATGAACCAAAGGATATCTACGTTCATCTCTGCCAAGCGCGGAAGGTGCTCCTTAAAAGCATTCAAAGTTCCTTCCGGTGTGTACTGACGGATGTTGACCTCATAAATGTTAGCATCCTTCGCCCACTCTGGAAGCTTTGCGTCTTCCCAGGTTGAGGTGGTTTCCGGTGCCGATTCCGGCGCGTTGCAAGCCGCTAATGTCAGTACTGCGCTTAAGGCTATTAAGGTTCTTTTCATGTTGTGTGAATTAATCTTGGTTGAATTGGCCGCAATTGCGGGTTTGATAGATTTCGCCATCTGCGGGAACCGTGATGTCCCAATCTTCGAGGTAGCGATCCTCATTACTGTTGTTAAAGAAGAAGCGTACCTCCTGTTCCATGTACTTGCGCACAATGATGAGCAGGTGCGGTTCAGGTTGATAAACGGTCGTTGAACCGTAGTTCAAGGCCATGATTCGGCTTCTGTTTTCATTCAAGCGCGCTATGCGATCAAAGAGCTGCTGCTGACGGGGTGAAAAGTCAAACGGCATCATCTTTCTATTATCTGGGTCGTTCCCGCCGTGAAGGGCAATCTCGTCACCGTAGTAGAGAATAGGAATACCAGGAACTGCGATATTGAAGGCGTGCATGGCGGCCATTTTTCGATACCCACGCTCAGTAGGTTTTGGGATTTCGCGTGTCCACCCAGCAAGTTTGGTGTCTTCACTCATGCTCAGGTGTCCAGAGGCCATAGAGCAGAAGCGCGGCTTGTCTTGATTGCCGGAAATATTCCCCATCAAATGGTGGTGGCCGTAGTAGGTAAGGCTGCTTTCCAAAGCCTTGCGGAGGCGGTCGAACGTTGCCCCTTCTTGGGTGAAGGCTTCAAAGGCGGCATCGTAGAGGTTGAAGTTGAATTGGGCATCAACTTTGCCGCTACCGACGTAGCTGGCAATGAGTTCATCCGAGCCGTAGGTTTCTCCAATCTGATATATGTGCTTATCGCTCGCAGCACGAATTTTCTGTGTGAGCAAACGCGTAAAATTCATCGGGATGTGCTTGGTTGCATCGTGGCGGAAACCGTCGAAGTCATATTCCGTAATCCATACCAGTGCGCTATCACTCATCAGGTCTGCTATGGTGTCGTTGCGAAGCTCGAGAGTCGGCATGAAGGTGTCGAACCAAGTCGTCAAGCGCTCCTCGTCCCAAAGCTGGGTATTGAGTCGTCCGTCTGCGGTGTATTTGTTGGTGGCCCAGTTTGGGTATTTCTGGTACACCGGGTGCAGTTCATGGACGTGGTTGGCCACATAATCGAGCAATACATTTTGCTCATTCGCATGCGCGTCGTCAAGGAACAAATGCAGCTCTTCAGGACTAGCGAAACGGTGGTCCGGCTTGATGTTGCTAACGGGCCAGTAGCCGTGGTATCCCGAGAACGAGCTCACCGGTCCGCCTTGGTTCCATAGGCCCCAAGCATCTTCAGGATTTTGTGTGATTGGGCTGATCCAAAGGGTGTTGGTATGGAGCGCATCAAAATATCCTTCGGCCAATTTTTGGCGCATTCCCTCAATATCCCCGCCTTGGTAGTTGGCACGAGGGTGCACGGCCGAGTCCTGAACCGGCTGATCGTTGTTTGGGTTGCCGTTGAAGAATCGGTCCACCATAGCGAAATACATGATGGAAGTGTGCCAATCCTTACGGTCCAATTCCTTTGTATCAATAACCACCTCGCCAAACTTCAATGGGATCAACCAATCCCCTCCTTGCTGTCCGTTTCTCGCGGTATACACTCTGATCCAGGCGCGTTCCCATTCCTTTGCATCTGCAGGAATAGCAATGCTTAGCCCATCCTCATCGCGCGCTACCTCAATAACGCGATTGTTGAAGAATGCTAAAACTTCTTGGTCTTCTGGGATGCTCGAAAACCGCATAGCGCCTTCGTGCACGAATTGGAAATCAATGGCTACAGGAGATTCACCGCCACCGCCTTCCACGGTCAAGACATTGTTAAAGCTTCCAAATCCATTGGGAACGGTTACATCATTCGAGGGGTCCAATACTTCCTCACCATTCACGACGAGTTTGTAGGCATATTCACCCGGTGCGAGCACTAATGGCGTTTCCCAAGCGCTGCCGTTCCATTTCAAGAAGGTGGCATCGCTGTTCCATGCGTTAAACACGCCTTTGACTTTTACCTCTTCTCCTTCGAAACCAGGAATGCTCAAGGTGATGGCACGCTTGGCGCCTCTAAAGAACGGCACAAATAGATCTTCGCCATCCCCGTCAATATGCGCGACGTTTAGTTCACGCTCGAGCGTACCCGTGATCACCTCGCCGTCGAAGTCTAGGCCACTTGGTAATTCGAGTAGGCCATTTGCATAATCGTTTACAACGAAGGCACTCTGAGTACCGTGATGAACGTGTGGCGATGCAAGATCCGAGGCCTGCATGCGAAGGGGGGCTGAATGTTCAACTTCACAGGCAGCAAATGCTGCACCGATGGATAGTAAGGTTAAAAAGTTCTTCATGTGCTGTGCGCTAAAAAAAGGCGCACGTGGCGCCTTCCTAAGATAGTATCAATTCATTATGCCATTACCGTAGCTGCCGTGGATGCTTTTTCACATTCCGCTACTTCAAACCATTGGCCGTCGATAGCGAATTTAGCAGGAGCACCGCTTACGTTCTCGATGGTCATACCTTCGACGGTGAGGGTTGCTTTTAGCGTCGCGCCTCTCCAAAGGATAGAGAAGGTAAGGCCCTTCCATTGTGCCGGGAGCTTTGGTGTGAAGTGCAGTTCTTCGCCACGAATCTTCATCCCCCCGAACCCTTGAACTACAGACATCCAAGTTCCTGCCATCGAAGTAATGTGCAGTCCTTCGTGAACTTCGCGGTTGTAATCGTCGATGTCCAAACGAGAGGTGCGCAAATACATTTCGTAGGCCTTCTCTGGGTAATCAATCTGTGCTGCTAGGATGGCGTGCACACAAGGGCTCAACGAACTCTCGTGTACGGTCTTTGGTTCGTAGAAATCAAAGTTGCGCTTTACTTCTTCTTGCTCGTACAAATGGTTGAGGAAGTAGTAGCCCTGCAATACGTCCGCTTGCTTGATAAAGATTGAACGCAAGATGCGGTCCCAACTCCAATTTTGGTTGATCGGACGCTCGTCCAGGCTGAGGTCATCTGCGGTAAGCTGCTCTTTATCGAGGAAGCCGTCTTGCTGCAATACCACACCAAGCTTTTCACTTTTCGGGTAGTACATCTTCGCAATGATGTCGTTCCATTTAGCGAATTCAGTATCAGTATTTAGGGCAGTTTTTATCGCGATAGGACTGAGCGCGTCCGCAGCATTTTCTTTCAGCCAATTGTAGGCTTCCAGCGTCCACTCCAAGGTCCACGCCGCCATGCGGTTGGTGTACCAGTTGTTGTTGATGTTATTCTCGTATTCGTTCGGCCCAGTTACACCTAGCATGACGTAGGCCTCTTTTTCTTCGGACCAATTCACACGTTGCGACCAGAATCGGCTTATACCGAGAAGAACCTCAAATCCTCCTTCGGCCAAATAGCCCCAATCTTGTGTGTGACGTATATAGTCGAACACGCCGTATGCGATAGCTGCGTTGCGGTGAATTTCCTCGAAAGTGATCTCCCACTCGTTGTGGCATTCCTCGCCGTTCATCGTAACCATCGGATACAATGCTGCCCCGCTGGTAAATCCAAGCTTACCTGCGTTTTCGATCGCCTTGTCGAGTTGCTTGTACCGGTACAAACATAAATTCTTTGCCACCTCCGGCTGTGCCGTTGCGAGGTAGAAGGGCAAGCAGTAGGCTTCCGTATCCCAATAGGTAGAACCGCCGTATTTTTCACCGGTAAATCCTTTAGGACCGATGTTTAATCTATCGTCCACACCCGTGAAAGTCTGGTTCATATGGAAGATGTTGAAACGGATGCCTTGCTGTGCTTCCGCATCACCTTCTATTTCAATATCAGAGGTTTCCCACTTCTTGTGCCAAGCCGTAGCGTGTTCATCGCGTAATGCCTCATAGCCTTGGGCTGCAGCTGCCGTAGCGCTCGCCGCTGCCTTTGTATCCAAACGAGCTGCCTCATGGTTCATGCTTGATAGTACGGCAGCGAATTTATTCAGTTGCAGTAATTGCCCTTGCGGAACATTAAATGCCGCACATTCACAAACGTACATGTGCGTTGCTTCTGTGGTCGAATCCCAAGCTACGGCTGCGCCGTCAACCGCGCTGCTGTTGCGCATGGCTACACTGACGTCAAATCCGGTTTTCTTTGTTTTAGCATGGACATAACTGGTCCCGTTCTCTTGTCCGCAGCTGACCGATTCCCAGAATTTCTCATCGTAATTACTGTCCTCGTTTTCCACATCAAAGTCAAGGTAAGAGCAGATTTCAATGGAACCGGAGAAGTTGATTGGAGTAATGCTGTAAGACAGTGCTCCAATCTCGTCATTTACGATACTTACGAATCGTTCTGTTTGGACTGCGACTATTTTTCCGGAAGGAAGTGTTGCTTGGAATGAGCGCTTCAAAAGTCCGCTCTGCATATCGAGTTCGCGGTAAAAATCATTCACCGCCGCAGCCGTGTTTATATCTAAAGTTTCGCCATCCACGGTAATTTTTAGGCCGATCCAGTTGCAGGAGTTGAGGACTTTCGCGAAGTATTCGGGGTAGCCGTTTTTCCACCAACCTACGCGCGTTTTATCGGGATAGTATACCCCTGCGATGTAGGAACCTTGTAAACTTTTTCCGGTGTAGGTTTCCTCAAAATTGGCCCGTTGGCCCATTCGACCATTGCCTATGGAAAATAGACTTTCACTTTTCGGGTGGTTGGATGCATTCCAACCTTTTTCAATGATTTTCCAAGGATGGACCTCGGTGTATTTGTTGAACATGGTGCTTTCTTTGCGCAGTTATAGTGCGCGCAGAAGTTCTTCAGGTGTGGTTTCGCCCAATGCGTGAAAATAAAGGTCCGCTCCACCCAATATATCAGGTGTTCCAATCCCTACACACGACATTCCGCCTGTTTTTGCAGCCTGCACTCCGGCGATAGAATCTTCAAAGACGATACATTCCACCGGCGCCAGACCTAGTGCTTCTGCGCCTTTCAAAAATACCTCAGGATGCGGTTTGCCATTTACCACATTATTCCCATCAATTATCGCATCGAACAGGGGTAGTAAGTTCATTTTATCCAAAATAAGGTGGGCATTTTTAGATGCCGAACCGAGCGCAATCCCAATTCCTTGTGCCTTTGCTTGGTGTAAAAAATCTACTGCACCAGGCAATCCATCCTTAGCGCTGAGTTGGGTAACCAACTCTAGGTACCATTCATTTTTTAACGCCATCAGCGCTTGGAATTCCTCGTCGGAAATCGTCGCCCCAGTCCACTCCAAAATCTTCTTAAGTGAATCTACGCGGCTCACGCCTTTGAGTTGTTCGTTTTGTGCTTCAGTAAAATCGCCGCCCAATTTTTGCGCAAGACGGCGCCACGCTTGGAAATGAAAAACGGCGGTATCTACAATAACGCCGTCTAAATCAAAGAGAAATCCTTTAATCATTCGCTACACCTGATAGGCATTTAAGATGTTGAGGTATTCTAAATGGTATTTAATTAAACCGTCTACAGGTTTGCGTAAGATTTGGCCCATACGGAAACCGCGTTCTTCCAAAACCTCTTCTAGAATTTCGTGGAAGATGGCGCCGACAGATCCTACGAAATGCACCGGTACTTCTGTCGCATTTGCAAAACAGCCGATATGAATATCTGCGAATTTTGCGAATCCTTCACGCACAATCATTTTAACATACGGGTGTTCCATATGCTTGCCGGCAAAACGGCTGAATGAGGCCAGATAGACGTTTGCGTTTGGTTTGTTGTAAACGCTGGTGATGATTTCATCCTTATCTACACCGTAGGTGTCGAAAAAATCACGGGACATTTCTTCTGGGAGACGCTTGTACAAGAAATCTGAAACGAGTCGTTTACCAATAAAACTGGCAGAGCCTTCATCGCCTAGAATATAAGCCAACGCCGGTACCTCATCGCTCACCGTCTCGCCATCAAAGTAACAACTGTTGGATCCGGTACCTAAAATACAGGTAATGGCGGGCTCACCGGTGTAGGTGGAATAGGCGCTTGCAACTAAATCATGATCAACATTGATCGAAGCGTTTTTGAAAACGCGTTTTAGGCCGTCGTGAATAATGTCCTTGAGGCTTTCGCTGGATGCACCGGCCCCATAAAAGTAAACGTAATCTACACCGTTGTGGATTTTAGAAACCACTGTATTGCCGCTAAGCTCCTCATGAATGAAGGGCGCGGAATGGAAATAGGGGTTGAATCCCATGGTAGAGAATCTTTTGTGTTCCGAACCATCAGGGTTCAGAACCACCCAATCACATTTTGTAGAACCACTTTCGGCGATTAGTATCATACGGTCAAAAATAGCGGACCGCGCCGAATTAAGGCGCGGCCCAGTATTAAATGTTTAGGCTAGACGCTCTACTAGGTTTGCTAAACGTGCAGAATAGCCTGCTTCGTTATCGTACCATCCTAAAACTTTTACTAGGTTTCCTTTAGCGCTAGTAATACCTGCATCGAAAATACAGCTGTGCTTATCACCAACGATATCAGAGCTAACGATAGGATCTTCAGTGTACATGAGAATGCCTTTCAATGGGCCTTCAGCAGCTTCTTTCATTGCAGCATTGATTTCTTCTGCAGTTACTTCTCTGCTCAATTGAACCGTAAGGTCAGTAGCTGAACCAGTGATGGTAGGAACGCGCATTGCGTAGCCGTCTAATTTTCCGTTCAACTGCGGCAATACCAAAGCAACAGCTTTCGCTGCACCCGTAGAAGTTGGAATCATATTTACGGCAGCTGCACGTGCACGGCGCTTGTCTGAATGCGGCGCATCTTGAATGCGTTGGTCAGAAGTGTATGCGTGAATGGTACACATGAAACCGCTCTCGATACCGAATTTTTCATCCAATACTTTCGCCATTGGAGACAAACAGTTCGTAGTACAAGAAGCATTACTTACCATGGTATCTGCATCGGTTAATTGGTCGTCATTAACCCCTAAAACGATGGTTTTAATATCTCCTTTTGCTGGAGCTGAAAGCACTACTTTTTTAGCGCCTGCAGTAATGTGCTTACCCATGCCTTCTGCGTTGGTGAAGAACCCTGTAGACTCTACTACCACTTCAACGCCGATCTCGCCCCACGGAAGTGTTTCCGGATCACGCTGTGCGTACACGGTAATTTCCTTGCCATTAACGATCAAGCTGTTTTCAGTGTGCGTTACAGTTCCATTGAAACGACCGTGTGCACTGTCGTACTTCAAAAGGTGTGCAAGCATATCTACTGCCGTGAGGTCATTGATGGCTACTATCTCAACTTTATCACTTTCGATAAGGTTGCGAAAAGTTAAACGTCCGATGCGGCCAAAGCCGTTGATTGCGATTTTTGTACTCATAGTTTGATGTGTTATGTGGCTAGAATTTTAGCAATAGTTAGCATTTCGTAGTCCAATTCCGTGGTTTTGCTGATGGCATCACCCAGCGGCGTAAAAACTACTTTTTGATTGATCATTCCCGACATGACTTTTTCTTGCCCTTCCATTAAACCTTTGATTGCGTAATGCCCCAAAACGGAAGCTAGAACACGGTCATTGGTAGAAGGAGAACCACCGCGTTGCGTGTGTCCTAAGGTGGTCACTTTAACGTCGATGGACGGGAATTCTTTTCGTACGGCGGATGCAATTTCAAAGATGTCACCTAAATGATTGCCTTCAGCAACCATGATAATGTTCGACGTCTTTTTATTCGCCTGAGCGCTGCGTAGGTCAACAAAAAGCTCTTCATAGGTGTTTTTCTTTTCCGGAAGAATAATGCTCAAAGCACCGGTAGCAAGACCGGTCGAAGCGGCTATGTATCCCGTATCTCTTCCCATGACCTCCACTAAGAACAAGCGGTTGTGCGAAGAAGCGGTATCACGGATTTTATCAACGCTTTCGATTACAGTGTTCGTAGCCGTATCGTATCCTATAGTGTAGTCGGTCCCGTACAAATCATTATCGATGGTGCCCGGTACTCCGATCACTTTAATACCGTGCTCTTCCGCGAGCTTTAGGGCCCCGGTAAACGAACCGTCACCTCCGATCACAACGAGTGCATCAATGTTTCTTTCGCGAAGATTCTGTGCAGCCTTAGCACGCCCCTCTGGAGTTCTGAATTCCTGTGAACGGGCACTTTTCAGGAACGTTCCACCAAGCGCAAGAATGTGCTTCACGCTTGTGGTCGAAAGCTCGACGATATCGTTTTCAATCATGCCTTCGTAACCGCGGTAGACGCCGAAGACCCTTTTACCGTGGTATAAAGCGGTCCTGGTAACCGCACGTATAGCGGCGTTCATTCCTGGTGCGTCGCCCCCGGAAGTAAGAACTGCGATGTTGTTAATTTCTGTAGACATAGGTACAAAGGTAATAACTAAGTGTAAATGTTACACTTATTAATTTTTTGTCATTATCTTTAAAAGCTGCATATTTTACCTAAATACAAGCAAAGACCGCTATGCCACAGCAATTCGAACTCAATTCTAACATCAGTGTAGACTGCGTTATCTTCGGTTTTGATGGCGAAAAGCTCAATGTCTTACTGATTGAAGAGAAGGATATTGGCCAGGGGATGTTGAGAAAACGTTTGCCTGGAGATTTGATTTTAAAAAACGAAAGCTTAGACGACGCTGCAGATCGAGTGTTGTATGAATTGGCCACGCTGAGAAATGTAACGTTAAAGCAGTGCCACACTTTCGGCGATCCCGGTCGTGTAAACGATCCTAAGGATAGAAAATGGCTGGAATTGTACCGGAAGGATCCTTCAGAGCGGGTGATCACGACTGCCTATTATGCCTTAGTGAAGATGGATGACTTCGTTCCTAATCCAGCGAGTTTTGCTGGTGAAGCATTGTGGTGTGATATTCAGGATGTTCCAGAATTGGCGTTTGATCACAATGAGATTGTTGAGGTTGCCTTGTGGAAATTGCAGCGGCATTTTGAATTGAATAAGAGCGGTTATGAACTGCTTCCGAAGAAGTTTACCTTGAATCAGTTGCAGCAGTTGCACGAGGCTATCACTCAAGAGGAATTGGATAAAAGGAATTTTCGGAAAAAAGTTGTTCGCGAAAAACTCGTTGAAGCCACGGATGAAAAGCAAGACAATGTGTTGCACAAGCCGGCTCGATTGTACCGTATCAAGGTTTAATTTCCCGTTTTTCTCTAAAACCGACACTGTTTAGGATAAATATTGGGCGTATTCTGTTAACGGGTCCACGCTTGAGGCTTTACTTGAAGGCGCTTTAAGTGTACATTTGACTTTATAACTTAATAAGCAAAAGCAGATGAAAAGCACCTCTCGTTTTTTACTCTTCTGTTTTAGTTTCTTCTTCGCCCAGTCAATTGTAGCACAGACGGTTACTGGAACAGTGGTAGACGAATACAATGAAGGATTGCCTTCTGTCGTCATTACCGTAGAGAATCAAAACGGAACCATGACCGATTATAATGGTCAATACACCCTTAATCTTCCCAAGGGAACACACAACATTACCTACAGTTTTATCGGTTACGAGCCGACCACAAAAACGGTTGCTGTTCAAAGCAATAAGGTCGTGAATGTCGTAATGAAGCCATCGCAAACGCAGCTTGATGAAGTTGTGGTAGTGGGTTATGGTGTGGCTCGCAAACGCGACCTTACCGGTTCTGTAGTAAGTCTAAAATCGAAGGAACTTACAGATATTCCTACGCCTTCTTTTGAAAATGCTATTCAAGGTAAGGCAGCAGGGGTCCAGGTAATCACAGGTTCTGGGATCGCCGGTTCTGGATCCATGGTCCGTATTCGTGGTGTGGCCTCCATTTCTGCGGGTGGTGATCCATTATATGTGGTCGATGGAATTCCAATTACACAGGACTACTTTTTGAACGGAAACCGTGGGGGCTTCAATACGAACCCTTTGGCGACGATTAACCCGAACGATATCGAATCGGTCGAAATATTAAAAGATGCTGCCGCAACAGGTATCTACGGTTCACGTGGGTCTAACGGGGTAGTTCTGATTACCACGAAAAGAGGTAAAACAAAGAAGTTGACGTATAATTTCTCAGCACGTACGGGGATCAGCGCACCGACGGCTTTGCCTAATATGGCGTCTAAAGAAGAATACCTCCAGTTGTATGAAGAGGCATGGGTAAACGACGGAAATGTTGGGGTGCCACAATTACCAGGGAATAGAATGAGCTGGGCAGAGGCTCAAGCCATTGAAGGAACCGATTGGATTCAAGAAACGATACGTACAGGTGTCAAGCAGGGGTATGATTTCTCAGCTTCTAAAGGTTTTAAAGGAGGTAACTTCTATGCAGGCTTGTCGTACAATGACAATCACAGTTATTTAGCCGGAAACTCGTATGAACGAATCTCGGGCCGATTTAATGTGGATTACAATTTGGCTTCAAACCTAAAATTGGGCATCAGCACTTCAATTTCACGAGGAATCAACAATAGAATTGATGCGGCTTGGTCCGGTGGTTTCGGTGAAGCCATGTCAAGAGCACTTCCTATCTATCCGGTTCGTTATGCCGAAGATGAGTACGATGCGGACGGCAACGTAGTTGCTTCAGCGGGTGACTATTGGTTGAAAGGAGGCGTGAGCTTAAATCCGGTTGCGCAACGCGAATTAAAAGATTGGACGGCCATTGAAGACCGTACCATCAATAACTTCACTTTAGACTACAAAATAAGCGATGCATGGACCCTTCGTGGTCAAGGCGCGTTCGACTACATGCATTTCGAAGATCACATCTGGGAAAAACCAGGATACGATCCTACTTATAAAGATAGTGAAGGGAATTTGCTCGGTCGTGCCAATATGTACACCTACAGTGTTTGGAACACTTCAGGAAATACAACTGCGAATTACATCAAGGATATTGGAGAAAACCATCACATTAATTGGTTGGTGGGTTCTGAATACCAATACAACCGCATCCTTCGTTGGGACGGTTATTACGACAGTGAGGCTACCGGTCAGATTCGCGAAACGGGACAGTATGTGAATGACCCGCGCAGTTATCTTGAAGAATATGCTTTTGCATCGGCCTTCACGCGTTTGAACTACAACTTCGCGGGTAAGTATTACGCAGAAGCGTTGATTCGTCGTGACGGATCTTCAAAATTTGGACCGAACAATAAATACGGAAACTTCCCTGCAGCATCCATAGGCTGGATCATTACGGAAGAAGATTTCATGGCCGGATTACCAAACGTGAGCTATTTGAAGTTGAAGACTTCGGTAGGTAAAAACGGAAACTCCGCCATTCCTTCGTACCAATGGTTTGGATACTATAATGTTGCCAATAATGGTTATGCGGGTCAGACGTACCGTTATCCTGTAATTCGTGAAAATGCGAATTTGCGTTGGGAGACTTCGACGACCTATGATGTCGGTTTGGAATATGGATTTTTCAACGACCGTATAACTGGGGAATTGGCTTGGTACCACAAAGAAACTAACGATATGTTGCTCAATGTCACCTTACAGGGCTCCACTGGATTTGGCTCTTGGTGGGATAACGTAGGTAGCGTATTCAATACCGGGGTTGAGTTTGCAATAAAATCGCGCAACATCGTGACGGATAACTTTACCTGGACCACGGATTTCAATATCGCTCGCAATACGAACCAGATTACTTCGATCGGTCAGTATTCACCGGATGCGGTAAGTGGTGGAACGAATGATACGCGTGTGGTAGTTGGAATGCCCATTGGTACCAATTATCTGGTGCAATTCTCGCACGTTGACCCAACGAACGGGTTGCCGGTGTACCTCACTAAAGACGGTGAAGAAACCTACACTTGGGATCTTCAAGACCGCGTTGCTGTAGGTAATGTCATGCCGGATGCTATTGGCGGTTTGACCAATACACTCAATTACAAGAATTTAGAATTCAGTTTCTTATGGGTGTTCACCATAGGCGGGGACATCTACGACAGTTCTTCGAAGCGCCAGATGGGCGTGGTGACCGACTGGAACATGCGTACCGACCTCTTCGACCGCTGGCAACAGCCGGGCGACGTTGCGACCTACCCGAAGTTAAGCCGCGATTACCGTACCTATGGTGCCAACACGGAATGGATCAACACCAACCTTTGGTTGCACGACGGAACGTATGCACGTCTTCGTAACGTGAAGTTGAGCTACCGCGTTCCGCAGAGCAAGCTGAAAAACATTAAGGGCATGACCGTTAATGTGACCGGTACAAACCTAATCACATTAACCAACTTTATCGGTTTGGATCCAGAGATCGCTCGCGATTTCGAGAACGCTACGGATAGAAACATGTCTCCGAACATTACCTACCTCACGCCGCCGCAAGAAAAGACGGTGAACTTAGGTGTAAACATTAACTTTTAATCCGCGCGAATCATGAAAAATTTGAGAGTATTTATAGCGCTAATCGCTATTGCAGTCGGAAGTTCTTCTTGCGAGCGAATTTTAGATTTTCAAGCAAACACCGATAGTCAAATCCCCGCAGATTCGGCAATCCTTAACATACAAGATGCTGAAGAGCTTCTTGTGAGTGTATATGACGTGGCCGCAAACGCCTTTAACGGTCGTTTCCAAAACATTCCTGAGGTCATGTCTGACCACATCGCAGATCCCTTAGGGCTGAATGGTGAGTATGCCCAGATTTGGCGCTGGACGTCGTCGTTCTTTAACGGGTCGTTTGGCGGTGAATACCGTGATGCTTACATCGCAATCTACCGTGCGAACACGTTGATTGAAGAGGTAGCTGACCTTGAGGGCGCAACGGCGGATGCAGTTGCCCGCATTACAGCTGAAGCAAAGTTTATTCGTGCATTGAGCCATTACCACGTGGTTCGTATTTGGGCGTTGCCTTATGGATACACGTCAGACAACAGTCATTTAGGGATTCCATTAAAGGTGAGCGCAGATCAGACCCCACAGATGCGAGCAACAGTTGGTGATGTCTATGCACAAATTGAGCAAGATCTTTTGGATGCGGAGGCTGATTTGCCAGCATCAAACGGCATTTTCGCAAATCAAATGGCGGCGAAGGCACTTTTGGCTAAGGTCTATTTAGAAATGGGTGATTTCGCGAATGCAAAAGCAAAAGCGGCTGAGGTAATGAACACAGGAACGTATACACTAGACCCCGTTTTGACCAATCGTTTTGCAGATCATGCAAATGGTAATCTTCCTGCAGAATTCATCTTTACATTGGTAAGTACAAACGAGAGTTCAGCGACCGACACGATCGTAGATGAGCGCGGTTTGGGCTTTACTTGGAACTACCGTTCCGATGATCCTAACGCGAATCCAGCATTGAAAGCAAGTCAAGCATTGTATGTTGAAGCTACGGCGGATACGAATGACCTCCGCGGCCAATTGTGGTACCAGGCGCGCAATGCGGGTACCCCAGATGAGTTCTATGTGGTGAGTAAATTCGACGGGAGTTTCCTCGATGTGCCCCTATTGCATTTGTCCGATCTGTACCTCATTTATGCCGAATGTAATGTCCGTCTAAATGGCGATAGCGATGGAACCGGATTGGCGAAAATTAATGCTTTGCGTCAGCGCGCGGGCTTGACAGATTTGACCAGTCTTTCATTGGCGGAGGTGATGAAGGAGCGTCGTTTGGAATTGGCTTTTGAAGGTGACCGATTATTCCAACTCAAGCGTCAAGGCGTATTGGGTGAAATCCAAACCATTCGCGGCGCGGATTGGGATTGTCCAGGCATGGTGCTGCAATTCCCAAATTTTGAGGGGACAGCACAAGGGTTTGTTTATAACGAAGAAGGAGGCTGCAACTAAGCAGAAAAGCATATGAAAGTAAGAATTAGTACAATTGTAGTGGCTGCATTTTTAGCCCTCGGTGCATGTAAGCCTGAAGTGGGTCCAATCGGCCCAAGCTATGAGGCAGGTGCGGGTATTTTAGGAACTTGGGAGCTTACTATGGTCGAGCAGACCGACGTCACACTTCCGGTACCAGAAACGCGTGATGTCAGTGATCTATACCTAGATGCTCAGAATAAATGGGTAGTTGCGTTTAACAGCGACAGCACGTATTCCGTGAATCAACAGGGGCCGGGTTTTGATGTGTTTGGCAATGGTGGCACGTGGCGTTACAATACGCCAGAATATCCGTCAGAGCTGCATTTGACGCAGGATTCCACCGTGGTGGTTTTGCCTTTGGGGAATATGCCGAGAAGCATCGACCAGCATGTAAGTTTCCTTTACGCTCGTGAACGCTGTGATAAGCCGAGCGTTTCCTACCAATTAACGTTTACTCGTAAATAAGCCCTCATTATGAAAAGATTAAACACCCTTTTACTCTTGACTCTGGGCCTTTCAGCAAGCGCTCAAATCACGACGGTTCCAGATGAAAATATAGATCCTTCAGATTCATTAGAGATCATCTTTGATCCGGCGGCGCTGGATTTGGCTGTAGGTCATCAAGATTTATTGAAGCAGGCGATCGATGCCGGTGAAGACATGTACATATGGACTTGGAAGCCTGCGGAACACCCCGATGGTCACCCGTATGTCAATGGCACTGGTTCTGCTCCTTGGAAGAATTCAAACGAATCCATGAAAATGACGAAGAATTCGGACGGGACGTTCTCTTGGAAAATTGTTCCTACCCTTTTCTACGAGGTGGATGCTACCACAGTATATGCTGAGGATATTCACTTTCTGATCAAGGCAAAAGACGGCGGTGGTTATGGCGATCCCGATGTAAAATCGGACGATCAAAGTGTCGCGATAGACCCTCCTGCCACGGAGCGTAATCCATTCTATCATTTCCCAGCAAAAGTGATGGCGGATGATGTTTTGACTTTGCGCTATGAAAATTGGCGCGAAGAAAAGCCGAGCATGCAAAATTTGGCCACTGACGATTGTTACATCTACGCTAAGGTCACTTATACAGACGGGACTTTCGATCAAATTGAGAATACCTTCAACGTAGGAAGTAATCCAGATTTACAGATGGATTATTTGGGCGACGGGAATTTCCAGTTGCGTCTCGTTCCTCAGGAATTCTTTTCTGTACCCGCGAATAAAGCGATTGATTATGTAGAATTTATTGCCATGAAGAAGGTGTTCGCTACAGGAGCGGATCGCGTAACAGAGGCGGTAAATGTGCAAATCGAATGTCAATAAATTCGTGATTCATTTCTCTTAAACCCGGCCTGTGCCGGGTTTTTGCTCGTTAGTCGCTAAATATATTGAAACGTATGCAACAGAAACCTAAACTCAGTTTTTGGCAGATTTGGAACATGAGCTTTGGCTTTTTGGGAATCCAATTCGGGTATGCCTTACAAGGCGGCTTTATGAGTCGGATCTTTGAAACCCTTGGAGCAGATGAGCACAGTCTCCCGCTCCTGTGGATCGCTGCGCCGCTAACGGGGTTGATCGTTCAGCCGATTATTGGGCAAATGAGCGACAATACTTGGCATCCACGTTTCGGCCGTCGCCGTCCGTATTTCTTAATTGGCGCTATTTTGGCTTCCATTACCTTGCTATTTGTACCCCACAGTTCTGCATTGTGGGTTGCTGCAGGAGGACTCTGGATTTTGGATGCAACAATGAATATTTCCATGGAACCCTTTCGTGCATTGGTTGCGGATAAATTACCGGACAGTCAGCGCAGCTTTGGTTTCGTAGTGCAAACCTTGATTATTGGAGTGAGCACGTGGGTGGCTTCAAATTTACCTCTTTTAGTCAGTTCTTTAGGCGTGAGTAATGAGGCGGATCCAGGGGTTGTTCCCATGTCCGTGAAGGCGGCCTTTGGTATCGGCGCTGCGATTTTTTTGCTGGCCATTCTCTACACGGTGTTCACCACGGATGAATATCCTCCTGAAGATATGGAAAGGTTTCGCGCCGAGCAGAAGGAAAATTCGGGCTTAGTAAATACCCTACGTGAGGTTGGAAAAAATATTGGTAATATGCCTTTAACCATGAAGAAATTGGGCGTGGTCCAATTCTTTTCTTGGTTCGCGTTTTTTTGCATGTGGTCCATGGCGAATCCCGCTTTGACCGACCACGTTTATGGCGCTGCAAAGCCTGAAGCTATTGAATACGCCGTATCATCAGCCGCCCAGATAGAAGCCTACCAACTGGCGGATAGAGCATTCAATGACGCTTCCAATCAAGTGGGCTCTTACATGGGGAATTATGGTTTGAGTTCGATGTTGTTTGCTTTGCTTTTAACGCTGTGGACAGCGAAGCGTCGTATCAATCGCAAGTACGTTCACATGTTCAGTCTTTTTGCTGGGGCATATGGTTTCATAAGTATGTACTTCATAACAGAACCGTCAATGTTAACGTTGTCATTTGTCTGTATTGGTTTTTCTTGGGGATCTATACTTTCCATGCCTTACGCCATGCTAAGTTCAACTTTAGATCCAAATAAAATGGGGGTTTACATGGGTATCTTCAACATGTTCATTGTCCTTCCACAGATTGTAGCGGCGACTTCTTTGACGGTCATTTATAAGAGTTTGTTTGGAACAGAACCGATCAATGCGATGTTGCTTGCAGGCTCATCCCTTGTAATTGCAGGCTTAGCAAATCTTTTGATTACCAACAGGCAAGCGGTGACCTATACACCATTAGAGTAAACACATCCATTTATCCCTGTTAATTGAAATTAATAGCTATAAAAAAGCCCTCGATTTCGAAGCCTTTTTTCTGGGGTTATATTTTTTTCTTCTTCCTGAATTCTCGTGGGGAGCAACCTTTTATTTTGAGGAAAGCGCGGTTGAACGAAGAGCTGGAGTTGAAACCGCTTTCTGTTGCGACCTCTGTCATGGCTTTATTCGTGTTGATGAGAAGGTTGCTGGCGACCGTTGTGCGGAGCTGCATGAGGTAGTCTACGAATGTCAGGCCAGAGGTTTGGCGGAACCAGCGGCTGAAGCTTTGTTCAGTCATGCTGGCGATGTCGGAGATTTCACTGAGAGTGATGGTGTTTTGGTAGTGGTCTTGGATGTATTTGGAGACGCGTTCCATTCGTCGGCTGAGCTTTTGGCTCATGACGTTGGAGTAGGCGTTATTGGTTGAGACGGTGAGGAAATCCGACCGGTCGGCGATCATGGCCATGAGGTTGAAAAATGCGCCAATGCTGCGGAGGGGGTCTTTGCCGACTATGGTGGTGAAGGCTTGGTGTTCTGCGGGATTGAATTGGCCCAAATTAATGCCGTAGCTCATGGCGCGGAACAGGCGCTGAAGTGAGGCGCTTTCTTTAAAGCTGTTGAGCCATTCCTGTGTGAATTGGAGCCCCCAGCATTCTTTTTCCATCTGCACAGCCTCTTCCTCTGTACTTACGAAATTATGCGGCAGATAAGGACCTAAGAGGAACGCTTGGCCCGGTTCAAACTCTATCGTTTTATTTCCGATGAAAGCAAGGCCTTTGCCTTTGACAATGTAGGTGATTTCGATTTCCGGGTGGTAATGCCAATAATCGTTAAATATGGAAGGAAAATTTTGCCCGGCCTTTTGTGCCAAGACATAGCTATTGTAGCTGCGGTCCTGCTCGGCAATGCGGATATTTTCTATAGTGGCTTTCACGTTACAATTTCCTCAATTCTATCATTTGGGCTTCCCAAGGTTCATATACGTTTTCCTCCTGCTCAAAAGGATTCGTGCAGGTCCGCTGCAGGTCGGAAGCATTGATGACCAATCGCCAATTGCCCTGCTCAGAGGTGATCCATAGAACGTACCAACCGTCTTTAGGAACTTCTTGCCGAACTTCGGTTTTACCGCGGAGCTTTCGAGAAGCGCCCAATTCTTGACACAAATTTAACAAATTCCCGCCTAATTTATCAAAATCAGGGAATTGTCCTTCAAACCCGGGCATGTCCTCGCGAATAGCGCCATGGTCTTGGTGGCCGCTCAATCCTAACTCCGTTCCGTAATACAACACAGGAATACCGCGCATGGCGTAGAGTAGGGTGAGTGCGCTTTTGAGTTTTGTGGTGTCTTCGCTATGTTGGCCTAAGAATCTGCCGTCGTCGTGATTGTCTAAAAAGATGATCAGGTCTTCTGGCTTTTCGTATAAATAGTCGCTCACTAATCGGTAATACAATTCCCCTGCCCCGGTATTCCAGCCGAACTGTTCACGCTCCACCGCGCTGTACATTTTATGAATAGCGCGCCAAAGTGTAAAGTCGGTTACCGCATCATTAAAGGAAAAATGCCCTTCGTACATTTTGTTTGGCGCGAAATACGCTTGTGATGCTTCGTTGTACGACCAGGTTTCGCCGAAGATGAAGATGTTGGGGTAAAGGCGCTTGAGGCGTTGGTTCATGCGACGCAAGAAGAGGGGGTCAGAAAAGGCATAGGTGTCGCAACGCAGCGCGTCGACGTCGAACATCTCTATATACCATAATGTGGAGTAGTTCAGGTAAGATGCGGTGAGCGGATGGGTTTGGTCCAGATCGGGCATTGCTCCGGCAAACCACCCATGCTCAAAGGCTTGTTTGTCCATCGCCGTCGCGTGTGGGTCGGCCAAAGCAGAAAATCTGAAATTCGAATAGGGAATAGTGCCGTCCGGATTGAAATGGACCATGGCAGAATCGGGCAGTTGGCGGTGCAAATAGTGTTCAATGCCCCAATGATTGTAAACGATGTCCATAATGTGCTTCACGCCCCTTTT
This sequence comes from Schleiferiaceae bacterium, assembly GCA_018402665.1. Classification (GTDB taxonomy): domain Bacteria; phylum Bacteroidota; class Bacteroidia; order Flavobacteriales; family Schleiferiaceae; genus UBA10364. The sequence continues at coordinate 74,594 of JAGYIN010000007.1, read as the reverse complement.
TTGGAGTGCGGTGGCCAATTGGGTCATCGCCTCGTTACCACCATACCTGGGGTCTATTTTGTAATGGTCCGTGATGGCATAGCCGTGGTAGCTGTCCCGCTCCATATCATTTTCTAAAACGGGATTGATCCAAAGTGCCGTTGCACCAAGACTTTCGATGTAGTCGAGACCCATTTCAATCCCTTGGAGGTCGCCGCCGTGACGCGAGTAGGGTGCTTTGCGGTTGGTGCCGCGCTCGCGCATGCCGGGAATGTCGTCGTTGGTGGTGTCGCCGTTGTGGAATCGGTCAGGGGTAATCAGGTAGATGAGGTCGCTGTCGCTCAATCCTTGTGGCTCGTGGTCGTTTCGTTTGAGAAGGGGAAAATTGAAAGTGTGAGGACCAATTTTTATTGGAATGGCCGCCTTGGTATAATTGGGACGAATCCATAGTCGGACGTGGGAATAGTGGTCGCCGTAATGGGTCGTCTTCAGCACTTTTCCCACCGGCTTCTCAACCTCCGCAGCCCATTTAAAAAGACCCTCGCCTTGAAGTAAGATTTCTACCGTATCTAAGGGGTGATTGATCCACCAATTGGGCGGATCCATGCGGTGGACTTTTTGCCCTTTAAGTGAGAAATGGGCAAGCAGTAGTACAGTGAGGAAAACGGGTATAAGAGCGGATTTCTTCATTTGATGCAGTAATATGCAATAATATGGTTAAAAATCGGCCAAAATCCGCTTAACACCTGTATTTGTTTGGCTTAACTTTGAGAGGTACAAAGTACATTTTACTAATCAATCTCTCGTTACATGAAAAAACTCTACGCTCTTGCATCTGCGCTCATTTTCAGTGTTGCCGCTTTTGCTCAATCGTACAGCGTTACGTTCCAGGTGGATCTAGGATCTACATCTGCGAATTCAAACGGTGTGCACGTGGCAGGTTCATTTCAGAACTGGTCGCCATCTACGACTTCTTTAACTCAAGTCGGAACATCCTCTATTTACGCGGCAACTGTCAGCGTTTCTGGAGGCCAATTGGAATATAAATTCCTTAACGGAAATGCATGGGGTGACGACGAAAGCGTCCCTTCATCAGTAAATGTGGGTACCAACGGAAATGGAAACCGTTGGGCGGTGATCTCTTCAGATACCACGCTTCCTGCGGTTATGTTTGCTGGCGCGGCCCCTGCAGGTCAGAAAGCAATCCAATTCAAGGTGGATTACTCGTTGCAAACCCTTAGTGCAGATTCAGCGCACGTTGCTGGAAGCTTCCAGGGTTGGGATCCTGCAAAATCGCAGATGGTCAACTTTGACGGTGTACACCGCTACATCGCGTACGCAGGTAAAACGGATTCTATTTACTTCAAGTTCCTCAATGGAAATGGATGGAGTGCTGTTGAAACGGTTCCTACATCTTGTCAGGCGTCAACAGCAGGTATCAACCAAGGCGATAACCGTTATTACACGGATACGGTTAGTGGCATTTACGAGGTATGTTACACGATGTGTGGCCCTTGTATGGTTCTATCTACCTACGACATTACAGTGAATGTTGATGTAAGTTCGATTTCAGCATGTGGTACTGTGGATTCAGTTTCAATTGCGGGCCCAATCAACGGTTGGGGCGGCGAGACCATGTCTGACCCGGATGGTGATGGCATTTGGTCCATTACTTACAACGATGTGGATTCTGGCGATTTCACGTTCAAAGCGCGTTACCACGAAAACGGCAACACCAACTGGGAAGGCGGTGGTAATAAAGTCATTACCGTGAGCTCTGACTCTGTAGTTGCAACGCGTTGTTTCGGTAACGATACCTACGGTCCTTGTGCGGCAGTTCCAGCTACTGCAGACGTAACCTTTATTGTTGACTTTACTCAGGCTGCCTTTACTCCAGCGGATACCATCTTTTTGATGGGAACCTTCACGCAATGGGATGCGAATGCCATCGCTATGGTTCCTCATTCAGTTCCAGGTCAGTACATTGCTACTGAAGCTAGCTACTGTCCAGGTACGATGGAATACCGTTTCTCTAACGGGGATCCTACGGATGTATCCAATCACGAGCCGGTTCCTATGGATTGTGGTGTAGACAATGGTGTGGGTTCGTACAACCGTTTCTTTGCGCGTTCAGGTAGTGCAGATACTGTACAACACATCTTTGGTCAGTGTTCATTTATCGGAGTAGCAGAAGATGCACTTTCAGGAGTGAGCATCCGTCCTAACCCAATGAATGAAAGCGCAACGATTGCTTTAGGTAATGCAGGACGCTATGCAGTTCGCGTATTCGATATCACTGGCCGTGTGGTTGCTGGTTTCGAGAACGTTCAAGGTGATATCACTTTGGAGCGCAACAACATGGTAAGCGGTATGTATTATGTAAACATTACCGACGCCAATGGCGCAACGAGAACACTTAAGGTGGTGGTTGAATAAACTACACCTTTCCTCTTAACTCACTACCCCCGGGCTTGCAGCGCTCCAAAATTTCGCCCTTACCCCACAAAAAACGCGCCCATCGGGCGCACGTTTGCAGTGCTTGTTGAAACATTTAGTGAAGCAAACCGTTTTCTACAGCAAAGCGCACGAGACCAGCCGTGTTGTTCATTCCCAATTTATTTAGGATGTTTTGTCGGTGGTTATCTATGGTGCGTTTCGACAAGAAAAGTTTTTTAGCAATTTCTTCATTGGTCAATTGGTCCGCGATGTATTTGAGAATTTCAATCTCTCGCTTGCTCAATCGTGCAACGGCTGGGTTATTGCTGTGGAATTCAGCGAATGTCTTGCCCAAAATTCTTCGTTCTATGAGCGAATTTGCAATATCTAGGGCGTAATACAGACGGCCGTCAAGAATGGCCGTGATGGCTTTGATCAGCTCGCTGGTATCGACACTTTTTTTTATAAAACCTTTCGCTCCAGCTTTCAACATGTGTTCCACTACGTTCATGTCGTCGGATTCGGAGAATCCTAAAACTGCTTGTTCGGGTGCAAGACGCAACAGCGATTTGGTAAGTTCAGCACCGGAATGTTTTCCCAGTTGCGAATCCGTTATAATGAGACTAAACGGTTGTTGATCAACCAATTTTAAGGCATCAAGAATGTTCCCGGCTTCCCTAACTTGGAACGAATACGATTCAAACTTGCCCATTTCCAGCATGGTTTTGATGCCGCCTCGTACAATAGGATGGTCGTCCACTACGAGAATACTTATGGTTTTGTTCATATTTAACATGTAAGCGAACTTCTAAGGTAGTGAAAATGCTTAAAGTGCATCGATTGAAAGTGTATGAATCACTTAAAAACAAAAAATCGTAAGTATTTAGGCTTGTGATTATTCACAATGCGCTGTCAATAAAATAAATGACTATATTTGTCGAAACTTTTTGACGTACCAAAGGGGGACCTAGAGTCCCCTCTTTTATTGGCGGTAATTTATGGAACACGACAAAGTAGCATCAGCATTAACAATGGCAGTTGAGGAAAACAACGCCTTTTTGGTGGATCTCGAGATCAAGCCAAATAATGTGATTGTTGCCTATGTCGATGCGGATTCGGGCCTTACGATTGAGCAGATTAAAATGATCAATCGCAAGATGGAAACGTTATTAGACCGTGATGCAGAAGATTTTAATTTGACGGTGAGCAGCCCAGATTTGAATCGTCCCTTAAAAATTTGGCGCCAGTACAAAAAGAACGAAGGTCGCTTCTTAAAAGTGAAATACGACGATAGAGAAGACGAAGGTCAGCTCATCGAAGTAGCGGAAGAGTACATTGTGCTCAGCGTGCCTCAGAAAAAGAAGAGTGACCCCAATAAGGAATTAAAAATTGAATTCACGGCGCTTACCGAAGCAAAAGTGGCAATTAAGTTTAAATAGGATTATTCAGATATAAACAATGGAAAATCAGGCGATTATTGAAAGCTTCCTCGCGTTTAAGGAGGAGAAAAATATCGACAGAATTACGCTCATGGCATTCATCGAAGAGGCTTTTCGCAACCAGTTGCGCAAGAAGTACGAAGACGATGAAAATTTTGATGTGATTGTTAACCCGGATAAGGGTGATTTGGAGATTTGGCGTAACCGTACGGTAGTTGAAGACGGAGCAGTTGAGGACGAGAACATGGAGATCGAACTGAGTGCAGCGTTGAAAATTGAGCCAGATTACGAAGTTGGTGAAGAAGTTTCTGAAGAGGTTAAATTGATCGATTTAGGACGCCGATTCATCTTGGCATTCCGTCAAAACTTAGTAAGTCGTATTCAGGAGCACGACAGCTCTGAATTGTTTAAGCGTTACAAAGATTTAGAAGGTGAGATCATTACCGGTGAAGTCCACCACGTGCGTCACCGCGAAGTCATCGTTTACGACGACGAAGGAAATGAGCTGATTCTTCCGAAAGATCAGATGATTGGTGAGCGCGAATTCTTCCGTAAAGGAGATTCTATCCGCGCCGTTGTTAAAGAGGTTGTGTTCCGCGGAACGAAGCCTGTAGTGATTATGTCACGTACAGATGAGCGCTTTTTGGCAAAACTGTTTGAGCAAGAAATCCCTGAGGTATACGACGGTTTGATCACCATCAAAGGTGTGGTGCGTATTCCTGGTGAAAAAGCGAAAGTTGCAGTAGAATCGTACGACGACAGAATCGACCCTGTAGGTGCCTGTGTGGGTATGAAGGGCTCGCGCATTCATTCGATCGTTCGCGAATTGCGCAATGAAAATATTGATGTTATTAACTACACGACAAACTTGCAATTGTATATCCAGCGTGCACTAAGCCCAGCAAAAGTGACCAGTCTCAATATTGATGAGGACGCGGGTCGCGTAGAGGCTTTCTTAGCGCCGGATCAGGTGAGTTTAGCTATCGGTCGTGGTGGTACCAACATCCGTCTTGCCAGTAAATTGGTCAATATGGAGATCGATGTCTACCGCGATGATATTGAAATTGAAGACGATATCGAATTGGATCAATTCTCTGATGAGATTGAATCATGGGTGATCGCAGAATTGAAAAAGATTGGATGTGATACTGCAAAGAGCGTGTTGAAACTGAGCAAAGAAGAATTGGTTTCACGTGCGGATTTGGAAGTTGAAACGGTAGAGCACATCCTAAACGTACTTCAGAAAGAATTCGAAGACGAAGAATAAGAAAACACCTAAAGACACTCTATGAGTAGCGTCAGATTAAGTAAAGCCACAAAAGAGCTTAACATTTCCTTAGACCGTGCGGTAGAGGAATTGGCCAAACACGGTCATGAAATTCCAAACAACCGCAACCATAAAATCACGAACGATCAGTACGAGGTTTTAATGACGGCATTTGCCGATGATCTTGCGCGCAAAAAGCGCTCTGAAGAGGTAAGTCAGCAAGTAAAAGAGGAGAAAGAAATCCTTAGAGGGACTAAGGACACGGCTGCGGCCCCTGCGCCAGCACCTGTTGAGGAGGCCCGAGACGTTGAGGCTCCAAAGGAGGTTGCTCCTGAAAAGCCAGCGCCGGCCCCAGAAGAGGTACATGCAGCAGCGCCAACTGTTGAAGCGGCACCAGAAGTTGAGGCAACTAAGGAAATCGAAGTTGAAGCACCGAAAGAAAGCACTACTGATGTTGGAGGTATTAAGGTGATGGGCAAAATTGATTTGGACGCTCAAAAGCAGAAGAAAAAAGAAGCCCCGGCAAAGCCAAAAAAGGTAGCGCCAACGAAGAAATCTTCGGGTAGCGGAGCCCACAATGCACCGAAGCCTGTGGAGCAAGTTCCTGTGAAGGAAGAGGCACCTAAGACGCCTCAGGATCAAGAGATAAAAACGAAATACGTTAAAATTGACGGTCCTAAGTTTACGGGACAGAAAATTGAGCTTCCGGTTGAAAAGCCGAAGGACAATAAGAAGAAGCGTACGCGGATCAAAAAACAAGGTCCGGGTGCAGCGACACCAGCTCAAAACGATCCTAAAAAGCGTAACGATGCTCGCGCTCCTCAGAAAAAGGGACCCGTTGCAGGTCGCGGTCGCAAACAGCCTGTTGTTGCTGCTAAACAAGAATTAACAGACGAACAAATCCAGAAACAAATCAAGGAAACCCTTGAGAAATTGACCTCTGGAAAGAAGAATAAAGGCGCTAAAATTCGTCGTGATAAGCGCGCAGAACGTCGCGAAAGAGATGAACTCGCGGACATTCAGGCCGCTGAAGACAGCAAAGTATTGCAGGTAACGGAATTCGTTACAGTAACTGAGCTAGCGAACATGATGGACGCATCGGTGAACGAAGTCATTGGTTCTTTGATGGGTGTAGGCGTGATGGTGACCATGAACCAGCGTTTGGATGCAGAGATGCTCGAGATGGTGGCAGAGGAGTTCGGCTTTAGTGTCAACTTCGTTGATGAAGAGGTTACTGAAACCTTCCTTGAAGAAAAAGATAAAGAAGAAGATCTAAAACCGCGCTCGCCGATTGTTACTGTAATGGGACACGTCGATCATGGTAAGACATCATTGTTGGATTACGTGCGAAAGGCAAACGTGATCGCCGGTGAAGCCGGGGGTATTACCCAACACATCGGTGCATATAGCGTTAAGGTACATACGGGACAGACCATAACGTTCTTAGATACGCCAGGTCACGAGGCCTTTACAGCCATGCGTGCACGTGGTGCGCAAGTGACGGATATTGCGATTATCGTTGTTGCCGCAGATGATGCGGTGATGCCACAAACGAAAGAAGCCATCTCTCACGCGCAAGCGGCAGGGGTCCCTATCGTTATTGCTATCAATAAAGTGGACCGTGAGGTTGCAAACCCGAACAAGATTAAAGAACAATTGGCACAAGAAAATGTCCTCGTTGAGGATTGGGGCGGTAACGTTCAGTGTCAAGAAATTTCTGCAAAAACCGGGTTGAATATCGAAGAGCTTTTGGATAAGGTAATTTTAGAGGCAGAGATGCTTGATCTGAAAGCCAATCCAAACAAAAACGCGAGCGGGACTATTGTCGAAGCTTCGTTGGATAAAGGACGCGGGTATATGTGTACGGCGTTGATTCAATCGGGAACCATGAAGGTGGGTGATTACGTACTTGCCGGTCAATACAGCGGTAAAGTAAAAGCCATGCTGGATGAACGTGGGAACCGCATTAAAGTGGCTGGTCCTTCTACCCCGGTAAACCTCTTAGGTTTGGACGGTGCACCAACCTCTGGAGATCGTTTCATCATCATGGACGATGAAAGAGAGGCGAAGCAAATTGCTCAGAAGCGTTTACAGCTTCAGCGCGAGCAAAGTGTTCGTTCGCAGAAACAAATGACGCTCGAAGAAATTGGCCGCCGTTTGAAGGTTGGAGATTTCCAAGAGCTCAATATTATCCTCAAGGGTGATGTGGACGGTTCCGTTGAAGCACTTTCTGATTCGTTACAAAAATTAACTACTGAGGAAATTCAAGTGAACATCATCCATAAGGGTGTGGGTCAGATTTCTGAAAGTGATGTATTGTTAGCTACAGCTTCTCAAGCCATCGTTGTTGGTTTCCAAGTTCGCCCTTCTGCGCAAGCACGTAAGCTTGCTGAAAAGGAAGAAGTAGAAATCCGCATGTATTCCATCATCTATGATGCGATCAATGAAGTGCGCGATGCCATGGAAGGCATGCTTTCTGCTGAGGTCAAAGAAGAGATTAAGGGTACGGCTGAGATTCGTGAAACATTTAAGATTTCCAAAGTTGGAACCATCGCAGGATGTATGGTTACAGACGGTGTCATCGAACGTAATAATGACGTTCGTATCATTCGCGATGGTGTAGTGGTTTACACCGGAAAATTGGGATCACTCAAGCGCTTCAAGGACGATGCAAAAGAAGTACGTCAAGGCTTCGAATGTGGTCTTAACATTGAAAAATTCAATGATATCAAGGTTGGAGATATCGTAGAAGCCTTTGGATTCACAGAGGTCAAGCGTACGCTCTAGGCCGCGATTTTTTTAGAATATACTATCCCCCGGGTGCATCGCGCCCGGGGGATTTTTTTTGATTTCCGCTCTGGTGAAAGCTACAATGCTACCATTTAAAGAGCAGGGCACCTACTAAGAATAAGGCGCCATAGACTGCTGCAATTCCTCCTAGCCAGTACAGTATGAGCAGTGGGGTTGCGGGGCCGTCCTTGATTTCTGGATCATCTGCGACTTTCCAAGCAACGGGTTTCCAGGCCCCTCCAGGTCGGACTTTAGCGTAAAAATCCACAAGTGTACTGCTGGATTCTGGTGAAGTCGTGTACATGGTTAATAGCCATGCGAGGGTAGTAAAGCCGACGGTGAAGAAAAAGCTGTTGGGGAACGCCCAAGCTAATCCGTAATGAGCGATTGCATATGCGATAAATGGGGCTACGGTGGCAGTTATTTCCGTCCATGCATTGATGCGCCACCAGTACCAACGTAAAATCAGGACCAAACCTAATCCCGCGCCACATTCCATGATGAACTGCCAAACGCCAGCGATGCTGTTCATCTGTGAGGTAATGAGTAGGCCAAAAACCGCAAGCAAGAGCGTGGTCGCTCTAGAAATACTTAGGCTCAGTCGGCGTGGGGCGTTGGGCCGAAGGAAGCGCAAATAAAAGTCATTAATAAGGTAGGATGCTCCCCAGTTTAATTGGGTAGACATTGTGGACATGTAGGCGGCGAAGAAAGAAGCAAGCAGCATGCCTAAAATTCCTTTAGGCAAGTAGTCGCGCATGATGAAGATGTAGCCGAACCGATAATCTTGTTGGTACTTCAAGGCCTCAGGAAGTCTGTCTCCATAAATGGGTTCCCAGGTCGCTACCCACTGTGCATATTCAGCTTGCTGCTCCGCGGTAAGTGGTTCGCAATCATGGATGCCTGTGAGGCATTCGTAGTTAATAAAGTCAGGCGTTTGCTCTGCGAGATTGTGCTGTCCACCATACAAAGCGATCGCACTTAATGCGACGATAATCCATGGCCATGGGCGCACTGCGTAGTGGCCAATTTGGAATAGCGCGCTCGCTAAAAAAGAACTGCGCTCGTCCTTAGTAGAGAGCATTCTTTGTGCGCTGTACCCCCCGCCACCGGGTTCAGCTCCTGGGTACCAAGAGGTCCACCATACCATTCCGAAGAAAGCAAGGAACGAGGCCAGTGAGATTTGGTAGCGCCCTCCGGCAGCTCCTTCACCTACAGAAGGTAAAAAGGAAAACGTCTCCTCAGGGAGCGCGGCGCGAAGGCCTGCAAGCCCACCAATTTCTGGTGCTTTAAGCACATAATAGGCTAAGGCGATGGAGCCTGACATGGCTAAGACGAATTGGAATACATCGGTATATACGACTCCTTTGAGTCCCGAAAAACTGACGTAGAAAACTACGATGAGCAGCGCAACGCCGGTCCACACAAAGGCAGATTCGTGGGTCATTCCAAAGAATCCTTCGAGCAGCGTAATCATGGCAACATTCACCCAGCCCATGATCAGTACGTTCATAATGCCTCCGAGGTAAATGGCTTTAAACCCGCGAAGCAAGGCAGCAGGACGTCCGGAGTACCTAAATTCAATAAATTCAACTTCAGTCGTAAGTCCAGAGCGTCGCCACAATCGGGCAAAAAATACGGTGGTTAACATGCCCCCAGCAAGTAAATTCCACCAAAGCCAGTTCCCGCTAATGCCGTACTGGCCTACAAGCTCGGTTACTGCTAAAGGCGTATCTGCAGCAAAGGTGGTAGCGACCATAGAAATCCCTGCGATGTACCATGGAAGTGAGCGGCCACCTAAGAAGTATTCACTGAGCGTTTTCTTTTTACTTCGACCAAAATACAGACCGATTAATACGGTCGAGAGAAGAAGTACGACGAGAACAATGATGTCCGTTGTGCTGAGAATCATGGCGTGGTTTAGTTTCGTTTGCTTGCGAAGAAATCAGTGAGTAATTGGGCACATTCCTCTGCCATCACACCACTCGTTATTTTAGTTTTTGGATGCATAGGACCGCCGTGTTTTTGGTACCCACGTTTATCATCGCTGGCTCCGTAAACGACATGTCCCATTTGTGACCAAAACAAGGCTCCCGCACACATAGGGCAAGGCTCCAGCGTGACGTAGAGGGTGCATTTTTGAAGGTATTTGTTACCGAGGTAATTGCTTGCAGCTGTAATTGCTTGTATTTCAGCGTGTGCGGTCACATCAGTGAGCAATTCCGTTAGGTTATGGCTACGGGCGATTATGCGCCCGGCAGCAACAATTACCGCTCCTACAGGGACTTCTCCTGCGGTTGCAGCGACCTGCGCTTCTGCCAAGGCGGCCCTCATATACACATTGTGATCGTTTAGGTCTATCATCTTCTACGCAAAATAGGGAATTGGCCCACAAGTTTGGCTATTTTTGCGGTTCAAACACCACCAAAGATGTACAGATCTCATACTTGCGGCGAATTGCGCGCATCACATATAGGACAAACAGTAACCCTCGCCGGCTGGGTGCAACGTTCGCGCGAATTGGGCGGCATGACCTTCTTAGATTTACGTGACCGTTACGGGATTACACAAGTTGCGTTTAATGAGGAATGGAATGCTGAGTTGTTGAAGGCAGCACGTAGTTTGGGCCGCGAATGGGTAGTTCAAATCGAAGGTGAGGTGATTGAGCGCCACAGTAAAAACTCCAATATGCCTACAGGTGATGTGGAGATAAAAAGTGCGAAGCTGGTTGTATTGAACGCAGCGAACACGCCCCCGTTTACCATTGAAGAAGAAAGCGATGGCGGCGAAGAGCTTCGTATGAAGTACCGCTATTTGGATCTGCGTCGCGGGCCGCTACAGCGCAATCTAGCTTTGAGAAATCGTGTGAACATTGAGGTTCGGAAGTACCTAGATGCACAAGGTTTTATGGATATAGAAACACCGTTTTTAATCAAATCTACCCCAGAAGGTGCGCGCGATTTCGTTGTGCCTTCGCGCATGCAAGAAGGAAAATTCTACGCATTGCCGCAGAGTCCACAGACATTTAAGCAGCTGTTGATGGTGAGTGGCTACGATAAGTACTACCAGATTACGCGTTGTTTCCGCGATGAAGATTTACGTGCGGACCGTCAGCCAGAATTTACGCAGATTGACTGTGAGATGGCTTTCGTGGAGCAAGAAGATATTTTGAATACGTTCGAAGGCCTTTTGTTACACCTGCTCAAGGAAGTGAAAAACGTAGCGATCGACAGTGTGCCGCGCATGACCTATGCAGAGGCGATGGAGCGCTACGGAAATGACAAGCCTGATATTCGTTTTGGGATGGAATTGGCGAATTTGAACGGTCTCACTCAAAATATGGGATTCGTGGTCTTTGATCAGGCCGAAACCGTTCTCGGTATTGCTGTCCCTGGTGCCGGTGAGTGGACGCGCAAGCAGATCGATAAATTGACCGATTGGGTGAAGCGTCCAGACATAGGTATGAAAGGAATGGTCTATTGTAAGGTTAACGAAGACGGTACCTACAAGAGCTCAGTTGATAAATTCTACACGCAAGAACAGCAAGCTGAATGGGCCAAAGCTACTGATGCGAAGCCGGGTGATTTGATTTTGATTTTAGCTGGAGAAGAGCGTTTGTCGCGCAAAGCCACTTCTGAATTACGTCTTCATATTGCAGAAGAAATGGGCTTGCGAAACCCAGAAGAATTCGCACCGTTATGGGTGATGGATTTCCCGCTTTTAGAATGGGATGATGAAACGGAGCGTTACCACGCAATGCACCATCCTTTCACCTCACCAAAACCCGAAGATATTGCCCTCATTGACACCGATCCGGGGAATGTTCGTGCAAACGCATACGACCTTGTATTGAATGGAAATGAAATTGGTGGTGGATCTATACGTATTCACGATCGTGCGCTTCAAAGCCGCATGTTTGACTTGTTAGGATTTAGCAAGGAAGAAGCAGAGAAGCAGTTCGGTTTCTTGATGAGTGCATTCGAATATGGCGCTCCTCCTCACGGTGGTCTCGCTTTCGGCTTTGACCGACTAGTGGCCATCTTAGGCGGCGCGGAAGTCATCAGAGATTTTATTGCGTTTCCGAAAAACAATGCGGGCCGTGATGTAATGATTGATGCTCCAGCAACTATAGATAGTATGCAGCTAAATGAGTTAAAGCTCGCAACTACTGCGAAAACGGAAGAATAAAAAGGCTCGGTTTTTGTAGCTTTAGGGTCCTTAACACATCCCTATGCTACGGAAGATTACAGTATCGTTAGCCTTTATCGCCGCCACTTTTATTGCAAACGCCCAAGAACGCACGTCTACAACCTTGACAGACAAGGAGATTCGTGAGATGACGTGGGTTGAAGCAATGCAAGATTATCGTGTGAATTTTCATACGGTAGTGGATAAGTTCAATGCTGATTTTGATGGCAAGCCTTATGAAAAAGGGCACGGTTGGAAGCAATTCAAGCGTTGGGAATACATGATGGGAGCACGCGTTGGCGAGACAGGCGAGCGTCCACATCCATCGGTATTGTATCAGGCCATTCAGCAGCAACAAGCATCGTCTACAACGGAATATGGAGATTGGTCTGTTATGGGCCCTGTGAACGCTCCATCAGGCGGTGGGATAGGTCGTATCAACGGAGTAGCCTTTCACCCTAATCACCACGATACCATTTATGCGGGTGCTCCAGCAGGCGGCCTTTGGGTAAGTTACGATGACGGGCAAAGTTGGACCACATTTACAGACGAGCTCACCAACCTCGGGGTAAGTGATCTAGCTATCGATCCTTTACATCCGGATACTATGTATCTCGCAACGGGTGACCGTGATGCTGCGGATACGTACAGTTTTGGTTTATTGAAATCTACAGACGGTGGTATCACGTGGAACAGCACTTCCTTGTCTTGGTCTCCTTCACAGAATTATCGCATCGGTCGTATCGTGGTTCATCCCGACAGTACGCACATTGTTCTTGCGGCTACAAACGGTGGGGTGTACCGCAGTACGAATTACGGTCAGAACTTTACATTAGAGCAAAGTGGATCTTTTTACGGCATGCGCATGGGTCATGGAGATACGGTTTATGCAACGACGAGCGGATCGAGCCCGAAGCTTTACCGCTCTGCGGACGCTGGTGAAACCTGGACACAAATGACCAGCGGCCTACCTACGAATGGCGTGTATCGTTGTGAAGTAGCAGTAAGCGCTGTACCTGGTGTAGTTTATTTAGTCTATGGATCTTCAAACTATGGTTTTGGCGGTTTATACCGCTCAACAAACGGAGGGACCAATTGGAGCTTAATGAGTTCTACCCCCAATATTATGGGATGGTCAAACACAGGTTCTGGATCTGGTGGTCAGGCCTGGTATGATTTATCCATTGCGTGTGATCCCAATTCTGAAAACACCATTTATGTAGGAGGTGTAAACATATGGAAATCAACGAACGGCGGTAGCAACTGGACCTGTGTAGGTCACTGGTACGGTGCCGGATCAACCCCTTATGTTCATGCAGATCATCATCATGCGGATTTTAGACCGGGTACTTCTGAATTGTACGTCGGAACCGATGGTGGTGTCTATAAAACTACGAATAGTGGGAGTTCTTGGAGTGATTTGAACGACGGCATGAACATCACGCAATACTATAAAATCAGTCAAAGTACTTCAGATACCGCTGTCATTTTAGCCGGTGCTCAAGACAACGGCTCGCACTTAAGAAGCACGACAGTCAACTGGTCTGAAGTAACCGGGGGTGATGGAATGGATAATGGTGTAGACGCGGTGAATGATAACCTCATGTATACCTCTATCTATTACGGTGATTTTTACAAGAGCACCAACGGCGGTGGCTTTTTTAGCTCCATCAACACGCTATCTGTTTCAGGTTCGGGAAACTGGGTGACGCCATTCAATGTGGATCCAGTTACAACGAATACCGTTTACGCAGGATTCAAGAAAATTTGGAAATCAACAAATGCTGGAGGCTCGTGGGCGGCAACTTCTTCAAACAACATCAGCGGTAATTCGAATATTGATGAGTTTGAGGTAGCGCCTTCCAATACGGATTACATCTATGTGCTTATCAACAGCAATATCTTCATTTCTACAAATGGTGGAAGCACCTGGTCGAGTATTACGCCTTCGGGCTCTATGAGTCCTTCCCCAAATAACATCTCGGGTGTAGCTGTTGACCCAAATGATGAGGAGCATATTATCATCTCCATTAGTGGTTATGCCGGTAACAGAAAGGTGATGGAGTCCTTCAACGCAGGTGCAACATGGTCTAATCTCAGTTCGGGATTACCTAACGTTCCTGCCACAGCAGTGGCTTTTGAAGGCGGTGCCAGCGACGGTATTTATGTTGGGACGGATATAGGCGTGTACTATACCAGCTCTAACTTCCCATCGTGGATCAGTTTCAATAAAAACTTGCCGAACGTAATTATTTCGGACATTGAAATTTACGAGAATGATGCACTTATTCGCATTGGTACCTATGGGCGTGGCGTATGGCAGAGTCCTTTAATGAGCGGCTTCACCACTGCACCCATAGCATCCTTTACAGCGGATCCATTGGCGACCTGTTCGTTGGGAGATACGGTTTCGTTTACCGACCTATCAAGTGGACTTCCTACTGCGTGGCATTGGCAGATCACTCCGGCTACCTACAACTTTGTTGGCGGAACTAATGACAGTTCTCAATTCCCCAAAGTAACGTTCACTGCGACCGGCGCGTACACGGTGACCTTAACAGCAAGCAATACCTACGGTACAGACGATACAACGGCCTTCCAGATTTTAGGTGTGGGAGGTGCACCGCTGCCGTTCACAGAGGATTTTGAATCGGGCCTTTCAGGTTGGGAAATAGCCAATCCTGATGCGGGAATTACTTGGGTAGCAGCCACTACAAATGGAACGAGCCCCGGAAATACCTCAATGACGGTGAACCATTATTCCTACAGTACTACGGGTGCCTTAGACGAATTAATCAGTCCAGCACTAGACTTTTCCAACGATACTTTAATTCAGCTAGAATTTGAATATGCCTCAGCCTATTATTCGAGCGGTTACAAAGACAGTTTGAAAGTGTATGCAAGTGACGATTGTGGGTCAACTTGGGATTTAATGGCGGCTTACGACGGTTCTGAGGCCATTTTCACGACAGCAGGAGAAGTGACCTCTGCCTTTGTACCTGCCGACTCCACGTATTGGTGTCACGGTTCATCTTCCGTGAGTTGTCCTACAATTGATTTAGATGCTTACAGTGGTAGCGCCGGGGTACGTATTAAATTCGTTTCAGTCAATGGTTACGGCAACAACATTTATCTCGACAACATCAACATTTTTGGCCAAGCGCAATTCCCGCCTGTTGCTGCTTTCTCGGGCGATACTGCCGGTTGTACGGGTAAGACATTACAATTCTATGATTATACAGCACCGTCCGCTGCATCGCGCTTGTGGTCTTTCCAGGGCGGAACTCCGAGCACAAGCACTGCTGCGAATCCATCAGTGATCTATTCTACTCCGGGGACTTACGATGTGAAACTCGTAGTGGCTAATGCGGCAGGTGTAGATTCTGTTGTACTGTCCAATTATGTTACGATCATCAGTGCACCTTCAGCGAGTATTGCCCTCTCTACAACAGCTTCATCGGCCTTGTGTAATGGCGATAGTGCAACCTTTACGGCTACCCCTACTAACGGAGGGGCAAGTCCTACCATTAATTGGGTACTGAACGGTTCAGTGGTCGCGAGCAATACGCTCACGTACGCAGGAATTTTTGCAAACAATGATGTTTTGAAAGTAGAAATGGCGAGTTCCGACGATTGTGTCGCCAATCCGCTAGTCGCTGACTCAGTAACATTGACAGTGAACAGTCTACCGGCGGTTTCGCTAAGCTCACAGGGCTACGTTTGTGAACTGGACGGACCTCAACTTCTTTCAGGCGGTCAGCCTTCCGGCGGTGTGTACAGCGGTTCGGGCATCGCTAACGATAGTATAGATCCGGCTGCTGCTGGTGTGGGTTCTCATTGGGTGTACTATACGTATACGGATGCAACTACGGGCTGTTCAAACACAAAACAACGTGCCATCAGTATACAACCTGCACCGGGTAAGCCAACGGTTTCTCAGAATACCACTGGCGAGCTTGCCGCTGCTACGCCTGCGGGAACGTTTACTTACGAGTGGTTGGACGCGAACATGAATCCGATCAGTGGTGCAAATGGTGCGACCTTCTTGCCACAATCAAACGGGGATTACTACGTTCGAATTTTCTCAAACATCCAGTGTTCGAATGTTTCGGACGTGTATAGTGTGGTAAATATTGGTCTAGGTGAAGCCTTAACTTCAGGGTGGAGTGTATATCCAAATCCCGCACAAAAAGTACTGACCCTTCGCGTTGAAGGTGCTGCACAAGTACGGTTCTTAGATGCTGCAGGCAGATTGGTTTATACCGGTCGCGTGAGCGGAGAGATGCGGATGGATGTGCAGGATTGGGCGCGCGGAACCTATGTACTTCAAATCATTACCGATAAGGGTGTAGAGAATGAAGCCATTGTGTTGCAGTAGGATGCAGCTCCAAGCAAAAGAAAAAGCCCCGAAGCACAACTGCTTCGGGGCTTTTTTATGTCGATAAGGCTCGAGCAATTACGCAACAACCATGTGCGCGATCATGCTTTTGAATAACTCCAATCCATCTTCATTCTTAAGCGCTGCGTCTGCTGCGCGCTCTGGATGAGGCATCATTCCAAAAACGTTTTTAGTTGCGTTAGAAACGCCCGCAATGTTCTCTAGAGCGCCGTTTGGATTAACAGCTGGTCCAACTTCACCTTCAGCGGTGCTGTATTGGAAAAGAATTTGATCGTTGGCTTTTAATTCAGCCAATGTCTCTTCTGAGCAGTAGTAATTTCCTTCACCGTGTGCGATAGGGATTTTATAGCCGCGGGTATGATCGAGATCAGCGCTAATTCCAGCAGATTTAGAAACCGGTTTGATGTATACATTTTTACAAATGAACTTGTGGCTGTCGTTGTGACGAAGCGCTCCCGGCAATAATCCGCTTTCGGTTAGAATTTGGAACCCATTACATACACCTAAAACGTAACCGCCGTCGTTTGCAAACTTAATCACGCTGCCCATAATAGGGCTCATCTTTGCGATTGCGCCTGAACGGAGGTAATCTCCATACGAGAACCCACCTGGCAACACCACACAATCCACACCTTGAAGGTCCGTGTCTTTGTGCCACAAGTTGACGGTTTCGTACCCCATAATGGTTCCGAGTACATAAATCATGTCTTGGTCACAGTTGGACCCTGGGAAGGTGATTACACCGAATTTCATAGCAACGTGCTTAAGATAATTTCAACAAAGGTACGTGGTTTTAGCCGAATATGTGGTCAGGTAAGACGATGGGATAAGGCATATAATACACGAGCGCCTACATTAGCATCCCATTGGTTTTCGCCGGGAACCACCTCTACTAAATCAGCACCAATTATTTTACGGCCTGAGGCAACAACGGCGTCAATGAGGTGGAGGAATTGGCCCATGGACAAACCACCCGGGACAGGCGTACCCGTTCCCGGACACAGTGCAGGATCGAGTCCATCGATATCAACGCTCAGATAGACTTGCTGAGGTAAGGTTGCAACAATTTTTAAGGTGACCTCTGCCCAGTTGCTTCCGCTAAAAAGCTGCTCGTTCATTGCGCGGTCGGTATGAACGGTAATGCGCGGGTCTTCTTCGATCATTGCTGCTTCTGCATGGCAGTAATCGCGTAGTCCGACAATACATAATTGGTCCGCTAAATGCTCTGACAAGGCGTTGTACATAATGCTCGCGTGCGAATAGGTAAAGCCTTCGTAAGCATTTCGAAGGTCCGCATGCGCATCAATCTGTAGTATACCGAAGCTGCCGTACTTCGCTTTGTGAGCGCGTAAGGATCCTAAGGAAGTACTGTGGTCGCCACCTAAAAGAATGACGCTGCGGTCTTTTGCTAATAATTGGCTTACATTCTTTTCAACCCAACGGTGGAAATGTCCGCATTTATCATTGATTTCATCCAACAAGCGCAATTCGAGGTCACTGACATCGTCTTGTTCGTATGCCGTAAGATATTGCGAGGCTTTTTCACGCAGATTCGCACTGGTTTCCGCCCATGCTTCGTCGATGGGATGCATCCAGATGCCGCGCTGCCATCCGTTGGGAAACTGTTCATCGAACAGGTCCACCTGTGCGGAGGCCACCTCAATCTCTGCAGGTCCTTCAGCAGTTCCTGCACCATAACTCACAGTCACCTCCCAAGGCGCTGGAAAAACATGTACGTCGCATTCGTCTGCGTCGAAAGGCAGACCGAATAAGTGGGTGTTTAATGCCGGTTCGTTCGGATCAAACGCCACGATTTTGGCTTCTTTATCCATTTGGGTAGTTCTTGAGTGAAAATTACGGATTGTAGATAGATATCGGTAGATTTTTTATGCGTTGCGATGAAGATTTTTTAAGTCGGATTTGAACCGTGTAAATTCCTGTCCTTAAGAGACTTTCGCCCCACAGATAAGGGCCTATACTGATGGGGTTTTCTCCTGCAATTCCTTGAAAAGAATGCCATTGGGTGATGGGGCGGCCGGCGCGATCTAAAAGCCGAAGGGAGAGGACGTCTCCGGCCGCCATGGACACCCACAGATCGGTCGAAGGGAGGTAATGATTAGGGTCAAAGCTGAGGTGGGAGCGTTTAAGATGCGCACTGAGTTCAACGCCGCCCGTGGAGGAAGCGCAGCTGTTGGTAGTGTTTGGAGAGGCTTCTGTAGGGCAGCACCAGCGTGCATGGTGGGGTGCCCAATTCGAGGGAGCGCGACCAGGGCTGTGCAGGGAAATGCGTTCCCAACTGCGGTGTTCGAGCGGCGCTTCCCAGGGGCTGTAGGTGATTTCGTCTAAGGTTCGTGCGCCGGTTCCTTGCAGGAATAGCGAGGTTGTATCGTTTGGCAAAGTAGTGGGGCTTGGAAAGGCACGAAGTTGATGTGGGGCGAGTAACGGGAAGAGGGGCGGTTGTAGCGCACAAAAGGCAGGTGGGACATCGTAAAATCGGTACGCTGAAGTTGCAGAAGCGGCAGTTTTTAGAAGGCGAAGTGGGTCAAGGCGAATGGGCTGTTGGCTGGTGGAGGCCAATTCTATGAACTCTTCTAATTGGTCTGGAGCGGCGTGGACTTCATTGATGAACACGGTTCCTGAATCTGGGAATTCAGCAGGTAGGAGATGGAGGCTTGAATCTCCCAATAGTGATGGAAGTGCCGCTTGCACCACGGGCAGTAAGAAAGGCGCATCGGAAGTCCATTGTGCTTGCAGTTTTGGCGAGAGCAGGTGGAGGTAGGAATAGAGCGAATGGGAAAATTGAACATAGTTGGTACCGTTTTCATCCCCAAAGAGACCGTTGGGTGGATTTTTAGGAAGATTTTTAGACGGAATGGGTCCAGAAATGGCGATTGCAGTGGGAACGACGCGCCATTGAGTAGTGGTATAGGACATGGAATCGGCGAGTAATAGGAAATCACCAAAAGATTGATGCGGAGCATATGGAAAATCGTAAGGTTGAACGGCAACGGGGATGCCTTCGTTTTTCAGGATGAGCACGCCTTCATCGGGCAGAGAAAATCCGGGCAGGATTTGTACGTTTTGACCGTTTCCGTAGCGGATTGTTCCTGAATCTAGGGGGCAAGGAATGGTTTTTTTCGTTCCACTTTCTGTGATGAGGTCCAACACGGCTTCGGGCATGGAAACAGGACTGTAGGCAATAAAATAATCGCCTTGGTTTCCTTCAATCTGGTGGATGCCGATAATTTGTACGCTTTGGCGAGCCGGATAGTTCAGCAGCACGGAGTCTACAGCGAAAAAGGTGAGATTGCCCGCTGTGTCGACGGCCAGGGGTACTTCTATAGCACATCGACCCAGAGGAATGGGCCGATCGAAGAACACGTCCCAATGCGATGGCCCCAAATAGGGATAAAATGCGGTATCAAGAGGTGTGCCGTCCTGCGAACGTGCAATGACACCGTTTAGACTTCCGGGTGCAGGTAAAGTAGGTTCGGACCAATTAAGCCTGAGCTGCCGTGGCGATAAAACATCAATGGTTCGCAATTTCGGTGCGACGGTATCACGAAAAGCATAGCCTTCGGCCTTCAATGTTGAGAACAAAAATTTATCCACGCGGCTTGAGGTATAGGTGCAGTGCAGACTAAGACTTTTTGAGGAACGCAGCGTGCTGTCGGTCGTGCTGAATAAGAGTGTGTCCGCATCGTACACGTGAAAAGTGTAGTTGCTGTCGCGTTCAATCCGCAGCGCAACGGCTACTGCATTGCGGTTCACGTAGCCTGAAATTGCAGCGAGAACGCTGTCTTTTTCAAGGGTATGCAGTTGCAAGGAGAGATCATCGCCGCTGGATCCGGAGAGTTGAATGGCATAATAACCCCAGTCCGATTCGATGAACCTAAAACTGCAAAAATTAGCCGTGGACGGGTTAAAATCCATATGCATTTGGAGGCTCCAATTTCCGCGGAGCGCAGCGCGACTCTCGCGACGCCATTCCAAAGCACCCGCAGCAGGCGCTGCGCTCCGCAATCCATCTGCTGAAAAGTGCATCCACGCGGTATCGCCTTCCCAGTCTACATGTGGGGCAGTTAAGGAGTCGAGAAGTTGGTAAAATTGGCCCGTGGCGGCGTTAAAAATGAGGCAAAAACAAAGCGTTAGTGCACTACGAAACAAGTCGGTGAACATAAGGCAGTTTAGAAGTAGCTTTGCGGGGTACCATATAAGTTAAGTCAATTTTTATGAGAATTGCAGTTGTCGGCGCCACTGGAATGGTTGGCCAAATTATTTTGAAAGTATTGGCGGAACGCAGCTTCCCTGTCACGGAACTTATTCCTGTGGCATCGCAGCGTAGCGTGGGTAAATCGGTGGCTTTTGGCGGACGGGATTGGACCATTCAAAGCCTAGAGGCGGCCGTTGCTGCGGCACCTGATGTAGCACTTTTCTCTGCCGGAGGCGAAACCTCGCTCGAGTGGGCGCCAAAATTTGCGGCGGCTGGAACGCGTGTTGTCGATAATTCGAGCGCATGGCGCATGGATGCCGACAAAAAATTGGTAGTACCAGAAATCAACGCGGATGCATTAACTGCGCAAGATTTCATCATTGCAAATCCCAATTGCTCGACCATCCAATTGGTCATGGCACTGCACCCGCTGCACCAAGCTTTTGGGGCGAAGCGCGTTATAGTCAGTACTTACCAAAGTGTTACTGGAACCGGTAAAGCGGCGGTTGATCAGCTTGAGGGAGAGCGCAATGGCGAAAACCCACAAATGGTTTACCCGTATAAAATTGATCGTAATTGCATTCCGCATTGCGATATTTTCCTCGAGAACGATTACACCAAAGAGGAAATGAAGATGACCCAGGAAACGGTTAAAATCATTGGCGATGCCGGCATAAAGCTGTCCGCTACCGCAGTTCGCGTTCCTGTGCAGGGCGGACACAGTGAGAGTGTGAACGTAGAATTTGAGCGCGAATTCACTTTGGAGGCGGTGCGAAAGATCTTAAATGACACTCCGGGCATCACCCTTCAGGATCGCCCTGAATTCAATACCTATCCAATGCCTTTAATGGCCGAGGGAAAGGACGATGTATTTGTGGGCCGATTGCGCCGTGACTTCACCACCGATCACGCCCTGAACCTATGGATTGTTAGCGACAACCTTCGTAAGGGAGCCGCTACAAATACCGTTCAAATTGCTGAGGTCTTGTTGAAGAAAGGATTCATCGGATAATTTTAATTGGATCATACTTCAGCCGAACCACTTTTGTCTTTTTTGTGTTATTCAGGTATGAGAATTAAAACAATAGTAATGGCCTTGTTTGCTTTTATGGCGAGCTGTACGGCCCAAACCAACAAGAAGATGAGCGACGCATATGCGATGGCCACCATACCGGCACCCGAAGAAGGACAGGAAGTAGCTGTCTTAGCATCCGGATGTTTTTGGGGCACAGAATTTTATTTGCAAAAAATCCCAGGTGTGCTTGCAACGACTTGCGGCTATACGGGTGGTATGGTGAAGAATCCTACCTATCGCGAGGTCTGCAGCAAGCGCACAGGTCACTATGAAGCTGTGCACGTAGTCTTTGATCCACAGCAGGTCTCGTTTGAAGAAATTGCGCGGGTATTTTTTGAAACGCACGACCCTACTCAACGCAATGGACAGGGGCCTGATATAGGGCCACAGTACCGTAGTGCGGTATTTTTCCAGAATCAGGCACAGCGTGAGGTTACTGAAAAACTCATCGGTCTGCTTGAAACCAAGGGCTATGATGTGGCCACGGAGGTGCTGCCAGCGGCAGCCTTCTATTCAGCTGAAAATTACCACCAAGATTATTACGACAATAAAGGAGGTACTCCGTATTGTCACGCCCCAAGGAAATTGTTTTAACCGCAAAACAAAATTGGCGGGAATTTAAAGCCTGGCGCTAGGCGCCAGGCTTTTTTATGCAAACCTGTGTTGAACGTTTATTCGACCAATTTGAAATCTTCCATGAATTTCGTGGTGTACACACCTCTGCGGAAGTCTTCGTTTTGTATCAATTGCTGGTGGAACGGAATAGTCGTTTTCACACCTTCGATAACGAATTCATCTAAGGCACGCTCAAGCTTATCGATTGCTTCCTCACGCGTACGTGCAGTAACGATCAATTTAGCAATCATAGAATCGTAAAACGGTGGAATCATATAACCACTGTAACAATGGGTATCTAGACGCACGCCGTGACCTCCTGGTGCATGGAAAGAGCCAATTCTACCTGGTGATGGACGAAAGTCGTTGAAAGCATCTTCTGCGTTAATCCGTACTTCTATGCTGTGCATTTCAGGGAAGTAGTTTTTACCTGAGATTTTTTCTCCGGCAGCCACTTTAATTTGTTCACGAATCAAATCAAAACCCACCACTTGCTCAGTGATTGGGTGTTCTACCTGAATCCGTGTATTCATTTCCATAAAGTAGAAATTACGGTCTTTATCAACTAAAAACTCGACTGTTCCAGCGCCTTCATAGGAAATAAATTCAGCGGCCTTCACAGCAGCATCTCCCATTGCCTTGCGCAATTCATCCGTCATAAACGGCGATGGCGTTTCCTCCACCAATTTTTGGTGACGACGCTGCACTGAACAGTCGCGCTCAGACAAGTGACACGCTTTACCGTAACTATCGCCGATCACCTGGATCTCAATATGACGCGGTTCAAGGATGAGTTTCTCCATGTACATGCCGTCGTTGCCAAAGGCAGCAGCAGATTCTCTACGAGCGCTTTTCCAAGCACCCTCTAGTTCGCTCTCCGCAAAAATTGCGCGCATACCCTTACCGCCACCGCCTGCGGTAGCCTTCATCATTACGGGGTAGCCAATTTTTGCAGCCGTTTTTCGAGCGTGTTCAAGCGATTCAAGGATGCCTTCAGAGCCAGGTACACAAGGCACTCCTGCTTCTTTCATGGTTTCCTTTGCCGTCGCTTTATCACCCATCTTATCAATCTGATCAGCAGTCGCACCAATAAACTTAATGCCGTGCTCTGCACAGATTCTGGAGAATTTAGCGTTTTCACTCAGAAACCCATATCCCGGGTGAATGGCATCAGCATTCGTGATCTCGGCTGCTGAAATAATGTTAGGGATACTTAAATAACTCTCTGACGACGCAGCGGGACCAATACAAACTGCTTCGTCTGCAAAGCGCACGTGCAAAGAATCGGCATCCGCTTTTGAATAAACAGCAACCGTTTTAATGCCCATTTCTTTACACGTACGAATGACGCGAAGGGCAATCTCACCACGGTTGGCAATGAGTATTTTCTTAAACATAACCTGGTAGGTTTAAAATGAATTAAGAAGGATCAACCAAGAACAATGGCTGGTCGTATTCTATAGGTGTTTTATCGTCTGCAAGAATCTTAACGATTTTACCACTTACTTCACTTTCAATCTCATTGAAAAGTTTCATTGCCTCAACGATACAAAGTACATCACCTGGCTGGATGGTGTCGCCCACTTTCACGAACGCATCTTGATCTGGTGATGGCGTGCGGTAGAATGTTCCAATCATTGGAGATTTAATAGTGATGTAGTTTGCACTTTCATCGGCTTCCGCTGGTGCTGCTGGTGCAGTAGGCGTTGCTTCTGTTGCTGCTACAGGTGCAGCAGGCGCGGCAACGGGCAACTGCTGCGGTGTTGCAGCCTGAACGTAAGTAGGCTGGTCGCTAGCATCGGGGCCAGTTTTAATGTTAATCTTGAAATCTTCTGTTTCTAAGCTCACTTCTTGAGCACCACTTTTGGCGACAAATTTGATGAGCGCCTGGATTTCTTTCAAGTCCATATTAAATGTATTTAGGAATATGAAGTTACGAGTTATTTTTTATCGATGGCCCACTTTACCCACATGGCGCCCCAAGTAAATCCACCGCCAAATGCGGCGAAGAAAATATTATCTCCTTTTTTGAATTTATCTCTGAAATCCCAGAGTCCAAGCGGGATAGTGGCCGATGTGGTGTTGCCGTATTTTTCAATATTGATGACTACTTTGTCTTTGGTTAACTCCATACGACGTGCAGTGGCATCTATGATTCTGAGATTTGCTTGATGCGGCACTAAATAAGCGACATCTTCACCCGTCAGATTGTTTTTTTCTAGCAATTCCGCTGAAGTATCTGCCATACGACTTACTGCAAAACGGAACACGCTTTGTCCTTCTTGACGAATAGCATGTTGTTTGTTGTCGATGGTTTCGTGGGATGGCGGAAGGAACGAACCACCTGCCTCGATACGGAGAAAATCGCGTCCTGTTGCGTCGGTTCTTAGAATTTCGTCTTGAACACCTAAGCCCTCTTCATTAGGTTCCATGAGTACCACGCCGCAACCGTCACCAAAAAGAATACAGGTTGTGCGGTCTGTGTAGTCTACGATAGAGGACATGACATCGGAACCAACCACCAGTACTTTTTTGTATTTACCGCTTTCAATATATGCAGCTGCATTGCTGACCGCATAAAGAAAAGAGGAACAGGCAGCCTGTAAGTCGAAAGCATAAGCGTTTGTAGCGCCAATTTCTTGCGCGATGTACGCAGAGGTAATAGCCACAGGCATATCCGGTGTAACTGAAGCGAGAATAACGAGATCTACATCATCAACGGCAACACCGTATTCCTTTTTCATGGCCTCAACAGCCTTGATAGCGAGGTAAGAAGCACCCATGCCTTCTTCCGGTTTTAGGATGCGACGCTCCTTGATGCCAGTACGCGTGGTAATCCACTCATCATTAGTTTCGACCATGGTTGCCAGTTCATCGTTGGTCAACACATATTCTGGAACGTATCCGCCAATAGCGGTGATTGCTGCTTTCATGGTTTTTTCAGTTGTAGGGGGCTAAAATAGGCCCCGTGGAACACTTAGAGGGGTTTAAAAAAGAAAAAGTAGCCCAAAATTGAGCTACTTTTTTAACAATCAATGTTTTATAGAATGGCTTAAGCCTTTTCCATAACTACCTTACCCTTGTAGTACAACTTGCCTTCGTGCCAATGCGCGCGGTGGTACAGGTGGGCTTCACCAGTGGTTGGGCAGATAGCCAATTGCTGATCAGCTGCCTTGTAGTGTGTTCTACGCTTGTCTCTTCTTGTGCTCGACTGTCTGCGTTTAGGATGTGCCATCTCTACTTAATTATTTATTCAACAAGTTTTTTAGTTGATCCCATCTAGGATCTGTCTTTTCTTCTGTTTCGTCTTCTTCCTCTTCAATCAAATCTTCAATACCATTGCCGGCATTCGGGCCTAATAGCTTTGATGGAATACTGAGTACCACCAATTCGTAGATCATTTGACCTGCGTTAAACTGGTAGTTGCCGTGCGGTAGAATGAGGAGTTCCTCATTTTCATCGTTATATTCATCGCCGAACTTAATCTGCATCGCAAAGCTATTTTCAAGCGTCTGCGTATACAGCTCATTCGTAATGTCACAAGGCGCTTCGATGGTTCCAGTAAAACGAAGCTCTACATCTAGAACTGTTTCACTTTTCAACATCATAAGCTCAGCCGTTCCACGTAAACCGCGGTAGTCTGAATATTCAAAGAGCGTAAAGAACGTATCATCCAAATCATACTGGAACTCGTGTTGTCCTAACGCTAAGCCTCTAAAGGCAATATCAAAATCGCGTTTTTTCACAGGTCAAGTATCACTGAATGAGCGGGCAAAGATATTGAAATTGTTGAAAACTTCTAACTCTTCTCTTTTTGTTTTTTTAGCGGATCTTTTGTCATTTCATCATATCCCTTTCGCGCGTGGTAAACATCGATTGCTGTATAGAGCGCTTTTCTCATGGATGTAGCATCAGCCTTGCCTTTGCCGGCAAGGTGCATGGCTGTTCCGTGATCTGGCGAGGTACGAACTAGTTCTAGACCAGCGGTGAAATTTGTACCACTACCCATGGCTAAAGATTTAAAAGGAACCAATACTTGGTCGTGGTACATGCCCAAAACGGCATCAAATTTCGACTCGAAGCCTTGTCCGAAGAAACCGTCTGCTGGAAAAGGTCCTTTAACTACGGCGTCTTTGTGCTGCACTTTTTCTATTGCCGGTCGAATGGTTTCCCCTTCTTCACTACCAATAGTTCCCATTTCGCCTGCGTGCGGGTTGAGCCCGAGCACTGCTATCCGTGGTTTTACGATGCCAAAGTCTCGTTTTAAGCTTTGCGAAAGCAGTTCGATCGCCTTACCGACGGAAGCTTCCGTAATGCCTTCTGCTACTTTAGAAATAGGCACGTGGCCGGTTACTGTGGCCACTTTTAATTGGTCTGAAGTCAAAATCATCAGCACTTCATTGCTAAATTGATTCGCTAAGTATCCGGTATGGCCTGAAAAGCCCTCAACGCTTGCAGCGATGTTGTGTTTATTGATGGGCGCTGTGAGCAGTGCATGAATTTTCCCTGCTTTTGCTGCTTCGATAGCGGCATCAATACTTTTTAGCGCGTACGCTCCGCTCACATCAGTAGGTATTCCTAAGGTAATTTCAACATTGTCGTCCCAACTTAATACGAGGTTGTTCGAACCTTCTCTAATATCTTCAATGGTATCGCAAAGTTGAAATTGAAAATCGCGTTTGTCGATGGCATTTCTATGGTAGGAAGCCAATTTACTGGAGGCAAATACCACCGGCGTGCACAGTTCAGTGAGTCGGGTATCTTCTAGCATTGAAATGATTACCTCCATTCCTATGCCGTTTAAATCGCCACAAGTAATCCCAATAACGGGTTTTTCAAGCACCGTTTCTTCATAAACGGCGGCTGCTGTGCCACTTGAAAAATCGATGTCGTACAGATCTTTTTGTAAGTCGTATTCGGTTTGGATTTCTTCGCTTACCGGTGCGGCTTTTACATCTTTTCCTTCACGGCGTTTGTTTCGATTATTTCGATTGCGTCCACGGCTGTTTCTATTTCCTCCGGCGCCTTGAGCATTTGGATTGCTTTGTGCTGATGCGGTTGCGGCACCTACCGAAGCCTCAGAATTTTCCGGATTAGATTGCGCGTGGGCTCCATCTTGAGCTTCGCCTTCTTTTTTGCCGCGGTTACGGTTTCTATTTCTACCGCCTCGACCTCTTCTCCTGGCATTGCCCTCTTTATTCTGGCCGTCAGGAGTATTGGGTTTGTTCGGTGTATTTTCTTTAGCGTCACTCATAGGGTTACTTCAGGTTGTTTAGGAAGTCGAAAAGTAAACGGACCCCGATGCCGGTTCCGCCTTCGACCTGGTAGCCGGCACGAGATTTCAAAAATGCTGGCCCGGCGATATCTAAGTGAATGTAAGGATAATCGGTGAAGTGCTCTAGGAATTTTCCTGCAGTAATGGCTCCTGCTTCTGCACCACCAATATTTTTCATATCTGCGATGGGGCTTTTCAACAAGTCCTTGTATTCATCCCAGAATGGAAATTCAACTACCCGTTCGTGGGTGCGGTAGCCGCTTTCTTGAAGTGCCAGCATGTGCTCTTTAGGCGCGTTTCCCATCCCTACAATCGCATAACGACCTATAGCTCTTGCTGCAGCTCCCGTTAACGTTGCGAGATCAATGACCAATTCTGGCTGGTAGCGTTTGGCGTAAACCAACGCATCGGACAAAATTAATCGGCCCTCTGCATCTGTATTCATGACCTCCACACTGGTGCCGTCTGAAATGGTAATGACATCACCAGGTGTCACAGCATTGCCTCCGGGGCGGTTATCCGTTGCAGGAACTAGGCCGATAATGTGTACGGGAAGATCTGCCTCTGCCGCGGCACTCATTGCGCCAATAACGGCAGCAGCACCGCCCATATCAGATTTCATGTCGTCCATGAAATTTGAAGGTTTCAAGCTCAAACCACCGGTATCGTAAACCACCCCTTTGCCGACTAAAACGAACGGCTTTTCATTCTTCGCGTTCTTTGGCTTGTGCTCCATGATGATGAATACTGGAGGCTCAGGAGAACCGTAATTCACAGCCAGTAATCCGCCCATCTTGAGGCTTTCGATCTGTTTTTTCTCCAGGACTTCTATTGAAAAACCGTGTCGTTTGCTTGCTTTTTTTGCTTGATTGGCCAGACCGGTTGCTGTTAAATCAATGACAGGCGTATTGACCAATTCACGCGCAAAGAGCGCACCCATCGTTGCAATGGCGATGGGCGCAAGGGTTTGTTCGTCTTCTTTTGAAACGAACAATTGGGCCATGGAATTTTTACGCTTATGGCTGTCTGAGAAGTAACGGAGGAACTGGTAATTCCCCAAAATGGCACCTTCGGCTACATGCGGCACGTGTGCACCCAATAGAGCAATGCGGTCCAGGTATGCGGCATTTGCCTTGAGGACCAACTTATTACCGGCTTGACGCATTTTCTCTGCGCGCGCATCCGCATCTGTAGTTTTTCCAAGCTTATACACCCAAGCAGTATCTGTGCCCGCTTGAACTTCCAACCATTTTTCTTCAAACTTTTCGCCAAGCGCATGAACGCGATCGAGTTGTGCCTCGTTTAAATGTTGAGAAAGCTCTTTTGAATCGGTATAAACAATAGCGATGCTGCCATTGTAATCAGGAGTGTATGTTGTGATTTTCATTGCGTCATTCATTTAGTGCCAAATGTACTATTTTAACCAACCACAAAGAACCCTTCATGTTTACTGGAATTATTGAAAAATTAGGCAAGGTTGCTAAGGTCGAAAAGAACGGCGGAAACCTAGAATTATATGTCGCTTCAGACCTTGCGAGCGAATTGAAAGTAGATCAAAGCGTCGCCCATAACGGCATTTGCTTGACGGTGGTAGAAATTTTTGGTGACCGAACGTACCGCGTAACGGCCATTGAGGAGACCATTGCAAAAACAGCTATTGGCGATTTAAAGGAAGGCGACCCTATTAACCTAGAACGTTGTATGACGATGGGTGCGCGTTTAGACGGCCATATTGTGCAGGGGCATGTGGATCAAATTGGCCATTGTACTTCCATTACCGAAGAAGATGGATCATGGATTTTTTCCTTTGCTTACGACCCTGCATTAGGTAATGTTACGGTAGAAAAAGGTTCCATTACGGTGAATGGAACATCGCTTACGGTGGTCGACTCCATAGCGGGCGGTTTCAGTGTTGCCATTATTCCCTATACCTATGAGCATACGGTATTCCATCATCTAAAGGTGGGGGATCGAATCAATTTGGAATTTGACATCATAGGAAAGTATGTCGCTCGAATGCTTAGCGGTTATCAAAAGTGAAAACCGTCCGTCACATAGGAGTTTTGGACGATGAAATAATCGCTGTTCGGGGAATGGTTTTTCAATTGGAGAAATTGTTGCCGCAAGCAGAGGTAAAAGGGCTCTTATGCGCACGTCGAAGTGACCATAGACATTCCTAAAGCATTGCGTAAAGTGCGTATTCCTACGGGTTTGTTCCAACCGCTTGTTGAAAATAGCTTTAAGTATGCCGGACATGAGGAACGTACGGCACCAAATATTCACATTGAGGCGCGCCATACAGCAACAGTACTGACCTTAAAAGTGGAGGATTCGGGATACGGTGAGCACAGCAGACAAGGGGGCACCGGGCACGGGCTTTCATTGATTCAAGACCGCATCGCTTTTAATCGTTCAAGAAGTAAAAGACCAAAGGATTGGACGGTGACGACCTCTTTTCAAAAAGAAAAAGGCACCGTCGTAATGACGATGCCTTTAAAGGAGTAACTCCTGGGTTTGTTGGTTGGTGTTATAAACGTAGGTGATTTACTCAAAATGGCGCAAACAGACTTATCGTAGTTGCTGTAAACTTATCGTAGTGCCCAGTTTTGGGTATCCATATTACCGCCGCAAAGTATAATTCCCGTTTTTCCCCGTGCCGATTTCTTTAGACATGCAGCTACTCCAGTTGCTGCGCTAGGTTCAATGAATTGTTTCAATCGCGCCAAAACGAAATGCCAAGCGGCTGTAATTTCCGCTTCAGTAACCAGCAAAATTTCATCGACATGGGATTGAATAATGGGGAAATTTCGCTTCCCTAATGAGGTCTTCAACCCGTCGGCAATGGTATCGGCAATGGTCACAGGAACCCAATGTCCACTGTAAAAACTCTCGTGTGCGTCGGAAGCATTGGTAGGTTCACATCCTATAAGCGTTGCTGAGCCAAAGTAGGCATTTGCAAGCGCCGCCCCGGACAATAAGCCCCCGCCGCCAACAGGCACGAAAAGGTATTCTAGATCGGGATGCACCTCGAGCAATTCCATGGTTGCTGTTGCCTGTCCAGCGATAATATCATAGTTGTCGTAGGGGTGAACGAAAAAAGCGCCCTCTTTTTCTTCCACTGCTTTCGCCGTTTGCTCACGTGCGGCTAAAGTCGGGGCACAGAATTCGATGATTCCACCATAACTGCGGACCGCCTCAATTTTTGCCTTCGGTGCATTGCTGGGCATAATGATGTGTGCTTTTTCGCCAATAGTTCGCGCAGCCCAAGCCAGAGCGGCGCCGTGATTGCCCGAGCTGTGCGTTACAAACCCGTTTCCCTTCGCACGTTCCTTATGAACCAGTACCGCATTCATGGCGCCTCGGGCTTTGAACGCACCGGTTTTTTGCAGGTGTTCGCCTTTAAACACGCAGCGGCTTCCAACGCGGTCGTTAAATTGCTGCGATTGAAAAACAGGAGTTCTGTGAATATAAGGGGCGATTCTGTCCTGTGCTGCCTTTAAATCTTCTGCTGTGGGTATGCGTTGTAGTGGGGTCATGGTCACCGATTAATTGAATTCATACCTCGGTTTCTCTACGAAGGGCAATCCATTACTGTGTACCTCCAAGAGGTAATCACAGAGCGCCTGCTCGAATTGGACAAGAAGTGCTTCTGTAATATCGTTGGCTTTACCCAGTGCTGCTCCACGAAGCAAATGTTCCGGTTGTCCACTTTGTAGCTTAAACATACCCGAATGCCATGGGAAAGGGTGCGTTACTACACCCTTTTTCCAGAGCAACCAAGCGTACAGAAGAATCTGTAAAGGCTTCCCTTTACTGCCCTTCCAGAGGTCACTTAGTCCGGAGAGGCTGAGGTCACTCTGCCCAATTGCACCACTTTTGTAATCCCAAATGATGAAGGTATTGTCATACACTTCTAGTCGGTCAACTACTCCGGTAAACTTCATCGGGAGTTTTAGAGTAGGGTGCTGCATTTCAAAGTCCAATTTTGTTTCCACTCCTTTCAAGATGAGTGTACCTTGTGCTGCACGGCGAGCATCGTAGTGCAAGAACTGGCGGATCATTTTTTTACAAATCTCTAGCGTTAGTAAATTTCGTCCTTGAGTCAATGCATTTTTTGAGTACCGTTCCACT
Source organism: Schleiferiaceae bacterium (assembly GCA_018402665.1). Lineage (GTDB taxonomy): Bacteria > Bacteroidota > Bacteroidia > Flavobacteriales > Schleiferiaceae > UBA10364. Next base: position 42,790 of record JAGYIN010000007.1, on the reverse strand, counting down.
TCGATCAAATAATTAAAACCGGCTTCATAGGCCTGTTCCGTCCATTGATCCACGTCAATAGTTGTGATGGGTTTACCCACATGAGATTCGTAAACGTTTTCCAATCCCTTATGTATGAGGTTTCCCATGACCATCGCACTAACCTGTTCCTCAACTTCGTCCTCTTCTTCGACACGGATCAATCGTTTTTGATAGAAACGGTCGGGCATGCTGGTCAGTTCATTCAGCGAAGAGGCACTGATTCCACGCGCCATCCATGCTTCAAAAGCTTGAACGACGGCGGGTGTTTTTTCCGCTGAGAACAGCTGTTCCATAGAGTTGGGCGCGACCGGTCCTTGAAGGAAGGTACGTGGATGGACGGTGCATGCGGTATTTTGCAGTTCGTTTTCTAATTGGACTAAAAAACGACTGGGTTCACCGCCTCCCATGGCTTCACTATCGGTATTAAAAGTAATGGTCGATGAAAGACAGCGCTGCTGAATCCGGTAAAAGTGGTAGGCATAAACGGCATCCTTCTCTTCATAGGTAGGCAGGCCGTAATTTCGCTTAATGTCGTACGGAAGGAGTGAATTAAAGCGGCGACCGGCAGGTAAAATCCCTTCATTTACCCCAGCCAGGATAATGTGTTTGAAATCTAAGGTCCTGCTTTCAAGAATTCCCATGATTTGCAGTCCTTCAAGGGGCTCACCCACAAAATCAACCGTTCCGCTTCGAAGCTGCTGCTTGATCAGTTTCAAAAGCACGAGCGGCTCGACTTCTAAAGTAAGCGTTCGCGTAAGTTGCGCTAAGAGCGTATGAATATGGTAGGCGGTGTTTTGAATAACAGGATCTTGTGTTTCTGTGCGTCCGACGTGCTTCAGCCAGTGTTGCATGGCGGTAATCCAACCGTTCGAATCTTGTGCTTCAAAGAGTGCTCCGTAGCTCTCAGGACCTCCAGAACACCGACGCACCCATTCAGAAGCACTGGTGAATACACGGTTGACTTTAACGATCTCTGCATTCCAATCCATCGGACGTTCACCCGCAGGTCCGCTCCAGTACTTATTGAAAAGCGGATCGGTAAACAAAGCGCACAAGGAGCGGTAGTAAAAGGTCCATTTCCCCGCTTTGCGTTGATTTTTTAAGGCGTATTCGATGACCGAAATCCATAACCGTACCGTACCGGCTAATGCCGTTTGGTCCAGGCGATAGCCCATAGTAATGTTTACTTTATCGTAGGCCTCTGGTAAGAAGCTGAGCACAGGATTCAGGAGTGATTCGTCGGCAAGAATTACGGCGATATCCTTGGGTGCAATGCCCGATTTTCTCAGGTCTTCTAGTGCGCCAGCGACCGCCTTAGCTTGGCCCGTATATTGACTGGCCCCCACGGGATGAATGTGCTTTGGAATGGTTTTCCATTCACTTGCGACTGCCTTGGTAGTAGGCACATCTTTTCCAAACGTTTTCTGACGTTGAACGTGGCCTCGAAGAAAATGACCTGCTTCGTGCAACGGATCGTTAAAGTAATGCGGGTCTAAATCCCAAAGCGTTCGTGTAGGGCATTGTTCGCGTACCGATTGAATAATGCTCAATTCTGCCGTATTCAGTGCGTTTAGCCCCGCAATGAGCACGTGTTGGATACCGTTTTTGTGAAGAAAAGCAGCAACCGCCTCAGGATGTGAAGCAAGGTGTCGCGCAGCCAAACCGCTGTAGGCCTCGCCATCTTCAAGCAAGGAGGCAGTAAAGGCCGCGTATGTTTCGGGAAGGAGCGCGATAAAATCGGAATACCGACGCATTAAGGCGGTTTCTTCACCCGGCTCTAAATCCCATTCTGCTAGTTTTTGAACGTTGTATAAATCGCCCAATACATGCGCTGGGTTGAGGAGGTAGCGATCAATTTCGCCGAAATCGGACAATAGCGTTTGGCCCCAGTTCAAAAAACTTCCTAAACCCTCGCTTGTACCCTGCGGTAAAGCCGCTGCACGTGTTCGTTCATAGCAATCAAACAGACGTACCATCAGTGCCAAAGGTTCGAGGACGACGAGATTCGCTGCTTGCGCAATGAACTGATCAACGGTGGTGAACATGGGCAAGAGTGCCGTATCTGAAATGTGTTCCTTGAGTGCTTCACGCAAGAACAGCTCTGCACGCTGGTTGGGCAAAAGCACCAGTTTTTCATGCAGTACGCCCGGCCCATTGATTAATTCTAGAGCGATACGTGAGATGAAAGTGGCCATGGATTATTGGAAGAGATTACTTCCCTCAATGTACTCAAAAACTGCGTTAGGCAGCAAGTTGCTGAGCGGTTTTCCCTCCTTAAAGCTGTTCCTTATGAGTGTTGCGCTTATTTCCATGCGTGGTGCTTGAACTACAGTCACTTTAGGGTGCTTTTCAAAGTGCGGATTTTCTGCGACCACTTCATTTGCATGACGGGGGTATACGAAGATGTCATGCGCATCAATGATACTTTCCACGTTTTTCCATTTGTGTAAACCGCGAAGATTGTCTTCGCCCATGATGAGCGAAAATTGGGCTTCCGGATGCTGTTCGCGCAGGTAAGCCAACGTCTGTGCAGTATAATTTGGCTGGGGCAGTGAAAATTCGATGGCACTTACCGTCATCCCTTCTTGATCCGCTATGGCCAAATGCACCAGATGCAACCGCTCTCGATCTGGCAATAGGGTAGATTTTTTCTTGAAGGGATTATGCGGTGTGACTACAAAGCAGATTTGGTCCAATTCCGTGTAGCGGTGGAAGTACTCCGCCAATACCAAATGCCCGACATGTATGGGGTTAAAGGTGCCAAAGAATAAGCCAATTTTCCCCTTCATTTTACTTCGCTAAAAATTCGATCAGTAATTTTTTGGCTTCTGCTTTCGCCCGGTCCAGATCGTCGTTGATGATGGTGTGGTCAAAGAATGGACTTTGGTCCATTTCCCAAGAAGCCTTTTCAATGCGTTGTTTGATCTTATCGCTGCTGTCGGTTCCGCGGACAATGAGTCGACGCTCCAGTTCTTCTATGCTTGGTGCTTGAATAAAAAGCGCAAGTGCATGCTCGCCGTAACGGGCCTTCAAATTTTTTCCGCCAACGACATCAATATCAAAGGCTACAGCCTGACCGGCGGCCCACCTTTTCTCAACCTCGCTTTTTAAGGTACCGTAACAGGTCCCAGGATAGACTTCCTCCCATTCGAGAAAGGCCTCTTCAGCAACACGCTGCTGGAACGCTTCATTAGAAAGAAAGTAGTAATCTACTCCATCTTTCTCAGTGCCGCGGGGCGCACGTGAAGTGGCACTGATGCTAAAAGCGAAGCCCGGAACTTCTTTGAGTAGGTACTGCACCAAAGTGGATTTCCCACTACCAGAAGGCGCGGAAAAGATGACTAGTTTACCTTGTGAAGTACTCATATGCAGTGGTCGCGGATTAGAGTGTATTTCCGATTTGTTCTTTGATTTTTTCCAGTTCGTCTTTCATTTGAACGACGTACTGTTGCATCGGCGCATAGTTGCTTTTCGAACCTACTGTATTTATTTCCCGACCAATTTCTTGAGCGATGAAGCCCAATTTTTTCCCGGTACTTTCTTTCTGCATGGTTTCGCGGAAGTACTTAATATGATTGGCTAGGCGTACTTTCTCTTCGTTAATATCTAGTTTTTCAATGTAGAACACGACCTCTTGTTCGAATCTGTTCGAATCCACCTCAATACCCTCAAGTCCCTTCATCAGTCGTTCTCGAACAGCATCTAGACGTGCACTTTCATGTGGTTCGATGCCTTTCATAGCATCTTCAATAGATGCTAGTCGTTCCTCGTAATCTACAGCAATGGACGCTCCTTCTTGGGTTCTAAATTCTATCAAGGCGGCGATGGCCTCGTGCAGTAAGCCCTTTAAAAAGGCCCATTCCTCTTCACTCATTTCCGATTTTCCGCTGCTCATTACATCAGGCATGCGCATTACGGCAGCAATCAAATCACCTTTAGTGGCAGCTTCTCGTTCTAAAACGGTCAGTTGTTCCAGATACGCTTTCGCCAGTTCCATATTGATGCTCGAAGCACTCTCAATACCGGTAACCTCCGCGTAAATATTGATATCGATTTTACCACGGTTTAATGCGGTACCCACAATTTTGCGGATGTCCAATTCTTTTTCTCGGAAAAGGGACGCAATCCGCGCATTTAAATCCAGTCCTTTACTGTTTAAACTGCGAATTTCAACGGTGATTTTTTTACCAGCAAATTGGCCAATGGCTTTACCGAAACCGGTCATGCTATGAATCATGGAAACAAAATTTCTGCTAAGGTAGGAAACTCAAGCCACGTTAGACGTTGCGTTTTCGGCCATAAAAGCTCACGAAATAAACGCCAAGGAAAATCGCCGAACCCCCGTAAAGCATGTGAACGCTCCATTGCTCGCCTCCAAAGAATAGGCTGAGTACACTGGCAATCAGTGGTTGTAGGTAAATGTAGGCCCCTACTGTAGCGGGATGTAGGGTCTTCAGAGCAATGATGTTGCCTAAATAGGTAAGGAACGTGGTGCCGAAAATGACAAACACTACAGCACCAATTATGGGTCCGTTCCAAAGTTCCCACTGAATTTCGGGAATTTTCGGTCCGCCAAAGGGCAGCACGAGAAACACCCCAAAGGTGAAGACCCACCGTATAACAAAGAGCGCATTGTACCGGGCCATTAGTGGCTTTACAAGCACGAGATAGGTTGCGTAACTGGCGGCATTGATGAGTACGAATACATTGCCGCGCGAGACGTCGTTGCCAAAGAGGCCGCTGAGGTCAAATTGGTTTCCGGAATAGATGAGCCAAAACGCTCCGAACGCCCCTAATAAAATGCCAATTAATTTTTCGGTGGTAATGCGTTCTTTCACTAAAAGTGCACCCACGACGAGTACCGCTATTGGGCCGCTCACCATCATGATGGAGGCATTGACCGGCGTAGTGATTGTTAATCCTTCGAAGAAAAACAATTGGTTTGCGGTAACCCCGAAGGCGGCACAGATCAGTAGCCTCAGTACGTCTTTTCTCGGGAGGTTCCTTATGCGGTCATTTCCAGAAAAGGGAAAGAGCATCCAAAACAAGAGGGCAGCACCCGTTACTCGAAATTGAATGAATGCTCGAGGCGGAACAGCGCCTTGCATCGCGTTTTTTGCAATGAGAAAGGATGCGCCGTAAATGAGCGCAACGCCGAGCAAAGCAAGGTGTGCAATGCGTACGGTTTTTCTTGCGGTCGCCTCCATGCCTTATGCCAGAGCCGTCGCTGCTGCAGCGACCACCTTAGCACTGTTGCCAATGAAAATAGCGCCGTCGTGAATGAGTACAGGCCGCTTTAAGAAGGTATATTCTTCGAGAATGAACGCCCGGATATCGCTATCGTTTAGTGTTTTGTCCTTAAGGCCCAATTCCTTGTATTTCCTCGCACGTTTTGAAAAGAGCGCCGCTGCAGATCCTGCTAAAGCGATCATTTCATCAACCTGCCCCTCGGTGATGCGTTCGTGCTTAATATCTTGTAACTGCACACCGTCAAGATTCCATTGATTCATGATTCGTTTACAGGTATCACACGTGCTGAGGTAGTAAATTTTTGACATCGGGTTTTATTTTGCGAGCCAGGGATTAGGGTCTTGAATGTCGGCATCTTTCCAAATGCCTAATTGGACCATAGTTTTACCTTCTTCGTCTGTAAAGGCTGTGCCAATAGGCTCTTTAAGACTGACGGTATCTCCGGCTTTTACTTTTACATTGATGAGGTTACTGTAGACGGTAAAGTAATTCCCGTGACGTACAAGTACCATGACATTGGCTCCTGGAATAGGTACGACCGAACTGACTTCACCTTCAAAAACTGAGCGCACGATGGCGTTTTCTTCTGTCGTAATTTCCATATGCGGGTTATCCACAATCACCCCCTTAACAATCGGGTGCGGATGTTTTCCAAATTTCCCCGTAATGATCCCGCGTTCCACAGGCCATGGAAGGGCACCTTTGTTTGAGGCGAAATTATTTGCCAGCGCTCGAGCTTCCGGGGTCATTGCAAATGACGGTCCATCATCACGAACATCCATCCCTTTCGCTTCGCGGGCTTTATCGATCAATTGTTTTAAAGCCTTATTAGAGGTGCGTGCAGAAAAGTCTTTGCCCGAAATAAGTCCCAATTCCTTCGCTTCATTTTCTAAACTACTTCGCTCCGCGCGTTCTTTAGCTTTGCGCATTTCCTCCGCGATGATGCGTTTGATTTGTTGCTCCAATTGTTGCGCTTCTCGCTGCTTTTTATCGATGTCTTTTTTTAAGGTGGATTCTTTGGATTGCAAGTTTTGTACGGTCGCTTCTTGAATTTGGGCATCTGCTTGTAGCGCTATTTTTTCACCTTCCTGGGCCGTTTGTACTTGAATTTTTTCAGCTTTTTTGGCAATAAGTGCTTCTCGCTCTCGTGCTAAAGTTTCCTGAGCAATGGCAATTTGTTTCACTTGTTGCTCACGGTAAGCCGCCATATCCTTAAAGTATTGCATGCGCTTTGCTGCTTGAGCGAAACTTTTTGAACTTAAAATAAAGAGTATTTGATCCCTGGGTTTTTGCTGGCGCTGTGCAAGCTTGATGAGATCAGCATAATCACTTTTTAGAGAATCCACACGCGCCTCAAGAGTTTCAATCGCTTTGGCTTTATTTGCCACTTCACGATCTATGGAGCGGATTTGACGGTCCATCGTTCGAATGAGTTTGTTGCGCGCTTCAATTTTTTGATTCAACGTTTGCAGTTCTGAAAGGCTTGCTTCTTTGGTGCTTTTAGTCTTTAAGAGTAATTCGCTGGCCAGATCAATCTGGTCTTGTAGCAGCACCTTTTGACGTTGTAGTTCTTCTTTCGTTTGCGCTTGCAAACCGTTGGTGAGGACGAGTAGGAATACGAACAGCAGCTTCTTCATTACAGGCTAAATGGCGTATTAAAAGGTCCACCGGTCCGTATTTCAGTGACCTCGATGGTGACTTTGTAATCCGGTTGGCTTTTTAAAGTGATTGTAATTTCTGTGGGATACCCCGTCTCTTCATCTACACTTTTATACTCAATAAAGACCGACTCCAGAGGGTCTTCGATGAGTACATAACTCATGTGTAAATCTCTATCTAAGGCGACGGTAACAGCGCGCCCTTTGCTAATAGCGTATTGCGTAACCCAGTGGTCGCCATTTCCATCGTAGCGGTAGCGCATGGCCTCGTTTGTACCAATCAATTGGCCACGCAAGAGCCGATTCAGATATTGAAAAGGCACCTCAATACCGGTAACTCCTGCAAGATCATTCGCAGATCCGGTCCATTCAACGCCAAGAAGTGTTGAAGAAAAGGCAGCACTATCGTTAATCACAATGGCTTTTCCTACGCGCAGTCCAATCATATCGTCGGAAATGGCTGCCCAAAGAATACTGTCTTGTTTTGAACGTATTTGAACGCGGAAACGCTGCTGACCGTCGGGGGTTTCAGCTGAGATGCGCGTAAAGCTTTGCGTCCATGCGAACCGATCTTCAACGATAATCTTTCGCGATACACCGTCGCTTATTTTTTCACGTCGCAAAGGTTTTTCTGCAGATAACGGACCGCCACAACCGGTAAGCACAGCCAAAGCCACACCCATAATAAGGTGTGTTGCTAGGGTAGATATTTGCCGCTGCCTATTGCGCATTAGTGCTGTTTTAAGAGGGCCTCTTTCATTCTGTAGACCTTTGCTTGCTCTTCATTACCCAGTGCCTGTTCAATCTTCGCTGCATGCATATAAATCCCAACGCGATCGGCCTCTTTGAGCAGTTGCAAAGCTAGTTCGATTTTAGCCTGTGCTTCCGCATACCGCTCCAATTTATACAATACCCATGCCCAAGTATCTAAAAATGTTGGTTCCAATGAAACCAACGCATTACACTCTACCGTTAACTGCAATGCAAATGCGAGATTTCGGTCGTGTATGGCTAAATACCAGGCGTAGTTATTTAAGGTCGTGGCGCTGCGCTGCTGGTCCAACGCGTTTTCATACGCCGCTGCACCTAATTCAACGGAGTCCAACTGGAACCAGGCCGTTCCGGCAAGGGCATATAGATTTCCTGCCACTTCAGGATCTAGCGTCATTTTCGCCCGTGCAGTAGCTAATCGAGCACACGATGCCCAACGTCCCACATTGTAATATTCGAAGACAAGACTTTCCAGTATATCCTCATCCGCATTAAAGTTTTCTTCGATGCGTTCTAGCAACGCAATTTGTCCATCCACATCACCCACTTCCTGGTACAATGAATACGCCATTTGGTACAACGCGTAGTTTGTTGGATGTATTGAAATAGCCGTGAGGTACGTCTCTAATGCTTGGTGCCAACGTTCGTTTTGTATGTGAATTTGTGCGGTAAGTAAAAGCAACTCAATACGACCGGAATACTTCTGTTCGAGCACTGGAAAAACGCGATCAAACAACGCTCTAAAAGATGGACTTTCTCTATTCTCGTAGATGCTGAGTACCACGGGCATTTTATCTTCGAGTGGTACGCCTTCTAACAGCAGTCCTTGCTCCATGTGATAAAAGGCGGCCTCAGTCTGGTCTATTTTTTGAGCCATACGGGCCAATTCCATATGTAACGCTCCGTTTTCAGGGAACGTCTCAACTGCCTTACTGAGTACCTTAAATGCTTTTTTCGTTTTCCCGTTGCCATCATAGTATTGGCTCAATAGGCCTCTGTATTCAGGGACATCCGGGGCATCGTCAATGGCCGTCTTAAAACAACGTTCTGCAGATTTGGGATCGTTGAGTTGAAGGTATAATCGCGCCCGGTCTTGAACCAACTCTGGTGAGGCGCCTTCAAGATCTTCAATCGTGGAGAGCACATGCAATGCACTAAGAAAGAGTCGGCCCTCGAGGTACGTGCTGTAGCCTTCAAAAAGATATTCTATTTGATGCGGGGCTAAGGAATAGAGTACTTCAAAGGAGCGCCCCGCCGTTTTAAAATCGCCTATGTTTTTTGCGCTTTGTGCTTTGATTCGTAGCAGCCAAATATTCGTGGGGAAGGATTCGACGCCCTGGGTAGCGAGATCGAAGGCCTCGAAAAATTGGTTCTGGTCAAAATGCATCCGGGCCAATTGGTACAAAGCCGTTTCCCGATATACCGGATCCTTTGCCAGCCCCTCATACAGCTCCATTGCCAGTTCAGTCCTTCCTGTGATGCGGTAGGTTTCGGCCTTATAGAACATTCCGCTTAACGCAGAAGGCCCCTCTTCCGAAGGGCCTTGCGCATAAAGTGAAGCTGTAAAGAAAAGTACCCCAAACAGGGCCAGCTTTTTGTGCATTAGTCCATTCTTGAAAAATCACCTAAAGATAGTGAAGTCCACTTCCCGTCGACATGCGCTTTGTTGCCGATCATACTGTCTTTGAGGTGAATATTTTTTATCGTCGTTTCTGTCTGTATTAACGAGCCTTCTATAGTCGCATCTTCAACCACACAATCATTGCCTAAACTCACATTTGGTCCTACTGTTGCATTCTTCAACACCACGTTTGAACCGATGTAACAAGGTTCGATAATGGTCGAATTTTCGAGGGTAATGTTGCTTCCGCGCAATTCAGGCTTGCCCTCGAGGTAGCCTAACATTTTGCTGTTGGTTTCAACGGTAATTTCTTTATTTCCACAATCCATCCAATCGTTCACGGTTCCCGGCTTGAATACTTTCCCCTGTGCAAGCAAAGAGCTCAACGCATCGGTGAGTTGGTATTCCCCTTTATCCATGATGTTGTTGTCTAGAATGTGTTTTAGTTCATTGCGCAAGCCCGGGCCGTCTTTGAAATAATAAATGCCGATGATGGCTTTATCAGAAACGAATTCCTGCGGTTTTTCAACGAAATTATTGATGGTTCCATCTTCACCAAACTGAACAACGCCATAGGCAGAGGGATTATCCACTTGCTTCACCCAAATCACAGAATCTGCTTCAGTATCTAGGGTGAAATCTGCACGGAACAGCGTATCTGCAAAGGCGACTACAATCTCATCGTCCATACTGTCCGCCGCGCAGTGAATTGCGTGTGCGGTACCGAGCGGTTTATCTTGGTAATAGATGCTTCCTTTCGCGCCGAGGTCTTCAGCTACTTTGATTAGATTGGCTTCCACTTCAGCTCCGAAGTCACCGATAATAAAGGCAATTTCAGTTACTTTTTTATCGCCACAAACGCTCACGATATCCTCAACTAATCGTTGTACAATAGGCTTACCTGCGATGGGAATAAGCGGTTTCGGCACGGTTAGGGTATGCGGCCTTAATCTGGAGCCGCGACCGGCCATTGGGACAATAATTTTCATCTGTTCGTAGGTTTTTTTGGTTGGTTTTATTTTTTACCTGTGCTGCCAAATCCTCCGGCACCACGAGCAGTTTCATTTAAATCAGTTACTTCATTCCAATCGAACTGGGTGTATTTTGCGATCACCAACTGTGCAATACGCATGCCATCTTCAATAACGAACGGTTGCTTACCGTGGTTGATCAATAATACACCAACCTCACCGCGGTAGTCGGCATCAATTGTTCCGGGACTGTTCAATACCGTAATACCGTGTTTAAAGGCAAGTCCGCTGCGCGGGCGCACCTGTGCCTCAAAGCCATCGGGTAGTGCCATTTTAATACCGGTGGGAATGAGCGTATAATCGCCCGGCTGTAGCGTAACGGGCGCATCGATATTCGCTCGGACATCCAAACCTGCACTTTGAGTGGTTTCGAATTGTGGCAGTTCGTGCTTGCCACTGTAGATTACGTTGATCTTCATTTTCTTGTTGCGAATTTAAGGAGTCCGTTTCGTTCCCAAAAAAGCATAATTCCTAGGTAGACGATACCGCCAAAGACTTTTAATGGACCGGGGGGCCAATTCGTGTAATGCAAGATAAACACCACAAGGCAGGCGAAACCTACGAATGCTCCTATTTTCTTCCAACGATAAGGTACCGGATAGTGTTTTCGCCCCCATAATACACTGGCAATAAACATGGCAAAATAGGCAGCCAATGTGGTAAATGCCGCGCCAAGAATCCCTAAGACGGGAATGAGAATCACATTACCAACAACGGTAATGATCAAACCCACGAAAGTGATGTAGATGCCGTAGACCGTTTTATCACTCACTTTATACCAGACGTTTAGATTGGTATTGATGCCTAAAATGACATTGGCCAAAAGTAAGATGGGTACCAGATGGAGTCCGGTCCAAAACTTTTCATCTACAAAAAACTTGAGGTAATCGAGACCTGAAATGATCAACACGAACCCAACACACATGACCCAAGCAAACCCATCCATAACGGTACTCATCCGTTCTGGCCCCTCCTTTGTTTTGGCATTTTTAAAGAAAAACGGTTCCGCTGCATAACGGAAAGCTTGGTTGAACAGGATTAAGAAGATGGATATTTTATAGACTGCACCATAGATTCCAACCCCGGCAAATGCACTTTCTTCAGGGAGGAGGTATTTCAACAATTGTCGATCCAGCATCTCGTTAGCAATACCTGCAAGTCCGCCAATAAGAAGTGGAATACCAAAGACTAAAAGGGGTTTAACGTAATTCTTATCCAGGTTGAGGCGCAATGGAAAGAGGGTGGGTAGGAGCAGCGCGAACATGAGGACTGCTGCCCAAAAATTGGCAACAAAAATGTAGCCCACCCCGCGCATTTCATGGGACCAATAGCCTGCGCTGCCGTGCAATTCCCAATAGGCCGGAAGGAAAATGTAGAGGTTGATCAGCACATTGGAGAAGATCAAAGCCAATTTTATTCCGGCGAATCGGACCGCTTTGTTGGTTCTCCGCAGTCGAGCAAAAGGCAATGCACTTAAAGCATCCAAAGCTAAAATGGCCATGAAGTAGTACAAATATTCCGGCGTTTCTTCCCACCTTAAAGCGTGCAGTAATTCACTTTGAAAAAGTAAAACGAAAAGTCCTAAACTGGCTAAAACCAGCGCAATCATGGCCAGTCCTGCTCCGAAAACTTTGCCTTCATCAAAGCCTTCTTGTTCAGAATATCTGAAATATGCGGTCTCCATTCCAAAGGTGACGACTACAATCAGGAAGGCTATGAGGGAATAAAAATCAACGTTAACACCATAAGCAGACTGGCTTAAGACCGCAGTCTGCAGAGGGACCAATAAAAAATTGATCATCCTTCCTAAGATGCTGCTTACGCCGTAAATCGCCGTTTGACCAGCAAGTGCTTTCATACCGTTGCTCACACTTCAAATATAGTCTTTGGTCGCTACCTTTGTAGGGAATCAAAAATGAACTCATGAACAAGTTCCTTACCCTAGTCCTGCTTTTAACGACCGCCCTTCCTATCAGCGTATGTGCGCAAGAAATCCCAATTGATCTGAGCGCTACAAAGCGCATGGAGCAAGACTTATTTTTCTTGTCTTCAGATGCGCTTAAAGGACGCAAGCCAGGTACGCCTGAGGCAGACGTTGCCCGCGATTATATCGTGGGAAAAATGTTGGAGTACGGCATAGAACCGATGGGTGAAAACGGCTATTTCCAGAAGTTTCCCGTTCCAGAATATGCGGAGGTGAATTATGGCGCTACCAAACTATGGGTAGGCAAAACGCATCTAGAGGGCCATGTAGATTTCTATCCGGTGTCTATTAGTGCCACAGCAGGGTTGGTTGAAGAAAAAACGATCTACGTGGGCTATGGCATCACGACTGAAGACGGTACCTATAATGATTTTGAAGGGCTGGACCTCAACGGAAAAATCGCCGTTATGAATGTCAGTTCCCCGGACGGAATACATCCGCACAGCGCTTACGCTGCGTACCACAGTTTGAACGAACGCGTGGTCAATCTCGTGGAAAAAGGTGCCGTTGGCGTCCTGCTCATCAACCCAGAAGGCACGGCTTCTGATACTCAAGAATTTTTTAAGAGCATCAACGCTTCTGCTGTACCTGTATTCTTCGTGCGCAATGAGAAATGGGCAGATAAACTGATGAAGCGTTCGCTGATAACGGCGATGGCTGTTAACATGTCCGAGCGTTTTAGTGATGGCTATAATGTGATTGGCTACATTCATAACAACAAACGTAAAACGGTCGTGTTGGGCGCACATTACGATCACCTTGGAATGGGCGGTGAAAACAGTTTATACAAAGGACCCGCTGCCATTCACAACGGCGCGGATGATAACGGTTCAGGGACGACCCTGCTGTTGGAGGTAATGCGCTATTATGCCCAACGCCAAGACACGAATTACAATTATTTGATCCAGTTTTACAGCGCTGAGGAATTGGGCTTGATTGGATCAAAGCATTGGACAAACCACCCGACCTTTCCGTTGAGAGAGATAGAATTCATGATCAACAGCGACATGGTTGGCCGCTTGCGTGAGAACCGCTTGCAACTCTCCGGAACAGGAACTGCCGCAGAATGGGATGAAATTCTAGATACTCCTATACACGGACTGGACATTAAGAAAGATCCAGCAGGCGTAGGGCCCTCAGATCAAACCTCCTTTTACTACAAGGATATTCCTGTACTGCACCTCTTCACGGGAACACACAATGACTACCATAAGCCTACGGATGATGCCGATAAGATCAATTATAAAGGCATGGCAAAACTAGCGTCTTTAGTGTACACGATAACTGCGCGTTCAGCGAACTATGAAGGGTTGAATTTTCAGCGTACCACATCCTCTGAACAAATGACAACACCCAATTTCTCGGTGACTTTGGGGGTGGTTCCAGACTACCTTTTCGGAGGTCCTGGACTCAGAATAGACGGTGCAACAGAAGGCCGTCCTGGCGCAATTGCCGGCTTGCAGGCTGGGGATATCATTCTGAAGATTGGCGACATTACTATCGACGATATTTATGCCTACATGACTGCATTGGGCGCGTTTAAAAAGGGCGATACTACAACGCTCCGCTATGCCAGGGATGGCGAGGAAGTGGAATCGGAAATTACATTTTAATGGAAGTTCAATCTGAAACATACCCGAAAGTAGCCGTTATAGGTGGCGGATCCTTTGGAACTGCCGTGGTAAAAATGGTGAGCGAGAATACAGGTCTTTGCCATTGGTGGATGCACAACGAAGAGAGTGCGGCGCACATTCGCAAGTACCACCATAATCCGCGGTACCTTTCTTCGGTGGCTTTTGATAAAGGAAGCGTAGACATCTTTACGGACATCAATACGGCCATCGAGGGTTGTGATATCGTGATCTTTGCCGTTCCAAGCGCCTTTGTTAAGGAGGTGTTATTGAATATGAATGAAGGTGCACTTGATGGAAAACTCGTGTGTTCGACCATAAAGGGCATCATTCCAGACGAGAACATGATTGTCGGGGAATACCTGCGTGAAGTAGTGGGTGTTCCTGAAAATCATATCGTTGTCATTACGGGCCCTTGTCATGCGGAAGAAATCGCATTGGAACGATTGAGTTTTCTTACCGTTGCCGCGATAGACGCAAGCGCATCTAAAAAGGTAGCTAGCGTTTTACAAAGCCATTACGTACGGTGTACATTGAGCACGGATATCTACGGTACAGAGTATGCTGCGGTCATGAAGAACATTTATGCAATAGCGGCAGGGATGTGTCACGGTTTAGGTTACGGGGATAATTTTCAAGCAGTACTTATTTCAAATGCAGCGCGCGAGATGCGCCGCTTCATGAAGAGTACGTGTGAAGGCCGCATCAACATTAAGAAGAGTGCTTATTTGGGCGATTTATTGGTGACCTGTTACAGCCAATTCTCTAGAAACCGAATGCTTGGGAACATGCTTGGTAAAGGCTACACCATGAAAAGTGCAAAAGCTGAGATGACCATGGTTGCAGAAGGCTATTATGCAGCTGCCTTGGTGGCAAAAATTCGTAAAAAACAAGAGGTTAGAATGCCTATTGTCAAAGCCGTTTACGAGGTGATGTACGAAGGGAAATCTGCGAAAAAGACCATGGCTAAATTGGCCCAAAAATTAACTTAAGGCTGCGCAAACTTACACGGTGGCATTGCGTTAGTAAGGTAGACCCACGACTACAATGACTAAAGTTTTTAATACCCTCTTTTTGCTGTGTTTCTCTGCAGCATTATTCGCGCAAAACCCCAGTTCCATACTCCAAAAAGCAGAGGCCAAATTATCCGGTGCAGATCTCGCTGCTGAGGTTAGTATTCGCACCGTGCGCCCTCGTTGGGAACGCACTATGGAAGCCAAAATTTGGAACCAGGGGTTAGATAAAACCATGATTTTAATCACCGGTCCAGCACGTGAAAAAGGAACTGTGTTTCTTCGTAACGGTGAGGATGTTTGGCATTTTGTGCCGGGCATCAAGAAAATTGTTGCGCTACCCGCAGCGATGGTGCAGAGTTGGATGGGTACAGATTTCACGAACGATGCGTTGATCAACGCCGGTTCATTGGTGGAAGATTACACCCCGACCTTATTAGGCATCACTTCGGTCAATGGCACAAACTGTTTTAAGATTGCGCTAGTGCCTAAGGCGGATGCAGCAGTAGTGTGGGGCGAGGTAATCACTTTTGTATCGGTAGACGAATTTCTTCAACTGCGAACCGAATTTTACGATGAAGACGAATTCCTTATTACTACGCTTGAAGCGACAGAAATCAAATCTTTTGAAGGTAAGCGTCTGCCATCAAAACTGCGCATCACACCAGCTGACGAACAAGGTAATTTCACAGAAATGACCTACAAGGCACTCAATTTTAATCCTTCCTTTGAGGAAGGGTTTTTCGAGCGCAGTAATATGAAACTGGTCGAATAATGTTCAAATTAGCTTGGCGCAACATTTGGCGGAATAAAGGAAGAAGCATTATCACCATAGCTGCGGTTATGTTTTGCGTGATTTTCGCGGTAGTGCTTCGCAGCTTTCAAGTGGGGGTGTGGGAACACATGGTCGGTGATATCGTCGCAAACAATTTTGGTTATCTGCAAGTGCATCAAAAGGGATTTTGGGGCGACCAGAGTCTGGATTTGAGTATGGACGAAACAACGCTGGATTGGGATGCCATGGAAAATGTACCCGGTGTTCGTTCGCTTGTTCCCCGGTTAGAGAGTTTTTCTTTAGTGAGCACGGGCGAAAACAACAGAGGCAGTTTGGTGCTGGGTATTCGTCCCGAGGAGGAATTGTCCGGCTTGCGTTTAACGGACCAATTGATTGACGGTCGCCTCTTCGCACCTGCCTCTAATGAAGTAGTAGTTTCGGAGGGACTTGCGGAATATTTACACGTTGAGGTCGGGGATTCACTTATGTTTTTGGGACAAGGTTATCGCGGGGCAAGCGCTTACGGTCAGTTCATGGTCGCGGGAATTGCTAAAATTTCAAACCCTGAACTCAACAAACAGCTTGTCGTCTTGCCCCTAGAAACGGCCCAATGGATGTACAACGCCATGGGGCTGCTGACTACCGTAGTGGTAGATTTAGAACCCAACGCGGATTTCGCAGAAGTGAAAGCGTCACTCGAACCAGTATTAGGATCAGATTTTGAACTGTTAGACTGGGAACAATTGTTTCCAGAATTGGTCCAAACCATTGAAGCAGATATGGCCGGAGGTCAAATTTTTGTAACCATTCTGTACTTTATTATATCCTTCGTTTTGCTTGGTACGGTCATCATGATGGTTAGTGAACGCGAGCGGGAGTTTGGAATTTTGGTGAGTATAGGGATGCGTAAAACGACACTAGCGGCGGTTACGGTGTTAGAAAACTTAATGCTTCTTGTAGGCGGCGCGGTAGTGGGAATGGCAGTGGTCAAACCGGTCCAATTTTACTTTAAATACAACCCCATCGACCTCAGTGGGCAGATGAAGGAAGCCATTGAACAATTCGATTTTGAACCTAAACTCTATACCACTACCTCATTCATCATTAATTTGAATCATGGTGCGATCGTCTTCGTCATCGGTCTATTAGTAAGCAGTTATGCCGTCTGGAAAATCATGAAGTTGAACCCTGTAAAAAGTATGCGGGCATGATTTTTAAAGTGGCTTGGCGAAACATCTGGCGTGCAAAGGTGCGCTCGTTTATAGTAATTGGATCCATTGCGGTAGGAATTTGGGCGGGTTTACTGATCATAGGTTTCTCTTTCGGAATGAATAACGAGCGTACAGCATCGGCCATAGGAACCACCACCGGACATGCGCAGATTCACCACGAAGATTTTGATGCCGAACCGTTATCTACCGCCGTGGTAGCAGATTCCTCAGCGGTGGTGGCCCTTCGTAAAAGCGTAGAAGCGTTGCCTTTTGTAAGCGGCACGGCACAACGCACGGTATTGGGCGGAATGATTAATTCAGCTAAAAGTGCCCGTGCGGTTCGCATTATGGGTATATGGCCGGAAGAAGAGCGGATTCAAACGACGTTGGCGGACTACATGGTTGAGGGTGATTTCTTTGAAGCATCTGGTCGCAATCGACTGGTGATTGGTGAAAAATTAGCGAAACGATTGGGGTTAAAATTACGCAGTAAAGTGGTCCTTACGTTTCAAGATGCCGAAGGAGATCTTAGCAGAGCGTCGTTCCGGATTTCAGGAATCTATAAAACATTGAATGCCACTTGGGATGAGTTTCACGTGTATGTACATCACGAGGATTTAGAAAAAACGTTGGGCGCCCCATTAGTGCACGAGGTATTGGTGCGTTTTGAGGAAACTGTGGATACGGAGGAAAAGGCAAGCGCGTTGGCAGCTGCTGTGCCTGAAGGATTGGCGGTAAAGTCCTGGAAGCAGGTTCGTCCTGAATTGGGCTTCGCTGATGATATGATGGCCATCATGCTCGTGCTGGTTCTAGGAATCATTATGATGGCACTTCTTTTCGGGATTATCAACAACATGCTTATGGCCATTTTGGAACGCCGTAGGGAACTGGGTATGCTTATGGCTGTAGGAATGAATAAGCGCAAGCTCTTTTTAATGATTCTTGTCGAAACGTTGATGTTGGGATTCGTTGGTGGTCCTATCGGGATCCTTCTGGGCGATCTGAGCACACGCGCCATGATGCGCATCGGTATAGATTTATCGAGCAAGCAGGACGGTTTGGCAGAATTGGGCGTGCAGAGCATGATTTACCCGGAAATCGTCCCCAGCTATTACCTCATTATTGCCGTAATGGTAATCACAACTGCTTTGATCGCCTCCATTTTACCCGCAATTAAGGCCTTAAAATTGAACCCTGTAGAAGCCATACGTGGCATTTAAGTTATGAGTAAACCTGTTATCGAAGTTAAAAACCTAGAAAAGGTCTATGAGGGAGCTGTTCCTGTACGCGCCGTGAACGGCATTAGCCTTACCATAACACAAGGAGAGTTTACCGCGCTCAAGGGCCCATCAGGTTGTGGAAAAACTACTTTACTCAATATGCTTGGAGGGCTCGACCAGCCTACGGCAGGATCAATTGCTATTGGTGGGGTGGACATTACCACGCTGAGTGAAAATGCATTAATTGACTTTAGATTGCGCAATATTGGGTTCGTCTTTCAAGCCTACAATCTTATTCCGGTGCTTTCTGCTCAGGAAAATGTAAGTTTCATTATGCTTCTTCAAAACCGGCCAAAGGAGGAACGCGAAGCGCGCGCCCAGCAGCTGCTTGAAGCAGTTGGACTTAAGGGTAAGGAAGATAAGAGACCGGGACAGCTTTCAGGCGGCCAACAGCAGCGGGTTGCTGTTGCAAGGGCACTTGCATCAAAGCCCCAATTTGTTTTGGCCGACGAACCTACAGCGAACCTGGATTCCCAGAGTACGGCAAACCTATTGGATATAATGGAGCGGTTAAATAAAGAGGAGGGCATGACCTTTGTTTTCGCAACCCACGACGATCGTGTGATCAAAAAGGCGCGTCGAATCATTAGTATCGAAGATGGAAAAGTGCTCAGCGACGACTAAAGCCTTATTTTAGGGTCATGGATCCTAAATTTCTACCGTACACTCCCTGGCCCGCCTCTGGTTTCTCTCTGAAATTTTGGGCCGTCCTTCTAATGAAAAGCCGTTCTTACTTTTACCTGTCGGGTATCCTGCCGATGGCGCAGAAGTACCGGACATTTCTAAGAAAGGATGGGACGAGATCAGTGATTTTATCTGACCTTTGAAAAAAATACATCATTATGTTTGAAGGAACGTCCGTACAATTTGTTGTAGACGCTGACGAGGTTCGTCAAGAGCTCAAAGCGGCCCAATTGAATTGGCCCATTGTAAAGATCTTAGGCCAAGAGGACGAGGAAGAAAGAGATCCTGAAGACATGAGCGTCAGTGGAGAGGGCGTGGCCATTTATATTGACAGTATCGAAGTGATTCTCAAAGAACGTATCGAAAAAGCAAAAGAAATCGTTGCCACAGTAGCGCGAATGATTCAATATTTCAACGAACGTGACGAAACTGCGGTGCTCTTTTTTCACCTAAGCTGGGAGACTTATTTGATCGACGAGAAATAATTGGTGAGAATGCGCGCTTTAGCGTGACCAACGACCTCCTGCAATTGCTCTGGAGTGGCAGTTTTAATGTTCTTAACGCTTTTGAAAACCTTGATAAGGTCTTTGATGGTTTCCGGGCCAATTCCTTTAATCCCTTCTAATTCACTTTTAAAAGCCCCCTTGCTTCGGCGTGAACGGTGGTGATTTAAACTGAACCGGTGTGCTTCGTCCCGGGCTTGCTGAATGAGTTTTAAGGTTTCCGAACGTTTATCTAGATGCAATGGATAGGGATCACCAGGGAAATAGAGTTCTTCCAGTCTTTTTGCAATACCGATGATGGTTATTTTTCCGCGCAGTCCTAATCGCTCTAGAGCTTTAAGCGCAGCGCCTAATTGGCCTTTACCTCCATCAATCACAATGAGCTGAGGCAATGGCTCACCTTCTTCTTGAAGTCGACGGTATCTGCGGTGCACCACTTCTTCCATGGAAGCATAGTCGTCCGGACCTTCTACCGTTTTGATATTGAATTTGCGGTAGTCCTTTTTTGAAGGTTTACCGTCTTTAAAGACCACACAAGCACTCGCTGGATTGGTCCCTTGAATATTGGAATTATCGAAACACTCAATATGTCTCGGTTCTGCAGGCATGCGCAAGTCTTGCTTCATTTGCGTCATAATGCGTTTCACATGGCGGTCGGGGTCAACGATCTGAATATTCTTCAGTTTTTCTTGACGGAAATACAGGGCATTTTTAATACTCAGTTCAATGAGTTTACGCTTTTCACCTATCTGAGGAACGGTGAATGTGCTGCCCTCTATAGGTAGATTGACCGGATGTGAAGTATAGATTTGACGGGATGTGGAACCAAAGAGTGCGCGTATTTCTGGAATAGCGATATGAAGAAAATCCTGCGGCTCTTCTTCTAATTTTTTCTTGATTTCTACGGTGTAACTCTGAACAATGGCGCCTTCAATAACTTGCAGGTAGTTCACGTAACCAAACTCCGCATCAGTGCTGACGCTGTAGACGTCGATATTGGTGAGTTGATTGCTGACAATAGTGCTCTTCGCTGCATATTTTTCTAAGGCGTCCAATTTCTCCTTGCACAACTGCGCTTGTTCAAATTCTAGCGCCTCGGCATGATGCATCATGCGCTCCTTCAAATGTTTTTTAACGGCGCTCAGCTGGCCTTTGATAATATTACGTGCAGCGCTAACATCTGCTTCATATTCCTCTTCCGTTTGCAATGCTTCGCAAGGCGCTTTACAGTTCCCGATATGGTATTCTAGGCAAATTTTAAACTTTCCTTTTTCAATATTTTCCTCGCTTAGATTGTATTTACAAGTACGCGTTGGGTACATCTGACGAATCAACTCAAGAACAGCGCGCATGGACTTTACATTCGGGTAAGGTCCATAGTATTCACTCCCATCTCTAATGATGTTACGTAGTCCATAAATGCGAGGAAACCGTTCCTTACGTATGGTGATGTAAGGGTAGCTTTTATCGTCTTTCAGGTTGATGTTGTAGCGCGGTTGGTGCTCTTTTATGAGGTTGTTTTCCAATAGTAACGCATCACCCTCAGAATCAGTTACGATCACTTTAATGTCCGCTACTTTCTTCACCATAACCGCGATGCGAGCACTCGTTACGCTTTTGGTAAAGTAAGAGTTTACGCGCTTCTTGAGGTCCTTCGCTTTCCCTATGTAGAGAATGTTGCCGGCTTTATCCATGTGCTGATACACTCCCGGTTTATTCGGAAGGGTTTTCAGCAAATTTGTGATGTGCATACTGTCGGCCATGCTTCAAAGATAACAAAGGCCCGGCTCCCTTTGGGGCCGGGCCAGTGTTCTCGTGTTAACGAGTGGGGACTACGTTATTTAAGAATGCTACTGCGCATCCATAATAGTGACCGTTCCGTTGACTGAATATTCATAGTCGTCGGAAGCATTCACCAATTCTAAGGTGTACATGTATACACCGTCTGCGAGTTTCGTACCGTTTTGGTTGGTACCGCGCCATGGGTTCGCATTATCGTAGAGGTATTCGCTCTGCCATACGCGATCGCCCCATCTGTTGTAGATGGTTAACTGGCTCAGATCTTTATAATCATCAATGTTCTGAATGATAAAGCCATCATTGACGTTATCCCCGTTCGGAGTAATGAAGTTTGGCACTACTACGGTGTCCGGGTAAGGCGGCGTACTAATGATGATCGGTAAACAGTTCGAATAAGCAGTATACTGTGTGTCTACTGGATCAGTTGTTCTGATACATACGCGGTATTCTCCAGGAGCCAGCTCAAGGAGCATACGGTAAGTAGTATCTGGCGCAAGAACTGGATTCTGAGGTGAGGCCACGTGGTCGTGAATCCATTCACCCATCCAAGTACCGCCAATTTTTTCTTGTAGGAATACAGTGTAACTGTCAACAGCCCATCCATTGTACTGGTTCCAGATCAGGTCTACTGGTATGGTGTCCGGATCAATGATCGGCACCATTCCATTGCTGCGTTCGAGAAGTATGCTTCCAATGCCGTTTGTAGCGCCCTGCATGTCGTCGTTGAGTTTCATATCAACGCGGTATTCATAGCTGTCTTGGTCTACTTTGATAAAGCCGATCTGGTTGTCTTTAAAGTCGTATTTGTATTGGTTGAATACTGTTCCTACTTTCTGGTATTGCGTTTGACCTGGATCTTTACGGAAGATTTGCCATTCTTGGAAGAGGTAATCCGGGTAGGATGAAGTATCAGCGCTCCATTCAATAACAGGATTCTGATCGTCTTCGATGGTTACATTTTCCATGTCGTAAATGGCATTGAAACAACCCGTAACATTAAGCTGGATCGTATCGAATTCGTTCATAGGGAAACCACATTTGTTCAATAGTGTGTTTCCATCATTACCCACTTTAGAATACAAGAAGTACTTTCCGTTTTTCGATAGCGGTTTGTAAAGCTTGATGGTCATTTGTGTCGCTTCGTAGTTGTTATCACAGTTCGCTGTGAACGATTCAATCGCGAGTGGTTGACCATCTGGTTTCGTTAAACGGAAGTCGGTTCCATCAGGAGAGATGGACGAACAGTCCAACTTCACTTTGAATTTAAGCGTAACCGTGGAATCTAGACAGTTGTAATCTACTGTAGGAAGACCGTTTACAGGGTCTTGGTAAATGCCTGGGGCTTGGTAGTCCAACTGAACTCCGGCTTGTGCGTTCGGTGTACACGCTGAAGCAATAGCAATCTGCATGTCGCGGTTGACTTCACCGATCTTACGCCAAACGTAAAGAACAGAGTCGTAACGGTATTCATCCACCGTTACAGCCATAACATCAATCTCAACGGCTGAAGGCTTGAAGGTGATCAAACCTGTGGTTGCGTTCATGGTTAAGGAATTCGCGGGGGAGGTGGTGATGGGCTGATCGTAGGTCCAACCGGTAGCGTACGTAATGTTTGAGGGCGAACAGTTAGAAGAGTTACCGTCTTTAACGTGAGTAATTCTGTAGAACAAAGAATCGCCGTCTGGCTCGACAGCACTTTGCTTCCAGTTAAACGTACGTCCTGTACAGAATGCACGTACAGGCTCACTCACAAACTCAGGCGATGTGTTTTGGCCGATCTGGTTATTCAGTTTTGCCTCGATGTAAAAACCTTGACCTGAAGGGGCAACGATATTGTCGATGGCACCATTTCTACAACACGTAGAGAATGAAAATGTCCAGTCTGGTGCATTCCCAGGAAGTGTGATTTCACCTTCGTACGTCACCACGTGGATGGTGACCCCGGCGCTCGTTGAGCTTACACAGTCAAACAATGTTGGGGCAACAACACCTTGTCCGCTTGTTGACGGCGTAGTTTCCGTAAGCGTCGTACTTAATGTAGCATAGTTCGCCGAACACGCGTAGATGGTTGCGCTCGTTGGCAAAGTAATACCTTGATTGTCACGATAAAGACGCATGACAATTTTATACTTGTGGCTGTTTCCTGTTGAACTGATGTATTCGTACTGAATATCACCTCCTGCGTTGTGCGATGCCGAGGCATTTTGAACGAAGAATACAAGGGCTATAGCGGTAAAAAATGTTCTAAACAATGTTTTCATGAACGTGAGTGTTTGTAAGCCTGAATAATTGAACCTTAAATATCTTCAATTCCCCCGTCTAATGCAAGGGAAATGAGTAAACGTATAGCTTTAGTGAGAGAGTAATGCGTAAACGGTAAAAAACCCAAGTAAACCACCGGATAGCAGTTCTTGGAGTGTGTGTCTTTTGAGACTAATTCGAGACCACGCGACTGTACCTAAAACCACTAGAAGTAGTAGCAGGTATTCGGGTTTCCCGATGCCGTACCGCTGATGAAGCGTGAAGAATAAAGCAAAAAAACCGGTGGCGCCTGCCATATGAGCACTACTCTTAAAGTAAGGAATCAATATGGTACTTACGATGAGTACGAATGCGGTTGCATAAACACTGAGGTAAATTTCTTCCGGTGCCATGGCTCTTTTCAGAAATGCGGCAGTGGCCAGCGCACAGGCTGCACCGGTGATGTAAGGATAAATCCGGTCTTCACGTTTAATTAGGTGGACGCTCGTGATGATTTTCGTCGCACGAAGTAACAGGATAGCCAGTAGTGGGGAGGCATAGGTGCCTACGAAAACGGTAGAGGTGATTTTAAAAATGGTGTTCCAGGAGTACGTTTCAGGAACGGACCAAAGCACCAAAAACGCACCGGCGGTAGGCAGGATTCCTGGATGAAAGAGGTAGCTGACGAATTGGCTAAAGCGGTGTTTAAAGCCGTGCATCTAGAGTTCTTTTCGCATTCGAGCTACAGGAATGTCGAGCTGTTCTCTGTATTTCGCAACCGTTCGACGTGCGATGGGATAGCCTTTTTCCTTGAGTATTTTTGCGAGGGCATCGTCGGTCAGGGGCTTGCGCTTGTCCTCCTCCGAGAGGGTGTCCTCTAATATCTTCTTTATTTCTCGGGTACTTACTTCTTCGCCATCGGCATTGGTCATGGATTCTGAAAAGAAGCGTTTAATGAGAAATGTGCCGTAAGGCGTTTGAATGTATTTGTTTGAGGCCACGCGACTAACCGTGGAAATGTCCATGCCAATTTCCTCTGCGATATCTTTAAGAATCATTGGACGAAGTTTGCGTTCGTCGCCGGTGAGAAAATAATCACGTTGGTAATTCAGGATGGACTGCATGGTCAGCATTAGGGTCTGTTGCCGCTGCACAATAGCGTCGATGAACCATTTTGCGCTGTCCAATTTTTGTTTGACAAACAAGGCGGCCTCCTTCTCAGCTTTGTTTTTCTCCTTACTGGCCTTATAGTGCTCAAGCATTTCGCGGTATTGACGGCTCAAGCTCAACTCGGGCGCATTGCGACCGTTTAGCGTAAGTTCAAGCTCATCATCTACAATCTCTAGGTTGTAATCTGGGATGACATTTTCTGTAGGACGACTGAGGTTGGAAGAGCCACCCGGTTTTGGGTTTAATCGGCCAATTTCCTCGATTGCATCGCGGAGTTCATCCTCATTAACGCCTAATCGGTCCATTAATTTTTGATAATGCCGCTTGACAAAGCTGTCGAAGTGATCGTCGAGAATACTTAGGGCAAGGTTGACTTTGAAGGAAGGACGTTTACGCTCTAATTGGAGCATCAAACACTCGCGTAAATCGCGACCCCCGACCCCAGGGGGATCCAGGTCCTGAATGACGGTAAGGAGCCGTTCCAATTCCTTTTCTTCAGTAAACACCCCTTGCGAAAAGGCTAAATCATCGACAATATCAATGAGTTCGCGTCGCAACAGTCCGTCATCATCTATGGTGCCGACCAAGTAGGTCGCCAAATCCAGTTCTTCCGTGTTCAAATCGCGCAGACGCAACTGGGAAATGAGGCTGTCGTGGAAACTTTCGCTCACAATCACGGGCGCTTCATAGAGCTCGTCATCTGCACTGTAGTTATTGGCTTTTGTTCTGTAATCGGGGGTGTCGTCGTCTCCTAGGTAGTCGTCCCAATTTATTTCCTCCATCGAATCGCGAACTTCGCGCTCGTCCGAAGCATCGTTTTCAAAAGTGTCTTCTGCTTTTTCTTTTCCCTCCTGTAAGGCTGGATTTTCCTCAATCTCTTGCTTGATTCGCGCCTCTAGACTTTGCGTGGGCAACTGCACAAGCTTCATCAGTTGAATCTGTTGTGGACTCAGCTTCTGTTGAAGTTTTTGTGCAAGGGTTTGCTTTAGCATAGTTTAGGGGGGAGATCAGGTTAGAAATTAGCGCTTCCCGGGGTTCGAGGAAATGGAATGACATCACGAATGTTGCCCATACCCGTTGAGAATTGGACCAAACGTTCGAAGCCTAAGCCAAAACCACTGTGTACGCACGTTCCAAACTTACGGGTTTCGAGGTACCACCAGAGTTCTTCTTCTGGAATGCCTACGGCTGCTACTTTTTCTTTCAATACCTCATAGCGTTCCTCGCGCTGCGACCCACCGACGATTTCTCCAATTCCAGGGAATAGGATGTCCATGGCACGCACGGTTTTACCGTCTTCATTCAAGCGCATGTAGAAGGCCTTGATGGACGCGGGGTAATCGTACAGTACTACGGGAGCTTTAAAATGCTGTTCTACCAAGAAGCGCTCGTGCTCACTTTGAAGATCGGCACCCCATTCGTCAATGCGGTATTTGAATTTCTTTTTCTTGTTGGGCTTGCTGTTCTTCAATATTTCAATCGCCTCTGTATACGATAGACGAACGAAATCATTGCTCGTGACAAACGCTAGTTTTTCGATCAAGCCCTGTTCAGCGCGCTCGTTCTGTGGCTTCCCTTTTTGTTCCTCTGCAAAGCGACTGTCGAGGAAGGCCAAATCTTCACGGCAATTGTCTAGGATGTAGCGCAAACAGTATTTTAAAAAGTCTTCCGCAAGGTCCATATTCATATTTAAATCATGAAATGCCATTTCGGGTTCGACCATCCAGAATTCAGCCAAATGGCGGGTTGTGTTTGAGTTTTCTGCACGGAATGTGGGTCCGAAAGTGTAAATTTTACCTAAGGCTAATGCCCCTAGTTCACCTTCCAATTGACCACTTACGGTTAAATGTGTTTCCTTCCCGAAAAAATCTTCAGCAGGGTCGCCGCCTGAGGCAGGAAGCGTACTTACACGGAACATCTCTCCAGCACCTTCGGCATCAGACCCCGTAATGATCGGGCTGTGCCAGTTGACAAAACCTTCTTTGTTGAAGTAGTTGTGTATGGCAAATGAAAGTGCATGGCGCACTCGGAACACCGCACTAAAGGTGTTCGTGCGCGGGCGTAAATGCGCGATTTCACGTAAGAATTCTAGACTGTGCTTTTTTGGTTGGAGCGGGTAGTCGTCGACAGGAGCATCGCCTAAAACCTCAAACGAATCCACAATGATTTCTACGGTTTGTCCCTTTCCTTGGCTTTCCACAAGCTGACCAGTGATGGACAGGCACGAACCTGTTGTGATGCGCTTGAGTTCATTTTCATCCTCTTTTTCAAAATTGACTACACACTGCAGATTGGCAAGGGTAGAACCGTCGTTTACAGCAATGAAACGATTGCTGCGGAAGGTGCGAACCCATCCCTTGACGGTGATGTTGGTGCCAATAGGCGGCGATAGTAAGAGGTGTTTGATGCTCATGATTCAACTTGTTTGTAGCAAAGATGCTATTTCATCTTTGAATAAAGTAAAATAGGACTTGAAATTTTTACCTGAGACCACATTTGGCACGGAAGTTGTTCAGGAAGGCGAAACAACGGAAACATTTTTTAGAACAATTGTTTCCAACGTTGGTTATGCCCTTGTAAACTCTTTACCTAACGAACTTCATTGCATGGATCCTGAATTGTCCCGTGTCTTATTTACCAGCATTGAATTGTTTTTGCAGTTCGGTGTAAAGAGTGTGAATATGGATCAGATAGCAAGCAGTTGTGGCATCTCGAAAAAGACGCTGTACAAACACGTCAAAAACAAAGAGGATTTATTGGAGAAAGCATTCGAGCAAGCGGTGGTTTTCATGAAGTCGGAATTGGAGGAAGCCATAGCTAGTGTGGAAGGGAATGCCATCGATCAGCTTTTTGCCATGGAGCGCTTTGCTGAGGTGCACATGCGTGACGATAAGGACCGTCTTTTGCATCAATTGGAGCATTATTACCCATCCATCGCCAACGGCATGAAGGCCAAGCGAGAGGACATTGTTTTTGCGGTAACCAAGCGCAATCTAGAGCGCGGAATTCACGAAGGGTTGTACCGCGAGGATTTGCAAGTGGATCACATCGCACTGTTGTATTACGGTCATATTTTGGCGGTGCACGAGGGGGTGATTTCAAACGAGCATATCAAATTGGACCAATTGCGCAAGACCAGCTTGCGCTACCACATTCGCGGCATTGCATCTGCCAGCGGACTAGCATATTTGAATCAATTAATAGCAACACAATAATGAGAAAAACGGTAGTGCTTTTCAGCATGCTTTGCTGCGCCTTCATGGGCCAAGCGCAAGAAAAATTTACTCTAGCTTCGGCGCAAGAGTATGCGCTAGATCATGCTTATGGGGTGCAAATCGCGGAATTAGAGATTCAGCGCGCACGACAAATCTATCTTCAAAATTTAGCCATTGGTTTGCCGCAGGCTTCGGCCAGTGGGCAGTACATCTACAACGTTGAATTGGGCGCGCTAGTGACCGATTTTAATGGCGACGGTGTATTGGACGAACTGGTCTTCGGAACGGATTACCAAGCACAAGGTGGATTGGTGGTGAATCAATTGATTTTTGACGGTTCGTACGTTGTCGCATTAATGGCGGCGAAGGTGTTGAAGGAAAGCGCGGAAATAGGTATGGAGCAAAGCCAGGCCGAATTAAAACGTGAGGTAGCAAAAGCGTACCATTTGGCGCTTCTTAGTGAGGAAAGTGTTGCCGTATTGAAGGCGAATAAAGGGTATTTGGCTGATCTCGCTTCGGAAATGCAGAAAATGAACGAAGCAGGGCTGGTAAGTAAAGCCGACGCGGATCAAATGATGTTGAATTACAACAACATTGATAATGCCTTGCGTTACAGTGAGGGGCAAGCACAGGTTGCAAAGATGTTGCTGAAGTTACAGATGGGCTTCCCGGTGCAGCAAGAGCTCCTATTGGCGGATAAAATGGAAGATTTGGTGGTCAATGCTGCCGCGGCAAGTACGCTGACGACTATAGGTTTTGATCCTACAAAATCT
This sequence comes from Schleiferiaceae bacterium, assembly GCA_018402665.1. Taxonomy (GTDB): domain Bacteria; phylum Bacteroidota; class Bacteroidia; order Flavobacteriales; family Schleiferiaceae; genus UBA10364. The sequence continues at coordinate 14,158 of JAGYIN010000007.1, read as the reverse complement.
GTAGACTACCTCGGTATGGTGAATCAAGTGGAGGGCGCGAAGTTGCAAGTATTGAACAAGCAATTGGCTTATTTGCCTTCCATCGGAGTGAGCTACCAAAACAATATTCAATACATGAGCAGTGAGGCCAATATTTTTGGTGACGCAGCAGTGGATATCCCAAGCAGTTTGGTCGCAGGAAGCATTAGTGTGCCGCTATTCTCTTCTGGTAACGGGCGTGCTCAGGTGCAGGAAGCGAAAATTCAAAGAGCACAAGCAATGATCGGATTGCAGCAATTGGAGGAAGGCCTCATTATGCAACACGGGGCTTTAGTGAATGAATTCCATCAGGGTATTGCCAATTTTTTAGCGCAAAAGGAAAACGTAGCGTTGGCGCAGCGCATTCGCGATCAGCGACGTAAAGAATACGATGCCGGGTTGGCCTCTTCCATGGAATTGACACAAACAGAAACACAATACCAAGAAGCGCTTCAAGCCATGTTTATGGCGGCGCAAAATGCATTGGACAAGAAGTCCGAACTGGAATATTTAATGACAAAACAGCAAAAGCAATAATACCGGAACATGAAAAAATTAGGATTCATATTAGGAAGTGTAGTGCTCGCATCGTGTGGTGCACCAGAACAATCGGGGGGTACCATTGACGAACTTCAAGCAAAGAAAGACAGCTTGGTGGAGGTGCGTGCGACAGTGGATGCAGAAATTGCTGCTGTTGATGAAAAATTGATTGCCTTAGATACGGTTGAGCGTTACGATCGTGTGACGTCAATAGCGGTGAACCCGTCAATGTTTGTCCATTATTTCGATGTCTTTGGTATCGTGGTGGCGGATAAGAGCATTAATCTGTACCCAACTGCCAGTGGTAAAGTGGAGAAGATTTACGTTCGCAACGGCCAACGTGTTGAAAAGGGCCAATTATTAATGACCCTTGATACCGACCTTCTAAAGTCTTCTTTGAAGGAAGTAGAAAACGGTTTAGCGCTTGCGCAAACGGTTTTTGAGAAGCAGGAGAAACTGTGGATCAACGAGCAAATCGGTTCAGAGATTCAATACCTACAGGCGAAAAACAACTACGACGGTTTGGTGCAGAAGGTAATTACCTTAAAAGAGCAAATTGCATTGAGTGAAATTCGCGCACCTTTTGCCGGGGCAATCGATAACATTTTTGCAAAAGAAGGTGAATTGGCAGGCCCTCAAATGCCTTCAATACGCTTGGTCAATACCTCAGGGGTGTATGTCAAAGCGGACGTTCCAGAGTCGTATGCGAATCGCGTCCGTGTCGGAACACCAGCAAATGTTGTCTTCACTTCTATGGACTACGAGGTAGCCGCTCAGGTACTTCAGGTAGGTCAATACATACAAGAGGGCAACCGTACGTTCGCCATTAATGTGAGCCTTCCGGTAAGTGAAGGTGCCAAACCGAACCAAATGGTGCACGTAGCGCTTCAAGATTACAGCAACGAGGCGGCGCTAACCGTACCTGCAAGCCTCGTTCAGCAAGACGTTGCAGGCAATGATTTCATCTACACGTTGAAGGCTGTTGAAGGAGGTACACATTACGAAGTGGTTAAAACTTGGGTACGTACCGGTTTGACCTTTGAAGGAAGAACGGAAATTTTAACGGGACTTGAAGCAGGAACCGTAGTTGTTGACAAGGGATCGCGTAGTGTACGTACCGGTCAGAACGTCGTCATAGGATAATTCAAACAGGCTATACTAGCATGGAAGAAAAGAAAAGTCTCATTAAGCAGTTCGGTCCCTCCACCTTTTCGGTGAAGAATACGATGACTGTCTATGTGCTTACCGCGATTATTTTTATCGCAGGTATCACAAGTTATACCTCGATGCCCTCGGAGGCCTTTCCGGAGATTGTAACCCCAGAAATTTATGTGGGAACGCCGTATCCAGGAAACTCTCCTTTGGATATTGAGAAACTCATCACACGTCCATTAGAAAAAGAAATCAATGGGATTTCAGGGGTGGATAAAATCAACTCTACTTCGGTAGAGGGGTATTCTACCATTCAAGTCAAATTTAATTTTGATGTGACCCCGGATGAAGCGTTGCGTAAAGTGAAGGATAAAGTTGATGCGGCTATGGGCCAGCCAGACTTCCCTACAGATTTGCCTGCAGATCCGAACGTTTTCGAATTGAACTTCTCAGAATTGATGCCGATCATGAACATCAATATGTCGGGTGAATTTTCATTGGACCAATTGAAGGAGTACGGCGAATACCTGGAGGAAAAAATCGAAGACTTGACGGAGATTTCTAAGGTAGACATCCGCGGTATTGATGCGAAAGAGGTGCGCGTATTGGTGGACAGTAAAAAGCTGGAAAGCATGCAACTGGGCTTCCGCGACATTGCCGGGGCGATTCAAAATGAAAACATGACCATCTCTGGGGGTAACCTCCTTGTAGACGGCTACCGCAGGAACGTACGCGTGGTTGGTGAGATTCGCGATTTGGATGAATTGCGGAATGTGATTATCAAGAGTGAAAAAATGCAATTGGTCCGTTTAGGAGATGTTGCGGAGATTGAATTCGATGAAGTTGAGCGTCAATCCTACGCACGTCAATACGGTGCTTCGGTGGTGATGCTGGATGTCTTCAAGCGTTCGGGTGAAAACCAGATTATTGTGAGTGAAAAAATTACCGCATTATTGGCTGAAGCGCAAGACGGTTACTTTCCGGACAACCTAAATATTTCAGTAACGAACGATACTTCAGAGCAAACGAAAACGCAGGTGGCTGACCTTGAAAATTCCATCATTTTCGGGATGCTGTTAGTGGTATTGGTATTGATGTTCTTCTTAGGACTTCGCAACGCGATGTTCGTGGGGATAGCAATTCCGATGTCGATGTTGATGAGTTTCGTCATTCTAAATGCTTTGGGTATTTCCCTAAACACCATCGTTCTTTTCGCATTGGTATTGGCATTGGGAATGTTGGTTGATAATGGAATTGTGGTCGTAGAGAATATTTACCGATTCATGGACGAAGGTTACGACCGCATTACAGCGGCGAAACTGGGTGCCGGTGAGGTAGCCCTGCCAATCATTGCCTCTACTGCAACGACGCTCGCAGCGTTCTTGCCACTTGCTTTCTGGCCGGGGCTCTTCGGCGAATTCATGAAGTATTTGCCGCTGACGTTGATTACGGTATTGTCTTCTTCACTCTTTGTGGCATTGGTCATCAATCCAGGATTGACAGCGGCGTTAATGAAGGTAGAAGAAGCACCTTTGAATAAGAGAAAACTCACTATTCGTTCGATTATAGCAATCGTTATCGGTATTGGGATTGCCTATGGAGCGGGTAAGATGGCCTATGGTAATTTCGTCATCTATGGCGGTGGTTTTGCCTTGATTTATGCCTATTTCGTGGTTCCGGCTACTAAATGGTTCCAGGGTACTGCCTTGCCTTCCTTAGAGGAGGGTTTCAAAAAGACCTTGAGCTATGCGTTAAAAGGTAGAAAGCCCTTGCTATTCTTTAGCGGAACTGTCTTACTCCTGATTTTCTCGGGGGTACTGTTGGGCGCTTTCCCTCCGAAAACGTTGTTCTTCCCTGAGAATATGCCTAACCAGGCCATGGTTTACATTCAAATGCCCATAGGTACCGATATTGAAGAGACGAACGCAGTGACGTTGGAATTGGAAAAAGAGGTAATGGCGCTTGTACAGTCCTATGACTATACGGACGACAACGGTGAAGCTCAGAACTACATGGTTGAATCTGTCATTGCTCAGGTGGGTGAAGGGACTTCAGATCCCAATGCCGGTCCGTCGATGGCGCAGACGCCCAACAAAGCGAAAATTACCGTTCAGTTCCACAAGTTCGCAGACCGTATAGATCTTGAGGGCAATCGTGTAAATTCTGCGGATGTTTTGAATAAGATTCGTGAGACATTGAGTGATTATCCAGGTGTGGTGGTTTCTGTGGATAAAGACAGCAATGGCCCTCCAACGGGTCCTCCAGTAAACATTGAGATCAGCGGCGATAACTACTTTGAATTGGTCGAAACGGCCGATGAAATTCGTGCCTTTATCGATGCAAAACGTATTGCAGGTATAGAGGAGTTGAAGCTCGATGTTGAGACGGGGAAACCTGAAATGCCTATCGAAGTAGACCGCGTAAAAGCGCGTGCCTTAGGCTTGAGTTCCGCACAGATTGGCGATGCCATGCGTACGGCGTTGTTCGGTAAAGAAGTGAGCCGATTCAAAGACGGTGAAGACGACTACCCCATCAACATGCGCATGAGCAATGCGTACCGCTACAATGTAGAAGATTTGATGAATCAGAAAATCACCTTCCGCGATGCAGCTACAGGACGCATCAAGCAAGTCCCTATTTCTGCAGTGGCAAAAGCGAAGAAGACATCTACGTTCTCCTCTGTGAAGCGTAAGAATTTGAAACGTGTAATCTCTATTCAGTCGAATGTACTAGAAGGAGCGAACCCCACGGAAACGGTGGATGCGATTAAAGCGGCAATGGCAACTTATGAATTGCCGCGCGGCATGAAAGTAGACTTTACCGGTGAGCAGGAAGAGCAAGCCAAAGAATTGAGCTTCTTATCCGGAGCGTTATTGATGGCAGTTTTCTTGATTTTCTTGATCCTGGTAAGCCAATTCAATTCAGCCTCCACACCGTTCATCATCCTCGTTACGGTAGTATTCTCATTGATCGGAGTGTTGCTTGGGTTAGTCATTTTCCGCATGGAATTCGTCATCATGATGACCATGATTGGTATTATATCGCTTGCGGGAATTGTAGTAAACAATGCCATTGTATTGATTGACTATATCAAGCAACTGAGTGCGCGTAAGCGTGTAGAATTGGGCTTGGATGAAAAAGCCCTACTACCGGTTCCTGAGCTGGTTGAAACGATCGTAGAAGCAGGACGTACGCGTTTGCGTCCGGTATTGCTTACAGCAATCACAACTATTTTAGGTTTGATTCCATTGGCAACGGGTATGAACATCAACTTCTACACCCTGTTTAGTGAAAACAATCCGCACATCTTCTTTGGTGGTGATAACGTAGTCTTTTGGGGCCCAATGTCCTGGACCGTCATCTTCGGGTTGACTTTCGCAACCTTCCTTACCTTAGTGATTGTACCGGTGATGTACTATTTATTTGAACGCATTCAGCGCACAATGGCGCGGTGGTTCGCTTAAATAAATGACCGTAAAAAGCATTAAAGTGAAAAACCCGCGGCGCGCAGCGCCGCGGGTTTCTATTTGCGCTAATTTTGAACCATGATCGCAGACCTCCGTGCCTTAGAACCACCGCAATTAAAAGACTTTACCAATTCCTTGGTAGAGCAGATCGTCGCTGCGGTCACGGATAAGATTCCACACCTCGAAAGTTCCCTTGCGGTTGCTGAATTGACCGTGGCTTTGCATTACGTTTTAAACACGCCCGAAGACGTGTTGGTATGGGACGTAGGACACCAAGCTTACGTGCACAAAGCCCTTACGGGTCGACTGAACGAATTGGCAACCATGCGCAAACCGGGCGGTATTTCTGGCTTTCTAAAGCGCGACGAAAGTCCTTATGATTTCTTTGGTGCGGGTCATGCATCTACAAGCATTTCAGCCCTTGCAGGTGTCTGTCTTGCCGATCAAATCGCAAAAAGAACGAGGCGACGTGTGGCAGTCATTGGCGACGGCTCCCTTACCGGCGGTCAAAGCTTTGAGGCCCTAAATCACCTCGGCACTTTGGGATCGGATGCATTAGTCATTATCAACGACAACGAGGGCAGTATAGATCCTACCATTGGAGCATTGCACAACAAACAGTCCTACGGTGCGTACGTTCAAGCTTTAGGTTGGCACTACACTTTCCTCGAGCAGGGGAATGATGTGCGGGCCCTGGTGGATGCGCTGCAGCAGGTATTGGCACAGCCGGGCCCGCAGACCCTTCACATTAAGACGAAGCGTCCGGATTTGAGTCCGCCGAAGTCCTACAAGCCTGGAACGACTTTTCAGTGGTGGGCTGCAGAAACTATGGAGGCTGTTTTGGCATCGAATGCAGACCTTCAAATACTGAGTCCAGCCATGTTTGCTGGCAGTGGCTTTGCGCCATTGCGCGAACACTATGCAGACCGACTGATTGATACTGGAATCAACGAAGCACATACAGTGACTACCGCGGCGGGTATCGCTGCTGCCGGAGGACGACCGTGGGTGCACATCTACAGTACATTTTTACAGCGCGCCTTTGACCAAATCATTCACGACATTGCCTTGCAGCAATTGCCCGTGGTCTTCCTGGTTGATCGCGCAGGTTTGGTAGGATCCGACGGCCCCACGCATCACGGGGTATTCGACGGCGATTTTTTGATGAACATTCCTGGGGCGACGGTATGGAGTCCACGAAACGGGAATGAATTACAGGGAATGCTTTTAGAGGCTGCAGCACGACCTTTAGAGGGGCCACTTTTCATTCGTTACCCAAAAGCGCGAACTGAAGGAGGAATACCGACAGATTTTCATGCCTACGAATGGTTGCAAAAATCGGGCGGGTCCAGCCTTTGGATAAGTACAGGCGCACTTTCAGATGTAATGAAAAAAGGCGAAAACCACCTGCATTTGGGTCAAAATTGGCCGTTTTTTGATGATTTTGGTGCGATTTTGTCCGATTTTGATGAAATACACGTTTTTGAAGAAAGTACAGGATTGGGTGGATTAGCCGGTGCGGTGGGTGCACTCATGGCAGAATTGGACCACCCCGGAAAATGCATCATTCATAAACTTCCTTTGGAATTTATCGAACATGGACCCCGTCTTCAGTTGTTACGGGCGCACGGTTTTAATAATTTTTTCTAAGATGATACGAACGTTACTACTCTCAGCCCTTTTTCTGGTTTCTTCTGTACTGGCTGCGCAATCGGCAGAGCGACAGCTGACCGGAACCGTTACTTTTGAAATAAAGGAGTTTGTATTCAGTACGGTGAAGGGAAGTTTTTCAGACGTTCAAGGTCAGGCGTTGATGAATTCGGGTATGTTGACTTCTTTCGAAGCATGCCTTCCTGCCAACACGTTTAAAACGTCCATCACTGCGCGGGATAAGAATGTGATGGAAAAGCAAGAGTATCTTGACGTGGGCCGATTCCCAACTATTTGTTTTACAGCGGATAAAATTGATTTTGTGGGGAAAATAGGTGATGAAACTACCTACGACATGCAAGGAGGCCTTACCTTGCGGGATGAAACACATCCTATAAGTGTTCGCGTCGTTCAACGTACAAACAGTGAATGGGTTGCGACCTTTACGATCGACCGCACGCAATGGTCGGTGGGCACTGGCCCTTCGTCTTTAGCCATTTCCAATACAGTGGAACTGGTGGCGTATTTAAGCCTAAACTAATTGAATGAAATTTTCAGAATTTAAATTAAACGAAACCATACTCGATGCCTTGTTCTACATGAACTTTGAAGAGGCGACAGAGATTCAGATAAAAGCCATACCCACCATATTAAGCGGAAAAGACCTGATCGGTTGTGCGCAAACAGGAACGGGGAAAACGGCAGCTTTCGTACTACCAACTTTAAACCAGATTGCAGATGCGCCGAGCGACGGTGTTCAGGTGCTTATTTTGTGTCCCACGCGTGAATTGGCCATTCAAATTGATCAGCAGATTCAGGGAATTGCCTACTTCACGAATGCATCGTGTTACCCCGTTTACGGCGGTGGCGATGGTGTAAGCTGGGAAGCAGAAGCGGATGCACTCAAAGGCGGTGCAGATATTATTGTCGCAACTCCGGGCCGATTAATGGCGCACATGGCACGCGGCTACGTGAAATTCGACACGGTAAAGCATTTGATCCTCGATGAGGCCGACCGGATGCTGGACATTGGTTTCTACGACGACATCATCAAAATAATCGACGCCTTACCCGCGGAGCGCCAGAGCTTAATGTTCTCTGCAACGATGGCTCCTAAGATTCGCAAGCTCGCGAAGGAAATTTTAAGTGATCCGGATGAGATTAGTGTTGCTATTTCGAAGCCTGCGGATGGTGTGACTCAGAAGGTCTACCTCGCGCATGAAGAGCAGAAGGTGGCTTTGGTGCGTCATATTTTAGGCGATAAGGATGATTTTCAATCCATCATCATTTTCTGTTCAACGAAGAAGAAGGTGGAGAAATTGGCCCGAACGTTATTGCAGAAAGGGTATTCGTGTCAGGGCATTTCGTCCGATTACGAGCAAGATGCCCGCGAAGAAGCATTGCGCGATTTCCGTAGCGGAAAGACCCGAATTATGGTCGCAACGGACGTCATGTCCAGAGGGATTGACATCAAAGGAATTGATTTAGTGATCAATTATGATGTACCCGGCGATGCGGAAGATTATGTACACCGAATAGGACGTACTGCGCGCGCAAAAACTGAAGGAATGGCCATCACCTTAGTGTGTGCGGACGATATGTTCAAATTCTCAAAGATTGAGCAACTCATCGACCGTGAATTGGAAAAAGATCAACCCCCAACGGAATTAGGCGAGGGTCCTTCTTGGAGGGGTCAGAGCCGTGGTAAATCCGGTTCTAAAGGCGGCGGGAAAAATGACCGTGGGCCGAAGAAGGAGAAGCCGCGTGGCGCGAAAGAAGAAAAATCGGACCGCAAACCTGCCCGCGCAAAGGGGGACGGTGAGCAGCCGAAGCGTGAAAAGAAACAGCGCGAACCTTCACAGTACCGTCTTATTTATGATGCACTACCCAATCCGAAAAAGGGGAAGCCGGCAGGACCCGCGGTACCTGAGGTAAAGGAATAAACAGCGTACGAAAAGCCAACCCAACTCTAGATTCGAGGGCATTTTTATGATCAACAATGATATTTACAGACGCCTGCGGTATTTGTTTGGCTACCACTACGACCATGTCGTTGCACTTTTCGCCGCTACCGGCTTTGAAGTGAGTGAAGTGCAGTATAAAGGCTGGGCCGGCACGGAGGAAGAGGACCGATTCATTATGATGACCGATCGAGAATTGGCCATTTTTTTGAACGGTATTATCATTCAGCGCAGAGGATCGCAAGAAGGACCGCTACCAGTGCCTGAAGACGAAATGAGCAATAACACCATTCTGCGAAAGTTAAAAATCGCGTTCAATATGCGCTCGGAAGATATGCTAGAGATTTTTGCACTGGTTGATCGTAAGCTCAGCCCCCACGAACTCAGCGCATTCTTCAGAAAACCTTCACACAAATCTTACCGCTACGTAAAAGGACAGTATTTGCGTAACTTCTTAATGGGACTTCAATTGAAGTATAAATCTTCATTGAGCCATCCTAAATAATTGCAGATGAAAGCAGAGCAACCTAAACGCAAAGAAGTACTTAAAAGCTTCCTAGAAAAATTTGATATTTCCAGCTTAAACCCCATGCAAACAGAGGCGAGAAAGGCCATTTATGCCGGGAATGATGTTGCCGTTTTATCGCCTACAGGAAGTGGAAAAACATTGGCTTTTTTATTGCCCATTATTGAGCGATTAGATCCAAATATATCCGAAGTTCAAGCGCTTGTTTTGGTGCCGTCACGTGAGCTTGCCATGCAGATCGAGCAAGTTGCACGGAAATTGGGCTCTGGGTTCAAAATTAATGCTGTTTACGGAGGCCGTTCAGGTGCGTTGGATAAAGCAGACTTAAAACACCGACCTGCGCTATTGATAGGAACACCAGGCCGTATTGCTGATCGCTTTCGCCGTGATGATATCGATTTAACTCACATCAAAACGCTGGTTTTAGATGAATTTGACAAGTCCCTCGAAGTGGGTTTTGAGCGCGAGATGTCGGAGATTGTTCGGAGTTTAGGAGCGGTTGAACAACGCGTTCTAACCTCAGCAACGGACGCGGTGGAAATCCCTAAATTTTTAGGTTTAAACGATCCGTTAACGATCGATTATTTGAACCAGCACCGTCCTCAGTTGACGGTAAAGACTCTTGCATCGCCTGCAGGGAAACAATTGGAAACCCTACGCTTAGCAGTAGACGCATTAAAAGGACAGCCCGGTATTATTTTTTGCAACTTCAAGGAGTCGTTGCACGAAGTCAGTGATTTCCTTTTTGATCATGCTATTGAACACGAGTGTTTTTATGGTGGACTGGAACAAATGGATCGTGAGCGCGCTTTAGTAAAGTTTCGCAACGGCACATGCCAATTACTTTTAGCCACCGATCTCGCAGCCCGCGGCCTCGATATTCCAGAGATTAAATTCATCATCCATTTCGAGCTTCCATACCATTCCAATGAATTCACGCACCGCAACGGACGGACAGCACGCATGAATGCCGAGGGGGCAGCTTATGTGCTTCACACTGAGGGTAAGCGTCTACCGGACTTTATAAAATCCGCCAATCCTGAAACCGAATCTTTAGAAGCGCTTCGTGCGGCAAAAATCAAAGACGTCGACGCTTGGAGTACGTTGTACATCACTGGAGGACGACAAGACAAAATTTCTAAAGGCGATATCGCTGGAATGTTCTTTAAAACTGGAGGACTAACGAAGGACGAATTGGGAATCATTGAACTCCAGCAAAATTGCGCTTTTGTCGCAGTAAAACGCACCATCGCCCATCGAGTGATGGAACGCACAAATAACCAACGATTGAAAAAGAAGAAGGTTAGGGTGACTTTGGTGGGTTAAAATTTACCAATCATTGTGGCGATGGCGTAGAGTGTGACTTATATGCTCACTTTTTAAATCGTCGCTTAGAGATTTGGTTTTACTGATAGTAAAGACTTAGCCTTAATTCTTCGGTTAGAACTTCGAAATCATATCCGCTATCTTGTAAAAGGGAGCGAATTTTATGTCTTTGGTTGTTTACATATTGATGGGATACATCAATAAGGTTTGCGATTTCCTTCGATCTAAAGCCTAAAACCATCAGTTTGAGCACTTGCAATTCTTTGGCGGACAGGATGTTTTCTAAGGGTGTAAATTTCTCAGAATGTAGGTCTTCACAGAATCTATTAATCTTGAATCTCGTAATACCGTCTTGATGTATGCGAATGATGTTGAGATCTTGTAATAAATCTTTATTCAATTCAGCACTATCCAAATTTTGTATTAGCTTCTTAAGTTCGTCGAGCTTTTCAAGACTTTCGCGTGAAATACTTTTGATTCTAGAACGAGTCTCATTCATATCTCGTTCAATTTGAACCTGTGCTAGTTCCAATTCTTGGTTTTTCTTTAGCGCTTCGTTCAATGATTTAGACACTCGTGCTTTTTGGCGGAAATAAAAGGTAGTTACCAATAGTATAGTTACCAGAATAATTAACGTGCTGATAATCAATATTTTTTTTGCATTGGTTTCGGAATCCTTAAGGTCCGATTTGTAAGACGTTATTAATTCATTCAACTCTCTTAGATCGGAATCGGTCTGTTGTGAGGCAACTAATTTATTTAGTTCAATGAAGTCGAATTGTCTTGCGGAGTCTAGTTCATTGAAAATAGCAAGTTTGTATATATTTTTTTCATTGCCAGATTTGCGTTTCAAGCTATCTAGAACGTCATATGTAAAGGCCTCCGTTTTAATGATATTTGATTTTAAGAGCTCATCAATGGCATTATCAAAATAAACATGTGTGGGCATGTGTAACAGTTCAAATGCCATGCTATCACATAATAACCCTTCTCGAATGAGTACTCGGTACAATTCGTCCGGAACATCACTTAACTTTGTGAACACGTTACTGATTACTTCAACTAAAGAATCACGTCTATCTGGATAGTATTGATCAAAGAAGTGATATGCGTTATTATAGTAAACGCCGTTGGTGGTATTAGGGCTTTTGTTGTGAATGGTTTTAATTTGATTTTCAGATAACTCTTTGTCATTCAGTTCGTTTGAAATAGCCAAGATATTTGCCTCGAGCATTTCGTTGAACCAATACGTGTATTCTTTGGCCAATAGAAAATTGGTTAATCCGCTATCTAGGTGATCATTTATATAATGCAGTGTACCTATGTTATTATAAGTACTAGCTGCGTAGAACGTGTCTTGAAGCGTTATGAATTGCGGAATTATCTTTTTAAAGAGACTTAACGCTTTGACTTTTTCTCCAAAAAAGAAATGAGAATTGGCCAAGAAATACCCTCTGTAAGGATTTGAATCACTATCGCTGTCAATACGATTAGGCTCTTTTCCTTTTAATACGGCAACACGAAACTCTTGTGCTTCTAGAGTCAGCAGCATTCGAGGGTTAAATGTGGCTACGTTCAGCTGGGCTTTGAATTGATCAAAGTCTAGATCCTCTATGACTATTTGATTCAGCGCTTTTTCCAGAGAAAGTGCTTTCCTAAACGCTCCATTTGTTGCATTTACTGCGTTCGAGAGACTATCTATGTATTGAGTATTGTTTTGGCTAAACGCGGTCGCACTGATCAGCATGAAGATCAAAAAAAAGCGTAGTCTCATTTGAGTTGGGTAATGGTTTGTTAGGCTAATTTATGATAATATATGATAATTTTTCTAGTTTTATTAATGAAAAACGTTAAGCATAATACACTTAAAATGATATGATTATGTAATTTATTGCTAGATGACTCATAACAAACCTACCGTTTGCACAATAGGCATATTAGCTAGAGCAATTCTTATTGTTTATTACCGATCAACTTCTATGAGTTAAAGTGTATTGGGTCTAAAGGTGCCTAAATTTGTCATAAGATAAAATGTTTTAGAACTTGATTAAAGTCAAACCAAAAAAGGTATTTTAATGAAATTGAATGGACTCAAACTTAGTTTGATCATTTGGGTGGCTTCCACTTTAAATGTTTTCGCACAAGATTCCTCAAATGGTGTCTTGATAGATAAAGGTGATGTATCTATCTCCTATTCTTATTCTCTATGTGACGTGAACGGCCTTGATTTAGGGTTTTACCTGTTAACAGTAGAGAATGAAAGTGAATCTAAAAGTTACATGATTCAGATATTTGAGGGTGCATCTTCTGAAAACAGACTGATAACGTCAAGGCACATTATGCCAAACGAAATACAATCAAGTGAGTGCTCGAAGGAAGGCATAAGACTTTTCGCATATAACCCCAATCAAGACGATTTTGTCCCAAGCATAGAGGATTTGAATATAACCGTTAAAATCATTGAGGAATGAGAAAGATTAACCTTAAGCACTTTTTAAAGGGGATTTTAGTCCTTGTACTATTAAGCGGACAGTTGCTAGGACAATCAAATGTGGTTGTCACAGTTTTCAATCAACCAGGCTTGAACGGAACAGTTGGTTCTTGTTCAAATGAAAATGAAAACCTAATTGAAATTATAAACGCTATCCCAGGCTACACTGTTGATGGTACGGCTATTGTTAATTTCACTAACACTTCGGCTCTTCAGACGGCATTGGATAACGCCCAGTTTTTCTTCATGACAGATATGGAATCGGGCAATCCTAATTTGACGTCATTCCTGCCTAATGCGGCAAAAACTATACTTCATGATTTTGTTGATGATGGTGGAGTTATTGTTCAGACGGGTACTTATGGTAATAACGATCATGATTTTTTGAACCAAATTTTCGGATGGAACCTGTCTGGGGCAACGGGCTCTTCTTGGGCAAAAGTAACCGCAAATACAGCTGGAACCCCTTTCGATGCCGTGTCAGGTACTAGTTTGCCTAATTTGAGTGCTACAGATGCCATTAACAAAAATTCTGTTCCGAACTTTACCACCATGTATGGTACAGATGCTAATGCTGTTGTGGCGGTTATTCAGTACGGTTCTGGCTATGTGATTTTTTTGGGATATGACTATTTTAACACTGGTTTGAATCCAAGTATTTCATCGCCTTGTTCTGCTTACAGTGGTATTTGGGTTCAAGAGGTAATCCCTGCGGCCTTAGCTTATGCGACACAGTTATCCTCAAGTGCAGTTGACAATATTACGGAAACGACAGCTGATTTTGATTACAAATTTTCAGAGAATGCTACGTCCTACTATGTAGTTGTTCCGGCGGGATCAACTGCGCCAACGGAAGCGCAAATTAAAGCAGGTGTTGACTATGGCACCGTAACTCTAGTTGATGATGGAAGTGCGACAACTAGTGCCAATACAACGTACACTTTTGCACTTGGTGGTTTGACATCTTGTTCTGATTATGATGTTTACGCCGTATCAGAATGGAATGATGCCGGAACCATGAAGTTTT
>JAGYIN010000006.1 GCA_018402665.1 Schleiferiaceae bacterium | reverse complement strand
GCGGTCTATTCAACGTAGAATTTGCAACAGCATCTGCTACAAATGTTGAAATCAGCATCGTGAACATGGTAGGACAGGTAATCTCTAATGAGGTAGTTACTGTTAATGGATTATATAACAACCAATTCGATCTCAGCAATGAGTCGGCTGGTGTATACTTCATCAAGTTTACCACTGTTGAAGGAGTTCTTACAGAACGTATCACGGTAGAGTAGTTTTCATAGCTATAAGCGATACCTTTAAACCCTGGCCGAATGGCCAGGGTTTTTATTTTATATCATGTTCGAAAAAGGTCAAATTGTAAAGTTTAAGGATGCTGGAGGTACGGCGAAGGTGAGTCGTATTGAAGAAGATATCGTTTATGTACTGGACGATTTCGGCTTTGAAAATGCGTATGATGCTCGTGAATTGTTGCCGGTTGTAGAGTGGCAGGTAGGCGCGGTTGAGCACAAGGATAAGCGCAGAGAAAAATCGGCCCCAGCGGCGCAACAGATTGATCGATTATCCATTGACTTACATTCCCATGAATTGTTAGAGTCTACACAAGGAATGACCCGATACGAGATTTTGAATCACCAATTGGACAAGGCAAGTGCTACGGTGCGCGAAGCGCGAAGACGCGGAATTTCGAAAGTATTGATCATCCACGGAAAAGGATCGGGTCGATTACAAGGAGAAGTCCATGAATTACTGAGGAAAATGGGTGGTTGCGAGTTTTATTTCGCCGATTTCAGCGAAGGTGGATATGGTGCAACTGAAGTTCGTATTGTAAATCGTCTGCAGTAACTTTGCAGTCGTTCTTTACATTTTAAGTTTAAACATTAGACGAGCCTTATCGCTTCGAAAGAAGAGGAAAGTCCGGACAGCAAAGGGTAGTATGCTTCCTAACAGGAAGGCCATGCTTTGCATGGACAGCTAGTGCAACAGAGAGTAGACCGCCTTCGGGTAAGGGTGAAAGGGTGGGGTAAGAGCCCACCGCGATTCAGGTGACTGAATTGGCACGGTAAACCTCATACGCTGAAATGTCATGTATATCGTGTTCCGCAAGGACCAGGCGACCCGCTTGGAGTTTACTGCACGAGGGGTAGGCAGATGGAGCGCATTCGTGAGGATGCGCCTAGATAAATGATAAGGACCCGCAAGGGGACAGAATCCGGCTTATATCGTCTGACGTTTGAACTTGATGTAAAGATTGATGTTATACTTGGAACTATAGGAAAAGGCCTTGGGATTTAGACAAAAGATTACTCCTGGATTCATTCAAAAATGGGTGCAGGTTTTTAAAGAAAATGGTTTTAAAGCCGGCTTAAAGATGTTAGGATGGCGTGCAGTGATCGCGATATTCGTTTTTTATCTGATCCGTGATGGCTTTCTGTATATACTTCTGCCTTACTTCATAGCGAAGGGCTATTTTGGATTCTAAGCATAAAAAAAACCGGCCTTGAAGGGCCGGTTTTTTTATGTAGTGTATCGTAGCTTTTAGTGACCCAAAGCGCTAAGATATCTTTCGCCTTCTAAGGCAGCCATACAACCTGTTCCAGCGGCAGTAATGGCTTGACGGAACACTTTGTCTTGAGCATCTCCAGAACAGAAAACCCCAGGAAGATTGGTCGCTGTCGAATCTGCTTTCGTTTTAATGTAACCGGTCTCATCCATATCGATTTGACCCCTGAAAATATCTGTATTAGGTTTATGCCCGATGGCAACAAAGAAGCCAGTTGCAGCAATGCTGTGCTCTTCGCCTGTTTTGTTGTTTTTCACTCGAACACCGGTGAGTCCTTTATCATCGCCTTCGAGATCAACGGTTTCCGTGTTCCAAAGTACTTCGATATTTGGGGTAGCCATCACACGGTTTTGCATGGCTTTTGAAGCGCGCATACTGTCCTTACGAACGAGCATGGTGACTTTAGGACACAGTTTAGCTAAGTAAGTTGCTTCCTCAGCAGCCGTATCTCCGGCTCCGACGACAACAACCTCTTGACCTTTATAGAAGAATCCGTCACAAACTGCACAGGCACTAACGCCAAAGCCCATGTATTTTTCCTCTGCGGGAAGACCGAGGTATTTCGCTGACGCTCCTGTTGATATGATTATAGTTCTTGCTTGAACTTGAAGACTATCGTCAATGGTCAACGTATGGTAAGCACCTACTTCAGTCGCTAATTCAGTTTTAGTGACCAATCCGAAGCGTACTTCCGTTCCAAATCGCTCTGCTTGATTTTTTAAATCTTCCATCATTGCGTTTCCGTCCGTTCCTTGAGGATAGCCCGGGAAGTTATCTACTTCAGTGGTTGTAGTCAGTTGTCCACCCGGTTGAAGACCCATGTACATGATGGGATTTAAATCTGCACGAGCGGCGTATATTGCGGCCGTGTATCCAGCAGGGCCTGAACCAATGATGATACAATCGTGTTGTTCCATTATTTCTGTGTTTAGAAGTTCAAATGTAGGGTGAATTGGTCCAATTTTTTATCACCGGACCCTATGCATGGATAGAGTTTTTTAATGAGTTATAAACGATGATGAAAATTAAACTTTTTGCGGTGTTGGGTGCCGTAATTACCGCGGTCAGTTGTACGCCGACTAAAGTGGTGGTCCCTTTAAATGAAGGCCAATGGCAGATAGGTGTGACGCAGGGTCGTCCACAAATTAATGAAGGGTATTTACCAGTCATTGGTGCCTATGCAGCAAAAGGAGTTTCCGCAACTCAAACAAATTATGGAGGTATTCAATTTTCCAGCTTGCTTTTAGGAGCGGTCCAATTAGAAGCCGGACAAGTCGCAACATTAATCCCGCAAGATGGGTTAAAGCCCGGCGTTTCGTGGAGCTTTGGAGGTCAAGCCTTCATGAGTACGAGAGATTATGCGTTCCGATTTTATCCCGAGACTGGAATCAATGCCTATTGGCAAAAAGGACCACACATCCTAAACGCTTCGGGCAATACATGGGTGGATCCAACGTGGTTCTTGGCTGACTTTGGTAGAGGGCAGATCCTCGCACCTTCTTTCAGTGCGGGTTATAGGCTTCGTTACAAATGGTTCGAGGCTCAATTGGAATATAAAATACTCAATCCGACTCGTGATATCCATATTCCTCAAGCCTATGTACCCAGCTCTTCGGGTCTAGGTGGGAGGGGCTTTTTCTATGGTATGGCAATAAACTTTTAGTGATGAAAAAATTTCTATTTATAGCCTTAGCAGCAATTACGCTAAGTTCATGTGCCGATGTGAGTGGTGCGCTATTTGCAGGTGGGGATGGCACTTATGATTTTAAGAACACTTATTTAGATCCCGAATTTCAGGTGGATGAGTCTAAAATTCATCTCTTGGATTTAGAATCGGGTACACAGGATACCATTTACGCATTGTATGTAGGTGATTTCGCTCAAATCGCAACGGATACGATTATTGTGTTTCTTCACGGAAATACACCATCAATGGACAGTTATTGGCAAACGGCCGGGCTTTTTGCAAACCTTGTAAACAAGCATCATTACGGTTTCATCATGTATGATTACCGTGGCTTCGGATGGAGCACCGGGCGCTCCACAGGAGCAGCATCCATGGCTGCCGATTATGACGCGGTACTTTCCTTTTTACAAGCACAAGGCCTAACAAGTGAACGAATGGTAGTGGTGGCCAATTCTTTAGGTTCACTACCCGCCGGTCCCGCGGCTGCTGGTGGATCTAGAATCCCTGTTCAAAAATTGGTCATGGAAGTGCCTCAAAGTACTGCGAATGTCATCATGCAAAATGCGACGGGTTTAAGTCTTCCAGCTTCAATGATAACGAGCTATACCTTTGATCTTGGTCAAAATATGGAAGATTATACGGGCGAATTGCTTTGGATGCACGGTACGGAAGATGCCGTTGCGCCAATAGAAACTGCAGAAGCGGCGATGCAAAAGCATCAAGGCACCTACTATCAAGAAGCTGTTTATGACGGTGCAGGGCACGGTTTGCGATGGGATATAGGTGATGAAGAATGGTCCAAAGTTGTCTTAGACTTTATACGTCACTAAGGATTCATCGAAACTCTATTTCGCATTATATTTGCGACCTATTCGGGATGTAGCTCAGGTGGTAGAGTGCACGTCTGGGGGGCGTGAGGTCGCAGGTTCAAGTCCTGTCATCCCGACTACTTTTTTAAGAGGTACAGAAATCAGGTGTCGGAAACGCCTGATTTTTTTTGCGACAAATTTCGAATTCTATTCATTGGTTTAATTTCTATCATATTGCATGGCATAAATTTTGTTGTAGAATGAGTCTAAAACAAAGTTTTTATGAGCATCAAATCAATCATTTCTTTACTCACTGCTTCAGTGCTCACATCCTGTGTAGTTGTCGCTCCCGGAACCGTTGGAGTGAAGAGTAAACTAGGAAAATTAGAGAATAAGGTAATTCAGCCTGGATTGGTAGGATTGAACCCAATTATCACAAGAGTAATTGCAGTTCCAACAAGGACTGTAAACTTGGAGGTTCGTTTGAACCTACCTTCGAAAGAAGGATTAAATGTCCTTGCTGAAATTTCAATATTGTATCATATTCAGGCAAGCCAAGCACCAAACGTAATACAGACCGTTGGCGAAAATTATGAGCAGGTCATGATTCTTAGTGTGTTTAGGTCTGCTGCCGCTGATGTATGTTCGCGTTACATGGCAAAAGACATGCACAGTGGTCAAAGAGCTGTGATTGAAGCTGCTATTCGTAATCATATGGATAGTTTATTAATCGATCGTGGATTCGTAATTGAATCGGTTTTGATGAAAAGTATCAGCCTTCCTTCTGGATTATATGATGCTATTGAAAGTAAACTCGAGGCAGAGCAAATTGCCCAACGTATGGAGTTTGAACTCGAACAGGAGCGGTTAGAAGCAAAACGCAAGAAGATTGAAGCAGAAGGTACAAGGGACGCGCAGAAAGTACTGGCAGAGGGTCTAACCGAGGAGATTATTAAGTGGAGAAGTTTAGAAGTTTTTGAAAAGTTATCTAATTCACCAAATGCTAAGTTGATTTTCACCGATGGATCGGCTCCTATGCTTTTAAACGAGGATTTGAAGTAAGCCATCTAGGCAAACATTACCGATACGCATTTTTCCCCTTCATTACTTCAGTAGTGAAGGGGATTTTAATTTGTTCAAGTGTCACTATTCAAAGCGGTTCATTGAAAATGCAGTTGAAACATACAATGTTAATTTCGTTTGACAGAATAGAGGGGTATTACCTGATCGCATTTGGGCAGCCAAGTCTACCTCTTACTTGTTTAAAGATGAGGACGTTTGTTGTAAAGTCACTACATTGAATTCTTACTATAATTGACCCTTCGGGTAGATCTGCGGTAGAAACTGAGAGCGTGCTGCTTTGAGAAAATTCTACCTTATCTTCACAACAAACACCGCTGTATGATTGGTTCAACCACTTTAATCGGAGTGCTCGTAGGATTTACGCTATTGGGAATAATCCTAGGGCGCATGACTTCTAAGGATAGTGTCGATGATTTTGCTTTAGGGGGCAGATCCTTAGGTTTTTTCCCTTCATTGATGACTTTGAGTGGTACTTTCGTCAGTGCAGTAACACTTATGGTATACACGAGCTTCGTATACATCTACGGCATCTCAGCAGCGTGGATATTCATTGGTTACACGCTTGGTTTTCTGTTGTTTATACCTTTTGCTTTAAAGCTGTATAGACTAAGTATAGAACATAAGTTTTTCACACTCACAGACTATTTTGTGTTCCGTTATGGACGTAAAACAGCGCGTTGGGTGATCGGTGTCATTTTCGTTTGGTACGTAGGATTATTAAGCACGCAGTTGCTGGTAGGATCGAATTTGCTGAATGAATTGGGTGGAATCCCGGTGAATTGGGCCAAACTAGGAATGTTACTATGTGTTATGGTCTATTTATTGGTGGGTGGCTTTGGGTCTGTAGTGAAGACGGATATGTTTCAATTCTTGGTTATATTCTTAGTCCTCATACTGGTTACACTTACGCTACAAAAAGGAGGGGATGTACCGCCTGAAATGTATGCACCGTTTAATGCTGGACCTGTCAATATTGTTGCCTTTTTACTTCTTGGGATACTAACGCCGTTCGCCACACAAGACTATTGGCAAAAGGTCTTTGCGATGAAGAATGAAAAAGTTGTCAAGCAGAGCTTTGGTGTAGGAGCAGGCGTGAATATTTTACTGACGGTGGCGTTGACTTACGTTGGACTCATCGCACGTGCCCAATTCCCGGCTGGCGCAGGCGTTTCAAACGAACATGCCGAAATGATGGTGCTTCGTACTTTCACTGAATTGGTCCCCCCAGAGTTTCAAGTCGCGGTACTGATTGCCTTCTTTGCAGCCATTTTGAGTACCTCTGACACGTATCTTTTCTTACTTAGTCTAAATGTCACGAATGACTTATTCCCGAACAAGGAGGAGTCCGCTGATGCGGGCATTAAGCGCATTCGTTGGGCGCTTGTTGGAGTAGGTTTCTTTGCGCTATTGATCGCACTCTTTTTCCAACGCATAGAAGATATCGTGGTAACGTTTAAAGCCTTGGGAATAGGAATAGCCCCGGTCATTTTTTATGATTGGGCAGGAAAACACGATAAACGAAGCGTTGTTTGGTCACTATTGGTGATGACTGTACTGTCCCTTGGAGTCAGTATTTACATGATAGTGGAACAAGGTAAAATTAATCCAGCCATTGCTTTTGTGAGTATCGGTGCGTCATCCATCGTGTATGGCATAAGTTTTCTTTTCCGCAAGAACAAGCGTACTGTAGAGTAGGGCTCAAAAAAAAAAAGACCCTTTCGGGCCTCATTCTTGTTAAGTGAAGAGTTCTTCGACTTGCGTCTCTGTAACTTCCTCGAGTTGCGTGTGTGGCAGTCCCTCTATAATCGTGATAGGGCGCTCACGTAATAATTCTTTGTTGAACATATTTTTAGGTTTGGTAATGGTATAAATATACCAATTATATCCTGAAAATCACAGTTTTCAACAAAATATTACCTATTATTAACAAAACGATGTTACAATTTAACGAGACGTTCCGTCTTTGTAAAGCCACGGTTTCCTTCGATCCGAACGATGTAATTTCCAGCAGCCAGCGTTCCTAAATGGATATATAATTCTGCAGGGCCGGCGGTTAGACCTCTACCTGTTAGCTCCTGAACAAGCGCACCATTTACATTGTACAGTCTTGCTTCTACACGCTGATCTTGATCGAGATTAAAAGTAATGGTAACTATATCTTGATCGTAGGCGGGGTTAGGAAACAATTGGCCTCCGTTTTCGTGAAGTGGAACAACCGTATCTGTGCTAAAGACTTGCGAAATAAAGGTTCTATTTTGCTGCGGACCGTCTCCATAAAAACCAGCCATCCATGCTTCTGATGGAATGATTTGCCCATTTTCATCAAACATCGGTTGTACTGCAAAATAATCCCCCCAGCGCTCATAACTGTCACTATGACGATCAACATGCGTAGTTCCATTAATGAGATCGATGGGATTTGAAAAGCTTGTATCGTTCCCCAGTTGTACCGCACCCATGCCTGGATGTCCGTCGATAGAAGTGAAGTTGAATCCAATCAAACATTGAATTTGCTTGGGATGAACACCGCTCCAGGTGATATTTGGGTATCCATAATCACGAACCGGGTGGGCAAAAACTCGAGCAGTTAGCTTAGGATCAGAGCTTTGAGCGTTTGCGATAAAGCCGTGGTAAATGCCGGCATTTGCATTCGCGCCATGTGCTGTGGTACTGACAAATTGAATCCAACCGTCCTTTTGTATTGCACCCAAAACTCTACCGTCGTTGGTTTGAAGCCCTTTGGTAGCATCTGTGGTGTCTGTATCGCCTTGTTTTCCATTTGGCGGAACTCCGTAGGGTACATTGCTTATTAAGGCTTTTGCGGTGACGGTAGTATCCGAAGTGCCTTCAGTTAGCGTGATCAAGAATATCGTATCGTTTTGAAGATCAAAATTTCTATTGCTTAAAAACTGAAGTTGATCGCTAATGTTGTCGTGCCCTCGAACAGGGTGGAGGTTACGGACAAATTTTCCATTGTGCGCTATTTGTGTGTAGACCGTTGCATTTACATTACCTCCGGCAAACCCTTCAGACGTATTCAAATGCCAAATTACGGAGCCATCAAACCCAACCTGCCAACTAACGTTCGGAATGATCAGGTTAGCGGTTATCACGAGCCCCGTTTCACTGAGCGCTATGGCAGGGAAATCAGTCCAGCGGTTGTTGTTCAGTGGATTTCCTGTTAAGCTGTAAATGTGCCAGGGATCCGTTGGGTCGTTTGTAGAAGAAAAGCATACGATAATCCGACTGTTTGCGGCATCATTATCTTTTAGAAAAACGAGAACGAATCGGTCCGTGGTGGGATCGTAAATAAGCTTAGGATCGTAATAATTCGAAAAGCTAGACCCGTTCGCCATTTGTTGCAAGCTGAAAAGTCCGACTGGAGAAGGCATGATGAGTTCGCCTGTCTTCGTATCCATTGCCCAGAATACGCTGTTCACAGCTGCGCAAAGAATTCCATCTTTACTAATGGCCATGGCATTGTCGTTGGGTATGCCGCCAGTGAAATCAAAGGGATTGCCTTGTGGCGTTAAGCGATAGATGGGAGTTCCAAAACCTGCCACTGGATCAGGAGCCGTTGTCGTTTTCATCGTTTGACGGGCTGCTGGGAAATTTTTGTAATTCTGTAGTGCTTTCTGTCCGGCAAGAAAGCTTTTGTACTGATCTCCACCGGGTACGGGTGCGCCCGTGGGGTAGAGAAAAGATATGACTTCGGTTTCCGCTGACTTTGGGTCAAACGTACCCTCATAGTTCGCTTCTACCGTTTTTTGCACAAAACCTTGACTAAAAGCGGAGGTAGTCGCAATCAAGAAAACAAAAATCCAATTTCTCATTAGGTCTGTATTACACCCGGATTGTAACGTCTCATTTCCGGATTATTATTCGACATTTCTATACCGTAACTAAGCCATTCACGAGTTTTTGCAGGATCGATGATTGCATCAACCCACAATCTCGAAGCTGCATAGTAGGGACTGGTTTGACGTTCGTAACGTGTTTCAATATCCTTCTGTAAGGTATCCAATTCCGCTGGAGTGAGTTCTTTTCCGCTGCCTTTTAGACGGGACTTCTCTATTTGAAGCAACACTTTTGCCGCTTGTTGACCACCCATAACGGCCAATTTCGCATTGGGCCAAGCCACAATAAGACGAGGATCGTAAGCCGTTCCGTTCATTGCGTAATTCCCAGCGCCAAAGCTATTACCAACGATAACCGTGAATTTGGGAACTACCGAATTTGCCACGGCATTTACCATTTTAGCGCCGTCTTTGATGATACCGCCGTGTTCACTCTTACTACCGACCATAAAACCAGTGACGTCTTGAAGGAAAACGAGCGGAATGCGCTTTTGATTGCAGTTGGCTATGAATCGGGCCGCTTTATCGGCACTGTCGGAATAAATCACACCGCCAAATT
Source organism: Schleiferiaceae bacterium (assembly GCA_018402665.1). Taxonomy (GTDB): domain Bacteria; phylum Bacteroidota; class Bacteroidia; order Flavobacteriales; family Schleiferiaceae; genus UBA10364. Next base: position 104,997 of record JAGYIN010000006.1, on the reverse strand, counting down.
GCATTTCACCTTTTGCATTTTTGACGATGGCTCTATTGTTGGCCACAATTCCTACTGCCCATCCGTCTATTCTGGCATATCCGCATAGAATAGTCTGACCGTACGTTTCTTTGTACGGCTGCCAACTCTCTTTATCTATGATACATTCAATAATACGTAGGCTTTCAAAGGGTTTCCCGTCTCTAGGCACAAAGCCGTAAATGTCAGTGGTGGCGTGTTCAGGATCTAGGGGAGTGGTGCGATCGAAGCCTGCTTTGGGAAAGGCGCCCATCTTGTCGACTAATCCTCGGATTGTAGTGATGGCTTCCTGATCGTCTTCGCATTTGTAGTCGGTTACACCACTTATATCACAGTGGGTATCGGCTCCTCCGAGCGTTTCATTATCTACAGACTCGCCAATTGCCGCCTTAACTAAATAGGATCCTGCCAGGAAAATACTGCCGGAGCCTTTGACGATCAAGCTTTCGTCGCTCATGATGGGGAGATAAGCACCACCGGCAACGCAACTGCCCATGATGGCTGAAATTTGCGGAATTCCCAAACTACTCATGACTGCATTGTTTCGGAATATGCGTCCAAAGTGCTCACGATCCGGAAAAATTTCATCTTGTAATGGAAGGAATACACCTGCGCTATCGACTAGATAGATGATGGGCGTATGGTTTTCAAGAGCGATCTGTTGCGCACGTAAGTTTTTCTTTCCGGTAATTGGGAACCAAGCTCCAGCTTTGACCGTAGCATCGTTGGCAACAATAATACATTGCGTTCCTTTGACGTAAGCCAGTACAACGACAACGCCGCCAGCAGGACAGCCACCGTATTCTTCGTACATGCCATCACCAGCGAAAATACCGAGCTCCAAACAGGGCTTTTTAGCATCGACGAGCGCTGCCACACGTTCTCTGGCGGTCAGTTTACCTTGATCACGCTGTTTTTGAAGTTTCGCCTCACCACCACCTTTGGCTAAGATGGCTTCGCGACGCTTGACTTCACTAAGTAGGAGCTTTAAGGCGTCTTCGTTTTTGTTATACGTTAGGTCCATAGGTTGCTGTGGTTCTTGCTGCTGTGATGGTTATTTGAGCGCATTGAGGTAATCCCAACTGCTACGCCCTAAGTTAAAGAACAGATCTAAGGCACTCAAGTTGTTTTGAAAACCAATTTTATGCTGAAAAACTTGTCCGTACAACGGGAAATTCATCTCAGAAGTTTGCTTTGGGTGGATGTCTCTAAAGTCCTTTATCCCAGTATTATCAACGTATTCTGAAGTTTCTTCCTGTAATAGCTCTAGTTCAAGCCACTGCGAAAACAATGCAATACTTGCTGTATTTAATTCCCAAAGTGTTTCGAACGGTTGGCACAAAAGGGCTTTTACATCCGGGTAAAGCACCTCAAAGTAAGGTGCATTTGCATAAGCGCTTTCAATGGCCTTACTATGATCTTTCACCCAATTTTCACTGTAGCTGATCTGAACCTCTTTGATGGCTTTATTTTTCCGCTCAACGGGTACACTGAGTTTTTGCAAACCGTTAGGCCCCGCAATATGAGTGCGCGATCGATACGTCTGTTTTTGGAAATGCTCATTTGCCTCAAGCACAACACCTTTGGATTGAACGGCCTGAGCCATCCATTCAATAGGAGGGAAGTAGGCAGTGCTGAGCAGAACGTACATTAGGCAGCCTTGCGCTTTCTGCGAATTGTAATCACGATTTGATAGAGGACCACAAACACCACGAAATACCAGAAATAACTGGTACGCTCGCCATTAGCATTCACCAGAGTGAATACACGATCGGTTCTGATTTTCGCCAGACCCTCTCCGTGCTTATCATAGCTCATCCATATAAAAACCGGTTTCCCAACGATGTGATCGGACGGAACATAACCCCATTTACGACTGTCTAACGAATTGTGTCTATTGTCACCCATCATCCAGTAATAGTCCTTCTCAAAAGTGTATGTAGTTGATTCATTACCATCGATATACACCTTTCTATCTTTAGTTATTTTCAGGTCGTGTCCTTCGTATTCTGCGATGACTCTTCTATAACTATGCAGGTTTTTCTCGGTTAATTCAATGGTCGCGCCCTCTTGTGGAATGTAGATTGGTCCAAAGTTATCCCAGGTATCATTGTATGGACGTTCACCGTGGCCAGTATCTGGGTTGGGAAATAAAATTTCTTCAGCTTGACCTGCTTGTATTTGTAAAAGTCCAGCGGGCAAAGTACTGTCTGCAGCTGTGCCAGGTCGTTCAGCGCTGATAGGCCAAAGAGCCTTAACAGCGGGTAGCGATTTGATCGCATCTACATGACGTTCTTGAAGGAACATGATGTATTCATTTTGGCTGCGTTGATATACGTCTTGATCTGTTGGATACTTTCGTTGCTCTTCCGAAGTCAAATAATTGATATCAAATTTTTTCTTAAGCCATTCCTTATTGAAGCTCGTTCCATCGGTCTTGATGTAGTAGAGGAATTGGGGATAGCTGTTATCCGGAAATTTGAAGGCATCGCCGTTGAGAAATACGGTTCTGTCCACAATGGTCAATGTATCACCAGGAGTACCGACGCAACGCTTAACGTAGTTTTCTTTTTTATCCACCGGCATGGCATCCATCGGGTAGTTAAAGACTACTGGATCACCGGCTTTTACATCTTCTAGAGCAGGTAAACGCAAATAAGGAATCTGTGGCCAACTCACATAAGAGGGTGTACCTAAAAACGGAATGCGATTGTGCACCAAAGGAAGACTGAGTTGGGTCATCGGAATGCGCACACCGTAATGCATTTTAGAGACAAACAAGAAATCGCCCACCATAAGGCTTTTCTCCATGGAGCTCGTAGGAATGGTATATGCCTCAAATGTGGTAGAACGAATAACGGTTGCTACTACAATCGCAAAGAATATGCTGTTTACACCCTCACCGAGGTTCTTTTTTATATACGCTTCATCGCGTCCCCAGTATTTGAGTTTTTCTTTATAATTCAGGAAAGCCAAATAGAGGCCTAAACTGCCCATAACGGCCGCGGTCTGCCAGGTTTTACGAAACTTAAATACGTGTAATAGCTCGTAAATCATAATGATGCCCATGACAACCCCTACGACGGGAATACAATACAACAACACCCAATACCAAGGGCGGTCCGCGATTTTAACCAGTACATACGTATTGTATACGGGCACAAATGCTTCCCAGGCCTTGCGATCTGCAGCTACATAAAACTTCCATGAAATAACGCCGAACCACAGCGCTTGTACTAAGGTGAAAATGATAAATTCCATTCGGGGAAACTACTTTATTATTTGCTAACGATAAGTTAGTGTATTGTGAAAATTACAGGCCTAAAACATCCTTCATGCTGAAGGGACCTTTTTTACCAGGTATCCATTCTGCGGCGATCACCGCGCCCAAAGCAAAGCCGTCTCTACTGTGCGCTTCATGTTTTAATTCGATCGTATCAATAGGACTGTCGTAGGATACAATATGTGTCCCGAAGTAAGGATCCTTGCGTTCGGCAGTTATTTGTAGTCCACTTGAACCAGAATCCATGGTCCAATGTTCCAAAGTAGGATAGGCCTTCAATATTCCTTCCGCCGTCGTTATGGCCGTTCCTGAAGGTTCGTCTTTCTTTCCGGTATGGTGTATTTCATGAATACTAGGCGCATATTCTAAATAGCCTTTCATCATGCTTGCCAATTTTTCATTCAACGCAAAAAATAGATTTACGCCGAGCGAAAAGTTAGAGGCATAGACAAACCCTGCAGCTTGGGACACCGCCACGTCATCTACCTTATTTTTAGCTTCAAGCCATCCTGTCGTTCCTGAGACCACGGGTATGCCCGCTGTCAATAGTTTAGTAATGTTATCCGCTGCGGCATCCGGCTGCGTAAACTCAATGGCTACATCCGCCAATGCAGCTTGTTCGATAGCAAGGACGCCATCATTATTGATATACACAATTTCATGGCCTCGCTCAAGTGCAATGCGTTCAATGGTTTTACCCATTCTACCGTAACCGATGAGTGCTATTTTCATTTAAAGTGCAAGAACTAAGGTGAAGCCGGGGGCCAATTCTGTAGGCCTATAAGCTCGTGTATTCGTATTCAGTGAAGGACGCAGCGACAAATCATCACTCACGTCAAAATCAAACAAATGAGCATCGATGTTCGCATCTAGAATATTCAATAGATAAACCCCTAAAAGACCAAACAACGCATATTCTCTTTGCGTACGCAATGCTTCCATGTAACCCATCGCTTCTTGCGCTACACCGTTTGTTGAATTTTGGTAAAACGGCGCGGGCAGTCCGCTGAATAACTCTGGCGCAAATGTTTCTAACTCCGTTCTAGTTTGTAAAGTGGGTTCGTCAATAATGAGTTGAAGAACAGATTCGTAACTATTGAAATCCTGCGTTAAGTCCACATAGTAATAGGTAACACCTCCTAAGGCCCCCCATACAAGCGGTGCCTTCCAATACTTCTTATTATAAATTTGACCTGCGCCTGGAATCAATGCTAGGGTAGTGGCCAATTTAATATTGTGTGCTGCTGCCACAGTATGGCTGTGCTCCAATGTATCCTGTACCTGTGCCGAGGATTCAACAGAGAAAAAGATAAACAACGCTATGAGCGCCGTTCTAATCATTGAGCTTCGAAATTATACGCTGCAAATCTTCATCGGAAGCGAAGGAAATTTGAATTTTCCCTTTTCCATTACCGCTGAGTTGAATGGCAACAGGTGCATCGAAATAGCCACCCAGTTGAGACTCTAAATCAACAACGCCGGGATGCTTAGGGTCAGCTTGCTTCGGTTTAGGTTGTTTTACCTCTTTTGCGAATGCCTCCGTTTGACGAACGCTTAGTCCATTTTTAAGGATGCGTTTATACAACTCAATTTGCTCGTTTTCACCAGGTAGATTAAGTAGTGCACGTGCATGTCCCATTGTAAACACAACAGTAGAGGCACCATCTGCATTCTCATCATGACTTTCGTTTCGATTCAAATCCCTGAGTTCGGCCTGAATGATCGCTGGCAATTTAAGAAGACGTAAAAAATTCGTTATAGTTGAACGACCTTTCCCAAGTCTACTCGCAACTTCCTCCTGCGTAAGCCCTAACTCATCCATCATCCGCTTGCATGAATAAGCCATTTCGATAGGATCTAAATCTTCGCGCTGTAAATTCTCTACAATGGCCAATTCCAACATGTGACGGTCATCCGCCAACCGAACATAGGCTGGAATCTCGTCCAAACCTGCAATCTGAGATGCTCGAAATCTACGCTCACCACTGATGAGCTCGAATTGCATACCGTTCTTACGAACGGTAATGGGCTGAATGATACCGACTTCGCTGATGCTCTGGGCAAGCTCAACGAGCGCGTCATTATCGAAATTAGAGCGGGGTTGAAAGGGGTTCGTGGTAATACTGCTTAAGGGAATCATGGCTACAGAACCTACGAGCTTTTCAGCCCCACGATCCGTCACCTTATTGACCTTTGCAGCTTCGTCGCCTAAAATGGCAGACAAACCTTTTCCCATTGCTCTTTTTGCCATGATTTAGCTTGCTTTTGCGATTAACTCTTGTGCTAAAGTAAGATAATTCTCTGCGCCTTTGCTTCCAGCGTCGTAGGCGATAATGTTCTCGCCATGGCTCGGCGCCTCACTCAACTTAACGTTTCTATGAATAACGGTTTCAAAAACTAAGCCTTCAAAATGACTACGCACTTCATCTGCAACCTGATTAGAAAGTCTCAATCGACCGTCAAACATGGTGAGTAGTAACCCCTCCACATCAAGGTTTTCATTGTGCAATTCCTGCACCTTTTTTATGGTATTTAACAACTTACCCAAACCTTCCAATGCGTAATATTCACACTGAATAGGAACTAAAACGGCATCAGCTGCAGTAAGCGCATTTAACGTTATTAATCCTAGGGAAGGGGCACAGTCAATAATAATGTAGTCGTAGGTACTTCTTATGTCTTCCAAAGCTTTCGCTAAGAAAAACTCACGCTTCGGCTGGTCTATAATTTCCAATTCCACAGCGACAAGATCTAAATGCGCTGGAATGATTGATACGCCAGGCGTGCTGGTCGCTTGAACCAATTCTTCCGCTTTTTTAGCACCTTCAATCAGTTCATACGTTCCTTCGCCAGCCTCTTCAGGTTGTACACCCAATCCGCTCGTCGCATTAGCCTGAGGGTCAGCATCTATCAAAAGAACGCGTTTTTCCAATGCACCTAGGGCGGCGCTCAGATTTACCGCGGTTGTGGTTTTTCCCACACCGCCTTTTTGATTGGCAATAGCTATTACTCGTGACATATATGATGCGTTACATTGTACAATCAAAAGTAAGCGAACCGGCTGCGAAATGCTAAAAAAGTAATGAACAGATTGTTCTTAATTTTCCTCCAAAGTCGAGTCCAATTGTAAGGCGACCAATTCTGCAAAGTGACCGCCGGATTGCTGCAGTTCTTCTGCAGTTCCCCGTTCAATTACACGTCCGTCTTCAAGACAGATGATCTGATCACAATGTTTCACTGATGAAATTCGGTGCGCAATAATCAAGGAAGATACGTCCTGTGTTGCAGCTTTGATATTCGTTAAAATGATCTCTTCAGTTTCAGTATCTACCGCACTCAAGCAATCATCGAAAACCATGATTTCTGGTTTTTTAATCAAAGCTCGTGCAATACTTACTCTTTGTTTTTGTCCTCCTGATAGGGTTACACCTCGTTCTCCAACCCGCGTTTCGTAGCTTTTTGGGAACTCAATGATATTTCCATGCACACCGGCTGCTTTCGAAGCTGCGATAACCTCCGGTAAATTGAACGAATCCATCCCAAAGGAAATGTTGTTCGCAATAGTATCACTGAATAAAAATGCTTCTTGGGGCACCCAACCCAGATGACCCTTTAAGGCCGGTAGGTTCCACTCTTTTAAATTCACTCCGTCGATATAAATGGCCCCAGATGTTGGGTCGTACTGTCTAACAATGAGTGCTGCAATGGTACTCTTCCCAGCACCGGTTTTCCCTAAAACGCCCAGGCTTTGTCCAGATTTGAGCTCGAAGCTGATCTCTTTTAATGCCTGAACGCCGCTGTTGGGATAGGTAAAGGAAACTCGATCAAACACAATATGGCCTTTGAATTCGGTCGGTATGAATTGGCCACTTTCAAAATCCGGCGCCTCATTTAAAAATTCATCCAAACGCTCCATCGATGCAGAGGCACTTTGTACTAAAGACGTTACCCATCCAATGGATGCTATGGGCCACGTCAGTAAATTCACATAATAAATGAATTCAGTGATGTTCCCGGCACTGACTTCTCCCGCCATGTACAGCTTACCTCCAACATAGATGGTGATCAACGTGCTGAGCCCAACCATGAAGATCATGAGGGGTTGAAATACAGCGTTTACACGGAACAATTTTTCATTGACACTTCTATATTCGAGCGCTTGGTCTTTAAATTTTTCAAAGAACCACGGTATCTTATGGTACGATTTAATCACGCGTGTACCCGAGAAGGACTCTTGTGCAAACGTACTGAGGTTCGACAACTGCGATTGAACGGCATGCGATCTTTCCTGGATTAAATTGGCCACCTTATAAATTAAATACGCTAAAAAGGGTAGGGGAATGAGCGTTAAAAGCGTCAACTTCGGACTTACGCTGATCATAATGGAAATGACTAAAATGATCGTGAATCCGGTATTGAGGGTATACATGATTGCCGGTCCTACGTACATTCGAACCTTACTCACGTCCTCAGAAATCCGGTTCATCAAATCTCCCGTATTGTTTTTCTTGAAGAAACGCTGCGTTAACCGCTGGTAGTGATCAAAAACCACATTTTTCAAGTCATATTCAATGTGACGGGACATCACGATGATGGTTTGGCGCATGAAGTACATGAAAATGCCCTGTAGAACGGCTGAAGCAATGATGTATAGCCCGTAACGAACCAATTCCCATCGAACCGTCTCGTCTTCTACGGCACCGTTTTTATAGTCTTCAATCACGCGCGCTATGGTATCGAAGCTGTTGCGAATCATTAACGCAGGAAAAAGCTTAAAAACCACCGATATGATGACAAAGGCACCCCCAGTGATCAATAGCCATTTATGCTTGAGAAAATAGGGATTGAGTTTTTTTAATGCATTCATAGGTGGAAGAGCGTTAGTACCGCTGTATATTTGCCGCAGTTAAAAAGTCCTTTGCATGCGGTTTGTCAAAAATAACACCTCTTTAGTGAATTCGGTTCTCGAAAAGGAACATCCGCATACAATCTTATACCACATATGATAACTAGACGTCACATCAGAATTAAGGTGATGCACCACCTCTATGCCCAATCTACGGATTTAGATATGGGTGCAGCCGTGCTTTTACGTAACCTGGATAAATCTCTTGACGAAGTTCATGACCTATTTGCTTGGGACATTAGTGCGTTTTTGCGTTTAAATAAAGAAGCAAAGGCGCATTACGATCGCATTGAACAACGCGCTAAGCCTGATCAAGATGCCCTGGATCGCATCGAGCGATTTACAGGAATTTCCTTTTTTGAAAAATGTGAGCAAAGCAGTGCGCTTTCGGCACTTATTGAAGGCTCTCATGTCAACTGGACAGACTATGCGCATCATTTCCGGAATTTGTGGGAGACTATTTATGCTTCCGATCGCTTTGAGGAGTTTACTTCTCAACCCGCCACACATGCTGGAGACAAGCGCTTCTTGAGAGAAATGTATCAACAACATATAGCGGAAAATGAATTTATTCATGACCTCTATGAAGACCAGCACGCGCAGTGGAGCGACGATCTAGATGCTGCCCAAATGATGACGGCGAAAGTACTTTCCAGTTGGAAAGAAGGGGATAAAGCGCTCACTATTCCTAAACTTTTCAAAGATGAGAGTGATGCAGCCTTTGGTCCTTTGTTAGTCCGTAAATATTTCGAATTCAATGGCGATAGTATTCGTAGAATTGAAGAAAAAAGTAAAAACTGGGAAAGTGACCGAATCGCGAAAATGGATGTTTTAGTGATGAAGCTCTGCATCGCAGAATGGCGCGGATTCGAGGAAATCCCTGTAAAGGTGAGTTTGAATGAGTACTTAGATTTAGCGAAGGAATACAGCACGCCGAAAAGTTCTTCGTTCATCAATGGCGTACTTGATAAAATCGTTGCTAATTTGCGTGAGGAAGGCTTGATGAATAAAGTCGGCCGAGGAATGATTGAATAATAAAAGAATAAACATGAAAAAAGTAGTACTTCTAGTATCGGTATTGTTTTTTGCCACCGCGTGTAATGACGCTACCAGTAGAATTGAATCGTCTAATGAAGTTTCCTCTGAGGAAGCAATGATGGAGGCTTTACCCACCATCGCATTTGAATCAGACTTTCATGATTTTGGCGAAATTCAAGAAGGCGTGGTTGCAGAGCACACGTTCACTTTTAAAAACGAAGGTGAAGGACCGTTAATCATTTCAAATGCCCAGGGATCTTGTGGTTGTACGGTGCCAGATTGGCCACGTAATCCAATAGCACCGGGTGAAACAGGCGTAATTAAAGTAAGCTTTAATAGTCAAGGACGTGCGGGTCGTCAAGACAAGCGTGTTACCCTTACAACGAACGCAGTACCACAAACTAAGGTTTTGAATATCACTTCAACCGTATTATCTAGCGAAAACAAATGATGAATTTATTTTTACAGGCTGCCGCAGGCGGCGGCGTTATGAGTCTTTTACCGTTTATTATGATCCTTGGGGTCATGTATCTTTTCTTCTTCCGTCCACAGATGAAGAAACAAAAAGAAGAGACGAAATTTAGAAGTGAGGTGAAAAAAGGCAGCCGTATTGTTACCACGAGCGGTATTCATGGTAAAATCCTTGAAGTAGCCGATAATTACATCATTTTAGAATCTGAAAATAGCAGATTAAAATTGGAAAAAAGCGGCATTAGCAAAGAGCTGAGTGCACAGTATTCCACTGCTGAGAAGTAATTTAGAAACCGGCTCAGGCCGGTTTTTTTATGCGTAAACTGTTCCAACATATCCGTATTGAAGCATTACTGTTCCTAGTATTTGCTGCATTGATATGGTTTGTAATGACAGTTTCTGCCACAACCCTTGAGCGGCAATACACGATCAACTTTACTGCGGACGCCTCTGTAGTAGATGCATTTTGGATGCAAGACAGCACCATAGCTGCTTTAGTTACTGTACAATCGAAAGGCCTTAGCGCCCTCTTTATGCGTCAGTTCAATGGGGTCGATCTATCTTTTTCGGCAAACAATGCGCTTCGAGCGAATTCGAAAGGACTCTTTATGTTGCCCACGGATTTAAGTCGCATTCTTACGGAACGATTTGGTGGTGATTATAACTTTAGCTTTTCCTCGCAAGCGGATACCTTTTATTTCTCCACTTCAGCGCTCGTTACGAGAAGTGTACCGTTGAGTTTTGAGACTGAAAATATTCAACTCCCTGAGGGGTACAGATGGATCACACCGCCTTCGATTGTTCCAGCAGAAATTCTAATTACAGGACCAGAATGGGCCATTCCTGATGGTCCTCTTGTTATTGATTTGCCGGAATCGGAATGGAAAGGTCGAATAAGAGAAACGAGCAGCCTTCGAGAATTGGGCAGGCAACTTACCCAATCCGTAAATAAGGTAGTCATTACCGCGCAATCAGATTTATGGGTAGAGGATAGGTTCGCCACTCAAGTAACCTGGGAAGGTCATACTCATGAGGTACAAATTTGGTTGAGTGGGCCGTTTACATTCTTGAAGCCAACTAAATGGGAAGCTAATCTCAATGTTGCACTCCATGCCGTTGAAGAAGGCGTAGGTTTAGATGTGGATTCAGAAAATCCGCATGTTACGGTATTGTCTTACAGCCCAAAGATTTTGGTACATTCACAATAATGAAAAAGATTGTCTGTATTACTGGAGGAATGGGTTCTGGAAAAAGCACCGTTGCTGGTTTGCTTTTGGAAGCGGGTTTCGCCGTCTACAATAGTGATGCTCGTGCGAAAGAGCTGATGCTTGAAGAACCGGTACGTACGGAAATCAAACAACTTTTAGGAGCATCTGCCTATCTTGACGATGGATCCTTAAACAAGCAGTTTCTCGCCGATCAAATCTTTACACACCCGGGAAAGAAGAATTCTTTGGAAGCCATCGTACATCCTGCCGTGCGAGCAGATTTTGAATTCTGGTTAACGCGCACAAAGGGCCCAGTAGTTTTTAAAGAAAGTGCACTAACCTTAGAAAAAGGAGATGCCAGTTGTACTACAATCTTGTTGGTTGATTGTCCCGTACACATACGTTTTAAGCGTATTCAACAACGCAATCCAGATTGGTCGAATGAAGCTATTCAAGCACGACTGGGTCACCAACTCTCGGACGTTCAACGTCGCAACAGTGGCGCAATTCTGTTAGATAACTCAGGTTCTTTAGAGGCGCTGAAAGAATCCTTGGATCAAGCTTTAGCTAAATGCATTTGAACCAATCCATTCGGATACGTTTTCGTTGCAATATTTTTCCAATTGGCCATGCTTTCATTTGATCTAAACAATGGAATGCCTGCGCCCAATGTTGTTGGGATATAGGTTAAAATCATTTCATCAATGAGCCCCGCGCGGTGAAGTTTTGCATTCGTCGCGCCTCCGCCAACAATCCAAACGGTTTCAAATTTTGATGTTAAGCTCATCAATGCAACATCGGCGTAATCATTACTCACGACAATTCCATCAGAGACTCCATCAGCCAACGATTCTTTACTGCTTAGTATTACTGAATGCTTATCCGGATAGGGGTACGCCCCTTCAAATGATTTGATCTTCTCAAAGGTATTGTGTCCCATAATAACGGCATCAATGCTCTCATAGAACGCATTGTATCCATAGTCTTCATCGGGAAGACGAAACAACGGATGGTCTAGAAAATCAATTCCACCGTTGGAATCGGCAATGTAACCGTCTAGCGTCACTGCAGTGTAAAGAATGGCTTTAGGCATGGTTGGTGAATTTTAGAATTTTTTAAACTATAGCAAATCGTTTGCCAAATTTGCCAATGCGGAACGTTCTCCTTTCTCTAAAGTGATGTGCGCATACATATCGTGACCTTTAACGCGATCAATCAAATAGCTCAACCCGTTGCTTTGCTCGTCTAGGTACGGAGAGTCAATTTGTTTTACGTCCCCAGTGAAAATAAATTTTGCTCCATCGCCAGCGCGGGTAATTATTGTTTTCACCTCGTGAGGCGTAAGGTTTTGACTCTCATCAACAATAAAAATGATGTTTGCCAGCGATCTACCACGGATGTAAGCGAGCGGGGTGATCACAATTTTTTCCTTCTCAACCATTTCGTCCAATTGCTTGTATTCTTTATCACGATCGCTAAACGTATTCTTGATCAATTTCAGATTATCCCACAAGGGTTGCATGTAGGGGTTGATTTTCTCTTTAGCATCTCCGGGTAAATACCCAAGGTCTTTGTTTGATAAAGGGACAATGGGACGTGCGAGGTACACTTGTTTAAAATCGCGTCGTTGCTCCAACGATGCGGCTAAAGCGATAAGGGTTTTCCCGGTTCCAGCAACGCCTGTTAGACTTACTAATTTGATATCTGGATTTAGTACGGCATGAATGGCAAAGGCCTGTTCTGCATTCCTTGGCTTTATACCGTAAACGCTGCGCTTCTCTACATGATCTAAAGTCTGATTCGCAACATTGTAAAACGCCAAGCCACTGCTGTTGTCACTTTTTAAAATGTAAAAAGAGTTAGGGAAAGGACTAAAATCAGGGTTTTCTTCAAGGACAGTATCTATATCGAGCGATTTCTTCTCGTACAATTTACCCAACGTTGTAGCACTGAAATTTTCAACGGTAGCCTTTCCTCTAAACAAAGAATCTACATCTTTTACCTTGCCCGTGAGGTAATCCTCAGAAGCCAAATCAAGCGCTTTTGCTTTGAGTCGTAGATTAATGTCTTTTGTGACCAGAATGGTTTTTCGCTCGGGCGCTTCCTCTCGAATATTCAGGGCTGCATTGATGATTCTGTGGTCCATCTTTCGACCTAAAATACGCTCTGCATCGACACCCGTTCTACTGGTATCCATGATAACCTTGATTGAACCTGTTTCCGCGCCGTTTAACGGGATCCAATTCGTAAAATCCTTACCCTCAGTTATTTTATCTAGTGTTCTAATAAACTCCCGGGCCTCATAATTCTTCGAGTCGTGTCCTTTTTTGAATTCATCCAATTCCTCCAAGACCGATATAGGTAGCACCACATCGTGTTCGTCAAAACAATGGATGGCGTTATGGTCATATAGGATTACGGAAGTATCAAGAACGAAGATCTTACGTGGTTTTTGAGCTTTCTTTTTAGCAGCCATATAGATTTCAGAGATTAGTTCCCTTAATTTACTCTTTACGAATAGTATAGATGTACTTCAAAGATTAACCTTGCACGAAGTTTTTAACTGCGCTTTGTTGATATCCGCAGAATCGCTTTGCTAGAAAAGAAAAGAGCGGCTCTTCAGCCGCTCTTTTACACACACATCAATTCAAACTTTGCGCTAACGCGCATTCGAATACACTCTAGGTGCAGCAGAGCGTACCTCGTCGCTGGCTTGATCAGCGAATTCTTTAAAGTTAGCAATGAATTTTTGCGCTAATACTAATGCGGTCTCGTCGTATTCCTCTTCAGAATCCCAAGTAGATACAGGATTTAATAACCCGGTAGGAACCCCTGGAACGGCATTAGGCATTGCTAAACCGAATACTGGATGTTCAGTATAGCTCACATCATCGAGGTGACCGTTCATGGCCGCTGTGATCATTGCTCTCGTGTAGCTTAACTTCATGCGTTTTCCGACACCATAAGAACCACCAGACCAACCTGTATTAATCAACCATACGTTGGTATCTGCTGCTTTCATCTTTTGGGCCAACATATCTGCGTACGCCGTGGGATGTAAAGGCATGAACGGTGCACCAAAACAAGCTGAAAATACGGCTTTAGGTTCTGTAACGCCTTCCTCGGTACCCGCGACTTTAGCCGTATATCCGCTTATAAAGTGGTATGCTGCTTGTGCTGGGGTTAATTTGGAAATAGGAGGGAGGACACCGTACGCATCGGCCGTTAAAAAGAATATATTCTTAGGGTTGGAGGACAGAGAGCCGGGTTGAATATTTTCTATATGATCTATTGGATAACTCACACGCGTGTTTTGAGTAATGGAGGTATCTGCGAAATTGACACTTCCGTCTGCGTTTAGCACTACATTTTCTAGGATAGCGTGTGGCTTAATCGCATTGAAGATATCAGGCTCTTTTTCAGGATTCAGATCGATCACTTTTGCATAACAGCCACCTTCAAAGTTAAAGATGGTATCGTCATTGCACCAGCCGTGTTCATCATCACCGATCAACTTGCGCATAGGATCTGCACTCAGTGTTGTCTTTCCGGTACCCGATAGGCCAAAGAATATTGCGGTATCTCCATCTTTTCCAACATTCGCAGAGCAATGCATGCTTAAAACATCCTTTTCAAATGGAAGAATGAAATTCAACGCGCTGAAGATGCCTTTCTTGATCTCGCCCGTATAGCCTGTACCACCGATTAATATGGTTTTATCCGTAAAATCGAGTATCGCGAAATTTTCCTGACGCGTTCCATCTACATCTGGATGGGCTAAAAAACCAGGCGCATTGATAATCGTCCATTCGTGTTCAAAGTGGGCCAATTCATCTTGGGAAGGGCGCAAGAACATGTTATACGCAAACTGATTCGACCAAGGATATTCGTTAATGACTCGAACATTCATTCTGTAGTCGGGATGGGCCCCTGCAAATGCGTCCCGAACATATACGTCTTTACCGTCGAGATAGGCGCAGACTTTTTTCTTTAGCTTTTGAAATGCAACAGCATCGAAGGGTTTGTTGATCGGCCCCCACCAAACAGCATTCTCTGTAAGGGCGTCTTTGACAATGAAGCGGTCTTCTGGAGAACGTCCTGTGAATTTTCCGGTATTCAGCGCAATAGCTCCGTGAGCTGTACGCACGGCCATATTTTTTGAAAGACTGTGCTGCTCTAAGGTATCCGGGTCAAGGTTACTAAAAAGAGTCTTAGGCCCTATGCTCAATGAGCTTAGGTGTTCCTGGTGGTTCATAACAATAAGTGGTTGGTTCTATAATAGGTACTACAAAAGTAGAAATGCTATTGAATTGAGCCCCTTGAATTGTCAAAAATTATCTTGGGTTGTCCACAATTTAACTTTAAACGCCTGATTTAACGACGATTTACAAAAGCTACGCCTACCCAACCCACGACGAAAGCAAGACCGCCAATGGGAGTAATGGGGCCTAGGAAATTCAAATGGAGTCCCAACAATTCATCCGTTGAAAGTAGATAAATACTGAAGCTAAAAAGCACAATACCGATACACCAGCTGTAGCGCGCCCAATTTGGAACATCACTTTTCAGAGAAGCAAAGAGGGCGACAGAATGAACCAATTGGTAAAGAATACCCGTTTTAAAGGAATTCAAGGCGGATGCTTCCATGTAGGGAGCAAGAGTATGGGCGCCCAAAGCACCCAATAAGACTGCGCTGGCTCCAAAAAATGAGACGAGATACTTCATGGGATAAAAATACATGCTCTTGTTAAACTTCGTAGTGTTATTATTATAACTATATCATAACTATTGTTAATTTTAAAACAACTTCAAATTAAGCAAATGACAAAGCAAATCATACTCATCGGTGCGGGATTAAGCACGCAAAGTCTAGTTCCGTATTTGAAATCCAAACTCGAGATGTACGATTGGAATTTATGCGTACTCGATAAGGATTTGGCCACGGCAGAGCGTCGCTTAGGTGAGGTTAATGAGCGTTGCTCTGCAGGTAGTTTGGACATCACTGATACTATTGCTCTTGCTACTGCATTGAATGGGGCACATTTAGTCATTTCGATGGTACCGGCGCACATGCACTTGAGTATTGCGAAAGCATGTATAGCGCATAAAGCACACCTGGTCACTGCGAGCTATTTGACTCCTGAGATGCGAGCATTAGACCTTGAAGCCAAAGAGAATGGTCTAGTCTTCTTAAACGAATGCGGGCTTGATCCTGGAATAGACCATATGAGTGCTGCGCGTCTTCTAGACGGCATAAGAGCGGATGGGGGCGAGATTGTTTTATTTGAAAGTTTCACAGGAGGATTATTAAGTCCTGCTTCAGAAGGCGATAATCCTTGGCGCTATAAATTTACCTGGAACCCGAGAAATGTCGTACTCGCCGGTCAAGGAGGGGCTGTCAAATTTATTCAGGAAGGGAAATACAAATACATTCCCCCGCACATGGTCTTCCGTAGGACTGAATTTATGAACGTGGAAGGTTACGGACGATTTGAAGGTTTGGCTAACAGAGATAGCTTAAAATACCGTGAAGCATATGGTTTGGAAAATGTCGCTACATTGTATCGCGGAACGCTCCGTCGTCCGGGATTTGCGAGAGCTTGGGATAGCTTTGTAAAACTTGGCATGACGGACGATTCCTACACGATTGAGCATACAAATACCCTGTCGTTTAGAGAGTTTACAAACCTCTTCTTAGCTTATAATCCTCACGATTCTGTAGAATTAAAGCTCAAGTATTATTTGGGCATTCCTCAAGATTCCGACATTTTCACCAAACTCCAATGGGTAGGATTGTTTTCCAATCAAACATTCCCATTCACCTCAGGGACACCGGCCCAATGTTTAGAATATATCCTAAAGCAAGTATGGACTTTACATGAAGAGGATCGAGACCTGATTGTTATGTTTCATAAGATTGGTTGGAAAAAAGACGGTGAATTAGGCATGATTGAAAGCTCGATGGGAGTGGAGGGCAAGAATTCGAGTCAAACCGCAATGGCATCTACAGTAGGTCTGCCACTAGGGATTGCAACAAAACTAATTCTGACCGGTGAACCTATGGTTACGGGGGTTCAAATGCCCATTACGGCACAGTGGTATCACCCTATCTTAAATGAATTGGCCAATGATTTTGGCGTGATTTTTCACGAGAAAGAACTTCCCTACGCAGGATACTAAAGACTATCGTAAAAGGGGCTTAAAACCTCATGGGTTTCAGAGGTGTAAGACTGGTCGCTAGTGTAAATAGTAATAGTTCTGTGATGCGCATCGCCAGTATTATTTTTACTGAGACCGAAAATGCATCTGTTTGCTTCACGATTTTCCTTAGGCTTAATATGGATGACTTCATTTAGAAATAGGCCTTCATCTAAAGCAGCATCAAGGAATCGATCTTTTCTGTCACAAGGAAGAATAGCCCAAAAACTTCCATTTGGCTTTAAAAGTCCAGAAACACTCATGACCAAACTTTTAAAATCTAACGTAAGTGAATGGCGCGCCGCTGCAATACCATGATCACTTTTAGTAGGTCCATCTTCGAAATAAGGCGGGTTCGAGACAATGATATCGTAATAAGTATTCATTTGAAATTCCTGAACCGGCTGGTGATAACAGACCATTCTAGCGTGAAAGGGGCTGTTTCTGAAATTATCCATGGCCTGTTTTGCACTAGGACCATGTATTTCAATCCCATCAACAAAGGCTTTTGGAAACCGTTGAGCGAGCTGCAGCGCAATAACGCCACTTCCTGTTCCTATATCTAAGGCTCTTTGAACTTCTTCGGTGGCCGTATTCGAAGCCGCTAAGGCTCCTAATAAACAGCCGTCCGTGTTTACACGCATAGCACACTGGTCGTGCGCTACCTCAAACTCCTTCATCTTGAAAGGCTTGGTATAATTCATATGCCTTCGTTAAAAGTAAAAATCTTAGGTCGCAAGGTGATGAAATAGATAATATTCACCAAAGCAAAGATGAAGTAAAAGAAATTGGCCTCAATGAGGGTGTAGGAAAGTAGAAGAATCGTTGCAAATTGAACCACGATCCATTGCCATACATGCATCTTTGTCAAGGTACGGAGTTTATCTTCCAATTCTTCTTCGGCGCTGATGTGCTGCATCCCCTTCGTCCATATCCATTTTCCGAAGCATGCGTTTAAACCGGCAGCTACTGGTGCTGCAGTATTCGTAATACGGGTAATGTCGTAAGAAATGACGGCTGTATCCTGTGCTGCATAGAGCACAACAGAAGTGACCACCAGTTGCAGAAGCAATAGCGACGAATAGATCAAATGCAGTGATCTAGGATCGTAAGGAAGTGGCTTTTTCATCTTGATTTAAAGGTCTAATAAACCTTCGGGTAAATCAAAATAAATAGATTTTTTCTTGTGATCGATACGTTCAATGAACGGCTCAACTACCGGAATCAAATACTGGCTTTCTCCCGATTCTATAAGGAACAGATTTTGAGTCGATTGTTCGATGATTTCAATGATTTGACCAATACTTTGATCTTCAGCGTATGCCGTATATCCCGTGATCGCTTTGTCGTAAAAGCTCGTATCTTCTTCCGGTTCAGGCAACATACTTATCGGAAGATACGCCGGGGCATCTACTAGTTTCTTCGCTTCTTCAGGGCCAATATCTTCGAAGGTAAGAACGAGTTTCTTACCATTTAAACCACC
This sequence comes from Schleiferiaceae bacterium, assembly GCA_018402665.1. Lineage (GTDB taxonomy): Bacteria > Bacteroidota > Bacteroidia > Flavobacteriales > Schleiferiaceae > UBA10364. The sequence goes on along the minus strand of JAGYIN010000006.1, from coordinate 86,392 downwards.
TCTTTCGGAAACAAAAAAAGGAACCAGCTCCTGGTTAATTTCCAAGAGAACTGATTCCAATTCTTTAAAGTACTGTGGGGTAGAAGAGTCGATGTGGAGGACCACTGCTCCCTTGTACCCGTGGAGTTTCGTGATTTTACCTAGTGAAAAACACTGCTCCTTTTGCACAATTACTCTGCGCTTTCTTCAGCTGTAGCTTCTTCAGTTGCTTCAGCAGCAGGAGCTTCTTCAGCCGCTTCTTCTTCAGCAGGAGCTTCTTCTACAACAGGTGCGTTAGCCGCCTCAATAGCTGCTTTACGTGCCTTGTTTACTTCAGCTTCTGCAGCTAGACGTGCAGATTTGCTCGCCTTTGCAGCATCATTTAATGACTGAACTTTTCCTTCAATCTTGTTTTCTTTATCAGAAATCCAAGCTTCGAATTTAGCCTCTGCTTGTTCTTCAGTCAAAGCACCCTTACGAACACCTTCCAACAAGTGTTTTTTCATCATTACACCACGGTAAGATAAAATAGCACGTGCAGTATCAGTTGGCTGAGCACCTTTCATGACCCAAGTTAAAGTAGAGTCGAAGTTCAAATCGATTGTTGCTGGATTGGTGTTGGGATTGTAAGTACCCAATTTTTCGATGAAACGACCATCACGCTTTGAGCGAGCATCTGCTACAACGATTGAATAAACTGGACGACCTTTGCGACCACCTCTTTGCAAACGAATCTTAGTTGACATAATTAATTGTTTTAAAAGGGTCCGAAACCCCGTTAATTAATAAATAATTGAGGCGCAAAAGTAATGAATTAATTCATAGGTTGTATTACGACCTACTTATCTTTCAACATGGATGATTTTCGAGCCTTCCGTTTCCATGTTAAAGCTAAAGGGCTCAGCATCAATATCCTTCATTGCTTGATCCAACGAACCATGCGATGCAACCGGCGCATAGAAAAGCATGAATCCACCGCCACCTGCGCCCAGCAGTTTACCACCTAGCGCACCTGCAGCACGACCTGCAGCATATGCTTCGGTGATGCGAGGGTTGGTGATACCAGATGCCAATTGTTGTTTTAAAAGCCAATTTTCATGCAATAACGTTCCGAAATCATTCAAGTTTCCTGCTTCTAATGCATCACGTAATTCATAAACCAAACCTACCATTGTTGTTAAGGCTTGAAATTTCGACTCTTGCGAGGTATTTTTCTTTTGTTCAGCTAAAATGGCACTCGCAGAGCGTTGATTACCGAGGTAATACAGTTTTAAATTGGTATTCAGCCTTTCTCTCGTCTCTGTGGAAATACGAACGGGATGAACAGCCACTGATCCATCCGGGTTGAATTCGATAACATTCAAGCCACCAAATGCTGCGGCATATTGATCCTGCTTGCCAATAGGCTCCTTAAGCAAATCTATTTCTACACGACATGCGCCAGCACCTAACTCCTTTTTCTCATAGGATCTTCCTGTATAGGCGCTTAGATTGTGGAGTAGGCCCACTGTAAAACTCGAACTGCTCCCCATTCCTGTACCTCCTGGAATATCTGCTATAGAACTTACCTCAATTCCGTTGAGATTAAAGTCCTCAAGTACGGTACGTAGTATAGGATGCTGTAAGTCTTTTACGTCATCTACTGTTTCGGTTTGAGAGTATTTACAACGGATTTTATCCTTCTCAAAAAAGGCATGAGTACTGATATACATGTATTTATCGATACTCGTACTCAACACTGCGCCGCGCTGCTTTTTGTAATACGCAGGAAGGTCACTTCCACCGCCAACAAACGAAATTCTAAAAGGGGTCTTGGTAATAATCATCCGCCTAAAATAGCTAATGTTAATAAAGTAGAGTTATCAATAGTGGATAATAATGATATATTTTGAACGTAGATTTAGAAGACTAAGAACAAAACCACTTGAATCCTATGACTTATCACTAATCCTTTAATCGCTTTTTAACCGCTGATAAAGATCACTCTAAATTGGGAAAGCGACGATTTAATTCAAGTGATCTAATTACCAATAAACAATTAAAAATTACAATGCCATGTATGAGTCAAGAAGTATCATTCAGAGCAAATATTCATTTGAAGTACAACAACTAGCTCATAGCGCTTTGAAGCGTTTGGATGAGTATCACAGACCTTACTTGCATCGAGCAATGCAGAGGTGTAACTATCATTTATCCGAAACTATTGTGAATTATCAAGATTCATTCTCCCTTCAAAAGCAAATTTCGATGTATCGAAACTTCGTCCTAAGAGTAGCTGAATTATGGAGTTTACTAGGTCAGTGGCCCGATGAAATCTACTTTCCAGGCCTGCATAATATGATCGAAAGTGTTAAACAGTTGTATTTCGATCTACTGAAAGAACTCGCACGAAAGGAATTGCATCTAATCCAAATTAACGAAAATCAAAAACCCAATTAATCATGGATACGAAAGTAAGTCAGCCTATCTACCAAGAGGCATTAGCCATTAACAGAAACATTCAGTCCTTAACGAAAGGCTACCACAGTAATGGCACTTTTAACCTCGCTTTTAAAATTAAAGACGATATCATCAACGTTTGCAACCTTCTGGATATGGGGGTAAGCGCAAGATTTGAACATACATTCGAAGGTTATTATAAAGAGGCTAAAGAGCAAATTAATCTTCTTTTAGAGCATATTAGAATAGCCAATTCTACTCATATGATTAGAGGGGGCTTTCCCGAGGAGTTAGTAGCAAGAATTAAGCTGTTAAGAATGCGAATCACTTTATTATTAGAGTTATTTCGTACTACAGTTCCTTTAGATTACCTTACGTTATCTACATGGGCTAGACAAAAGTTAACTATCACCTAAATATTGTGAATGATCACGAAATAGCATCGCTCGTTTGGTGGGCGGAAGAAAGAGTCCGGGGATTTATGACAGGTTTGCATAAAAGCCCGGACTTTGGCTATAGTGTAGAATTTGCACAACATAGGGCGTATGTACCAGGAGATCCACCAAAACATATCGATTGGTCGGTTCTAGCGAAGACGGATAAATATTTGCTAAAGCAATATGAAGCAGAATCTAACCTTCGAACCTATTTCTTCCTAGACTCCAGTGCCAGTATGCATCTGCCGCTAGAAGAGTCGAAATGGACTAAGGTTGTTCAGCTGCTTACTTTGATCGGTACGTTACTTCAAAAACAACGTGACGCCATGGGGTTGATAGAGGTAAACAACACTGGAAGTCATTTTTTTGAAGCAAAAGCCACTCGGGAATGGATCAAATTAATGTTGAGCCATTTGACTTCAACAGAAGGAGGAGATAAAAAAAACGCCAATATTCCCGCTGAGATAGAGGGGATGTTGATCAAAATTCCTCGACGTAGTCAGTTCATTTTATTTATTGATCTCTTTCAGGAAGACATCCACGCGATTATCGATGCAGCCGCAGTATTGGCCTACGAAGGACATTCTGTTCGATGTGCCTTTATATTCCATAGTGATCTAGAGCAAAACGCAGAGCTTTACGCTGGTCGACAAGTGATAGATAGTGAAACAGGAGCGAAAGCATACCTTGATCAAAATGATGCCAAAGCCTATGTAACGTTCGTTTCGAATCAAAAGAAACGTGTACTTACTTTATGTCGTAACGTTAATGTAAACGGTAAAGTGCTCGATGCAAGACGCGACCCTATGTATTTATTACGCGAATTGTTGGCATAAAAAAAGGCCCAGCGGTATGCTGAGCCCTTTGTGTATCGCAGGAGAATAACTATTTATTATCCTTGGTCGTTTTACTATTGTTCCTTGCAGAATCGACTTTCTTTTTATCGGCACGGGATAAAGATTTAGCGGCTTTTGCCTTTTCTTCTTTATCATCTTTCTTAAATCGATTGTCAAAAAAGGCCATGCTTACCCCTGTACTGATATTGATGGAGCTCGTAGATGCCCCAATGCCCATACGTCCGTTAACCACTTCGTTAGTTATGGTCGCTACATCACCGACGGTTGTCGTACCGATGTAAAATTGAACAACAGGTGTTAATCTTAACTGTAATGCGGCATTAATGCGATCGTTGTGCATTTCATCCATCGCCATGTAGTAACCGCCTTTGAGTTGAACGTTACGACCCAGCCAAAGCATTGTGTTGAAGCCTAAATACGTGTAGTCGTTCCAAGAATTCTTACGATCAACATAGTGAGCACCTAGGTAGCTGTATTTCGTGAAATTGTATTTCAAGGCAACATTGGTTACCTGAGGCGTTCTAAACGAGAATGATTGTGTAGCATCTAAAAGATCAGTGCTGATGCCATTCTGAATACTTTCGGTATAATCAGAGATCACACTAGAAACAGCACTGGCCAGTGTATCACCAGCTGCACTCGTGTACGAGAATCCATCAATAGTGGCATTGCCTGAAAGACTTTTACCAATACTACTATTAAAGTTTACGTCACTGGCACCCAATCCACTCATTGAAAGTTGTATATCCAACTGCTTTATAGGGCTGTACGTTACGCCGAAACCAACAGTACCATTTGACTGGCTTCCAGTTGTAGCATAGTTCACTAATCCAGCGATATCTCCATTCTTTGCTAAGGATAGAGGTACGATAGCGTCGGAGGATAACTGACTTAAGCTATCAAGTGAGGTACCAGCGTTGAAGACTCCTGTAGTGGCTAAAGCAAAATCATAATCTAGATTAAGAGCATTCATTCCTGTGGTTGTGTTTGCTGTGCTGGAAATGCTAAAAGCATTGGTAGAGAGCTGAGCGCCTGCGATGTAGTTATTTAAATGGTAGGTAAAACCAACGCGCAGCTTCTCTTCGAGGAGGGTCCGCTGTAATCCGAAATAAGTGGAGTTCGTCATTTGGAAGCGTAAACCTAAGGCATCGAAATTACCTGAATAGTTTAGGTTTAAGTCTCCGTTGGAGTCAGCCATTCCATTTTTAACGAAACTTGCTATGTCGTTATCAAGGGTGAATCCAACCCCAATGGCTGTTGAGTTTCCTGCAAAAATGAAGTTGTTTCCCAATTTTAAACCTATCTGTAAGGCATCAACTTGAGTCTCATTTTCTAAGGTAAATTCATCAGAAGATAGGTCGTGGATATTCTGCAAAATATCTGTTGTTGCAAGAAGATTACCCGCAGTTTCACTCATATTAAGTTCATTCTGAAGCCCAAAATATTGCAGGTGGAATCTAGTCATCGGGTCAGCGCCAGGGTTTTGAAGAAGATTACCTGGGTTAGCCGCTAAGCCAAATGTTGTAAAGTCTTGTGCGTTACCAAAAATAGTAACCAAAGCAAAGAATAGTGTTAATGTCTTTTTCATGATAACTATCAAATTATAAGGTAACGTTTACTTTGAACTGCACACCTAAATTTAAATTCAGGGTAGCATCTGTTCTGAGTTTCACTGGATCGGTGCCTACATTGTAGGTGTCCATAGTGGCTTCAGCAGTAATATGAACGGCTTCGAGCACTGCAGTTGCTTCACTTGCATCGAGTTCCAGTTCTGTATCTAAAACATTTGGTGCGACTATAATGCCGTTCGCATCTGGTATTCCACTTTCCATGAGGCCAAAATCTTTAACTAGGATGGTATTCCAGTTGGCATCATAGAATGTCAGATTTAGCGATGCATCTAATGGAAGCGTAGTGGTGGTCTGCAAAAGTAGTTTTGCAGATTCCAAAGTGGTCCCTGCAGGTAGTGCATCCAAATTATTTTGATCGGTAGCGAGTGTATCGTAGAAGCCTAAGCCAGTTGCCGTGAAATAAAAGGGCATCTCCATTAACAAATCTCCAGAAATACTGCTTGTATTCGTGACAAAGTTTTCTGTGCCAAACGTTGCTGTGTCATGATTAACGTTGACGGATCCCCCATAGGTAATGGAGTCTTTAGGCAATGTAAATACGTCGACAATACTTGAATTAGTATTATCGAACGTTAAGGTTCCTGTTGCCGTATTTCCTAAAGTTGTAGGGTAGGGTAATACGTAGTTTGGCCCATTCAAGCCATAAGCCGTACCGTCCTTAAAACTGTTGAAGTCCAAAACCAGTTGAATGGGTAGACCAATGGAATTGGTAATGGCCATAGCGATGCTTGGTTCGGCGAAAGAAATTTCACCATCGAAGTTTTCTAAGAAATCTATAGCTAAATCCACAGCTCCTGGATCAATAGTTATTTGTTGCGTTCCAAAGAAACCTTTAATGTGACCAAATTGTAGGTTGGTCATTTCGAAGGTCATGTCTAAAGCATCAGAACTATCGATATTTACCATATTACCAGACCCTACAAGAGTTGCTGCAACAGCAATGGGTAGGCGACTGTGATTCTGGCTAGGATCTTGTGTTAAATCTAGGATGGTCCCGTTTAAATTAATAGATCCCGTGGTCGTAGCACCTGCCGCAATGGTAATGGTAGTATCGACTTCAACACCGTTTTGGTCCGAGCCAGGGAAGTTCAAATTCAATTCTAAGTTTTCAGCTAACGTCGAAACAAATTCATAGTCGAAGCTCGCCGTACTGAACATTAATTCTCTCAACTCCTCTGAACCACCGGTACTCAAATCTACATATTGAGTATCAGAGCTAATATCTTGCGTACTGATTTGTGTGATGGCATTATAGACTTCCAAATTTGCCGATGAAATCGCTAATTCTAAATTATCTGTGGTATCCATTGCAACCAAATTTGTCCCTGATCCTGGTGATGTCAATGAAGTGATTTTGAAACCGATGCTGTTTGGCAACGTGATGTTCACCAACGATTCGGTATCACTACCCGTTCCTCCATTTGCAGCAACGTTATTCATGGCGTAGGTCAATATAGTTGCACCGGTGGATGCATTGACCAAGTCTATGCCCATACTAACAGGGACAGGCCAATCATTTGTTAGCCCCAATGTGAGTGTTCCGTTTGAAAATGATGCACTGGTAAACGTACCGAAGCCACTTCCGCCATACGTACCCACGTTGGATTCGTTCAATTGTGGAAAAGGTGCATTGCTTCCGTGAGCGGATGAAATGGCTGTTAAACCAGCATCTGAAGCTACAGCGCCCAGTGCTATGTCTTGAGTCAAAGAAACGTTACTCACGGCAACCGTTCCCATTGAAATACTGCTGCTCGATGGAGATTGTGCCGGAATACTGATTAAATCATTCACATCAATACCGAAAACACTATCCTGGGCTACAATGACTTTGTAGACTGTATTGTCATCGAAAATTAATGAACTGTCAGGAATGAGCAAATGATCCATGGTTAGACCAATCTCTCCAAGAGGTAATGCAATAATGGGATCCGCTATAATGTCAATGTTCGTTGGATCAACAACATCTGACTGACAGCTACTTAAGGCCATTCCAGCTGTGAGTGCTGAAAATAAGAGCTTTTTCATGATTTGGTTTATTTTACGTTTGTAAAGATACCCAATTCTGCAAAGTATGCGCTTGAATTAGTGTGCAAATTCCTTAAGAAAGCCACGCAATGCAGAAACTTGTTGAGCCATAATATAGGCGGTGAACAACTGTTGCATTCCCCTTAAAAGCATCAAGATGATAAGAAGTGAATTGTCTGAGACGGACAAACCCAATGCGTGCGAAAGAAACAAGGCAACAATGAGTGTACTAACGATGATAAATTCTCTCAAATTCTTATTGACACTGTCTAAACGCGCAGCTTTATAGCGAGCATCGCGCCAATCTATTGTGATCGACTCATTCTCGTCCAATGCTGATTGAAGCGTACTTGCATGTTCATGCGCCTGGTCTTGTCGATTTTTAAGAACGCGCATGGGCACCAGCCACAGCAGTAATATACCCAGTATAATTCCACCGAATTCAGGAAATAAAGCTATTCCTGCACCCGAGAAGAGAAGACCGGGCAGAAGTTGTGACCAACCTACAAGCAGAAAATTGATGCTTTGGACACTTTTGCCAAATACAGTTTTTAGTCGTTGTCTTTCGGATTGGGGTGAATTCGCTCTAAAATGGGCGAGCAGTTGAATGCGTGTGGATGCATTTAAAAATTGGCTGTAAATACCTACAAACAAACGCAATAGTAATAGCACAAGTAGAGCCAGTACATAGTGCGCCACTTCAACCTGAATGGAGCCTAAGAACACCTGTTCAGTATTTAGAAACAGGGTTCGTATCAACGGTAGTGAGAGTAAAATGGGAAGTGTTTCTAAAACACCGCTAATACCAGAAACAGCAAGCACCCATCCTAATGAAGGTATGTTTTGTTGCCTACGGTAAAAATTTACCGCGAGTGCTATGCCGTTGGAGTGGTTCATTCTAAATTAGAATTTTTGACAATCTCAATACCGTAACCACTTACACCAACCCGTTTGATTGGATTATTTGTAAGTAAATCAACTTTTCTAATTCCCAGGTAATGAATGATTTGCGCACCTATTCCAAAGTCCCTAGTATCCTTTGTAAAGCTGGGAGTGGAGGTATCATTATCTTTTTTAAAGGAACGTATTCTGCTTAATAATCGGTCACCATTCGGTTCTTGATTCATATAAATGATGGCACCTCGTTTCTTCGTCGCAATTCCTTTTAAAGCCTTTTCTAAGCGTGAACTTTCATTACTGGTAAGTAAATGGAAGATATCATTTGCAACGCCAGCACTATGAATGCGTACAGGGACCACATCGTTCAGTTCCCAATCGCCCATGGTCAGCGCCAAATGCACTTGATGGTTGGTTTTTTGTTCGAATGCGTGTAGCGTGAATGCTCCGTGTGGTGTCGTGATTTGGACCTTCTCCTCGAGTTCGATCAAACTTTCCTTAGACATACGGTAGGCGACAAGGTCCTCTATCGTAATGATTTTAAGATTATGCTTCACCGCTATTTCTTTGAGTTGCGGTAATCGGGCCATGGTTCCATCCTCGTTCATAATCTCAACAATCACTCCCGCTGGAGCTAGGCCAGCAAGGCGGGCTAAATCCACAGCCGCCTCTGTATGCCCGACGCGACGCAGTACGCCACCGTCCTTCGCAATAAGAGGGAAGATGTGTCCTGGTCTTGCCAATTGGTCAGGGCGAATGGCTGGGTCTACCAATGCCTTTACCGTCATGTAGCGATCATAGGCACTTATACCCGTGGTACAACCTTCACCGATACGATCTATACTCACGGTGAAAGCAGTATTGTTCGGATCCGTATTGTTTGATACCATAGGCGGTAGGTCCAATTCCTCAGCGCGTTTTCGAAGAATAGGAGTACAAATTAGACCGCGTCCTTCAGTCGCCATGAAATTGATCAACTCTGGAGTCGCTAGTTCCGCAGCCGCAACAAAATCACCTTCATTTTCACGATCCTCGTCGTCAACTACAATAACAACTTTGCCTTTGGCAATATCTTTTAACGCTTCTTCTATAGTATTAAGACTCATGCTGATTTCTCTTAGTGGGTTGCCATACGCTTGATTTAACTCCTTTCAAATACCGAAGGAAGCCAATAAAAAGCGCTGCATTCATTGCGTAAAAATACGCTAAAGGTGTGGCCAAACCGAAGGCCAATAGGATAAACTCTGAAACAGGAATACCAATAAGTACACTAGCAAAGAGTACCCAATGTGAGGTAAAGAGTCCAGCAATCAAGGCAAGGAGGTAAAGGTGCGGGGTCAGCCAACGCAATACTTTATGCAATAAAAACAGTACGCCAAAGGGATAAATGTGCTTTGCTATTAATGGATAGAAGCGCATCAAGTTTTGCCAATTCCCTATACTAATACGGATTTTCCTCTTGTATTCTTCTTTCAATGAAGTACTTACATCTTCCAGTCCAATGGCCGCCTCATTGAACAGTACTTTTTGATCGCGAGAAATAAGCTGTACTGTTTGAAAGAAATCCTCCATAAAAGTATTGGGAGGTATGGGCTGCCAAAATGATTTTCTCATGCTGTATAAGCCGCCTTCCATACCAAAGCAAATGCCGTGTTTTCTGCTTTCAGCACGACGTATCAAATTTTCAATAGAGAGGTACGCTTTTTCATTTGAAGCAGTGCTATTTGAGACCCCGCCAGTTTCATAAGCAAGGGTACCTGCTACGGCCGTAGCTATTTGAAGTGCAATTGGCCGAACCAATTCCTCTATTGTCGCTTCTTTGAATAAAATGTTTGCATCTGTGGCGATGATCACCTCAGCATCCGTTTGATCTACTAATGCATTGATGGTAGCCGATTTACCCGAGCGTCTTTCATTTACGTGAAGATGGAGCTGGGGAAATTCATGCTGCAATTCGCGAATAATAGCATCTGTTCCGTCAGTACTTAAATCGCTACCAATCCAAACGGATACACGGTCAATGGGGTAGTGCGTATTGTATATACTTCGAATTTTAGCCTCAATAATGGATGCCTCATTGTAGGCGGCGAACACAATACATACCGACGGTGGTGTGAATGCTCCTGTAAAGTCGATGGGCCGTCCAGGAAAAGTTAATTGCCACAAGGGATAAACAACGTAGGTCAATCCAATCAAGCACAAGGCTGAAAGAGAAATTATCATCATTAAACTGACCATGCCTTTGCTAAATTTTCCTGAATAGATTCTGGACCAAAGCTACTAAGTATATGTTGGTTTGCTAGGGTGCCAAGCGTGTTTGCTTTATCCCTAGAATTCAAGAGTTCAATGAGTGCATGTGCAAAATCTTCAGCAGAATCGGCAAGTAATACGCCCTGATTGGTCTCGTTAAAAAGACCTTCAGCGCCTATAGTCGTGCTTACCATAGGAATACCCCAAGATGCATTCATAATCATCTTAATACGAACACCTGAGCCTGCTAAAAGTGGTACGATTGCAATTCCATGCGATTTCGCAAATACTTCAGCATCCGGAACACGACCGTGAACTGTACAGTTCATCAACGCATCGCTTTGGAGGTGTTTTGGGGGATTGTTCCCGGCAATGTGAAACGTTGCGTTCGGAATTTTTTGTAGAACGACGGGCCAAACTGCGGTTAAAAACCAATTCAGTCCTTGAAGATTAGGTTCCCAATCCAGCGCACCTAAGTGAAAACAAGAGAGTGGGGCTAGATCAGTCAAAAGGTCTTGACGTTGTATGGAAACAGCAATTGTCGATGTTTTTGGATTGTATCTTTCAAACCACTTTTTATCCTCATCACTGATACTCCAAATGGAATCAACATTTTTAGTCAATGTCCTTTCAAACTTTTTCAGGCGCTTACTTTGAAGCGTTAAATACCATTTTTTTAATGGGTTTCTCTCGGCTTCGCAAGTGCGTTCCCAGATGATATGTTCCAAATTATGCGCCCTCAGTGTAGTATGTTGCGCAATCCGCTGTACGTCATTTAAATAATCGCCCATGAAAGCACCTTCCAGCAGTACAAAATCAAAGTGGCCCTGCTGAAATCCGCGAAGCCAATCGACCATGGGTTTGATGTAAAAACGAATGGAATGGTAGGGTGCGCTTGTGAAAAGTAGGTTGTTTATGGCGGATGTAATAGTGGGCGATGTATTCGCATTAAAAACCTTGAGCTGGATTGCACTCGATATTTGTTTTGGGAAATCCATAAGGTTCTTATGATGCTTCCTCGTGTTTAAGGCACCGTAGGTGATTTCAAAGGTTTCTAATGCCAAGAGATCTTCGAGAAGCCTTGCCATAGCTATAGAACTTCCATCCTGAGAAGGATAGGGTACTTTATTAGATAGAATAAGAAGCTTCTTCACTAGGACTTTTTGGAGTTTAATCTGGCTACTATTTTACTGAACCATTCACCGGAAACGAGCGCCGTATCACTCGAAGCACTTTTAGTCAGCCAGAGAGCGATAGGGGCTAAAATCATAGAAGGTAGCCAAATAGCTAAGGCAGGGTCCATTAAGAGTTCGCGGCCCATCTTTTCAAAAGTGGTATTCAATATGTGAAAAATTAAAAACGCGACAGTAGAAATGACTAAGGGTAAACCAATTCCTCCCTTACGTATGATACTCCCTAGTGGAGCCCCAATAAAGAACATGATCAATACGCTGCCACCGAGGGCGAACTTCTTGTAATATTCCAAAAAATGCCGAATTCGTGTTTCTCTACGCCAGTTCATCTCGCGTTCCATTTGCTTCAGATAATCTAAATTACTTCGGGCCAATCGAATGGCATTTTGAGAAGCTCGTATGCGCATGCCGCTCAGCAGGTTTTTCATGACATTGTCGTTGGAAATATCTGCCGATTGTCCGCTGGCTATATCGATGTAGTCAAATTTGTATTTACCCTTTAGATTTTTGGTGAAATTCTCTTGGCGTTCTGCGATCTGTAAAGCAAGTGTATCCGCAGTTTCTTTTAACTGCAGGGTATTCATCATCATGAAATCTTTCCGACGCGTTTTATACAAATCTGCGTTACTGAAATTGGTTAAAGGGAAGCGAAGGTAGGCGGTATCAAAGGCACTTCTGGCCCATGGCATTTTCTGACGTTCCTCAACAAGTTTGCGATCAATGTCTTCGTAAGTAGCACCGTTATGTAATTCAATCTCTAGGTATTGATCATCCGCCACAGGTCGCATGATTCCAGTAGCAGCTGTCAATACTTTCAGATTCCCTTTTTTGGCTTCTTTATGATCGTAGATGTAAATGTCACTTAGAAGTTGCTCACCTTCACCTTCTTTACTACCTATTTTAATACTATAACCCTGAAAACCATTGTAAAAGATGCCCGGTGTGATGTGAAAGGCGGGCTTACTTTTAGAAATGTTGATGAGCAGACTTTGACCTTTTAAATTGGCCACAGGAATCACATTATTGTAGAAGTAAAAGGCACCAAAAGCGATGGCAATATTCAGAACGATAAGGGAACGAATGCCTCTAAAGAGAGAAATTCCCGAGCCTTTCATTGCGGCAAGCTCATAATGTTCACCGAAGTTACCAAATGTGAGGAGGGAAGCAAATAATACACTGACAGGCAACGCAAAAGGAACGACACTCGCAGCCCAATAAAAGAGTAGCTCTAACAATACGTACCACTCAATTCCCTTCCCTGCGAGATCATCTACGTATTTCCAAACCATTTGCATCAAAAAGAAAAAGACCATGATTCCTAGTGTAGGGATCAATGGTCTGATAAAACTCTTTAAGACATAAAGGTCTAGTTTTTTCATGTGTTTTTAGAGACGATAAAAGCCTTCAAATTCTTTGGAATTAATATTGAACATCTCTTTATCTAAAGAAATATTTACCTCATAAGAATCAACACTAAAGACCGTCTTTACTCCGTTTGTTCCGTACTGTGTATAGTTTTCCAATAGCAGACTTTTTACGTCAATACCAATGAGTATTTCTTTCACTTCTTCACTAGCAACGGGACGAAGCGCTACATATTGTATGGTCTTACCCTTTTCTTGGGCTTTACCAGCCATTTTGTAGCTATACCCGCTTTGATAATTCTTTAAAATATCCGCCGGACTCAGTGAAGTCTCTTCATCTGACGCTGTGGTTTCTATTTCCTCATCTTCTGGATAAATTAAATAGGCCTTTGATCCGTCGGATAGAAATTCAAATGCATCCGTTTTGACACGTACTTTTTCTCCAAAAGCAAAGAGTTCACCTTCAGAAGTGCGTTCCTTCATACCGCCATTGCTAGGGGCACCAATGGTGTTGGTAAATACGATGTGTTGCGTTTCGAGCGTAAGGGTATGCTCATAAACATCGTTGAGTAAATCCTTTGCACTATTGTGTGTTTGCGCTTGAGCAAAAAAGGGTACTAGAAGTAAAGCGAATAATTTCATGTCGGCGAATTTACGCATCTCCATTCAATTTCTGTTCCAAAGCGAATTCATCTGGAACTAAAACTTGTCTAGCCTTTGAACCTTCAAAGGGACCGAGAATGCCTGCAGCTTCTAATTGGTCCACAATACGACCTGCTCTATTGTAGCCCAATTTTAATTTCCGTTGAATCATAGAGGTCGACCCTTGTTGGGTTTGCACCACCAATCGAGCAGCATCTTCGAATAGTGAATCTCGATCAGAAGGGTCGATATCTCCTACGCCTCCGCCTTCTTCCCCAGCATATTCTGGCAACTGGTACGCCATAGGATAGGCTTGCTGATTTCCAATAAAATCACAGATTTCCTCGACCTCCGGTGTATCTACGAACGCACATTGGAGTCGAACAAGATCAGAGCCTTGCGAGAAAAGCATATCACCTTTACCAATGAGTTGATCCGCACCTCCCGCATCAAGAATGGTACGAGAGTCAATTTTCGAGGTAACCCTAAATGCAGCACGAGCTGGGAAATTCGCTTTAATAATCCCCGTAATTACATTGACAGATGGACGTTGAGTAGCCACAATCAAATGTATGCCAATGGCACGGGCAAGTTGTGCTAAACGTGCAATGGGCATTTCAACCTCTTTTCCTGCGGTCATGATTAAATCTGCAAATTCATCGATCACAAGAACAATGTAAGGCAAGAACTTATGTCCTTCTTCTGGATTTAATCTTCTAGAAATAAACTTTGTATTGTATTCCTTAATGTTCCGTACCATAGCAGACTTCAGCAGCTCATAACGGTTATCCATTTCAATACAGAGCGAATTCAACGTATTGATCACTTTTGCCGTATCCGTGATGATGGCTTCGTCGGTATCGGGGAGTACAGCGAGGTAATGACGCTCAATTTTGTTGTAGAGCGTCAACTCCACTTTCTTAGGGTCAACCAAAACAAATTTTAACTGGCTCGGATGCTTCTTATATAGGAGCGAGGTTAAGATGGCATTCAAACCAACAGATTTACCTTGACCAGTTGCACCCGCCATGAGAAGGTGGGGCATTTTCGCTAAATCAAAGATGAAGTTTTCATTGGTGATGGTTCGTCCCATAGCGACAGGTAACTCCATATTGGATTCCTGGAACTTTTTACTGGCAATGACCTGACGCATACTCACGACTTGTGGATTGGCATTGGGTACCTCGATACCAATAGTTCCCTTACCCGGTATCGGAGCGATGATGCGAATACCCAAAGCGGCTAAACTCAATGCAATGTCGTCTTCCAGATTCTTAATCTTCGAAATGCGAATACCCGCTGCTGGAACAATTTCATACAAAGTAACCGTTGGTCCTATGGTGGCTTTGATCTCCTTGATTTCAATATTGTAGTTCTTTAAAGTATCTACAATGCGGTCTTTATTGGCCTCAATTTCCTCTTTATCAAATGTGATTTTTCCATCACCATAAGGTTGCAAGAGGTCTATTTTAGGCAGTTGGAATTTACTCAAATCTAAAGTAGGGTCGTATTCACCGAAGTCTTTGACTTTCTTGTTAATAGACTTTTCATCTTCAACTGCTTCTTGATGTACTTCGACAACGACATCTATTGCTGAAGCAGTCTCCGGCTCCGCCTCATTAGGTATCGGATCCGACGCACTAGTTGACGTAGAAGCAAAAACGGGCTCAGAAGTGATTTCATCCTCGGTTTTTGTGATCAATTCTATACTGTACTCTTCCGAATCATCCTCCGGCTCGGGTGCAAGTACAGCGGAGGCTTCAAGGTCGCTGTCAATAAACGGAGCGTTATTAGTATCCTTAAGTTTCGCTGCGCGCACTCTAAAAGTTAGCGATCTAATTTTAAATGCGATCACGATATACAATATGACCGCAGTAAAAAGTACCAATAAAACACCCATGCGTCCCAGATACAGCGCAAGATTCAAATAGAGGTAATACCCTGAAAGTCCTGAAAATAGTGAAGGATGTTCGTTCGAAAACCACCCAAAGAACAAAGAAACGAGGAAGGTCAGAACTAAAAAGTGGTTAAAAAGTGCCCAAGGTTTGATACGTCGAAACGCAAAGGCATGCTTTAGGCCATAGAGCATCATCCAAACGGGTACTAGGATACCAGCGAATCCAAAACCCTTGAGCACAAGTAGGCTACCTAACGCATTTCCGAAGCGTCCAAAAACGTTTCCTACATAACTAGGATTGGAGAAATCTCGTGTCGAAGTTGTGGACAAACTGTAGTCCTGCGCCCAATTTTGATAGAAGCTAACCAATGCTGTAGCTATGAAAAATCCAAACATCACCAATAAGAGGGAAGTGAAAATTTTTGTCGTGGGATCCCCTGTAATTTCCTTAGTATCAGCAGTTAGCTGCTTGAGTTGAATAGAGAACTTAGACGGTTCCTTAGGTGTCTTCTTCGTGGATTTCTTCGCCATGGGAGTCGGTGTGTTATGCTATCAAAAATAAGCCTGTAGTCGTTAGTAAACTCGGGCCTTTCGATAGCGTTATCAACACATTAAAGCCTTATTTTTGTCTTTCAAACAGATTTTCATGCCAATTCTACCAGAAATTCAAAATGAATACGGTCGCTTAGACACTGTAGTTGTGGGCTTAGCCATGCGCATGGGGGGAGTTCCAAAATTAGAGGAATGCTATGATGCCCGCAGCTTTGAGGCTGTGAAGCTCGGCGTTTTTCCTGAGGAAAAAGATTGCATGCTTCAACTCAAAGGATTGATTGAGATCCTTGAAAGTAACGGTGTCAAAGTCTTACGTCCGTCCTTGATTCATTCCTTAAATCAGGTTTTTGCTCGAGATATTGCGTTTGTGATTGAGGACCAGTACATCATACCCAATGTCATTGCCGACCGCTCAGAAGAGCGAGGCGCGATGGCTGAAATAGAAGCGACCATTCCTTCAGGTAATATCATCATGATGCCTACTGGTTGTTATGCAGAAGGTGGAGATGTTATTGTTGACAATGACTATGTTTTAGTAGGTGTCAGCGATGATCATACGTTTGAAAATTATAAAACGGCTCGGACCAACTACAGAGGAATGGACTATTTAGCAGATGAATTCCCAGCTAAAGAATTCAAGGGGTTTGAGTTACACAAGGACGATCACGACCCGCTCAAAGGATCCCTGCATTTAGATTGTGCCTTTCAGCCCATTGGTGGGGGAGCTCTAATCGCGCCGCATTTATTTAAAAACGAATCAGATGTGCAATGGTTGGTTGAGCGGTATGGAACATCCAATGTGTACCGTTGTACTCCAGAAGAGGCCTACTTCCTTGCCACTAACGTTTTTAGCTTTAGCCCAAAAGATGTCATTGTTTCGGCAAAATGCGCGGCCATGCAAGGCTGGTTGAAGGAACGAGGATTGAATGTACACAGTGTTGTGTATGATGAGATAGTTAAAATGGGCGGTTTGCTGCGATGCACAACCATGCCTCTAAAGCGTGTATAAATGACTAAAAACGCTACGAATACAGTATTAATGGTACGCCCTGTTGCATTCGCTTTGAATGAACAAACGGCTGTGGACAATTTTTACCAAAAGAAGGGAACAAGCGAACAAAATGCGCAGGAATTGGCCCGTGATGAATTTGATGGATTCGTAAGAAATCTGCGTGCAAAAGGTGTTCGAGTTGAAGTTTTAGATGATACGTTGGTGCCTCACACGCCGGACAGTGTTTTCCCAAACAATTGGATTAGTATGCACGACGATGGCCGCATCGTTTTGTATCCAATGAAGGCTGAAAACAGGCGACTAGAGCGCCGGTCTGATATCTTTGAAGAGCTCGAGCGTCGCGGTTATGAGGTCGGTACGACCATAGATTATACTGCTTCAGAGTACGAAGAACGCTACCTCGAAGGCACAGGTTCTATGGTGCTCGATCACGATTCGAAAATTGCCTACCTCGCTCGATCGCAGCGGGCTGATGAAGGATTGTTTCGGGCGTTTTGTGCGGAATTTAAGTACACGCCGGTAGTATTTACAGCCTATCAAGAGACGCCTGAAGGACCGGGTCAGATTTACCACACCAATGTTATGATGTGCGTAACGGATGCCTATGTGCTGGTTTGTTTGGACACCATATACGATTCCAATGAACGCGCTGCTGTAGCGGATGCCATTCTTAAGAGTGGTAAACAGATTTTGGAGATCAGCGTGGCACAAAAGAGTAATTTTGCCGGTAACATGTTGCTCGTGAAGGGGACCGCTGACCAATTAATTTTAGTAATGAGTTCAAGTGCCTACCGCGCACTTACTTCAGAGCAGATTGATTTTATATCCCAGTACCACACCATCCTTCACAGTGATTTGCATACTATAGAAACCCTCGGTGGAGGTAGTGCACGTTGCATGTTGGCCGAAATATATTTGACAAAAACGGCATAAATGAGTTTAGAACAAAACATTAGTACAGCCCTTAATGCGCTTTATGCCGTTCAGGTACAGCCCGAGCTTCAAGAAACCCGTAAAGAATTTGATGGAGACCTAACACTGGTGGTTTTCCCGTTCGTTCGTGCCGCTAAAAAGAAACCCGAAGAAGTTGCGGAAGAAATAGGGGCAAAGCTTCTAGACATGCAAGCAATAGCGGGCTTCAACGTAGTTAAAGGTTTCTTGAACCTGAGTTTAGACCGCAGTGTATATGTGGACCAATTCAAAACTTTTTCTACTGACCCAAACTTTGGTCTTCCAGCACCCGGGTCGAAAGGTGCATACATTGTAGAATACAGTTCACCCAATACAAATAAACCGCTGCACCTGGGGCACATCCGGAACAATCTTTTAGGCTATTCGGTTGCTGAGATTTTAAAAGCAAATGGTGTTGCCGTTACTAAGGTACAGATCATCAATGACCGTGGCATACACATTTGCAAGTCCATGTTGGCCTGGCAAGAATATGGAAATGGCGAAACTCCGGATTCCTCAGGATTAAAAGGGGACCATTTGGTGGGTAAGTACTATGTTAAATTTGACCAGGTTTACAAAGAAGAAATCAAAGCGTTAATTGCCGAGGGCAAAACCGAGGAGGAAGCTAAAAAACAAGCGCCTTCACTGTTAAAAGCACAACAGATGCTATTGAAATGGGAGGAAGGAGATGCCGGTGTAGTGGCACTCTGGAAAACCATGAATGATTGGGTGTATAACGGTTTCAATACTACCTACGCCAAATTGGGAGTAAACTTTGATAAGAACTATTACGAAAGCCAAACCTATGTTCTTGGTAAGGACGATGTCACCAAAGGACTCGAATCTGGCGTTTTTTATAAGAAGGAAGATGGCTCCGTTTGGATTGATCTTGAGAGTGATGGTTTAGATCACAAATTGGTCCTTCGAAGCGATGGAACTAGCGTTTACATGACCCAGGACATCGGTACGGCCATTCAACGTTTCAAAGATTTTGAGGCAAAGGGAATGACTTATGTGGTGGGCAATGAGCAGGACTACCATTTTAAAGTACTCTTTTTGATACTATCGAAATTGGGTTATGCATGGGCGGAGCAACTTCATCATTTAAGCTATGGAATGGTTGATCTTCCTTCTGGTAAAATGAAAAGTAGAGAAGGTACCGTAGTGGATGCCGATGATTTGATCGATGGAATGGTGGCAGATGCTGAAGCTATTTCGAAAGAACTCGGCAAATTGGACGGACTCGAAGAGGCAGAACAACAAGAACTCTTTACAACACTGGGCTTGGGTGCACTGAAATACTTTATTTTAAAAGTGGATCCCAAAAAGCGCATGTTGTTCAATCCAGCTGAAAGTATAGATTTTAATGGGCATACCGGTCCATTTATTCAATATGCATATGCGCGTATTCAAAGCCTTCAAGGCAAGGCTCCACAAGGAGCCGGTGTAGATTGGACTGCGTTAACGCTGAATGAAGATGAAACGCTAGTTATCAAAGCATTATTGCAATTCCCAGAGGTAATGGACCAAGCGGCGAGAAACTTTTCTCCGGCAGTCTTGGCAAATTACACTTATGAATTGGTGAAGAAATACAATGGATTTTATCAAAACAACAGCATTTTGAAGGCAGAAACCGAACAAAGCATTGCCTTTCGTTTGTTGTTGAGTAAGAAAGTAGGCGAAGTAATCAAGGCTTCGATGAACTGCTTGGGTATCCAAGTGCCAAATAGAATGTAAGATGAGTAAAGAAGTAAGAGCCTTAGCACCAAACGCCGTTTGGAATCACTTTGCAGATTTAAATGCAGTACCCCGACCGTCGAAAAAAGAAGAGCGTGTCATTCAATTCATGGTGGATTTCGGGCATAGTTTGAACTTACCTACTGAAGTGGATCACATCGGTAACGTTTTTATTCGGAAACCGGCCTCTCCTGGTATGGAAAATAGAACAGCGGTGGTCTTACAGGCACACCTCGACATGGTTCACCAAAAGAATAACGACACCACTTTTGACTTTGATGCAGAAGGTATTAAGATGTTAGTCGATGGAGATTGGGTAAAGGCACAAGGCACCACACTTGGAGCAGATAACGGGATGGGTGTAGCCTTCATCATGGCGGTTTTGTCGTCGGATACCATAGCGCATCCAGCTATTGATGCTCTTTTTACGATCGATGAGGAAACTGGAATGACCGGTGCATTAGAGCTCAAGGGCGGAATGCTCAACGGCAAGATTCTTTTGAATATCGATACAGAAGATGACGATGAACTGACCATTGGGTGTGCAGGAGGTATAGATGTTACTGCGACGCGTTCTTTTGAGATGGAGCCTACAGAAATTACGGCTTCAGCTTACGAAATTACCATTAAGGGACTGAATGGAGGCCACAGTGGTATGGATATACATAAAGGCTTAGGTAATGCGAATAAGCTCATGAACCGTTTGCTCGATCGTTTGGGAAGTGGGGTCCAATTGGTCGCTTTGGATGGCGGGAGTCTACGAAATGCTATTCCAAGAGAGAGTGTTGCTCACGTCTTATGGCACGGGTCTGAAGAGGCGTTTGAAGCAGTGATTACTGAGGTTGGTGAAGAGTTCGTAGACGAACACGCCACCACCGACGCCGATATCGAAATCAGTTGCGAATCTATAAACCGACCCGAGAAGGCTCTTTCTTTAGCAGCAAGCCAGTCCATCATTAGTGCAATATATGCTTGTCCAAACGGGATTTATCGCATGTCTCCAGACATTGAAGGCTTAGTTCAAACCTCGAATAACCTTGCTCGAGTAGCTTTGCAGGACGGTGATTTTACTGTAATGTGTCTTACGCGCAGTGCAGTTGAGACTGAGAAGATGGATGTAGCACGTGGAATACAGCGGATCTTTGAAACTGCAGGATGTGCCGTTGATTTGAGCGGCGATTATCCGGGTTGGGCACCTAATCCTAAAAGCAACATTTTAACCACCATGAGCGGTTTGTACCGTGATCTTTTCAATGCCGAACCGAAAATTCAAGCGTGCCATGCAGGCTTAGAATGTGGAATCCTAGGAACCAATTATCCGGAAATGGAATTGATTTCTTTCGGCCCAAATATTCGTGGTGCGCATTCGCCTGACGAAAAATGTCAAATCAGTTCCGTTCAGAAGAGTTGGCGCTTCTTTTTAGCGACTTTAGAAAATATACCAAACGTTTAAGCCCATGTTTGAAAGTTTAAGTGACCGTTTAGAAGGTGCCTTTGACATACTCAAAGGGAATCATAAAATAACTGAATTAAACATCGCGGATAGTGTAAAGCAGATTCGTCGCGCGCTCGTTGAGGCTGATGTCAGTTTTAAAATTGCCAAGGACTTTACCAATTCCGTTAAGGCAAAAGCCATAGGACAAGGCGTTATCACTGCAGTTAAGCCAGGCCAGGCGATGGTGAAGATTGTTCGTGATGAAATGGCCGAATTAATGGGCGGTCAGGCTGAAGGTTTGATCCTCACTGCATCACCGTCGATCATTCTTATGGCGGGCCTTCAGGGTTCCGGGAAGACGACGCACAGTGCGAAATTGGCCAATTATTTACTCCGCAAAAAATCACGCAAACCTTTGTTGGTGGCCTGTGATGTCTATAGACCTGCCGCAATCAATCAATTGCAAGTATTGGGAGAGCAATTAGGCATAGAGGTCTACGCTGAAGTTGGAAATCAGGACCCCGTAAGCATCGCCGAGAACGCGGTAAAGCACGCGAAAAGCAAGGGATACAATACGGTCATTGTGGATACGGCGGGTCGTTTGGCTGTGGATGCCGCGATGATGGACGAAATAGGCCGTATACACAAAGCTGTAGCTCCTCAAGAAACGCTGTTTGTAGTGGATGCAATGACGGGTCAAGATGCTGTAAATACAGCGAAAGCATTTAACGATGTTTTAGATTTTGAAGGCGTTATTCTAACCAAACTCGACGGTGATACTAGAGGTGGTGCAGCATTGACTATTAAATCTGTTGTCAATAAACCCATTAAGTTTATTGGTACGGGTGAGAAAATGGAAGCATTAGACGTCTTCCATCCTGATCGTATGGCAGACCGCATCTTAGGCATGGGGGATGTGGTGAGTCTTGTTGAAAAAGCACAGGAACAATTTGATGAAGAGAGTGCTCGGAAAATGAGCAAGAAAATCTCTCAGGATGCCTTCGGTTTCGATGATTTTATGGAGCAAATCCAGCAGATCAAGAAGATGGGTAACATGAAGGATTTAATGGGGATGATTCCAGGTATGGGCAAGGCTTTAAAAGATGTAGATATCGATGATGATGCCTTCAAACATATTGAAGCAATGATTAATTCTATGACGCCTACCGAACGACAGCAGCCGGATACCATTAATGGATCGCGTAGGAAACGTATCGCATCGGGTTCTGGACGCACTGTACAGGATGTAAATAACCTTTTAAAGCAGTTTACAGACATGCGCAAAGTCATGAAAATGATGCAAAGTGGAGGCGGTAAACGCGGAATGATGAATATGATGCGCGGTATGCGCTAAAAAATATGCTATGGTAGTTTTAGACGGAAAAGTAACCTCAGCCAAAATCAGACAAGAATTGGCTCTAAAAGTCAAAGAGTTAAAGGCACAAGGCAAAAAAATCCCTCATCTCGCTGCAATTTTAGTAGGAGAGGACGGAGCTTCACGAACCTATGTAAATGCTAAAGTACGTGATTGTGAAGAGGTTGGTTTCGGTTCAACGTTGATTAAGCTTCCTTCTGAAACTACGGAGGCTGAGCTTTTGAAGGCCATTGGAAAACTCAATAATGACGAGGATATTGACGGCTATATTGTACAATTGCCATTGCCTAACCATATTGATGAAACGAAGGTTTTATTAGCTGTTGATCCCAAGAAAGATGTAGACGGATTTCATCCGCAAAATGTCGGCAAGATGACTCTGAATCTTCCCACTTACATTCCAGCCACGCCGCAAGGAATCGTTGAATTGTTGCGTCGATATGAAGTTCCTACTGAAGGGAAAAATTGTGTCGTAATAGGTCGCTCACATATCGTAGGTTCGCCGATGTCCATTTTGCTGAGTCAGCATAATTATCCTGGAAATTGTACAGTGACGCTTTGCCACAGTCGTACGCGTAACCTTGAAGAAATTTGTCGAAATGCAGATATTATCGTTGCAGCCTTAGGTCGTCCGGGATTTGTAACCGCCGATATGGTTAAGGAGGGCGCATGTGTTATTGATGTAGGCATCACGCGTGTAGACGATAGCACCAAGAAAAGCGGCTTTAGGTTGCTTGGTGATGTGGACTATGAGGCAGTCGCACCTAAATGCAGTTTCATAACACCTGTGCCAGGAGGTGTGGGACCAATGACTCGTGCTGCGTTGATGATGAATACGATGAAGGTAACGGAGTTAGGAGACTAAGTGAAAGATATTCAAACGTCATCGAGTTACCAGCAATCCGACATTAGAGACGGGTTAGTCGTTCCATTAATGGAAGAGTTTTATACCATACAAGGAGAAGGATTTCATACCGGAAAGGCTGCTTATTTTATACGAATCGGTGGCTGTGATGTAGGTTGCCATTGGTGCGATGTTAAGGAAAGTTGGAACCCCGATAGTCATCCGCCAACGCCTATTGCGGCTATTGTAGCAAATGCAAAGAAATACAGTTCAACCGTAGTGGTCACAGGAGGTGAACCATTAACTTGGAATATGGAGCCGTTAGTTTCCTCCTTGAAAGCGGAAGGTATGCAGGTATTTGTAGAAACTTCCGGTGCCTACAGGCTGACGGGAGATTGGGACTGGATCTGTTTAAGTCCTAAGAAGACCGCTCAACCGAAGGAGTCGTACTACGATGCTGCTCATGAATTGAAGGTCATTATCTACAATCAAAACGACTTTAAATGGGCAGAGGAGCATGCCGCTAAAATGCACGTCGGTTGCCAATTGTTTTTACAACCTGAATGGAGTAAGCGCGAAGAAATGATGCCATTTATTGTAGATTATGTGATGACTAATCCAAAATGGAAGGTGAGCTTACAGACACATAAATACATGCATATTCCTTGATGCTATGGGTAAGGTACTTTCTGTTGCAGAAGCCGTAAATGCGCTACTAGATGGGCAGATCTTGGGTTTACCCACGGAAACGGTTTATGGTTTAGGCGCAGATGCTACTAACGAGTCGGCAGTGGCTCAAGTATTTAAAGCTAAGAATAGACCCCGTTTTGATCCGCTGATTGTTCACGTGCCTACTTTGGCTGCAGTTAGGGACATAGCGGAATTATCTGAAGCAGCTGAGCAGCTTTTCCTCGCTTTTAGTCCGGGTCCATTAACGGTAGTTTTGCCGAAAAAGAATACGATTCCAGATTTAGTAACGAGCGGACATTCCACTGTGGCAGTTAGAATTCCCGCACACCCTGTGATGCTTGAGGTACTGCATTCTAGTGGACTTTATATCGCGGCGCCAAGCGCGAATCCGTTTGGTTTTGCTTCTCCAACTACAGCCCAGCATGTACTAGACCAGTTAGGCAACTTGATTTCAGGCGTTGTCGATGGCGGTCCATGTAGTGTGGGTATTGAAAGTACTATAGTCGATATGAGTAGTGGTGTACCTAAAGTATTGCGCTTAGGCGGAATGGCGTTGGAACAATTGGAACGTGTCCTGGGTCCGATTGCTACACAGTTAAGTTCTTCAAATCCAAATGCCCCTGGAATGCTCACCTCGCACTACAACCCCGGGATTCCTGTTCAGTTATTTGAAAATAGAGAAGCACTGTTGGCTGCTTTACAGTTGGTGGATGCTGATACCATAGGAATACTTTATTGGGGTGAAACCATCACCCACGGCACGGGCTTCAATTTAAGTGAGCGACGCTCTGATACAGAGGCAGCGACGAATCTTTTTAAAGGTTTACGTGTTTTAGGCAATACGCAAGTGGCTCAAATATTTGCGCACTTATTGCCCGAAAATGGTCTAGGAAGAGCGGTCAATGACCGCCTCCAACGTGCTGCTAACAAATAAGTTAGAATAAGAGGTACAGGTACCTTTTTTAATCGAAAATCTTTCTATTTTAAGGGTATGAACAAAACCCTCCTTTTAATCGCACTTCTGTGCGGAAGTTCACTATACGCGCAACTAAGCGGGATTGTTGTTGATCCACGTGGAGCGCCTATTGTAGGAGCCAGCGTCGTAGTATTAAATGAATCCATGCCGACAACTATTGGTACAGTGACCGATTTTGACGGGAATTGGTCCTTAAATATCTATGGAATGAATGCCGAGCGCGCTGCCGTTCGCGTTCAAAGTATGGGATTTCAATCCTTAGATTTCAAAACAACAGGGGCAACTGGGAACAGAATCGTTTTACAGCCGGATCAAAACCTACTCAAAGAAGTCAGTGTCGTACAGCAACGCTTAAGTGCCCAGCAAGAAAAGAGTGCCCTGACCATAGAAAGTATGGATGCATTGGCCATAAAAGAGAGCCCTAGTGTCAGTTTTTACGATCATTTAGGTACGCTCAAAGGGGTCGATCTAACAAGCGCAAGTATAGGATTCAAAATAATCAATACAAGAGGTTTCAATAGTACTTCACCCGTACGATCATTGCAACTTATAGATGGAGTTGATAATCAAAGTCCTGGGCTAAATTTTAGTTTAGGCAACTTCCTAGGGGCCCCGGATCTAGATATCGTAACTGTCGATGTAATCGCGGGGGCTAGCACAGCATTTTATGGCCCTAGTGCTTTCAACGGTGTAATTGCTATGCAAACGAAAGATCCTTTTCAGTTCACAGGATTAAGCGCAAGCTTGAAGGCTGGTGAGCGCAATCTTACGGAGTTTTCTGTACGTTGGGCGGCAAAAGTAAATGAAAAATTTGCCTATAAAATCAATGTATTTGCCTTGAAGGCGGACGATTGGGAGGCTAACAATATGGATCCCACGGATGTGAGTAGAGACGATGCAACAAATCCAGGTGGTTATGATGCTGTGAATCGCTACGGAGATGAAGATTGGTGGGACGATGGTGGCGATGTCAAATTCTATGCTGGAATGGGTAGATTTTACCGTCCTGGAATAGAGGAAAAGCATTTGGTGGACTACGATACGGAAAATTTGAAGTTGACCACAGCATTGCATTACAAATTGACAGATGAGATCACGGGAATTTATGCGTTGAATTTCGGTGCGGGAACCACAGTATATCAAGGCGATAACCGTTACAGCCTCAAAGATATTTTGTTTTTGCAGAATCGGGTAGAGTTGAGGAATGAAGGAAAGTGGTTCTGGCGGGCCTATTCCACACATGAAGATGCAGGGAACAGCTACGATGCGTATTTCACGGCCTTGCGCATGCAGGACAGTATTGTATCCAATCAATTTTACAGCAATCAATACCGCACTTTTTGGCAGATCTTCTCAAAACCCCAAGTTCGAGCCCTACCAGGAGCACCAGCAAATAACTTACCGGTCAATGAATATTCTGACCAAATGAATATGCTCATCCAGGAGAATCTAGACTTCTTTCATGAGCTGCACGATTCTACAAGCAGCACAGTCTTAAATTTTATGGAGGCGGTCTATGGTTTTCCAGTGCGCAATTATTTAATCCCTGGTAAAGCAGACTTTGAAAGTTTAAAAAATCACATTACTTCAGCGCTTTTCACCGAAGGGGGGAGCCGGTTTTATGATAAATCAGCCTTGTACCACACGCAAGGGGAGCGCACCTTTACGTACGACAACGGGGCCGTATTGCGAGTAGGAGGAAACTTTCGTTTGTACACGCCAAAGAGCGCAGGGACGATATTCTCAGATACCGCAGGCACTGTCATTACAAATAGAGAGGCCGGGCTATATGGTGGTTGGGAACAATCATTTATGGATGAGCGTCTTAAATTGAGTGCAACAGGTAGAATCGATAAAAACCAGAATTTTAAAGCGTTGGTTTCGCCGGCAGTTTCTTCGGTTTTCAAGGCGACAGAAAATCAAACCTTCCGTTTAAGTTTTTCCAGCGCCATTCGCAACCCAACATTGGCTGACCAGTATCTAAACTATAACGTCGGTAGAGCAGTACTTCTAGGCAACCTAGATGGCTTTGACTCTTTGGTGACATTAGACAATATTGTGGATTATTTAGGTAAACCGGCGAATGAAAGACTGTCACACGATTTTGGATATTTCAACGTCGATGCCATACGTCCTGAAAAAGTTAAAACGGCCGAAGCGGGTTACCGAGCTACAATAGGCACTCGTGTTTTTGTAGATGCGAATTACTACTACAGTATTTATGATGATTTCATAGGGTACATTATCGGTGCTGAGATAGAGGAGGGGACGACGGCTATTGACCGATTAAAGTCATTACAAGTTTACCGCGTAGCCGCGAATGCTACTGAACAAGTAACTACTCAAGGCTTTAGCATTGGAATGAACACTTTCGTTGGTGATTACCAAACGCTTACCGGAAACTACAGCTGGAATAAGCTCACTTCTGCCGTAACCGATCCAATAGTTCCCGCATTCAATACCCCCGAGCACAAATTTAACCTAGGTTGGAACATTCGTAATTATCCTTGGAATAACGACGATTCAAAGCTCATTGGCGCCGGTGTAAATTACAAATGGGTGCAAGGTTTTGTATTTGAGGGCTCACCGCAGTTCACGGGTTCTATACCTTCTTATGGGCTTTGCGATGCGCAGGTATCGTTGACACGTATTAAAGAAAAATCGGACAGTAAACGCACTATTACTTACAAGATAGGAGCGAGTAATGTCCTGAATAATAAAGTATATCAAGTATTTGGGGGGCCTTTAGTTGGGAGGTTGGCCTACCTGAGTATTCAAATTAATTAACCTCTCATTAAGAACATGCCTATGAAAAAGTTTACACTTTTAATCTGTTCGTTGCTCGTATCATCTAGTGTATTTGCACAACGCTACACTACGGAGATCTTTAACGACAGTGAAATTGCCGTAATGTCCGATGTGAGTTACGGAGTTAATTTCAACCCTTATGTGGATTCAGCTATGCTCGGGGGTACTAACCTACAACCGTTACAAGCTGATTTTTACATGCCGTCACCTACGGCCGACACGACAACGAACCGTCCAGTGGTGATCGTTTGGCACACAGGGTCTTTCATTCCAAAAGGATTGAACGGTTCCCCTTTAGGAACACGTCAGGACAGCGCTGTTGTAGAAATGTGTCGCCGTTTTGCGAAGATGGGATACGTAAGTATTGCTGCTTCTTACCGTTTAGGTTGGTTGGCAAACAGTACTAACCTTGACGTTCGTCGCGGTAGTAATTTACTAGCGGTATATTATTCTATCCAAGATGCGAAAGCGCTTGTTCGCTATTTAAATCTTACTCAAATGGGCGCCGGTAATCCTTACGGCATCAATGCAAGTAACACGATTATGGTCGGTCAAGGTTCTGGTGGGTACATTACATTCGCCTACGCGACTATTGACAAGCATTCAGAAGTAACTGCACCGAATAAATTTAAGTATCAGGATTCTACAGGAATCTTTGGTCAACCTGTTTTGCCAGGTGATTCTTATGTGGATACTTCAATCGTTGGAGATATCGATGGATTCGGTGGTGAAGTAGTGGTTACCGGTCAGAATACTTTAGGTTTGCCAACGATGGATTACAGTTCACCAGGTCGTAACTACATCAATCACGCAGGTATGCCAGATGATATTTTGATGGCGATCAATATGGGTGGTGCATTAGGCGATGGTGCTTGGTTAGAGCAAGGTGATGTACCTATGTTGAGCATCCACAGCAAATACGACTTCTTCGCACCTTATGACACTGGTATGGTTTACGTACCTATAGGACAGCAATTCTTCCCTGTAGTTAGTGTTACAGGCTCATACGGAGCTATCAAGAAGGCCAATGACTTCGGTAATAATGATATCTTCCTCAATGCCAACTACACAGACCAAATTTGGGTTGATCAGCAATCTACGAATCCAACGAGTGAAGAGTGTTTATACACCGTGGAAATTGCTCCACCGAGCGCTACCATGCCTTGGGTGGTGAATACAGCACCTTGGAATTGGTACGATTCAAATGATCCGTATGCAAGCCAGAATCCAGCGAATCCAAACATTGAAGCTACTTCGCAAGCTTGGATAGATACCGTTATGGCCTTTATCATTCCTCGTATGGCCACAGTATTGCAGGCGGAAGGCGTACCCGCGGGTATCGTTGAGGCGTCGCAATCGTTCAAGGTTTATCCAAACCCGGCCTCTGATCTAGTAGCGATCAAAGGCACGAACGGTAGTACCTTTACTAGTGTACAGGCTTTAGATATTACAGGTAGAGTAGTGTACGCTTCAGATGCCACTGGCAACAGTTTAAGCATTGATGTGTCAAATTGGAATAACGGAATCTATTTGGTGCAGATTGCTACCGAAAATGGTATCCAAGTCAAACGCATCGTTGTAAACTAAACGATCGCGCTCGATGTTAAGAGAGTCCTCATACAAAGGTATGGGGACTTTTTTTTGCCCTAGCTTTGCTTACCCTAAAAGAACGACTACATGATCAATTTCAATACGCAACTTCAAGATCTTGAACAATTGCCCATCAGTGCTTTAGCGCGTGCAGCCCGTTATGGCGATGGTGTATTTGAGACCATTAGAATGCGTGAGGGTAAACTCCTCTTTATTGAAGATCATTATTTTCGTTTAATGGCCAGTATGCGCATTCTTCGCATGTCGATCCCAATGGAGTTTACTCCAGAGTTTATCATTGATCAATCCTTGAGACTCGCCGAGGAACGCGGCTTTGAAAATGGAAGGCTGCGATTGCAGGTCGTACGAAGTGGTGGCGGTACCTATACGCCCACTAGCAATTCGGTAGATTGGTGGATGGAATTGGATCCGCTAGAGCACAGGGATTATGTGATAAATGATAGTGGGCTTACCGTTGAACTCTTTAAAGATCATTACGTACAACCGGGATTACTATCGACATTAAAAAGTAGTAATGCGTTACCCTACGTATTAGGGAGTATCTATGCTAAAGAGAACGATTTCGACGCAGTCCTTTTGGTTAATGACGCGAAACAATTAGTCGAAGCGAATTATGGAAACGTTTTTCTAGTGCACGGAAATACTTTGCGCACATCACCCTTAGAAGATGGAGCATTGCGTGGTGTTTTTAGAAAGAATGTGATGGAATGGGCAAAAGATATACAACTGGAAGTTCAAGAAGCCTCGATAAATCCATTTGATTTACAAAAGGCGGATGAACTTTGGATTACCAATACCATTCGAGGTATTGAGTGGGTAGGGCAGTACCGCAAAAAGTCCTACAGCAATGCGAAAGCAACAGAAATGATGGAAATGGTCAACCGTAAACTAAATGTTTTAGGTGCCCTCTAATTCATCCAAGGATCCTCTGGGGCATTTGCCCAAAGGGCAAATTCGCCGCCCAGTGACTTCATGTACGTTCTCCATGCCTCAGTAGTGAGGGTTAAAGGTTCTATTTGAAAAGGGGGAGTTAAAACGATCCAGGTTCCTTCTTTGATTTCTTTCTCGAGCTGGCCCTCAGACCAACCGCTGTAGCCTAAGAAAAACTTGCAACGTGCCGTTTCTAGATTCAATGCTCTTGCAGTTCTCATGGCCTCTTGCAACACGGAATAGTCACCACCTAAGTACAAGCCGTTCCCGGCAGGCACAGCTCCAGCAAGCGTATCCATCGTATGCAGATAAAAGAGTGCGTCTTGCTCTACAGGTCCACCATAATAGATGGGGTCCTTACCAGGAAGTTGATTCATAAAATCTTGAGCGAACAGCGAAGAGTTCTTATTAAGCGTGAATCCCAGCGAACCGTCTTTATCGTGTGTTGTTAGGTAGACAACCGACTGCTCAAAAAAGCCATCACCAATAAGCGGTTTAGAAATTAAAAGTGCACCCTTTTGTGGACGGTTTTTGTTTTGCATTGCACTAATTTAGTTACATGGATTTACATAACATACGTGAAGATTATAGGTTCGATTCACTGCTTGAGGCGAATCTACATAAAAACCCTTTTGACCAATTTAAAAATTGGTTTGAGACCTATCGACATTTAGGGGTGAAAGATGCCAACGCCATGTCAATTGCTACAGTAGGGGAAGATGGCATTCCACAAAATAGAATTGTTTTGTTGAAAGAGGTACGACAGGACGGATTGGTATTCTACACCAACTATGCTTCAGATAAAGGACAGCAACTGATGCAAAACCCTAATATTAGCGCACTTTTTTTTTGGCGCGAACAAGAACGGCAGGTACGTATTACAGGAACGGTCAGCAAGATGGATGATAGTGAGAACGAAAACTATTTCAAAACACGTCCTTAT
Organism: Schleiferiaceae bacterium; assembly: GCA_018402665.1. GTDB lineage: Bacteria > Bacteroidota > Bacteroidia > Flavobacteriales > Schleiferiaceae > UBA10364. Next base: position 54,917 of record JAGYIN010000006.1, on the reverse strand, counting down.
CTCAGTCAGATTGGTGCCGCAGCGTCAGATCAAAGTAGTCCAATCAAAGATAGAACAGCCTTAGAGGCTAAATTTCAAGCATTTCAGCAGCAATTTCCCGAGGGAAGTGCGGTTCCAAAACCGGAATCATGGGGTGGATTTCAAATAACGCCTAAATCCTTTGAGTTTTGGCAGGGAAGATCGGGTAGACTACACGACCGTATTATCTATACGGCACAAGAAGGAGCTTGGGTCACTAAACGTTTGCAGCCGTAGCGTACGGGCAAAAAAAAATGCCTTCCATTTGGAAGGCATTTTGATAAGGTATAAGTCCTAAGATTAGAGCTTACCATTTAGGTCAGCACCAGCTTTAAACTTAGCTACTTTCTTAGCAGCAATTTTGATAACTGCACCTGTTTGTGGGTTACGACCGTCGCGAGCTGCACGCTCAGATACAGAGAAAGAACCGAAACCTACTAAAGAGATACGGCCACCTGAAGCTAGGGTAGAACCTACGTGGTTAGTGAATGAGTCTAAAGCTGATTTAGCTTGTGCTTTAGAGATGCCAGCGTCTGCTGCCATTGCGTCGATCAATTGTGCTTTGTTCATTGCAATTAGTTTTAATTAATTAATCATTTTAACGAATGCTTTTCAAATATAGATGAAAATTGCTTGTATGCAAGTGTTTTCGGGCCTTGAGCTAAAAAAAGTTAATAACTAGCCTAAATTATTCACAATCCTCCAGTAACTAAGATTAAATACTTACTAAATAAGTGCTAATTCGTCCATTTTCATACCGTTAGCAAAGTCTTTTCCTGTCATTATGCGCTTTCCATTAGGCTTGATGGATGTGATTTCAATGGTTCCTTTGGAATATTTAAGGAACAAACCGCCCTTTAATCGAAATAATACAGGCATTGTTGAACGCTCTTCGATGGTTGCTAATGAAGCGTTTATGAATTTAAAAGCACCTAAATAAGCACCAGGAAAGGGACTAAGACCTTTTATTTGTTGGACCAATTCAGTAGGATACTTAGTAAAGTCTAGCTGGCAATTTTCTTTGTTTAGTTTTGGAGCATGAGTAGCAAGTTTACCGTTTTGTGGTTGAACTGCGCTTCCCCCATTAAATATGGCATGAACGGTGTCGACAACTAATGTGGCTCCTATTGGCATCATTGCATCATGAAGTTCCCCTGCAGTCCATTCCTTTTGAATGTTCAGTTCCGCCTGCTGAATGATTAATCCAGTATCTATTTTTTCATCTAGGAAGAACGTAGTCACCCCGCTCTTTGATTCTCCGTTAATAATGGCCCAGTTGATTGGAGCAGCACCTCGATACGCAGGTAATAATGAACCGTGAAGATTAAACGTCCCAAGCGGAGGCATCTTCCATACTACTTCAGGTAACATTCTAAATGCAACTACTACAAATAAGTCCGCATTAAAAGAGGCAAGGTCGTCTAGAAACAAAGCATCCTTTAATGATACCGGCTGAAGTACAGGGATACCAAAGTCATTCGCCGCTTTTTTTACAGCACTTTCATTCAGTTTTCTACCGCGCCCTGCGGGTTTATCCGCTACAGTCACTACCGCAACTACAGCGATGTTGGCTTGAATCAATGCCTTTAAGGGGGCTACCGCGAATTCTGGCGTCCCCATAAATATTACGCATTTATCCGAATTTTCTAAGCTCATCTACCGAACAATTTAAATCAAACCAAATATCGTCAATTGTATTCCCTTCAGAGAGAAGCTGTCTTACTTTGTACTCATCTGGATAATGGTCGTGTAAACACCTGCTGCATTTTCCACAAGGTTGGTCATCAGCAGCCTGACCAAAGTACTTTGATAATTCAATAAAAACACATTCCTCGCTTTTCAATAATGATAACATGGCTTCAGCTCTTTCGACTTTACTCTGAAGCCAACTGTCTAAAAAAGATTTAGGGAAATGCAGGTGCTTTTTATGTGGTCTGGGATCCATTAATGTTATCGCACTTCCCGATGTTTCGGGGTGGTAAGATACCAGTCCTTTCTCTGCTAAGTCAGCAAGTTTACGTTCGAACTGCTGGGGAGTAAGCATCGCTGAAGCCGCACATTTTTTAAGATGAATACGAGCGGGTTGGTGCATGGCATGTGGATATAAGCGCAGCAATTGGATAAGCAATTCTTCTTCTTGTCGTTCCAATTTTTCCCATTGAAGGGGTTTACTAATAAACTCTAGTGCTGGCCAAACTTGGCTACTTTCTTGAAATTGCCAGTAGCCCCTATGCTGAAGTAATTTTATGTAGGATAAAGCTATAGGTACGCTTATGTTAAAATCATTTGCCAGAGCTACGATGCTAAAGGGGTAGGTTTTGTCTTCACCGGTACCTATTGCAATTTGAAATCTGCTGCAAAATCTATTGTAGAACTCCAGGGCTTTTATGGGATCCGGTAAATCCGTTATTCCTTTCTGTAATCTTGCTACATCCTGCTGATGAAAGAGTAGGTAAGCTGCTGCTTCTTGGCCGCCTCGACCACCTCTGCCCACCTCTTGGTAATACCCTTCTAACGTATCGGGGACGTCCCAATGCACGACCCAGTTGACATCACTTTTGTCGATTCCCATTCCGAAGGCCGTTGTGCTAACGATCATTCTAAGATCGTTCGAAAGCCAAGCCTCTTGACGCTGTTCTTTTTCGTCGGGTAATAAACCGGCATGAAAGAAATCTGCAGAATGTCCATTGTTTTGCAGCAGTTCCGCCAATGACTCACAACTGCGCCTAGTCTTTGCATAAATGATCCCTGTGCCTTCTAAACGCGATAGTAGTCGAAACAGCTGACGCTCTTTATTTGGTGTGAATTTGATGTGCAGATGTAGATTGTTCCTTCGAATAGAATCTTCGAACACCTTTGCATCTGGTATCAGCAAAGCTTCGGCTAAATCTTTTTTTACTCTGGGCGTAGCGGAGGCCGTTAAAGCCAAAACCGGAACATCAGGCTTCAACGTTCTTAGAATATGCACGTTTAGGTACGATGGTCGAAAGTCGAAACCCCATTGCGATATGCAATGCGCTTCATCAATGGCAATTAAGCCAATATCTGCATGCTTAATGTATTCCTGGAACAGTTCGCTATTTAGTCGTTCGGGAGCAACAAAAGCAAACTTATAGGCTCCAAAACGAATGTTTCTAAAAGCTTCATCCAGCTTACGTGGAGTGTAGGAGCCTTTAAAATGGTAGCTTTTAATACCGCGGTCTTCAAGTCCCTTTTGTTGATCACTCATCAGAGCAACTAATGGACTAATCACTAGCGTAACGCCCGGAAGCACTAGGCCTGGAACCTGATAACAGATAGATTTTCCACCACCCGTTGGTAGCAGTCCTATAGTGTCATGCCCGCTTAATAGGTGTGCAATGATCTCCTCTTGCAATCCACGAAACCCGGGATAGCCCCAATACGTTTTTAGTACTTCAAGTGCCTTTTGTTTACTCATAAATGTGCCTCAATAAAGGCGACACGCTCCTCGACACTGCGCATAGGAACTTCAATCAAATCATATCCTTTTTCGAGGTAGGCTTGTTTTAGGTAACCGTCCACTTCGATACAATCCTCCAATGTTTCCATACGCTGTTTATCTAGGCTATGAATCTCTGGCCAAACTGGTAAAAAGAACACCGCATCAAAATGCATTTGCTCTAGTTCCGCCGTCCATTGTTCTGTCAACTGCGTTTCACCTTTTATAAGATACGCGTATGCATCGAGGTTCGTACGATCATAAAAATTAATTTTTCCTAACACCGCGTTTGAATACTGCTGATTGCGCAACTCCCAAACGACCTCCGTAAAGGCATTTAAGTCTTTCCATGGTAAGATATCTGTGCCATTATCCAGACTTTGTTGAATAATCTCACGCGCCTGTTCATGAAAAACAGGGTACCCTAATGCCTCCAAAGCCGCACTAAGTGTTGTTTTTCCTGTAGCGGGCGCACCCGTTATTGCAATTCTCTTCGTTTTCAATAGGATTGAGATATCTTCGTAGAACCTCAAAAATACTTCTAATGCGCCGATTTCTTTTTGTCTTGTTGCCACTTATTCTCCTGAGCTTTTCCACAAACGGACAAAGTAGAGCAGCAATACAACACTTTCAAAAAGCTCAAGAGGCTTTTAGAAACGGTGCGGAAGACCAAGGATGGAAACATCTGAATAAAAGCATGAGTAAAGGCAAGGACAACTATTACCAGCCCTACATCTACGCAGGAGATCAATCCTTTCGAAACGGAGCATACAATTCAGCGCTTGAGTATTATGAGGAAGCCCTAACTATTCAACAGCTTTCGAGCATTCATTTGAAAATGAGTATTGCTTTTAAATACCTATTTCAATGGGAGCAGAGTATTCGTTCGATGGAACTTTATATCAATACCGCACGGTTATCGCAAGACCGAATGGCAATGGCCCAGAATGAATTGGACAATCTGCTATTTACACAGAGCGCTCATGAAGAATACACTGCGCAAAATTTCAATTACAACATTCAAAAATTAAGTTTTTCAACCGACGAACTCGAGTATTTTCCGACTATTTCTGGTGATTCGGAGTATCTCGTTTATACACATAGAGACATTAGTGGTAGCAGGCCATCAGATGAAGACCTATTTATGGGAACCTTCGACGGAATGGCTCGAAACGAAAAACCTTTGAAGGGGAATTTAAATTCAATACTCAATGAAGGCGCTGCAAGCATTAGTGCAGATGGCCAATTCATGGTGCTCACAGTATGTAATCGTCCGGACGGCAAAGGCAAATGCGATTTGTATTACAGTTACTGGAATCCGAATGATGGTTGGGAAATTCCGAAGCCATTGCCGGGCGACATTAATACTGGAAGATGGGAGAGCCAGCCCAGTTTAGGGCCGGATGGACAAACGATTTACTTTGTTCGTGGTGAGAACAGCATGGGAGCTGATATGGATATATTCGTATCCACCTTGGGAATAGATGGAAACTGGAGTAAAGGAAAAAAATTACCGAAATCGATCAATAGTCCGGATCGCGAGAGTAGCCCTTTCATTCATTTTGACGGAAAAACCCTTTATTTTAGATCCGAACGTAGCCCATCTTTAGGCGGATCGGACTTTTTTAAGTGTACTCGTCTGACCGATTCTACCTGGTCAGAACCGGTGAATCTAGGATTTCCGTTAAACAGTTTTGGAGAAGAATTTTCAATGGTCATCGATAAGTCCGGGACATTTGGTTACCTCGCTTCCGATCGAGGAAATGAAATTTTACCGGATTACACCACAATGACCGCGTTAGATCTTTACAGATTCGACTTGCCCGAACATTTGCAACCCGAAGCCCGTGAGAATTATGATATTGTTATTGTGGATAGCTTGAGCAACAAAGCCATTGGAAATGCTACTGTTCAGCTCTATAATGATGAAGGTGTCCAATTTTTCAATGGCATTAGCAGCCAATACACTGGGAGGGTGCGTCTCATGACAGATTTCTCCGACATAAGGGTCACGGCCTATAAGAAAGGTTATGTACCTTATTCTGGTGGTATTTCGCGTCTGGATTACCTTGCAGCACCACTGCACGGACCGAAAGTAGCCTACATAAAATTGGTACCTGTGAGAACAGGTAGTCGATTCGCTTTAAAAAACATTTTATTTGAATTGGACGAAAGCACGTTGAGGCCGGAGAGTGAGAAGGAATTGGCCCTACTTTTTAGAATGTTAGTGGATGCGCCAAAATTAAAGGCGACTATCATTGGTCATACAGACAATCAGGGCAATCAAACCTACAACCAATCGCTCAGTGAAGCCCGTGCAGAGGCTGTTCTGAAATGGTTGATAGCAAAAGGAATACCTTCTGAACGATTGCAATCTGAAGGACGTGGCATGGATGAACCTATTTCTTCAAACGATACAGAAAGGGGTAGGGCACTCAACAGAAGAACAGAGATAATCCTCCGCTAATTTCCGTATTTCTCCTTCCAAAGTGCTTGCTGCTGTGCGCTCAGTTGTTGTTCTTTTAAATTTCCCGAAGCCTTCCAAAGCGTCGTTCCTGAAAGCTTTTTAGGAAAGTATTCTTGTTGGATAAAGCTACCCGAGTAATCGTGCGGGTAGAGGTACCCTTTGCCGTGACCTAAATCCTTAGCTAAAGCACTGGAGGCATTTTTAAGATGGTCAGGGGTCTCTAAATTTCCGGTTTGCTGAACGAGTTTTTGAGCAGCATTAATAGCATCGTAGGCACTGCTAGATTTCGGAGAGGTAGCTAGGTAGATTACGCATTGACTTAGAATAATACGACTTTCGGGCCAACCGACGCGTTCTACTGCACTAAAGGTTTCATTTGCGAGCATCAACGCATTTGGATTCGCCAATCCTATATCCTCAGAAGCAGAAATAATTAATCTGCGCGCAATGAATTTCACATCTTCTCCGCCTTCGATCATGCGTGCGAGATAATAAACGGCTGCTTGTGGGTCCGAACCGCGAATAGATTTAATGAAAGCTGAAATAATGTTATAATGCTCATCACCGCCTTTGTCGTAACGAATCTGAGCATTCGTAAGCACGCTTTGAGCGAATTCTTCATTTATAGGAATACCTGATTTTCCTTGCTGAAAGCAGAGTTCGATAAGATTATATAATTTCCTAGCGTCACCCATGCTTTGGCGGATGAGGAAGTCATGTGCCGTGATGCTTAGCTTCTTACTCAAGGCGAATTCGGTAGCATTAGCAAGGTCGATCATTTTAGATAAATCTTGTTTCGCGTGCGAATTCAACACATACACTTGCATCCTAGAGAGTAGGGCTGCATTAATCTCAAATGAAGGGTTTTCTGTTGTTGCTCCGATCAATGTAATCCAACCACGTTCTACTGCATGCAATAGGCTGTCTTGTTGTCCCTTGTTGAATCGATGGATCTCGTCGATAAATAGAATGGGACGTTTGGTTTCAAAGAGATTCTTTTTTTCAGCAGTTGCCAGCACTTCTCGTACATCCTTAACGCCTGAATTTACAGCACTTAACTGATAGAACGGGGCATCTAATTCTTTTGCTAAGAGCAATGCTAAAGTGGTTTTTCCTACTCCGGGAGGACCCCAAAGCACTATAGATGGCAGTCTGCCTACCTCTAGACTTTTGCGTAAGGCGCCATTTTGACCTACTAAATGGTCTTGGCCTAGATATTGGTCTAACGTTTGTGGTCGGAGCTGTTCTGCAAGCGGTTTCATTACTCGAAAGTAACTATCTTTTCGCTATGTCAGGTTGGTCAAAATATGGAATTCACAAAGGGCTGTTTTTATGGCCGAGCATCTGGGTTGCAGTAACGTTGTTTATTTTCGGTTTAGAACAAGCCCTTAGTGTCAATTTCGCTTCGCTAGGTCTCTATCCTGGCCAACTTTCAGGTGCCTGGCATATTCTTACGTTTCCGCTGGTCCACGGTGATTTTAACCACTTATTCTCGAACACCATTAGTTTATTCTTCGTAGGCACATTACTGCGTTATTCGTTTCCTAAAATATTTGATCGCGTGTGGATGCTTGCATTTCTGTTACCGGGCATAGGTCTTTGGTTTATAGGAAGACCTAATTTCCATATCGGTGCAAGTGCCTGGCTTTATGCGCTGGTCAGTTTTATATTTTTTAGTGGTCTACTTAGGTTCCACGTTAAACTGCTTGCGCAAAGCATGTTGATGGTATTTCTCTACGGTTCATTTGTTTGGGGGGTATTGCCGCATGATCCCACCATCAGTTGGGAAGGACACCTCAGTGGAGCAGTAGCTGGACTCATCTTAGCTCTTTACTTTCGTCAGACCGAACCTATTGAGGCGTTACGTGATGCGCCCATTCAACACGAGGAGGTGGTTTGGGAGGACTGGAAAGATCCAATGGATAGGGAAGTCGACTTCGAAGAAGTTAAAGGTGTACAGCATAGACCATCGAAACCGCAGTCAACGCAGCAGTTTCGGTACGAAGACGGCTCTGTCCCAGATGAATGGGTGTAAAACCCGCTTGCTGGGCAGATTGAACCTCATCCGGCGTGAAATCGCCTTCAGGACCGATAAGAACAATCAAGGACTTTGCTGGAGCCAGCGCGGTAAAAGGCGTTCGTTCAGTATTCTCACAATGGGCGATACACCTTGTACCTTCTAAATTCATGGCAATAAAATCCTCGAAGGAAGTGAGTGGATCTATTTGTGGAAGACGTGCTTTCAAACTTTGTTTGGCAGCACTTAAGGCAACCTTGAGCAATCGGTCCTCTTTAATGACTTTTCGTTCGCTGCGATCGCAGCGCAGTGGAATGATGCGCGAAACGCCCAATTCAATGGATTTTTCAAGAAACCATTCGAAACGATCCATGTTTTTGGTGGGTGCAACTGCAACAGTAAGATCATAAGGAACGCTGCCCCAGCGCTCCACTTCCACAGTATAAGTTCCCTCTACCACGCGTTTAGAAGCAACTTCAATGGTTCCGAAGTATAAGTTCCCATCTCCAGTGATAAAGTGAATAGAATCCCCGGCATTCTTTCTAAGAACACGCACGCAATGATTGATTTCACTCTCGTGTAAGTAAAACCGTTCTGCCGCGATATGTCCATAGAAGAGCTGCAATTAAACGCCTACTTTATCTTTTGTTTTCACAATGGGGCGTTCTATTTGTGTTTCTACAAAGGCAATGATTTGATCTGCAACGTCAACCCCTGTAACGTGCTCAACGCCTTCAAACCCCGGTGAACTGTTTACTTCCAATACAAGTGGACCGCGCTCACTTCGAAGCATGTCGACACCTGCAATATTCAAGCCCAATGCTTTTGTGGCTGCAATAGCGGTTTTTTTCTCTTTCGCAGACAATTTCACTTTTACGCCTTCCCCTCCACGGTGAAGATTGGAGCGGAATTCACCTTCTTGTCCTTGACGCTTGTATGCAGCGATCACCTTTCCACCAACCACAATAACTCGGATGTCTGAGCCACCTGCTTCTTTGATGAACTCTTGAACCAGAATATTTGCGTTTAGACCATAGAACGCCTCAATCACACTTTTTGCGGCAGTTTTTGTTTCAGCCAACACTACACCAAGTCCTTGGGTACCCTCGAGTAATTTGACAATAAGGGGTGGGCCACCAACCGTCTTGATCAGGTTTTGGACGTCGCGCGGCTGCTTTGCAAATACCGTTTTAGGTATTCCGATATCATTCTTAGCAAGCACCTGTGTTGCGCGCAGTTTATCTCTACTTCTAACAAGGGCCAGCGAGCTAAGTGTGGTATAAACGTGTTTTACTTCAAATTGGCGAATAATAGAACTGCCATAGAAGGTCACAGAAGCACCTATTCTCGGTATTATGGCATCATAATCAACCAGTTCATGGTCACCTAAATACACATTGTTGTTATTCGTCTCCATTCCCACGTAGCAGTGGTTGTGATTGATAACATCCACTTCATGTCCACGTTTCTGGGCGGCTTCAACCAACCTGGAGGTGCTGTATAGCGAAGGATTGGCGCTTAGTATGGCTAATTTCATTTCTAATTATTTAGTGACGTCGACGATGAAGCCTAATTCAAGTAAGTTACGACCTATGAGCATATCATAGGTAAGCTTTGAGCGGTTTGAAAATCCAATTAAGATGGTATGACTGATTTTATTCACCACTATCTCCGTTTCGATCATCGGGCGTTCTTGTTTTGAACCAAAAGAATTACGCACGTTTCGAAGGATGAAATCGTCGAATATCAATTTTTCACCGGTATAAAATTGATTGTCCGGATCAAAAAGAATCACCGCTAACTTAGGTCCTTGTTCATCCTCATAGATGTCTATAAAGGATGCACTTACGGCACAACTAGCGGCGCCCGAATCTACTCTTGCAGGTAGATTTAAGATTCCTAATTCAGGTAAATTGACTTTAGCCGTGGCCCCAACGGTAACTTTGTTTTTCATTGCGCGAATAAAAGACACTTAATTGGTACACACAATAGCAAAAACGAACTTCACTAAAATTTAATTTTAGCCTGAGCGCTAGTACTTAACGGTGCGTTTATACCTTCAAGATATTGATAATAACCAGCGATTCCAATCATCGCCGCATTATCCGTTGTGTATTGAAAGGGAGGTAGGAAGATGGATAATCCCTTTTTAGCTCCCCATTGCGTTAAAGCGTCTCTTAATCCAGAATTTGCACTCACGCCACCTGCAATGGCAATATTTTTAATTTTCGTTGACTTTTGTGCAGCGATGAGCTTTTTCATTAATACTTGAATAAGTGCATGCTGGTAGCTCGCACAAATATCGTTTAAATGCGTAGTAATGAAATTTGGGTTGACCTTCATCTCTTTTTGCAGGGCATAGAGGAAACTGGTTTTCATTCCAGAAAAGCTAAAGTTAAACCCAGGTAAGTTGCTTTCATTGAAAGACATGAACGTTGGATCTCCTGTAGCGCTTAATTGGTCAATATGTGGACCGCCAGGGTAGGGTAGCCCTAAAATTTTAGCTGCTTTATCGAACGCCTCGCCAACCGCATCATCAATAGTCTCACCCAATACAGTCATTACGCTAGGTGATTGTACCTCAATGAGTTGCGTATGTCCGCCGCTCACGGTTAAACAGAGAAATGGGAATTCAATTGGGCGAGGATGTGCATCTTCAATCAAATGCGCTAAAACATGAGCATGCATGTGATGGACTGGAACAAGTGGAATAGCTAATCCCAATGCCAAACTCTTTGCGAAGGAAGTACCAACAAGTAAACTACCCAATAGCCCTGGACCGTTAGTAAAAGCTATGGCGTTTAGTTCCTGAGGACTGATATTTGCTACCTTTAACGCACGATCAACGACAGGAACGATGTTTTGTTGGTGTGCCCGTGATGCCAATTCAGGGACTACTCCTCCAAAAGCTTCGTGCACTGCTTGAGAGGCCACCTCATTAGATAATACTTTGGTGCCTAATAACACTGCAGCACTGGTATCGTCACAGGAACTTTCGATCGCTAATATGTAAGGTGCGTTTTGCATGAATGAGTCAAAAATACAGCAAAGTTCACGTGCACTGGGTAAAAATATCCGGTTAGGCGCGTTGTTCACTGTATTAGCGCTTATTCTGCTCCTCATAGTTACACTCAACGTTCCTGGAGTTCAGCGCAAACTATGGTACAGTTTCGTAGAACCACAATTGGAAAAAGTGAATTTAAATTCTGATTTTCAAGGGTTTAATTACATTTTCCCCAATTCCTTTGAACTGCAGCCCCTTAAATTGTACACGGATAATGATACACTGATCAATGCTTCACGCATTGAAGTCACTGAGCTCATTTATTCGCACGGTTGGCAACTTGCTACTTTTCAGGTATCGGATTTGGAAATTAATGTGGCTGCATTACAGACGTTAATGGCAGAGCAGAAGGATACCACGTCTACTCAGGATTTCAGCATAACAGCGCATGAACTGCACCTGCCTAAGATTACATTCATAGGTGATACGCTTTTCACTGCAGTAGCGTTGCATGGTAACGGTTTGTATTATAACAGGTCCTTTCATATCGATCGTATGACCCTAAATGGACAATGGGACACCATCCCGTTTCAGTTCGAAGGTGATGCTATACAGTATCACGAAGATTCCATTGGTGGTTTTGCGCTACTGGATCTGCCGAATATAGCCCAATTGAAAGGTGCGGTTTATGGTTCACTGAATGCATTTAGTTTTGATGGATCCGTCCAGGTTGACACCGTCTTCAGCCGGTTACCGCCTCAAATTTTAGAATACGACATTCCACTTTATTTTGATATCGAAGGGTATTGTCATGCATTTGATTCTATCCGAAGTACGTTCAAGTTTAAGAATGCGACAATGGCTGGATCAATCGCATGCAGCGGAGCACTCACTGGGAAAATTGCAGTTGACATGCATTTGGATCTCTTCGAAAATGGTCTCAGGCATTTTCCCGCTCGTATCCCCTATGATTTACTACCGATCAGCTGGGATTTAAAGGGCTCGCTAACAGAAGGTAATGCTAAAGATGTGCGAATAAATGCACGAGCAAATTCAGGGCTATACACATTAAAATTTAGTGACTTAAGTAGCTTGGCCTTTATAGAGGCTTCAATTAAAAGCACCGGTCTTCAAAATTTAAAAGCACTCACTTTTAAATCGGCCATTAAACCCAACATAACTTCCATACTCACGGAGGATTGGAATGCCACGGGAGTTTTCCCAAAACTTGAATTTTCTACGCATACCAGCAAGGGCTTAAGTTTTGATCTCCATCACAGGAGTTTTATGGATTCTGTTTGGCTCTCGTGTTTAGATACACTGCTTGATTTGGAAGGGTATGTGGTCAAAGAGAATGCAGATTATACCATAGATGTAGAGGCTCATGCGGTTGGCTTAGATTTATTTGATGCCTTAGATACGGGTCAGGTGATTAGTGGCCAATTTCATGGCAATTACCGATCAAATAGCACAGGTTCTATAGCTGTAAAAGATCTCCTGCTGCAGCGTCCAAACGATGTAGTTTTCTTACGTTCACTCTTCGCAGAACACACTCTTGAGGAAGCTGTGAGAACGCTTAGAATTCAAAGTGACGTAGCAAATGGCAGGCTAATCGGTGATTGGGAATTTAAATCGCTGCCGAAAATCATGGAGGTAATGGTTGCCTCCTCATATGATGATGGAACAGTAAAAGTATGGCCAAGAGCGAAGCTGGAAGGGTATCTTAGAGTAGGAGAGGTGAATTGGTTGGCGGATCTCTTCCATTTGCCGCTAGTTGTTGAGCCTGGAAGTACTTTAAAATGGGACTACAACAGGAGTGGAAAAAATTGGTCAATAGAAAGTGCCATTCGTTCTGGCGCTTATGGACCCTATGCTTTGACAGCTCTCGATCTTACTATTCACCATCAGGGTATTTATTTCGATGCTTTAGTCTCGGTGGATCAAATACAAATCGCACAAACCGTAGTACATGCATTAAAAGCAGAGTCTCACGGAAGCGATAGGGTTCGAGACGTTCGTTTTACAGGGTATTTAGCCGATAGCATACCTAGTACAGTAACTGGGAAATTTAATTACGTTCCCGGACGTGCCCAATTAGAAAATGCCCGCTTCAATATTGGCTTAGATACATTCTCGCTCGCTTCTAGCAAACCTGTGGAATGGAATAAGCAGCACGTTCAAAGCGATGCATTGGAATTCAAAGGAAGCGCAGGGGCACTTCAGCTTGCAGGACGACTATCACTTACAGAAGAAGTAAAACATAAAGGCACCGTAAGCGCGAGCTTGAATGCACGTCCTTTAAATTACTTCTTGCGAACACCTGAGGCTGTTCTTGGGGGAGCATATGCATTAAATGTCGAGTTCAACGATAGTACAGGGTCAGATTGGTCTGCAGCGACATCAATCACGGGACTCTCGCTGAACGGCACATCCTATGGTTCATTCAAAGGCCAAATGAGTTATTTACCTGAACATTCAGACGTGTTCATAGCGGGTACATTATTTGATGAATCACAGTCCTATGCAATCGCTCGAGGTCATTACAATACGGCGCTCGATGATTTAGACTTGAGTCTGAGTGTAGATGCATTGAACGTAGCATCATTAAATCCATTCTTCCACGAAGCTATAGCCGGTCTCGAAGGGCATTTAGAAGGCGGTGTACAGATTTACGGTCCGTTGAATGACTGGAACGCGCGGGGAGAGGTTTACTGGAATAATGGCGCCATTGCTATTCCACTTTTAGGTGCCCAATTTTCTGTGGCTGATCAGTCTTTAATCACCCTCTCAGAGAAAGGATTCGAACTGGACTCCATTAAACTCCTCTCAAAGGTAGATAAAACTCAGGCCTTGTCTTGGGGCGGCATTGCGCATCACCAATTGAAAGATTTTGGTCTAGATATTCGATTATCTACGGATAGTTTACTCGCCATGAATAAGGAACGTAATGTGGAAGATATGTTCTACGGTACCGCTGTAGCAGCAGGTGAGATGCATTTAATGGGACCAGTAGAACAGCTGCAACTCACCGTTCAAGCAACGACGAAAGAGGGTACACTACTTAAAATACCGCTTGATAATCCTACAGCGGTTGAATTGCCTGGATTTATTCGGTTTGTGGATGCTGAATTACCGCGAGATACGGTCCAGCCAGTGCAAGGTATACGTGATTATTTTGGGGCAGATTTGGGAATAGAGGTAACCCCGGAGGCAAGAATTGAATTGGTCCTTGACGAAGTATTGGGGGATATTATACGTGCGCAAGGAAGTGGCTCCATGCGTTTAAAAATTCTAGAAGATGAAAGTGTTGAACTTTATGGCGTCTACACGGTAAATGAGGGAGATTATCTATTTACCCTTCAAAACATTATTAATAAGCAGTTCGATCTTATACCCGGTGGAACGATCGCATGGAGCGGCGATGTCTACCAAGCCGAGCTTGATTTAAAGGCGGTGTATACCGTTCAAACGGATCTCACAGGCTTAGTCACCAGTGCGAATTACAACAATGAAAAGGTACCTGTGGACCTGATCATTTCACTAACAGGACCGCTGCTTTCCCCACAAATAGGCTTTGCCATCGAATTACCCGCCAGCCCGGCTTCCTACCAACAGGAGCTCAACCGACATTTCTTAAATGAAGAGGCCCTCCATTATCAAGCTTTTTCATTGCTCATGTTGGGGGATTTCTTTCAGCAAAACCTCGGGATTCAGGAGAGCATTAACTTTGAGTCCTCGCTGGGGAATACGACATCGGAGTTGTTGGTGAGTGAGTTTGGAAGTTGGTTAGCCGCAGGTATAGGAGATTATGTCACTGTGGATTTTGATTATACTACTGGCGCCAATCCTTTGACCAATTTCACCAATCAAGGCGATCATTTAAATCTCGGTGTTTCAAAGAATTTCTTTGACGGCAGATTAAAGTTGAAATCCTCATTCGACGTACCCATTGGACAGGAACAAACTTCGACATTATTGCTCGGCGATACGGAAGTCTCTTTAGACTTGTCTAAACAGGGAACAATAGTGCTCAAAGCGTTCAACAGAAGCAATCGAAATGATCCTTTACTGCAAACTACAGGTCCCTATACGCAAGGGGTGGGCATCCAATTCAAAAAGGATTTTGACCGCGTAACTACCGCTTCAAAAACTGATGCTCAATAAGATCGACGGCCGCCACTAAGTCGGCAACGTAATGCATGGGTTGCTCCGTATGAGGTTTTAACCCGTGACCCGTTTTTACGCGGATGGTTTCTACGCCTGCACGAGCCCCTGCTTCAATGTCACGAGGACTATCACCTATGAGGTAACTTTGCTTTAAGTCTATATTGAATCGGTCAGCGGCCTCAAGGAGCATTCCAGGCTTGGGTTTACGACAATTGCATTCGACTTTAAACGCTTTAACTTCGCCTTCATAACCACTGTGCGGGTGGTGCGGGCAGAAATAAATAGCCTCTACAAATGCGCCCTGTTGTCCTAATTCCGTTTCCATTTTTTTATGGATTTCGTCAAGTGTAGCGATGGTACAAAGCCCTCTTGCAATGACACTTTGATTGGTCACCACAATCACTAAGAAGCCCATCTTATTTAGTCTTCGTATGCTGGAAGCTGCATACGGGTACAATTCTAGATCTTCCGGACGGTCGATTAAATCCGTGTCGATATTAATCACACCATCACGGTCAAGGAAAACACACCGTTGCTTATTATTTAGGTTTCGTGCGGCGACCTTTCCGTTTTTCAAGGCCTCTTCAACCTTTTCTAATCGGTCAGGTGTACCCATATCCTTTAGATATTCAGGAGTATTGTAAGCATACACCGGCAATTTTGAATGAAGGGTAGGGAAGATGTCTTTTCCAAAGTCCGCTTTTACCCCGGGTTCCAAATGTTCAAGCACGACAGGATTAAAAACGTAGGCGGCTGCATTCACTAGATTTCTGTAACGTAAACCTTCTGGATGCGGTTTAGCGTAGAAAGCGGTTACCCGATCCTCCCCATCCACTGCTAATAAATCGCTGTCGTAAGGATGATCGTTGGGATGTACGACTAGGGTGGCGTCGGCGTTCTTGTTTTTGTGGAAGGTAAAAAGTCGATAGAGATCCATATCCATTAAAACATCCCCATAGAGTACTAAAAAGGGTTCTTGTAGGTGCTGCTCTATAGCTTTCACGCCGCCAACGGTACCTAAGGGTTGTTGCTCGACATAATAATTAATTTCAATTCCAAAGTCCTCGCCGTTAGCAAAATAGGCCTCGATGTGCTCGTATAGGTGGTTCACAATAAGCCATACCTGCGTAAAGCCATGTGCTTTTAGTAAATCTATCTGGTAGGCCAAAAGGGGTTTGCCTAAAACAGGCATCATAGGCTTAGGCACATCTGATCTGATCTCTGCAAGTCGAGTTCCTTTTCCTCCAGCAAGAATTACGGCTGTTTTCATTTTATCATATTTGCCTCAAACCTAAGAAACTACATTGGGCTTTTTTCGAAAGATTCAGAAAGTTTCAAAAAGACGATTTTTTTTTACTCAAAGGTGTTGTAGATTTCAAAAACGCTATTACATTTGCAACCCACTAAGGAATACGGTCCGGTAGTTCAGTTGGTTAGAATACAAGCCTGTCACGCTTGGGGTCGCGAGTTCGAGTCTCGTCCGGATCGCCAACAGAAAAAAGCCCTTTGAGCATCGCTCTAAGGGCTTTTTATTTGTATCTCACACAGTAATTATCTCCTACCTTTTGGTTTGTTCGCTCGGCTCTTGTGCAATTCACAATAGCGATGGTCCGCCAACGCTTCTCGTTCGCACTTCGCTCCGGTCTTTGTTTTGAAAACACATTTCCGAAAGGCCTTTGGTCTAGATTCAACACTTTTAGTGCGTAGGAACGGCAGAGCACTTGCGCGGTCCGGTAAACAAACGGAACAGGGCAGAAGACCCCGGTCCAATGCCTGACGCTCATCGACCTTGATTTGCCCATTTTTTAAGTACCTACAGCCGTCAACGTGGTAGCGCGCGCCGGATGGATTGATCCCCCGAGTAGAGAAAACGACGATTTCTTCCACAACAGCGGAATCGCTAGCCTCTTGCGCATTAACTTTAATGCTCAATACACTAAGCAAGACCAATACCCCTATGATTCTTCGAAACTTCATACGAGCAAAGCTATTCATTCTGTTTTTTGCCTGCGAATTTTTGACTGGATTCTCTCAATCCACTAGTATTGATTTTGATTATCTACAAGTTATAGAGGCGCCTAAAGGCCCAATAGGTTTTATAGGTACCGCTGCAAATTATCATATAGGCGGTGGATCTTCTTATTTAGGTATTCGTTTGAACAATGCTGCCGTGGGCAGTAGAGCAGGGTATTACACCTTTGGGTACCAAGCCGGTACTAAATTTTTAGTGTCGGAATCGCTGAGTATACATCCTAAACTGATGTTCACCACAGGTGGTGGCGCTGAAAGTAACGATGGATCCGGTGGATTTTTAACCACCGCACTGCTGTTAGATTATGCTATGGACCAATTCAATTTAGGATTCGGCGGTCAATACAGCTACGTAAGTACAGGCATCATTCAGGGTTGGAGCCCTATGGTGAGCTTAAGTTTTAGGCAAGACTTTAGTCGCAAGCCGTACACCGTGGCTGAGGCACAAATTTTCACCAATGCCATGTATTCTGTTTGGAATGAACACAACAGGAATACAGGATTCGTTGGTGTCGGCGGCAGGCTATTCGATAACCTTACGTATAAAAGTGTCTACCTTACTGCTGCCGTTACTGATTTAGGCGGCTATATGGATGTGTATGGCGGTTATGGCTTATATCAAGACATCGGGAAATTCAGAGCATTGGCAGAAATCAACTTAGGAACAGGCGGTGGTGGTCGTGCTCCTGCAGGTGGAGGCGTATTAACCGGGGTACAAGGGGAGTTACAATGGCATCATAAAGGAAAGTTCATAGGGCTCAGTTCTGGTGTTTTAAAATGGGTTGATGGTCCATTTTATTTTGGCTTTACCGGTTTGCATACCGGAATAGACTTCAAGTATACTTCTACACAACACGAGAATGGATTTTTACCGATGAACCTGAGCATTGAAAACGGTATTCGCACCTACATCGGTGCCTCCGGATTTTCGAATTTAGGGGTGGCATTTAGATTATATAAATTCGGTATACTCCAATTACGAGGCGAAAGCTACTGGGCCTTTACAGACGGTAGAGGTGCTTATGCGGAAGGTTTGTTTGGCTTGCGCCTTCAACCAAATAGTTGGTTCATCGAAACGCAGGTGGGCGCCGGAGCAGGTGGCGGGATTAACCTATGGGGGGCAGCTGCGCTCGCTTTTATTAATGCGGGATTTGAAATACCTGTAAACGATTATTGGGATGTAACAGGCCGCGGTATTTACAACGTGTATTCTTCCCAGGCATTTCCTACTTACGGTTGGCAATTGGGCATGACCTTTAATATTCCTTTTAACACCCAATTTTGATGCGCCGGTTAGTACTCACTCTTTTCTTTATAGCCCATCAGCACTGTGCAGGTCAAGGGACTTCTATGACACTCTTGTTTGAGCCGTTAGAATCCACTAATGACATGATGTGGGTGACCCAACGATTTGAGTTGGTCAAGGATTATACGAGAACAAAAACCTCCATCTCTGGGGGTTTAGAGACCCAAAGTGCCGTCTTGGGTAATTATGGTGGTTTCTATGCCTTCGGATTTACAGGAGGTGTTTATCAATATTTACGTCCATGGGTATTCGCTAATATGGGCGGCTCGATAGCCTCTGGAGGCGGCGCAGGTGCCCCGGACGGCGATGGATTAATGTACCGTGGGTATGTGGGAATGAGTGTTAAGAGCAAATACGGGACAGTGGATGTAGCCTACAATCACATAAATTTTCCTTCAGGTGCTATTACCTCGAATCATATTTCCATCGGCTACACACATGTATTGCCTTATCGAATAGAATATAGCGGCCATAACAGCTATTATCCCACCTATTTTGAATTAGTCACGGGACTTTGGTTCTTGGGACCGGAAGATGCTTCCCGCAACATTGAACCGGTGCAAAGTGCCTATGCAGGTGTGTGTGTTGGGCAGTATTTAAACACCAATCATACCGTTGGGGGTGAACTTCAACTAGGGGCAGGTGCATTGGGTAGCATTGATGGGTACATGAATTACTCCATGGGGCTACGATTTAACACACCTTCTCAACGCCTTTTCTTTCGCGCCCATCTTGGATCCGGCGGTGGTGGCGGCGTGTACACAGGTGGTGGAATATCCACTATGGTAACTGCTGGAGCGCAGTATGGTGGGCATCAATTTAGCGTAGGCCAATGGACGGCATTAAGTGATGAAGCTTCTATTCCATTTGTTTCGTACAGCCGACATCTAGATTTCAAGAGCTCTTTAGGCTTTCATTATGGAGGAGTGGAATATAGTAATAATAACCCACGTGAAGTCGCCTTAAAAGTGTTGGCTGGAGTGGGACAACAGCGTTCTCCCGGAATAGATCGAAACGGCAATCCTTACAATCCTATGTCAGGTATAATGATGGGACTAGGCATTGAGGCCTGGAGCAATGAGAACTATTCGTTGGATGCCTATGGTCATACGTTCTGGGCGGCAAGTGGAGGATATGGCGCGTATGCAGAAGGATTATTCAGTGCAGCTTTTCTAAAAAACGGAGCGACCTTTAAGTACGGAGTTGATTTGACTACAGGAATCGCGGGTGGTGGTGGAATAGAGGTGGGTTCTGGCCTGATGATTGCGCCTGGAGCACAGGTGGAATGTAAAATTGGCCCCTTATCAAATCTCAAAATGAACCTCAGACAAAAATACTTCCCAGGAGGCACCTACAGTCCCGTATGTTTTGGTGTGGAACTAATTCAATCCTTGCCTGTTCACTTGTGGTAAGTGCCTAAATTTGTACTATGAAAAAACTTTTACTACTCTTCGCACTTTTCACGGGTTTTGCTGCTGCGGCGCAAGTGAATCATACTGACCAGAAAGGCCTAAAGCAGGGGAAATGGGTGAAAACGTATGAATCTGGAAAGAAACGCTACGAAGGTTACTTCAAAAACAACCTACCAGTAGGAACTTTTACCTACTACTTCGAGCGAGAAGGAGGCATCATGTCAGAAGTTACCTACCGAGGTGAAACCGGGGTGGGATTTGCAAAAGCCTATCATACTAACGGTGTTATTCAAGCTGAAGGATTGTATAAAAATCAATTGCGAGACAGTACTTGGAATTATTTCGACAAGCAGGGCATACTCACGCAAAGCGAAAACTATGCTGCCGGTGTTTTACAAGGAGTGCAAATGACCTATTACGAGAGTGGTAAATTGGCAGAAAAGAAGACATTTGAAAGCGGTGCACAGGAAGGCATTTGGCTTAGAAAGTGGGAAGATGGAACCTTGCGCACAAAAGGTCTGTATGAAAACGATAAGCTCAACGGTGAATGTACATATTACGATGAGGCCGGAAAACTATTGGCAAAAGGGTCTTACAAAAACGACAAGAAGCATGGATCTTGGTTTTATTTTGAAGAGAATAAAGTAATACGTAAAGAGGAGTACAGATACGGACAATTGGAAAGTGAAACCACGTATGACACAGAAGGAAAAGAGTAAAACTACGGTTGTAGTAGGTCTTAGTGGTGGTGTTGACAGTTCTGTAACAGCGCATCTACTCAAAGAAGATGGATATAACGTTATAGGATTATTCATGCGCAATTGGGTGGATGAATCGGTCACTATTCATGATGAATGCCCATGGGTGGAGGATAGTAATGATGCTATGCTGGTTGCTGATAAACTGGGTATCCCGTTTCAGGTAATTGACATGAGTGCCGCCTATCAAGAACGTATTGTAGATTACATGTTCAGTGAATATGAGCGCGGGCGCACTCCCAATCCAGATGTGCTCTGCAACCGCGAGATTAAGTTCGATCTCTTTCTAAAAACTGCCGTGTCTATTGGTGCGGATTATGTCGCTACTGGACATTACGTGAGAAAATCTACCTCAACGATAGCAGGGACTGAAGTCCACCATCTCTTAAGTGGCTTAGATTCCAACAAAGATCAGAGCTACTTTCTGTGCCAATTATCTCAGGACCAATTGGCCAAAGCACTCTTTCCCATAGGCCATCTTCAAAAATCAGAGGTACGGGAAATAGCGAAAGCTGCCGGATTAGTGACTGCGGAAAAAAAGGATTCACAAGGGTTGTGCTTCATAGGAAAAGTCCGATTGCCTGACTTTCTCCAACAAAAACTAGAGCCTAAATCGGGAACCGTTTGGGAAATTCCACGAGATGCGGACGTATTGTCGCTACCGAGAACTACATTGGCTGAAAAAGCAGCGCCGTTCAACTTTCACCCAAAGGATGGATTTAAACGTGGCAAGCACAATGGTGCGCATTATTACACGACGGGTCAGCGAAAAGGATTGAGTATAGGTGGAAGTCCGTTGCCGTTATTTGTTTTGGAAGTGAATACCACCTACAACGCCATCTTCGTGGGTCAAGGAGAAGATCATCCAGGGCTTTATCGTGAAGCATTATTTATAAAAGCATCAGAACTGCACTGGGTTCGGGAGGATTTGAGTTTATCCATCGGAGAATCTTGTGCCTATGATGTGCGCATTCGGTACCGACAGCCTCTTGTGAAAGCCAGAGTATACCGCACAGAAGAAGGTGCGTATATTTTATTTGAATCCCCTGAAAAGGCGATCACTCCTGGCCAATTTGCAGCTTGGTATAGCGGAGAAGAATTGATCGGTTCTGGAACCATTTCTGAATGAAATCAATAGTCCACATAGCAATCGTTCTATTTCTTTTCAATGCAAAAGGAATGCTAGCACAGGAGTTGCCTTCTCCTTATGCGGTGTATTTTTCAGAAAAAAACGCAACGCTAGATACGCTAGACTTCGGTTTGTATTTATCACCCAGAGCTCTAGAAAGACGAGTACGTCAAAACATTGCATTCTCGAAGTCCGACATACGCGTGTCTCGAAGAAACATCTCAGCGGTTAAGTCTATTGCAACTTACACCGGAGTTTCAAGCAAGTGGTTAAATGTGGTTTATGTGGAGGCTACACCTACTCAAGTGCTTCAACTAAGAACCCTGGAATGTGTAGCTCGTGTAGTCGAACTAACGGGAGGTATGCACAAGCAAGAAAGTGTCGCTTTTTCCTATGGGCACGCAGATAGCCAAACAAGACAGATTTCATTACACAGTCTTCACGTACATACTGATAACGGATATGATGAAATTGTCGCTTTAGGAGAAGGCATGCTGATTGCCGTATTAGATGCAGGTTTTGTAGGAGGAAAAACAGTCGGGATAAATGATGGTCTAGATACGATCATTACTCGCAATTTTGTCGAAGGTGGGTCGAATGTTTATCAGGGTTCCTCTCATGGTTTTAGTGTTCTTAGTACAATGGCTGCGTATCAGCCGGAAGTGTTTATAGGGACTGCACCGCAAGCAAGCTATGCACTCATTAAAACAGAGAAAGAGCTGAGCGAAACACCGGAGGAAATGATGAACTGGATTGCTGGTGCAGAATTTGCCGATTCTATAGGAGCTGATATCATTAATTCGTCTCTAGGCTACAGCACATTTGACGATCCCGATGACGACTACAGCGTTAGTGATCTCGATGGAAGAACCAGTATCATTTCGCTTGGTGCATTGGCTGCGGCTCGCACCGGAATGCTTGTGGTTACCAGCGCAGGAAATGCCGGTGGTAGCAGTTGGGACAAGCTCACCTTTCCAGCGGATGCAGATAGTATACTCACTGTCGGAAGTGTTACGCAGTACGGTGTAGCAAGTAGTTTTAGTTCACGTGGGTATACCGTAGATGGACGAGTAAAACCCAATGTTTGCGCGAGGGGTGAAGGTGCTGTGGTTTATCGTTCCGACGGTACACTGGCCTATGCAAACGGCACGAGCTTCAGTTCCCCCATAATGGCTGGCGCTGCCGCATGTTTATGGAGTACAGTGCCTGATGCAACGGCACAAGAAGTTATAGAGGCGCTAGAGGTCAGTGCTTCACACTATTACCAGCATAATCCTCGTATAGGTTATGGAATCCCGAATCTAGGTTTTGCCCACCGCTATCTTTCAACCATTGTAGATGGAAAGCTCCCAGAAATAGTCGTCTATCCCAATCCTTTTCCAGATTACATTTCTTTGTTTCTACCAGATGGTGAAGCGCTGGACATTCATTTAGAATTGAGAGATCTTAATCAGCGTACAGTGGCAATTACCACATTAGAATCAAAGCGTTACAAAGCGCTTTGGTCGCCTGGCGACAACATTGCACCGGGCACCTATATCCTCTATATTGAAAGGGGAGGTCGCACGCAAATGCAACGTGTGATTAAACTGTTGTAATTAGTCGCCAAAGAATCCACGAAGAATTTGACGCAATCCCAATACTACTAGAGTAATACCGCTCAGCATCAAGAGTATAGAAAATGCCGTCCAGTACCATGCCCCTGACGTTCCTTTTCCTATAAATAAAGCTGGACCTGCGAAAATAAAAGGAAAGGACCAGGCCAATTTAAATAAGCCCGCAACTATATGATCTTGATTACTCTTGCTCATGAGTAGATTGTATTTCATGTACTGCTGCACGCACACTTCCATGTTTTAACAGCATCATTTCAGCGTATTCTAGTGTAACCTTGGTAGATTCTACAATCATTCGGGTACCACGCGCTATTAGTTTATCATTAGAAAGCTGCATATCTACCATTTTATTTCCTTGCACCTTGCCTAATAATATCATTGCACTCGTAGAAATCATGTTTAATACCATTTTCTGCGCGGTGCCGCTCTTCATACGGGTAGAACCTGTGACAAACTCAGGTCCCACGACGACCTCTATAGGATGCTCTACAGCTTGCGCTAGAACAGATTCTGTATTGCATGTGATACAAGCAGTGAGCAACCCTTCTTGACGCGCTCGTTTCACTCCGCCGATCACGTAGGGTGTAGTTCCGCTGGCGGCTATGCCAACAAGCGTATCTTTTTCCGTTAGTCCATAGGGCGCTAAATCTTTCCATGCGCCGTCCCAATCATCTTCGGCCCGCTCAACAGCTTTACGAATGGCTGAATCACCTCCAGCGATAAGACCGATCACAGTTTCGTGGTCAACTCCAAAGGTCGGAGGACATTCGCTGGCATCTAATATGCCCAATCTACCTGAAGTACCTGCGCCTATGTAAAATAATCGACCTCCATCTTTCATGCGGTCAACGAGGGCCTCTACAAACGAACTGATTTCTGATAGTTTAGAAGCGACAGCTGCTGCAACTTTTGCATCTTCGGCATTTATTCCTTGAACCAATTCTAAGGCACTCATTTGCTCAAGGCCGTCGTACAATGAGTTGGATTCAGTGGTCTTCATGCAAGTTTTCTTAATCTGGCCATGTAAAAGCCGTCATTATGATGGGAAGGATCTACAGTTCGGTCTTCGAGTAACTCAAATTGAGCGCCAGCAGGATGTGCTAGAAAAGCATCTACTTGAAGTCGGTTTTCTTTAGGGAGTATACTACAAGTGGCATAAACCATAATACCGCCTGTCTTTAGCAAACTAGAATAATCACGAATGATACTGAATTGGACCGATTCTAATCGATCTAAATGTTCAGGCTGCAGCTTCCATTTCGTATCCGGCTCGCGCTTAATCACGCCCGATCCGGAACATGGCACGTCCAATAGTAGATAATCCGCACTGTTCGATAATTCCTCTAAAACACCAGGTTCTTCCCATGCTCTAGTTTGCACTATAGAAAGACCGCTACGTTGGGTGCGTTTTAATAACTCACCTAATTTCCTTCCTTCGACATCCATTGCAATAAGAGCCCCCTTATTTTGCATGAGCGCGCCTAAGTGCAACGTTTTACCACCAGCGCCAGCACAAGCGTCAATTACTGTGCTACCAGGCTTTGGATTTAAGAATGGTGCTATGGACTGAGAACCGGCATCTTGAACCTCAAACTTACCTGTTTTGAAACCTTCAAGATTATTCAATCGAGGGCGACCCGCCAACACCAATGCATCAGGAAAGGTAGGGTGGTTGTGTACTTCTAATCCAGCCCGCTGCAATTCACTGCGTACTTCTTCTTGATTAGATTTTAGGGTGTTTACGCGAAGATTAACAGCATTGGGTATGTTCATCACTTCAGCAATCGTATCCCATTTTTCTCCCAATTGGTTGCGCGCTTCTTCATCAAACCATTGGGCATAGCTTTCTAATGTCGCAGTTCCACTCAATGTGTGTAATCGTTCTTTAATGTTAACGTCTCTTACAGCATCGAATTTTGGCCAATCCGGAAGTTCAAAACCTCTCCAGAGCCAGTATATGCCAAAAAGCTTTTGTAAATCTTTGCGTTTCGTCGTAGGCTCTTGCCCCAAGATTCCCCACAACAATGCCCACCAACGCACCATTTCATAGGTGTGCTCAGCCACGAAACTGCGGTCTCGAGATCCCCATTTTTTATTTTGGCGTAATAAACGTTCTATTACTTTGTCCGCATACAGCCCTTTGCCAAAAGACATTTCTAGCGCCTCTAAAACTCCAGCAACTGTATTGGGAAAAAGCTTAGATGTTCCCATTAAAAAGCAGGGTAGGTCTTAGGATCTTTTTCATTCATGACAGCATACAACTGTTCCACAATATCATCGTGAGATGGTTTAGAGAAGTAATCACCGTCAGAAGCGAAAGCAGGGCGATGATTTTTAGCGGTAATGGTTACTGGAGCTCCGTCCAGATACTGGTACCCTTTCTGATCCTCTAAGATGTGCTGCAATAAGAATGCAGAGGCGCCACCCCGAACATCTTCATCAAGGATCACTAAAGTATTTGTTTTCACTAAACTTTCAACTACATCATGCTTGAGGTCAAATGGAATAAGAGATTGAATATCAATAAGTTCAACACTAATACCCATGGCAGATAGTTCCTGTACCGCGGCGGCGGCTATCGTACAGTTTGAGCCGTAAGTAACCAACGTAATGTCGGTTCCTTCTTGCATAATTTCAACTTCACCAATAGGTACCGTGTATTCGCCTAAGTTAGAAGGTAAAGCCTCTTTTCTTCGGTATCCATTTAAACATTCAATGACAATGGCCGGATTATCGAGCTGCATTAACTTATTGTAGAAGCCGGCTGCTTTGGTCATGTTTCTCGGGACGAGCACATACATTCCCTTGATAGTATTGATGATCGTACCCATAGGTGATCCAGAATGCCAAATACCTTCTAATCTGTGTCCTCGTGTACGTACAATGGTTGGAGCTTTCTGACCCCCAACAGTGCGGTAGTGAACAGTTGCTAAATCATCAGACATGATTTGAAGGGCGTAGAGTAAATAGTCGAGGTACTGGATTTCAGCAATAGGTCGCAAACCACGCATGGCTAAACCTATACCTTGCCCCATAATAGTTGCCTCGCGAATCCCAGCATCCTGCACTCTAGTCTCGCCATATTTAGCTTGCATTCCTTCTAAACCTTGATTGACATCGCCAATTTTACCGGAATCTTCACCAAATACCATGGCTTCAGGGTACTTAGCGAAAAGTGCATCGAAATTATCTCTAAGCACAATACGTGCATCAACCATTTCCTGGGTAGCATAGGTTGCGGGTGTATGATCCAGCAATGCCGCCTCTGATTGAACGCTGTAGAGATGAGAAGAGTAGCGCTCGCGTTGAACGGCATCTTCTTTCTGTAACCAGCTTTTAAGAGGAGCTACATTTACTTTATGATCCCCGGCTACCGTACGAAGCGCTTTGCGCACTGCTTTAAATGAATGTGCGACTTCAAGATCTTCATGAGATTCAAGCTCTTTGATAATATTGGTTATAAATATACCTTTCTCGCCCTGAGTTTGAATAGCCTTCAAGAGGGGTAAAACTTCATTTCGTAAACGAATAGGATGGCTTTGGTAGATGGTCCAAGCTTCTTTCTTACCCTCACGAGCAAGCTTTTTCGCTTCTTTCGTTATTTCGTCCAATTCTTCTTGGCTGGCCACTTCATGGGCCAATATCCATTCCCCGAATTTTAAGATACAATCGTAATCTTTCTCCCATTGCAAACGCTCTGCGCTTTTGTAACGTTCGTGCGATCCGGAGGTACTGTGTCCTTGCGGCTGTGTCATCCCTTTTACGTGAATCATCACTGGAACGTGCTCTTCTCGTGCTACGCGTCCAGCATGTAAAAAGGTGTTGATTAATGCCGGGTAATCCCAAGCCTCGACTACAAAAATATCGTACCCGTTGCCTTTTTCATCGCGCTGGAATCCCTTAAGAATCTCGCTAATGTCTTGCTTCGTAGTTTGATATTCCGCACCCACTGAAATTCCATATTCGTCGTCCCAAACGGAAATAATCATGGGTACCTGCAAAACCCCTGCTGCATTTATAGTTTCAAAAAATAGACCTTCTGAAGTAGAGGCATTTCCGATCGTACCCCAAGCAACTTCTTTGCCTTTATTCGAGAATTTTTCACTCCCATTGAAAGAAACCTCCTTGTAGACTTTAGAGGCTTGCGCCAAACCCAATAGTCGTGGCATTTGCCCAGCAGTAGGGCTGATATCAGAGGAGCTGTTATATTGTTCGGTAAGGTTTACCCAATCCCCATTTTCATCCAGTGATCTGGTTGCGAAGTGACCGTTCATTTGACGGCCACCTGCCATAGGTTCCTCTTTAATATCTGTGACGGCGTAAAGTGAAGTAAAGAAGCGTTTCGCATCCATTTCCCCGAGAGCCATCATGAAAGTTTGGTCTCTGTAATAGCCACTTCTGAAATCACCCTTTTCGAACGCTTTCGCCCATGCTATTTGAGCCAATTCCTTTCCAGCGCCAAAAATTCCAAACTTAGCCTTACCTGTAAGAACTTCTCGACGCCCCATTAATGAGCATTCGCGGGAAGAACGGCGATTTTATAATCTTGGAGTACTTCGGTCTTGTACTCCTGGTAACTGATTTCTTTTTTCTGCTTTTCTGTCATGTGATAGGGTTGAGTTAAACTCTACACAAATATACGACAGAATCAGCGCTACATTAGTCGCTTGAATACAAACAGAACGAACAAGGTAATTACAATAAGTAGTAGGACTTGAATTCCGCCGCTTTTGTAATGAATCTTGTGTAACTGCAGGTCCTTGCGGTAACTAATGAAGAGGTAGATGAGAAATGAAATCGCAAATATTCCCGCGAAAATCCAGTGTCCGGTTGTAATGTTTTCCATGTTGTAAATTTACGATGCAATCGATCAAATAAAACGAGGTCATGAACAAACAGATCAAACACGTAGAAAAATTTCACGATACCTTCGGAATACCCAATAAATATGTCCCAACAGCGGATCTATCCAAAGCGACCATCGCCTTGCGTCACCGCCTCATGGCAGAAGAGAATGAGGAGTACCTTGAAGCAGCGTCAAAAGGAGATGCCGTAGAAGTTGCCGATGCCTTGGGAGATATGATGTATATCTTATGCGGGACTATTTTAAGCCATGGGATGCAGCACATCATCGAAGAAGTATTTGAAGAAATTCAAGCCAGTAATATGAGTAAACTAGGGGAGGACGGTAAACCCATCTACAGAGCGGATGGAAAAGTTATGAAAGGCCCTGCATATTTTAAACCGAACATTAAAGCGATACTGGAACGCACTTAATAAGGGGAAACAAGTGCGGATTTTTCAGGCCGTTGCTCAAAGGATGGCTGGCAGCCCGGTAACCATTCGGGAACTGTAGAACGCTCAGGATTATATACGGCTTCTACATCTCGTGCCATCTTAATTCGCTCCAAAGTATCTCCGTTGAATGAAATTTTCATCCAAGAGCAACTGCTTTTGTTCGAACCTTGAATGCGGCCATTGTCACTCACATTGTGAAGCATTGCCTGCGCATTTCCATCGATGCGAACGTTTCTCAATGCATTGTCTTTGAAGTTCCCTTCTAATATGCTTCCTGTGGTTTGATCGAAAAATAACGAGTCCTCTGTCTTCGTAGTGATGGTTACTTTGCTAATCATGAATAAACTGTCCAATTTATTCTCTCTAAGTTTCAACGCTGTTGAATCGGCACCAAATTCACTGTTTCCACTCCACAAAGTAGGGGCAGGGAACAACGCTAATTCTTCCGCTGCTTCGTGGAAGAGAAAATTCGGGCTTATGCCCTGAAAATCGGTACTAAAAAAAGACGTTTGACCGAACAAATGAACAATTTTGGTGGAATCCATCTCCGACCGTATCCTTAAACTATCTCCTTTCGCGTAGAGGGTATCTCCGTCCATGCTTTGCTTGTAGAACACTGGGGAAAAGGCATCTACATAAACGGGACTCTTTTTATAATCGATAAAGTTACTACTGAGCACAAACCCTTCAAGAGAATCCGCCACCGTGGCCTTACCGTGTAGGGTACCATCTTCGGAGTTTAGAAAGTAATACAAGCTATCGGCTTCTATATAGCGGTTCGGCGACTTCATTTTAGCTCCTCCAAACAATTCTAACAGGGTCATATCTGCTGCATACGTTCCTTTTGAACAAAAGAGTTCTGTGCTGTCTCTCACAAGCGCTGTCGGGCCTGCAAACGAATATTTGTTTCGGTTAGGATAATACAGTAAAGTATCTGTTTTCATTTCAAAAGCAGAATCCACAGCTACGACGTTTCCGCGCAACCGAACTACCTCGTACGCCGTATTGTAATTACCTACATCAGAGGTAATGCGCAGGTTTTTACGCTCGAGAGTAGATCTCGTCAGATAATACGCTGTAGATGTATTTCTATCGTACTTTAATACACGCGTTGCTAATCTCGAGGACGGCGTTTTAAGTACGACTTGATCAGAAATAGTGAACGTTCTCTGGTCTCCTAAATACGTGAGTTGTTCCCCAGTTATAAGAACGGTGTCGGCTTGTCTGACACGGACATTACCAAATGCTTCAAAAGTGTTTTGCGGACGATACAAAACCGCAGAATCGCAGTACATTAGGGCCACGTCCTGTTTTAGGGTCACATTACCTTTCAAATAATACGTTTGCGCACCGTTATCTCCTTTGATAAAATCGGTCGTATCGCTTCGTATAATTTGAATTTTCGTTTGACCCCACCCCGATGGAGGGGTAGAGAAAAAAAGGGCCACACAAATTAGTATGGCCTTTTTCATTAATCTCTTAATATCGTTTGAGCGCGATCGGGACCTACGCTTACAAGCGTGATTGGAACACCCACTTCTGCCTCAATAAATGCGATGTAGTCTTTAAAGCTCTGCGGGAAGACCGCTTCGGAAGTCATTTGCATTAAGTCTTCGTCCCAACCAGGAAGCTCAGTAAAAATAGGTTCAATAAGATCCTCCTGAAGTTTGTAAGGCAAGTGCTTAACCACTTCACCCTTGTATTTGTATGCAGTACAAATCTTAATGGGACCAATTCCACTTAAAACATCACCTTTCATCATCATTAATTCTGTAACGCCATTTACGTTGATAGCGTATTTTAATGCAGGTAAGTCTAACCAACCACATCTTCTAGGACGTCCTGTGGTTGCACCGAACTCATGGCCGTTTGTTTGAATCGTAGCGCCAACTTCATCAAACAATTCTGTAGGGAAGGGGCCAGACCCAACTCGCGTACAGTAGGCTTTGAAAATACCGTAAACGTTTTTTATTTTATTCGGTGCAATACCCATACCGGTACAAGCTCCTGCACAGGTGGTGTTAGAAGAGGTCACAAATGGATACGTACCAAAATCTATATCGAGTAATGTCCCTTGAGCACCCTCAGCCAAAATAGTTTGTCCTGCTGCTATAGCATCGTGGAAGTACGGCTCACTATCGATGATATCGAGGGAGCGGAGGTATTCAACTGCTGCAAACCAGTTCGGCTCAAGCGCACCAAGATCATATTCGAATCCTTCGTAGCCGGCCAGTAGTTGCTTGTGTTTGTCTACCAATGCATTGTAGAGTTCACTAAAATTATCCAATTGTATATCTCCAACACGCAATCCATTTCGACCCGTTTTGTCCATATACGTCGGACCAATTCCTTTTAACGTAGAACCAATTTTCTTCTTTCCCTTCGCAGCCTCACTAGCGGCATCGAGCAATCGATGTGTTGGTAAAATCAAATGCGCCTTCCGGCTGATTTTCAACCGACTTAATACGTGCGGCTCTTGATCGATCAGTTTGTCCAATTCGACCTTGAAAATGACGGGGTCGATCACCACACCGTTACCCACCACGTTCATTACATTCTCATGAAAAACACCAGAGGGAATGGTATGAAGTACGTGCTTCTTGCCTTCAAATTCTAGAGTATGGCCTGCGTTGGGACCACCTTGAAAGCGGGCGATAATATTGTACTTACGCGTCAATACATCGACTATTTTTCCTTTTCCTTCATCCCCCCATTGGAGACCTAAAAGCACATCTACGGCCATAATTAATTGTTGCTCGACTCTTTTCTTTTTGCGTAGAAATAAAGACTGTGGCTTTCTACTTCTACACCGAAAATTTCTTCGATTGTTTGTTTAATGTTTTGAATGCGTGGATCACAAAATTCGAATACTTCACCCGTATCCGTTAATATGACATGATCATGTTGTTTGTTGAAATACGATTTCTCATAAAAACTTTGATTTTGACCAAACTGATGTTTGCGAACTAAACCACACGTCAAAAGCAATTCTATAGTATTGTAAAGTGTAGCCCGAGAAACGCGGTAGTTCTTGTCTTTCATACTGAGGTACAAGGTTTCCACATCAAAGTGGTCTTCGTTTTCGTAGACCTCCTTTAAAATAGCGAACCGCTCTGGAGTTTTGCGTTGATTATGCTCTTCCAAATAGCGGCCAAAAACATCTTTTACCTTGTTGTATGCTTCTTGTGTACTCATGAGAAGTAAAACGCTAAAATACGTCGTATCAATTGAATTTACCTACACGAGACACACTACTAATGCCCTCTAAATTCTTGATATTGTTAATAGTGTCCGTTAAACCCAATTTATCCGCCACTTCGATGGTTAACTTCCCTGTGAATAACCCGTCATCTACGCTGAAAGCAATGGCCTTTATGTTGATACTAAGCTCGTTTGAAACTACTTTAGTTACATCATTCACGATACCAATTCGATCCATCCCTTTGATCAATAGATTAATCGTCGAGAAGGCACCTTTGCGGTCCACCCATTTGGCTTTTAAGGTTCTATTTGCGAATCTACTTTGCAGTAAAACCGCATTAGGACAGTCGTCACGGTGTACTTTTAATCCATCCGCTGTCGTCACAAAACCAAAAACTCTATCGCCTGGTAATGGATTGCAGCACTTTGCAAGCGTGTAATCCATCTCGTGTTCATCGGTATCAAAAACCAGCATTAAATGGTCCGAAGCGGGTTTGCTTGTTTTTTCGTCCAGTTTCGTCTTCGCGTAGTTGCTCTTTACAATGCGTTGCTTGAAATAGTTGACAAGACCCGATGTTTCTCGCGCATATTCGCGGAGTTTACCGTTATCTATTACCCCTAGGCCAACTTTGTAGTACAACTCTTCCGGGTTTTTTAACCCAAAGAAATTCACCAGTTTGTGGATATTACTATGGGTAGCCCTTAGTTTAAGCACCTTTAGTTTACGTTCGAGAACGAATTGGCCCTGACCAGTGATCAGTTGCTTTTCTTTCTTTAAACTTTGCTTGATCCGCTGTTTCGCCTTCCCTGTTTTTACAAAGCTGAGCCAATCCTCTTTGGGCTCTTGCTTTACAGAGGTCAACACTTCTATTTGATCTCCAGATTTTAGCGGTGTACTCAACGGAATGAGTTTGCCATTGACCTTCGTACCTAAACAGTGGGCGCCTACCTCCGTGTGAATGTCGAAAGCGAAGTCCAGTGCGGTAGCACCTTTAGGAAGGGTTAGCATTTCACCTTTTGGCGTAAAAACGAATATTTCGGATGAAAAGAGATTCATCTTAAAATTATCAATAAAGTCCTCGCTATCGTTCTCAGGATCGTCTAAAAACTCGCGAATACGAAGCAACCAACGATCTAATTGATTACTGCCCGAACTATCTTCTTTGTATTTCCAGTGCGCTGCGAAGCCATTTTCAGCGATATCATCCATACGTCTAGTCCGGATCTGCACCTCGACCCAATGCCCTTCTGGACCCATTACAGTAGTATGAAGGGATTCGTACCCATTACTTTTAGGTGAGCTGATCCAGTCTCTTAAACGTGCTGGGTTAGGACTGAAATTCTCAGTGACAATAGAGTAGGCCTGCCAACAGGTGGCTTTCTCACGCTCCTTGTCCGCTTCAAGAATGATACGAATAGCGTATTTATCGTACACTTCTTCAAAGCTTACGTTTTGGTTCTTCATTTTACGCCGAACGGAGTAAATACTTTTTGTACGCTTCTTAATTTCAAACTTGAGATTTGCATCTAAAAGCTCTTCAGACACCTTTCGCTCAAATTTGTTTAAGTATTCGAAATCCCTTCTTTGAAGCGTTTCCATGCGGTCATTGATATCCTCAAAAACGTCAGGTTCAGTGTACTTCAAGGAAATATCCTCTAATTCCGTTTTTATGCTAAATAATCCCAATCGATGCGCGAGCGGCGCATAGATGAATAAGGTTTCCGAAGCAATTTTAAGTTGTTTGTGCGCTGGCATTCCAGACATGGTACGCATATTATGCAATCGGTCCGCAAGCTTTATCAGAATTACCCTTACATCATCCGAAATGGTGAGCAGCATCTTTCTGTAATTCTCAAGCTGCATACTACTTTCCATGCTGACCACCCCGGAAATCTTAGTCAAACCGTCTATGAGTCGAGCAATGCTAGGATTGAACATATTCTCGATATCTACGAGTGTGTAATCCGAATCTTCGACAACATCATGCATCAAAGCTGTTGCAATACTTGTTGGTCCTAAACCAATTTCTGTAGCAACTATCTGAGCCACAGCTAAAGGATGAGTAATATAGGGCTCTCCACTTTTACGGTGAACACCCTTATGTGCATCTTTAGCCAAAGAAAAGGCACGCTGTATCAATTTTTGATCAGCCGTATCCGTTTTATACTCAATACTGTTTAACAGTTCATCGAATATACCCTCTACTAGTTTACTATCCTTATCCTCGTTGGCAGTCATATTTGACTTAATCTATCAAAAATATTGCTGGTCTTTTGTGTAATTCAGGTAAATCTAAGCTCCATTGCGCCACAGTTTTAGTCTGAATATGCTCTGTATCTAAGGTAATATCTACAGCAATACAAAGCTTTGTCTCCGGGTGTAAGGTGGCGACCAATTCCTCCAACAGTTTACCATTGCGATAGGGCGTCTCCATAAAGATTTGGGTTATCCCGTCTCGAATGTCTTTTTGCATCGCCTCGAAGACTCTTTTTCGAATGGGTTTATCGTGTGGTAAATAGCCTCTGAACGTAAATTGCTGACCGTTGAACCCACTAGCCATTAAAGCGAGAAGGATGGACGACGGCCCCACACACGGGTGTATTGGTATTCCTTTTCTATGGGCTATACTGACAATAGTCGCACCTGGATCGGCTACACAAGGAACACCTGCTTCGGACAAAATCCCGATGGAATGCCCTTTTTTAATCGGGTCTAGAAAGTAGGGGAGATCCAGCGGATCAGTTTGCTTATCTAGTATTTCAAGTCTTAATTCACGCTGATTCTTTTCCGGCAACAAATGTTTGAGATAGGCACGGGCTGTTTTTTCATTTTCGACAATGAAGTAGGTAAGACTATCTATGATGTTGACTACATCTTTAGGTATGATGCTGTCGAAATTATCTTGACCTAACGTATTAGGCAATAAGTAAATAGCAGCCATTAGTGCGTTTTTAAAAATGATTGTATCGCTTCATCGAGAAGTTCATAAACATGTGTAAACCCCTCTTGTCCACCTGTGTAGGGATCGGGTACTGCTTTATTTTCACCGGGATAGGATTCATTTAAAATGAGGCGTACCTTTTGTTTGGCAGCATCGGAAGGGGCTAACTGGATGAGATTAGAGTAATTAGCACTGTCCATGGCAAAAAGGATATCAAAGACCTCAAAATCTTCTACTGTCACTTGTCGTGATCGTTGGTGATCGAGAGTAATACCGTGCTCTTTGGCGGTCAATATACTCCTTGTATCGGGGCGCTCATCGGAATGCCATCCTGAAGTACCTGCGGAATCTATAACCCAATCTTCTGGTGCATAGTGTTCCATTATACCTTGAGCTAGGGGAGAGCGGCATATATTGCCCAAACAAACCATGAGTATTTTCATAAATAAAAAAGTCAGTACCCGAAGATACTGACTCTAAAACATTCGTTAAACTGTTTTTTATGCGAGTGTAAGTCGTTTTTGTAAATCGTCAACATACGTACGGAAACGCTTGTCGGTTTCCTTTAAGTTATTCACCGTTCTACATGCATGAAGCACAGTGGCGTGGTCTTTATTGCCACATTGCTGACCGATACTGGCGAGACTGTTTTTAGTAAGTTGTTTTGAGAAATACATACTCAGCTGTCGCGCCTGAACTATTTCACGTTTACGCGTCTTTGATTTCAATAATTCCAGCGGCATATCGAAATAATCACAAACTACTTTTTGTATGAAGTCAATCGAAATCTCGCGAGTAGTACTCTTAACAAATTTATCGACCATGGATTTTACCAATTCCATCGTGATTTGCTTCTTATTCAAGCTACTTTGAGCAAGTATGCTGATCAGTGCACCTTCGAGCTCTCTGATGTTTGAATTAATAGAATAAGCGATGTATTCGATAATATCTTGTTCAATTTCAATGCCGTCATTGTAGAGCTTCTTGCCTAAGATGGCAACGCGAGTCTCTAGTCCCGGCTTTTGAAGGTCTGCACTCAATCCCCATTTGAATCGACTTAAGAGGCGTTGTTCCATTCCTTGTAACTCCACAGGAGCACGGTCGCTGGTCAATATGATTTGCTTACCGTTTTGATGCAGGTGGTTGAATATCTCAAAGAAAACATCTTGCGTTTTCTCCTTACCTGAGAAACTTTGTACATCATCTATGACCAAAACATCAATCATTTGATAGAAATGCACGAAGTCATTCTTTGTATTGTTACGGATGCTATCAATAAACTGCTGCGTAAATTTTTCTGCACTAACGTACAGCACCGTTTTTTCTGGATAGTTGTCTTTAATTTCAACTCCAATGGCATGTGCCAAATGGGTTTTACCTAAACCGACGCCTCCATAAAGCATGAGCGGGTTAAAGGAGGTACCTCCAGGGTTTTTACTTACTGCGTATCCTGCAGATCTAGCAAGCCTATTACAATCACCTTCTATAAAATTTTCGAAACTGTAATTCGGGTTTAACTGCGAGTCAATATTGAGCTTTTGCAAGCCAGGGATGACAAAAGGATTTTTAATTTCCTTGTCGTTCCCAATCTTCATTGGCATGTTTACGCTTTGGCGTGGATGTTTTTTGCGACCACTACTGGGCAACTTCATCGTCGGCGCTTGTGCATTACCGTATGCGTTTTCAAGTACTATGCTGTATACCAATTTTGCGTCTGAACCGAGCGATTTAGTTATTGCAGCCTTTAACAACTGAATGTAATGTTCTTCGAGGTACTCATAGAAGAACTTTGAAGGTACTTGAACAGTGATGATGTTGGCCTGAAGTTTTACTGGTTTTATAGGTTCAAACCAGGTGTTGTAGCACTGGTCATCAACGTTGTCTTGAATAAATTGCAAGGCTTCATTCCAGACATCATTAACGCTTTTCTCCATGGTCAAAAATTCTCTTACCTCAAGGCTGTTCAAACTTGAGGTCGTGTTGTGTGTATTAGTAAACTTTTCGGGCGGCAATCGAAGAGTAAAATCATCTTGTTGACTGCATAGCAAATGTGTTCATAAATTCTGATTGAAAAAAATTTATTTGCTATTGTGTTAATAAAAAGTTTTACTTAAGGGGATGCTTAACTTATTGAAAATCAGCACTTAGTATAAACGCCCAAATTTTTTGAGTATAAATTACCATCCAACTCGTTGATTGTTCAAAAATCTCAAAATTGAAGATTGAACACTGCCTCGAGGCAACCAAAGGACCCTTAATTTAGTGGCTATGAAAGAAGTACAAATCAAAGAGACACATACCTTTCGACCAAGATACTCTGAGACGGATCAAATGGGTGTGGTCTATTATGGAAATTATGCCGCTTATTTCGAGGTTGGCCGAGTCGAATTATTGCGCAAAATGGGAATTTCCTACGCGCAACTCGAAGCGAATGGAACCATGTTGCCCGTCGTCCATATGAGCATCGATTTTAAACGCGGTGCCAAGTACGATGAAAAAGTCTTATTAGAGACAGCAATAAATGAACTTCCCACTAGGAAGATATCATTTTACCATACGCTTCGAGATGAGGCAGGTAAGATCCTGGTAACCGGGAAAGTAGTACTCGTATTTGTGGATAAAGAGTCGTTCAAGCCAAAGCGCTGTCCAGAGGAATTGGCAACCTTATTTTCTAGTTTGTCTTAAGTAAGACTCGCTCACCTGTAGAATAGAGCACCTCTAAAATTCCTGAGGTACGTTCAGGCAATTCCAAACGACCTGTCGTAGTTTTAGACCACAGTAGTTGTCCGGACCAATTGTAACAGTGAATCAATGCCACCTTACCTTCTATGGTTTTTAAAACCGATCCTGATTCGGTGTGAACGATGTGCTCCTTTGCAACCGTAGCAGAAGATTCGCCCACCTCGCTAGCGGCAAGTATGTTCTTCGGTGCGCCAAAGGCAAATGTAAGGGCGTTGTAGTGTGCGCCATTATAGAGTAAAGAATCGGCCCAAATGAAGTTTTGCGCTATTTGCCTAAAAGTTTGGTTCGGCATTAAAGAATGAACGCCTTCTAAAATAATTTTATCTGCAACGCTTCCGCCTACGTTAGGATTCGCACTAAATTCTAACATCGCGCTAGACATAATATCTGTGTGTTGGTAGATGGAATTAAAAATAAGCTGATTGTAATTCTTTACGCCATCGTAGGATACGCTTCTACCGTTCCAAAATTCATTGTTACCGTCCCAATCAAAGACTCGTGTACTGGTAGTTCCCGAGCGTCTACCGTGCCGTTCTGCCAGATAATCGCCAAAAGCTTCATCAAAACTTCTGCGCTCCATACCTAGATTCGTTCCTGGTGCTGCGCCATGGGATATGGCATGACCGAATTCGTGAATAATCACGTCGGCATCTTCAGCATCATCAACACCACCTTCGCCGAAATATAAGCGGGGTGGGGAATAACCGAAATTAAACATGCTGTTATCTTGTCCGTTCAGTGCTTGTGCATCCGCATGGATGGTATAGGTCATAATTGAACCATAGCCTAACGTGTTTAGGTATCTGGAGAGGGCTGTAACGTGGTATACGCACATCACTTGCTCAAATTCAGGAGCCGTTCTTCCTCCAGTCCAATCTTGCGGTGACGTACTGGGTAAAATATAAGGCGCATCGAAATCCACAATCTCAATGTACTGATTGCGAAGGAAGGTCGTATCTGCAATTTGATCTACTGTTAGCGTATCAATTATGGCTAATGAATCTAATACAACACCATTTCCATCGTTAAGATCCTTGTAAATACCACCATAGGTTAAATTAAATGGGGTGAGCGGGTCCGGATTAAAAACCCGTACCTGGACAGTGGTATCATTGAAATGAACGGTTAAGTCGCGCTCGAGCAACAGCTTGCCATCGAGCGTAATGTATCTAAGCGTATGGAGCGCACCGTCTAAAAGAGTATCTGGTACTACAGCGATCCACTCATCATTGTAATAGAGTAGGGAAGAAGTTACTTCTTTGGGCAATCTGGTTCGTTTTTTGAAATCTAGCGTGGATTGCGACTTCAGGACTTTACCGGAGCGATCACGTACTTCTAAAAATTGTTCTTCCAAGAGTACATGTCCCGCTAGCAGGTAGTGGAAACGCTCATAAGTGGCGTGAGGTGTTGTAGATTCAAAAAATGATTGTGTGGTAAGCTCTTGACTAAAAGCAGCGTTAACCGCTAGGAAGAAGAGTAATGTGATGATTTTTTTCAAACTGGTCCTTTATTTCTTCATATTGACTTTGCACCACCTCTAAGGTATAGGTTAAAGATAGGCCTTGTTTTCTTTCGACCACATGAAGATCGGCTTGTTTCACTATGCGCTCAACAAAGGACAATTGATCGTAGGAGAATTGTAGTTTGAGTGGTGCTGTCACCCATTTCTCTTGGCGGATATTTTCACGAATTGCGTCCTCTGCCGCTGCACCATAAGCTTCTATCAATCCGGGCACACCCAACTTTGTACCGCCAAAGTAACGTACAACAACGCATCCTACATTCACTAATTCATGACTAACTAAAGCACGCAGTATGGGCGTTCCCGCAGTATGGGCAGGCTCTCCATCGTCAGTGCTTCGTTCTATAGTTACTTCATTTTGAATACGAAAGGCCCAGCAATAATGCCGAGCAGAAGATTCTTGAGACTTAATAAAATCCAATTGGCCTTTGAAGCTATCCTCGTCTTTGCAGTGAAAGAGGTAGGCGAAGAACTTGCTCCCTTTAGACTTAAAAACGCCTCTTGAAGGAACTTCGACGGTGTAATAGCGATCACTATCCTCGCTCATAACGATCTGTACCTAGTTTATCTGCGCAACCTGTCTCCGGAAACTTTGGGGCAGAAATTCCATCATTAATGCGCTTTTCAGAGGTAAAACGGTGCCACTGGTCAACCATACCGGCATCAAGGAATGATTGAAGCACATGACCTCCACCTTCAACTAAAACATGGTGTATATCATGGTCCAAGAGTTCCGGAAGCCAACGCGCAATGTCGTAAGGATCGCAGATGATTTTATCCCCTTCGAGTGCAGATACATTGCCAATTAAAAGTGGAGCAATTAAAAATTTTTCTAATGCCAACGAGTCAGGTAAGGTGTTATCCACCAGCAGTATAGGCCGGGGATTAGTGCCGTGGTAATGGCGTGTTGAAAGCGATGGTCGATCCCAATTCAAAGTTTTAGCAGAAATAAGGATGCCATCAACTTCTGATCGTAACTGGTGCGATTTGATTGCTGCTAAAGGGCCCGATATTAACGAGGCTTGCTCATTTTTTTGTACGGATTCTGTCCAAATATCCGTCCAAAGATTGTGCCCACTTCAGTGTTACAAAGGGTCTTTGTGTTCCTTGTTGCAGAAGAACACCTTGATTTAACTGTCGAAAGGGTGCGGGCCCGCAAACAAAACTCGACGCCGTGGGACATTAGATGTTCTACGCCTTTCCATTCACTCAATGCATTATCAGAGCAACCTATGACCACCTTGGGAATACGACGGTCCGTGATGAGAAGGTTACAAGGAGGCGTTTTCCACAATGGGCGCAAGGTTCTAAACTGGGTAAATATAAGGTGCTGGAAGCCAGTAATGATGTGTTTTTCACACTATTAATGGCCATCACTTCAGCGTGTGGTTCACCCGCTTATGGTGGTATCCTTCGCCAATTATTTTACCATTGTGCACGATAACCGCACCAACCAACGGATTATGAGGTTCGGCCTTGGCATAGTTGGCCAATCAGCAACGTGTGAGAAACTTGGCATGTGACATAGGACAAAGGTAGTGGTGCAAGTCGTATTTTCGGCAGTAATGAAAACGCTGTCCTTTACAAGCAAATGCGCCTCGCACTTCTCGCTACCATCTACGGTGCTCGTGAATCTGCCAATACATCACCTATTGGTTTGAAGCACGTTTAAGTCTTTAGAAACGACTTCCAAATCTTGGGAGAGGAGGAACCTTCCTTTTGAATCTTTTATGAATCTGAATTAGAAGAACTTAGAAGTGAAAGCCTATTCAATATATTGTGGGTTACACGTTTTTTATGGACTCAAAATGGATTAAATGCAGCCACCTTGATTCCAAGACCTGAAACCGAGGAATTGGGTCAGAGAAGTGGAAGTTATGCCGATCGATGAAACACAAGCAAAAACGGTTATTGATTTAGGTACAGGAAGTGGTTGTATTGCTTTGCCATAAAAAGCCTACGACCCGCTGTCGAAGTTATAGGGTTAGATATTAATCCCTTTGCAGTTGACCAAGCCAGAAAAAATGTGCGCATGCCCTTGAATTGATGTGAAGTTCATTGTAGCCGACCTTTCTGAATATGCATTACACTGTGGATATCATAGTGAGTAACCCACCGTACATCCCTTCGTTTCTGGAGCGTCAAGATATGGAGGAAACATGTGAAGTGCATGAACTCGGGAAGGTGCACTATTTGTTCCTGATGAACAACCGCTGCTGTACTATGAATCCATTTTTCAATTAGGAAGCAAAATCTTCTCAAATCGCACGGGGTGGATTGCTTTTGAAATACACCATCTCTTTGGTGAAGAAATGCAGCAACTTGGCGTAAAACATAGTGCTAAAGAGATTAAATTGTTACAAGATTTACAGGGCAAAGACCGAATGCTATTAGCTAAATATGGACGTACAGATTGAAATAGAACGCTTGCGCACTGAATTACACGAGCACAACTACCGGTATTATACATTGGATGCTCCTGTTATAAGCGATTATGTTTTTGATCATTTGCTCAAACAGCTAGAGCAACTAGAGGCTGCCCATCCTGAATTTTTCGATCCAAACAGCCCCACAGTTCGGGTCGGTGGAGCGGTGACTAAGAATTTTGAAACGGTGAACCATCGCTTTCCCATGCTGTCGCTAGGGAATACCTATAATTTAGAGGAATTACAGGAATGGATTATTCGCGTTCAAAAATTGGCGCCTGAAGCAACTTTCGTTTGCGAGTTAAAATATGATGGTGTTGCCATAGGTATTCAGTACGTTAATGGTGCATTAACCCGCGCTGTAACAAGGGGAGACGGTACTCAGGGAGATGATATAACGACGAACGTTCGTACGATAAAAAGTATCCCATTACAGCTTAACGCACCGTACCCAGAAGATTTCGAGATTCGAGGCGAAATTGTCCTACCTCATGCGCGTTTCGAAGATTTGAATGAACAACGGCAAAAGGAGGGACTTCCGCTCTTTGCAAACCCTAGAAATTGTGCTTCTGGTACGCTTAAGTTGCAAGACAGCGCAGAGGTTGCGAAAAGAGGATTAGATGCTTACCTCTACTACGTTTTACCGGAAGGAATTCTTGCTTCGAATCATAGCGAAAGTATAGCACTTGCTGGGGAATTAGGATTTAAGATACCGAAGACCAAAGATCGATTCATCGCCCAATGTGACACTATCGAAGCCATCATGAGTTTTGTAGAATACTGGGATGTTGCGCGGAAAGATCTCCCGTTTGATATTGACGGCATTGTAATAAAAGTGAATAGCTACAAGGCTCAAGAAGATTTAGGTTTTACAGCGAAGAGTCCGCGATGGGCAACCGCCTTTAAGTTTAAGGCTGAACGAATGTCGACCGTTCTTGAGTCTGTGACGTATCAAGTCGGTAGAACGGGGGCCATTACGCCTGTGGCAAATCT
This sequence comes from Schleiferiaceae bacterium, assembly GCA_018402665.1. Taxonomy (GTDB): domain Bacteria; phylum Bacteroidota; class Bacteroidia; order Flavobacteriales; family Schleiferiaceae; genus UBA10364. The sequence goes on along the minus strand of JAGYIN010000006.1, from coordinate 12,408 downwards.
GAAGCCCGTTTGGTTAGGAGGAACTACTGTGAAAAGGGCATCATTGCATAATGAAGATCAAATTACAGCGCTGGGTCTGCACATTGGAGATACAGTCTACGTAGAGAAGGGTGGCGAAATTATCCCTAAAGTGGTCGGTGTAAATGTTGCGCAAAGAGAAGAATCTGCGCAACAGGTTATTTTTATTTCGAACTGTCCAGAATGTCATTCGCCACTGTCAAGGCTCGAAGGAGAGGCACAGCATTACTGTATGAATGAGAGCGGTTGTGAACCCCAAATTAGCGGTAGAATAGACCATTTTATTTCTCGTAAGGCCATGGACATCATGGGTATGGGCTCTGAAACGGTGGCGTTACTTGTGCATAAAGAATTGGTCAAAACGCCTGCGGACCTTTATGAATTAACCTTCGATGATCTTATCCAATTAGATGGGTTCAAAGAAAAGAGCGTTTGGAATATTCTCGAGGGGATTGAAGCTTCTAAGCAGCAACCTTTCGAGCGCGTTTTATTCGCAATCGGTATCCGTCATGTGGGTGCTACCGTAGCGAAGAAGCTGGTTCGGCACTTTAAATCCATGGAAGTAATCATGGGCGCTAATAGAGAGGAGCTTTTAGCCGCAGAAGAAATAGGCGAAGTCATCGCGGACCAATTGTTAACCACCTTTCAAAAACCCGAGCGTCGGTTGGAAATACATCGACTACAACAGCACGGTCTTCAGTTTGAGGCAGAAGTTCAAGCACAGGCGGCTGATTCACCTATTTCAGCTAGAAAAATCGTGGTGAGCGGCGTATTTAACACCATTAGCCGAAATGAACTTAAAGCACTTATCGAAACACTTGGCGGTGTGAATGTAAGCAGTATTAGTAGTAAAACAGATTATGTTTTCGCAGGCGAGGGGATGGGTCCGGCAAAACTTAAGAAGGCGACGCAACTGAATGTCCCTATTTTAAACGAAAATGAGGTGCGCACCTTACTTAATTTATGAGACGGATTAAAGAGTTTTACTGGAGACGTGGATTAAGGAATGCTGTCCCGAGTAAATGCCAACTGAAAAGTGCGACTCCGAAGGTAACCGTTCTAACGAGTAACCTAGATTTGGTGGCGGTTGTAAAAGAACACTTTTCTACCGTCGATTTCGTTTATTTTGAAGACATGAAGAGGCCTAAAGGTGAAGTGGCAAAGACTTTTCATTTGTACCGAGATGATTTTAATTTTAAGGGGGAGCCAAAGCGAGTGATCCCTGAACCGGGAGATAATCATCTTTTGTTAAACCTAGAACAGAATACTACAAATTTAACTTGGTATTGGTATGCCAGAAGCTACGACATTAGGGTAGATTTGTGTGGAACCTATGACAACGCTGATTTAAGTATTGCTCATGCAAATGTCTCCCTCAAGGAACAGTTGGAGATGCTTAAAAACATGCTTAATGTAATGACTAAGAATGAATAAATTAGACCTTTCTGGAGTTGGTGTAGCGCTTGTTACCCCCTTTCAACGTGATGGTTGCCAAAGCGTAGACTACGCTGCACTAGAACGTTTATTAGAACATTGTATTTCTAACGGTGTGAACTACTTTGTTGTGAATGGTACTACTGCTGAAAACCCAGTATTGACCACTGATGAAAAGCAACGTATTCTGCAGTTTGTGCTCAAAATTACTGCAGGCAGAATTCCTGTTATTTTCGGTATTGGCGGTAATAACACCCATGCTTTGGTTGAAGAGCTAAAGGCGTTTGATGTAGATGGTGTTGCTGCAATTCTCAGTGCAAGTCCATACTACAACAAACCCTCACAAGAAGGTATTTACCAACACTATGCCGCACTAAGTGCCGCGAGTCCATTGCCACTGATTCTCTACAACGTACCCGGAAGAACGAGCAGTAATATCAGTGCGCAAACGACTATTCGACTCGCAAAAAATTTCGGGAATATTATAGCTATTAAAGAGGCTAGTGGAAACCTCGATCAAATTACAGAAATCTTGCTCGAACGACCTGTAGATTTTCAGGTGCTCTCGGGGGATGATAACCTCACTTTTGCAATGATGGCATTGGGTGCGGAAGGAGTGATCTCAGTAAGTGGCCAAGGCGTTCCTGAAGTCTTTTGTGCAATGGTACATCACATGATTGAGGGCAAATGGATACAAGCTCGTGCTGCGCATTTAAGTATCTACGACTTAACAAACCAATTATTTGAAGAAGGTAACCCTGTTGGAATAAAGGCACTTTTGGAGGCAAGAGGTATCGCAGAGGCAACGGTCCGCCTCCCACTAGTAGAGGCTACGAGCAATCTTAAGAATACTTTAGCTGCAAGTTTAGAAATTCTTAATCTGTCCTAAATCGTTGTTCATTAAGTACATACACTTAACCTTAAGCTAAGTCAATTTTAACTCGACGTTGTGGTTTTCTAAGCATGTTTGTTAAAACTCATGCATGAAATGAAATCAAAACGACCGTTAGATGTTTGCGTAATAAGCGATCTGCATTTGGGTACCTATGGGTGCCATGCAAAGCAGTTGAATTCGTACCTCAAATCCATCGAACCTAAAACCCTGGTCCTTAATGGTGATATTATCGATATCTGGAATTTCCGTAAGCGCTACTTTCCAAAAGACCATCTCAAGGTGGTTCGTACTATTTTAAAGATGGCTGCCGCGGGAGTGGATGTCCACTACATAACGGGGAACCACGATGAAGCGCTCCGGAGGTTCAGTTCTACGGTAATTGGTAAAATTCAACTATCCAATAAATTGGTCCTCAAACTAGATGGGAAAAAGGTCTGGATTTTCCACGGGGATATTTTTGATCGAAGCATTCAAGGTGCTAAAATCATAGCTAAACTTGGAGGTTGGGGCTATGATTTCTTAATACTATCTAATCGTTTTCTCAACGATGTGCTAACGGCATTAGGACGAGAAAAATACAGCTTCTCAAAGATGGTAAAGGATCGGGTGAAGCAAGCGGTAAAATTTATTGGAGATTTCGAACAAGTCGCAGCAGAATTGGCCATCACTAAAGGTTATGATGCCGTCATTTGTGGGCATATTCATCAACCGCAAATTCGTGAGGTAGTCAGTACGAACGGTAGTACGATGTATATGAATAGTGGCGATTGGGTGGAGAATCTGACATCCCTCGAATACATCGATAAAAAATGGCAACTGTTTACTTTCCCACAAAGCAAAACCCTTAGCTTAGACGATGGTGATGATGAAGTATTCGACCATGATTTACTGGAAGAACTTACCAAAGCGGTTTAGTCAATGAAAATATTATATGCGCTTCAAGGTACGGGTAACGGTCATGTTGCCCGAGCTAGAGCGCTTGTGCCACTTCTTTCACAAAGAGGCGAAGTAGACGTTCTAGTAGCCGGAACCCAAAGTCAAATCGACCTTGGATTACCCGTACGGTTTAAAAAGTTTGGCCTTACCATGAAGTACAACTCAAGCGGTGGGGTGAGCTATTGGAAGAGCCTTGTAGGCAATAGGCCTCTGCAATTTCTCAAAGATGTGTTTTCACTTCCGGTTAAGGACTATGACCTTGTAATTATTGACTTTGAAGCCATCACTTCCTATGCTTGTCTTTTGCGTGGTGTAAAGAGTTTACAACTGAGTCATCAAGCGGCATACTGGTCTGAATCAACTCCGAGGCCCACGCCTCGAGTATGGTATTGGGAATTCGTCTTAAAGTACATGTCACCGAGTCCTTACAAGATTGGCTTTCATTTTAACGTTTATGATACCTTCATTTTACCACCAATTATAAGAAGCGATATCCGTGAACTAACGCCTACTCAAGAAGCACATTACACGGTTTACCTTCCTGCCTATAGTGCCGGAACGTTGGCACGTTGGTTTGAAAGATTTCCCAATGAGTCGTTCGCTGTTTTTACCAAAGAGAATAATGCTGTCAATACTTTAAATACCGTGTTTTATCGTGTTGATAATAAAATGTTTACGAATTCATTATCCCGATCGAGAGGCTTGATTTGCAGCGCAGGATTTGAAGGTCCTGCTGAGGCCATGTATTTGGGTAAAAAACTATTAATTACTCCCATCAAAGGGCAATATGAACAGGCCGCTAATGCGATCTGCGCAGCAGGAGAGGGGGCTACAGTCTTTAGGCACCTGAATGAAGAAGCGATTCCTGTGTTCGAGCGCTTTTTTCAATCCAAATATGTTGTTAAAAAGGCTTGGCCGGACTTCGCTGAAGGGTTGGTTGCGTGTATTTTAGACAATGCTAAAAAAGGTAAGGCTTTGGACGATATTTCCGCTCTAAAGCTTCACTAAAAATCGTATCTTTGCCCGTTCATGAAATTGATTAGACTAGCTACATACGTACTGTTCGCCCTATTTTTAACGAATTGTGGCGAATACCAGGAGGTTCTCAAGAGCAAAGACCTTGATTATAAATTCTCTAAAGCCGTAGAATACTACGATGCAGGAGACTATAATAAGGCCTATCCAATCTTTGATGAACTCATCTCCTTATACCGTGGTACGCACAAGGCGCAGGAGGTCTATTTCTATTATGCAAACACGTTGTTTTTGCAGAAAAACTACATCCTTGCCGGTTACCACTTCAAGAACTTTTATAAAACGTTTCCGCAGAACGAACAGGCCGATGAAGCTGCATACCTCACTGCATATTGCTATTATCTAGAGGCGCCTAAACACAGTCTTGATCAGGCTTATACCTTTAAAGCAATTAATGAAATACAGTTGTATATCAACACACACCCAAATTCAGATAAGCTGGATGATTGTAATGCCTACATGGAAGAGCTCAGGGGTAAGCTGGAACTAAAGAGTTATGAAATTGCTTATCAATATTTCAAAACCAGACAGTATAAAGCGGCTATGACGGCTTTTACCACTACAGTAAGTGAATATCCAGATACACCGTACCGCGAGGACGCGTTATACTATAAAACCTTAGCCGCTTTTAAGTTGGCAAACAATAGTCTCGAATCGCTTCAAGACGAAAGATTCACAGAAGCAAAGACTGCATTAAATGATTTTGAAGAAGCGTTCCCAGAAAGTGAGCGCCTCGAAGATTTACGTAAATTGATACATTAAATTCCTGATTTCCTATGGATTATAAAAAAATGCAAGCGGACAAAAACACCCGCACGCACAACACCAATGCAATTGATGCACCTACGGATAATATCTACGAAGCGTTGACTATTATTTCAAAACGTGCGGAACAAATCAATGACATTACTCGTGAGGAGTTGCATGCAAAACTTCAGGAGTTTGCTTCTTCAACAGAATCTTTAGAAGAGATTTTCGAAAATAAGGAGCAAATTGAAGTGAGCAAGTTTTACGAGAGTTTGCCAAAGCCAACTGCAATGGCCCTTCAAGAGTGGTTAGAAGATCGTATCTACTACCGCAATGAGAAGAACGAAGAAGAGAAATAGGACGTGGAAACGGGGCCTTTGTACCAGCGAAAGGTACTGCTCGGTGTATCCGGCAGTATTGCAGCCTACAAAAGCGCCTTTTTAGTTCGTGAACTCATTAAATGGGGTGCTGAAGTTCAGGTAGTGATGACCACTGCTGCGAAAGACTTCATCACCCCATTGACGCTATCTACCCTTAGTACACGGCCGGTATTCAGTACTTTTCTTCATGAAGAAGATGAGAAATATGGGGTATGGAACAATCATGTAGACCTTGGCTTATGGGCCGACCTCATGATTATTGCCCCAGCATCGAGCAATACACTTTCAAAATTGGTCACAGGTGCTTGTGACGATCTACTATCAGCCGTTTACATGAGCGCAAAATGCCCGGTTTATGTGGCTCCGGCGATGGATTTGGACATGTATAAAAATGAAGCAACTCGCTCCAATCTTAAGGAACTAGAAGCGCGGGGAGTGGTAGTTATACCTGCGGAGCACGGTGAATTGGCCAGTGGACTCATAGGACAGGGGCGAATGGCGGAGCCCGAGTCTATTTGTCAATTTATTTCAGCGCACCTTTTAAAACAGCTTCCCTTGTTCGGCAAAAATGTACTTATTAATGCCGGCCCTACTCACGAGCACATCGATCCAGTGAGGTACTTAGGCAATAACAGTACCGGTCAAATGGGCGTTGCTTTAGCACATGCAGCCCGGTCTTTAGGCGCATCGGTCATCTTAGTTCTCGGCCCCACACATTATCCCTTAGACCTAGGTGGCCTGCATGTGGTTCGGGTTGTTAGCGCAAAAGAGATGTTAACAGCCATGCAAGATTATTACCCTTCTTCCGTTTTAACCATATGTACGGCAGCAGTGAGCGACTCTGCCCAAAGATAGCCTCGACAAAAACTAAAGAAGACCGCAATGAAAGGCACCATGAGCATTGACCTTGAAGAGACACCAGGATATTCTAGCTGCGCTAGGAAATTGAAGAGAAAGGATCAAAAATTGGTTGGTTTTGCGTTGGAAACTAATGATGGTGAAAATTACGCGAAAGATAAATTGGCGAAGAAAAATGCGGATGTGATCGTTTTAAACACCTTAAGCTCCACAACTGATTCGAATCCAACACGAATGCCGTTGAAGTTTTCTTCCAAGATGGCCAACAGCACTCTTTCCGCTTACAGATAAAAGTGTGAATTAGTCAACAGCTGCTCCATGCAGTTGTTGCTAAATTTCAATGGTATGATAAAGAATATCTTCGTCCTCCTCATATTCACCCTTATCTCCCTTCAGGGAAGGGCTCAGAGCTCCAAAGCAGTGAAAATTTAAGTCCTGGGAAGTTCACAACCAACAAGGATATATTCCAGACACTGAAACATCCATAGAGAACTTTCTCAACGGTTATGCATTTTACGGATCACAAATACAGCGATGAGGAGCGTATCGAATGCAACTACATCATGACCGTAAATAGTTTAAACGGAAATAGATTCGATGCCACGTTGCAAGTACAGTATTCGAGACCTGTCTACAATAGCAACTACAATCTCCTGGTATTAAAGGTGCTGGACAAAGATGTAGTCTTTTAGTTATCAAGAAATGAAACCTATAGACTTCCAACAAAATACCTATACGACAAATCTCAGTTCCATATTGGCTTTCTATGCATATACCATCATCGATTAGATCGTTGCACCTTTTAAAGCAAACGGAGGCGATGCTGAATTTGCTATAGCACAGAACATAGTCACGACTGCGCAAAGTAGTGGTGGTGCAAGTGGATGGAAAAGCTTTGACGGTACTAAAATAGATTCTGGATTACTGATGCACTAATGAGTCCAGTTTTTTGGAGCTGGTGAAAATAACGCTATATATGTACCATAGACAGGGATTAGATCTTATGTACCTTTCTGAGAATCAAGGCAATCCTTAGAAATCATAGCGACGAGTCTAAAAGACATTAGAAGGCCCCAATCAAAAGCGTAATGAATACTTCTATTGAACCTGTTCTTCGATGCTAAGAATACTGAGATTCTATCGCTGTATCTGAGGCTTCAACGCTTGGTGTAGATACGAAAACATTGCAGACTATATTAGAAGAATTGGACCGTACGCATGCGAGCAGTTACAGTGAACTGTGGAGGGAAGTAATGCTGAAGAGACTAAGAATACAAAACTCATACTGATTGATCAGTTGGACTTGCCTATTCTCGCTGGGATGACAGCAATGACAGGAGAAACCGGCGCCGGTAAAAGTATTTTATTGGGTGCGCTTGAGCCGCATTAGGCCAAAGACTTTCGCTAAGGCTGTACTAAAAGACAAAGGCCTCAAAGGTTATTATTGAACTTGAATTGACCTTACCTAAGCATCTAGAAGCTGAATTTCAATCCAAGGATATCGATTTTGATGTACACAGTGTTTTTCGCCGTGAATTATTGCCTAACGGAAAATCGAGAGCCTTTATTAACGACACCGGTAAAGAGTAGTGATTTAGCTTATTTCGCAGGCCAGTTTATCGATATCAACAGCCAGAGTGATTCTGGTTTACTTACTGATGTTAACAAACAAATTGAGTTGATTGGATTCTTTCGTAGCGGCTGATAAGGAGCGTGAAGAATACAGTAAGGTTTACACCGCTCTTAAGGCCGTTCTTATTGAGCAAAGGTGCTTATCGAACAAGCCGATACCAGTGATTTAGATTACCCGAGTTTTTATACCACGAGCTGGATAAAGCAAATGTTAAACCCGGGCGAATACGAGGAAATTGAAGAATTGATTCGACTAAATGTAAACCCATGCCATCAACGAGCAATACAATGAATTGGCAACACTTATAGGTGTAGAATCAAACCTTTAGATCAATTGTTTACTGTAGAATCTAAACTGGCTCGGCTCGCAACGAAGGACTCTACAGAGCTACTCTAGAGAAATTGCTCGAAATCATCTCGTATACACAAGCCATAGAACGTGAAGCCATTGAACCGCATAGCAGCGGCTGAACTCACCGTAGATGTGGATGCTTGATCGATCGAAAACATCAAATAGACGGTTTAATGAAAACACCGTGTTATTGATGCGGAAGCAGGTTAAATTTGACGCTTTAGGTGCACAGATTAAATCCATTAAGGATAAAGACTTTGCTCAAGCAATTAAAAGCCGAACAAATAAACCTAGAAGCTGCATTAAAAACAGCGGGCACCAAACTTCATGCGAAGCGCTTGGAGTCTACCCAATTCATTAAAAATGCACTCATCGGTTATTTGAGCGATGTAGATCTGCCTAAAGCTAAAATTGAATTGATTTGGCAGGAACAATCCCCAACTGCTGTGGGATTGTATAAACCGCAGTTCATGTTTAGCGCGAATCCTGGTAGTCCGCTCGAACCGCTGAATAAAGTGGCTTCCGGTGGAGAACAAAGCAGGGTAAAACTAGCGCTGAAAGCAGCCCTAGGTAAGCACGTTACGTTGAGTTGTCAGGTTTTTGATGAAATAGATACGGGTATCAGTGGTGCTACCGCCGAAAAGGTAGGCAACCTAATGTCTGAATTAGCCGAAAGACAGCAAATTATAACAATCACTCACTTGCCTCAAGTGGCGTCAAAAGGCACCACGCATTGGCTCATTTCTAAGACATCAACGGATACGACCACGGAAAGTAGTGTAAATGTACTGACTGATGAAGCACGTGTAGATGAGCTGGCTCGAATGCTTAGTGGTGCAAAAATTACTCAAGCGGCGAAGAATCAGGCAGAAGCCTTGTTGAAAGCAAGGTAAAACCTATTTTAGCAGTCTATAACAAACACAAGAATATGTCAAACGGATTACTCAGTGGCAAATGCGGTATTGTATTTGGCGCTTTAAATGCAGACTCTATTGCTTGGAAAGCAGCAGAAGCAATCCACGCACAAGGTGGTAAGGTAGTATTGACTAATGCACCCATCGCTATGCGTATGGGCGAATTAAACAATCTCGCAGAAGCAATTGACGCTCCCATAATAGCTGCCGACGCTACCAGTATAGAAGACTTAGATAAGTTAATCACAGGTGCCATGGAACACTTTGGCGGGAAAATTGATTTTATCCTGCACAGTATAGGGATGAGCGTTAACGTTCGCAAAGGCAAACATTACACAGAATTAAACTACGACTGGCTTCAAAAAGGCTGGGACGTGAGTGCGGTTAGTTTTCATAAAGTAATGCAAAGCGCTTGGAACCATGATGCAATGAGCGAATGGGGTTCTATCTTAGGTTTAACCTACATGGCTGCGCAGCGCACTTTCCCTGATTACAATGATATGGCCGATAACAAGAGCTACCTTGAGAGTATTGCACGCAGCTTTGGTTACCATTGGGGTGTCCGTAATAATGTACGTGTGAATACGATATCTCAGAGCCCCACGCCGACTACGGCAGGATCGGGCGTGAAGGGATTTGGTGGTTTCATAGCCTACGCGGAGAAGATGTCGCCACTGGGCAACGCTACCGCTGAGGATTGTGCGAACTACATTGTTGCAATGTTCTCTGATCTTACGAAGCGTGTTACAATGCAGAACTTATATAATGATGGAGGCTTCTCAAACATGGGTGTTAGCGACCTAGTGATGGCCCAATTCATGGAGGGAGAAGCGGAAGAATAACGACTTCAGTTTTACCTAATAAAATGCAATAAAGCCACTCCTACTCAGGGGTGGCTTTTTTATAGAGCACCAGTTCAGCTTTTTCAAACACCGTTTCAACTGCAAAACCATTTGGAACAGGATCATCTAAACGGGTGAGGAGATAGGGCTGCTCCTTTTCAGTCAGATAAAGCTTATGGTATCGTGAAGCAATGGCATTATCCTTCCAAAAGTCATTTAAATCATATACCTGAATGACCTGCAGATCTAAGTCGTTTGCCATACTTCTATAGGCTTTGATGGTATGTTTATCTCGTGACGGAGACTTACTGAAATACAGTGTGAGAATAATGGCTATCGACCACAATCCTAGATTGGTTAATGAAATATACTTCACCCACCTCTTCCGATTGATTCCCCAAGGCCAAGGTGCTTGTTCATAAAGCATACCGAAGGCGAGCATCCAAAAAGCCATAGAAGGCATAAAATAGTAGTGTTCTTGGCGGTGTAGAAACAGAAAGGGGAGTGTTGCACAAATAGCGATGAAGAACATGAAGATACTTTCTCTTCGCAAGGGGTAGCTGTTTCCTCGTCTCCAAGCCAGAAGTATCAATACTAGTACAGGCAGCGCTAGTTGTTTTGCCAATTCACCCAAACTTAACAATACCGAACTTTCGGTACCCCTAAGTCCCCGCAACGAGGGTAGCAACTGCTGATTTAAATAACCTTCAAAGAATTTCGCGAAGTCGGGCTCATAGGTGTAGAAAAAGCTAAAAAGAACACTGCTGCTCAATACCATCACAACCAATGAAATCAATGCATTGCTCCGGTATTCTTTGAATAATACTGCTACAAGAGGCAAGACCATTAGGGGAAACAATGCCACAGGACCTTTAATACCTAAAGCAAGAAAGAACAGTACCCCTGCCAAAGCACTCCAGAGGTAATTCTTTTTCCAAGTGCCCTCTATAAGTAACCAAACAACCGCTAAAGTCGCCGCATTTAAAGGCGCCTCTAATAAGTTATTTTGATGCACCCATAATACCGTCGGGGTGAGCGTCCAAAGTAATTGAGGTATCCATCCTCTGTGACCTGAAGGAATGAGTAAGGCCCAAATTCGACGAATCATTAAAATACTCAGCCCATAGAGGGTATATGCATAAAATCTATCCACCCATGGCTGATCTCCAAACAACCGATAATAAATAGAATGTATAGCGAACGAAAATGGAGGGTGTTCGTAGTATTCGGGATGTACAAATGGCGTGTACTGCGGCGACCAAAACTGTCCAACACCTTCATTTAAATTTCGAGCAATTGCCGCAAAGGTCAATCCATCGAAGAACATTCCTTGAGTAAAGAGCAATGGTAGAAGGAGCACCGCAGCTACGGCCCAAGAAAATTGGTTCAACCGGTAATTAATGATGTGACTCATTTAGAACTCGCTCTTTAAATGAAAGGTGATTTTATCAAATTTATCCTGCGCCATTTGAAGCGAGAATTGCGAATCCGCTAAAAATACAAGACGACCAAATTTATCTTCAGCCAGGTAACGCTGCTTTAAGGTGCTAAACTCTTTCAGTTGTGCGTCATCGTGACTTTCGATCCAACACGCCTTAAAAGCGGGGAAGTTCTCATAGGTACATTTGGCGTTGTATTCGTGTTCTAGACGGTACTGAATCACCTCATATTGAAGCGCGCCTACAGTTCCAATAATCTTGCGATTATTTTGCTTCAATGTAAAAAGTTGAGCAACACCTTCGTCCATTAATTGGTCGACGCCTTTAGTCAACTGTTTTGCCTTCAAAGGATCGGCGTTGTTAATGAACCTAAAGTGTTCTGGTGAGAAAGACGGAATGCCCATGTAGTGTAAGGACTCCTTTTCAGAAACGGTATCACCAATTCTAAAAGAACCGTTATCTGGGATACCAATAATATCGCCAGGATAGGCTTCTTCTATGGTACTTTTCTTCGAAGCCATGAAAGCAGTAGGGGCACTTACCCGAAACGTTTTATCCGTTCTAGTATGAACATAAGTCTTATTGCGCTCAAATTTCCCACTAACCACCTTTAAAAAGGCTATTCGATTCCGGTGATTAGGATCAATATTGGCATGTATTTTAAAAACAAAACCTGAGAATTGGTCCTCATTAGGTTGAACAAGACGTTCTTCTGCTTCCTTCGCTTGCGGCTCCGGGGCAATCTCTTGGAAACAGTCTAAGAGTTCACGAACGCCAAAATTATTCAATGCTGAACCAAAAAATACAGGGCACTGGGCACCCTTTAGATAGGCTGCTCGATCAAACTCAGGATAGACGCCCTCTAATAGTTCAAGATCATTCCTGAGTTCCATGGCAGCTTCATCACCCACTCGCTGCTCTAAAAG
>JAGYIN010000005.1 GCA_018402665.1 Schleiferiaceae bacterium | reverse complement strand
CTGCCGTGACCATCAACGATTTGTCTGTTGCCTCAGATTTTATGATAGTAGCTCCTGGACGAATAAACTTACTGAAATGTTGAAGAACATAAAACATAGGCGTGTAATAAACCTCATCGTTCTGAGTATCAACAATAACAGGCGCAACGCACCAATTTTGGGCCCAATTTGGACCTCCTTGGCGATCAAGCACTATATTCCAATCAATCCAGCCTTGAACCCAATGATTCAAACACCCTATGATATCTCTTGCATACCTATTAACAGGAGAATACTTTGGATGGAGGTAACGATTTTTTTCTTCTCTCCAATAATAGCCCCAATCTGTTGCTTCTTTTTCCCAATACCAAAGATCATTTTTCCATTCAGGAATTTGATTATCGATACACGCCTCTGATTGAATAAGTAGCTTTTCAGGCGCAGCGTTATGTACATAAACTAATTCTTCCGGGAAGTAATCGTAAGTGCTCTCGTACCAATGAATCGCCATACCATCAAAATATTTCTTCGACTCATCATTTTTATACATTTCGTTTGACCATTCTGGTATACCCTGTCTATTTTGATCAAATCCTAATAGTACAATATCACCCTTATTATCCTTTTCTAATTGTGGTCCTAGATGATTTTTAACAAAGTGCGTCATCTCTGAAGGACTGAAATGCATACTCTCCCAGTTACTTCCATTACCATACGGTTCGTTTTCGACGGTGAAGCCCCAGATATCTATTCCTTCCGAGCGATAAGCATCTACATATTTGCTAAAAAACAAGGCCCATGTGTCATAGTATTCTTCCTTGAGTTTACCTCCACGCCACTCATTATTATCCTTCATCCATGGCGCTGCTGACCACGGTGAAGCTAAAAGCTTGAATCCTTCCTCACTTAACTCTTGCGAATCAAGAATCAATGGAATGAGATCATCAAGATCTTCTTCCACGCTAAAATTCACCAATTCTATATCTCCTACAATTGGTGTGTAGGAATAATTGTTTAAAGAAAAATCACATGAATTCATATGGGTTCGCATTAAACTATAATTAGAGCCTTCTTTTGAGAAATAAGACTGTAGCACCTCCATCCGATTCTCTTTACTTAATAGGCTAAGATTGTATGCCGAGGATTCTGTAAATGCCCCTCCAAAACCAATGATTTCTTGAAAGCGTACCCGAGTATCAATGGTGATAACGGAGTGGTTATCGGTAATTTTAAAATCGCTCACTTTTTCTAGTCTCCTCCCAGAAACAGAGGTCTCGTAAACATCAAAATTAATGGTGCTTTTCGGACTGCAGGATGAAATGAACAGTGCTAGATATATAATTTTTTTAAACATCATAATTCGATATTAATGTGGACCTAAGACTTCAAACCTTCTTTTGCTTTGAAGTAATGTGGTACAAATAAACACTGGGTTTTTTGATAAATCCCTAATCCTTATGAGACATTATAAAGACACGCCTTAACCTGCTGCGCATGGATTGGCGGACCTGGTGATGGGGTGCTAAACAATCGAAAAGCCTTAAAGCGCCTGCAGCGCTATTGGCCTTTTTTCATGCCCTGGACTTTTATGAAAGCACAAGTCCGGGCATAAAAAAAGCCCTGATGCTGTGCATCAGGGCTTTTCCTTGTAGCGGAGGCAGGACTCGAACCTACGACCTTCGGGTTATGAGCCCGACGAGCTACCAACTGCTCCACTCCGCGTTCTTGTGGGACAAATGTAAGCGAATTAGTCGACTCAAGCCAAACTATATTGATACAATCTTAATTCCACTGAATCAACTGAAGAACAGAGTGCTAGGCGTTTTCAGGGGAAAATCTTTTTTAAGAAAGGAGTGAACTTTGAATTATCAAGCGCTAAAGAGACGCTCTAAATGCGCGGAGCCTTGTTCTATTTCTGCCCGATTACATTGCTGTTTAATCTCCCCAGCTTTTAAAAACACCACGGTATCGCAGAGCTCCACCACCTCTTGCATGATGTGTGTGGAGAATAAAACCGTTTTATCCGTGGCGATGTTTTTGAGTAAAGTGCGAATTTCAATCAACTGAGCTGGATCTAAACCTGTCGTAGGTTCATCCAGAATAAGCACTTCTGGATCCGGAATCAACGCAGCGGCCAATCCGACCCGCTGTCTATAGCCCTTCGATAAAGAACCAATTTTCTTATGCTGTTCAGGTCCTAAGACTGTTTGCTCAATCACGGTTGGGATTCGTTTCTTATCAACTTTGTACAATTGGGCCACATATTCCAAATACTCGCGCACATAAAGCTCGAGATATTGTGGATTGTGTTCCGGCAAGTAACCTAAGGACTGCTGCACCTGAAGAGGCGACGCAACTACATCTACTCCATTCACCACAGCAGTTCCAGAGGTAGGTAAGATTGCACCAGTAATGATTTTCATCAGGGTACTCTTCCCAGCACCGTTGGGACCTAAAAGTCCTGTAATTTGGCCTTTCTCAATGGTCAAAGTCACTTCGTTCAGCGCCTTTTGAGCACCGTAGTTCTTCGAAATATTTTCTAGCCGTATGCTCATGACTTAATACCCATCAAATCTAAGAAGAAGGCGTATTCCATCGCAGTCTCCTTTAAACTTTCAAAACGGCCTGAGGCACCGCCATGACCGGTTTCCATATTACAATACATCAGCAAAGGTTCCCTCCTATTTGTTCTTAATTTACGCAAGCGCGCCACCCACTTAGCTGGCTCCCAATACTGTACCTGACTGTCGTGCAAGCCGGTGGTAATGAGCATGGCCGGGTAGTCTTGTGCGGTTACATTGTCGTATGGACTGTAACTTTTCATGTAGTTGTAGCTGTCTTCATTATTTGGATTGCCCCATTCGTCATATTCCCCCGTTGTGAGCGGAATAGTTTCATCCAACATGGTCGTCACTACATCAACAAAAGGCACCGCTGCGAGCACCCCTCTAAAAAGATCGGGACGAAGATTTACCACTGTTCCCATTAATAAGCCACCGGCACTTCCTCCAGAAGCCATTAAGGTCTCTGGAGAAGCATAGCCCTGTTCGATAAGGGTCTCCGCACAACTGATGAAATCCGTAAAGGTGTTCATCTTATCAAACATTTTACCGTTCTCATACCACGGTCTGCCGAGGTATTGTGATCCGCGAATGTGGGCGATGACGTAAACAAAACCGCGGTCTAGAAGGCTTAATCGGACACTAGAGAATTGCGGATCAACGGTGATACCATAACTTCCGTATCCATAAAGCATGGTGGGATTAGGACCGTCAGAACGAAGTTTATCTTTTCGATACACGACAGACATCGGCACTTGCGTTCCGTCTAAAGCCGTGGCCCAAATTCGTTTCGTTTCGTAAAGTGACTTATCATAACCACCCACCACTTCTTGTTCTTTTTGAACGGTTTTTGCTCCGGTCGTAAAATCGTAATCAATGACACTACCCGGGGTCGTCAAGCTTGTGTATCCAAAGCGCAAATGCGTTTGATCAAAGCCTGGATTATTACCTAGATAGGCGGTATAGGTTTCTTCTTCGAATGGCAAATAGGTAGGTTCGCCACCCCAAGGTTGAATTCGAATGTTCGTTAAACCGTTGGAGCGCTCCTCCGTAACGAGGTAATCGCTAAAAAGTGCTATGTCCTCGAGATACGTGGATTCGCGATGTGGAATAACATCTTCCCAGTTTTCTATCGACGGTGCAGTCACGGGTGTACGGACCAATTTAAAATTCGTCGCACCATCCGCATTTGTGCGAATGTAAAAATGATCACCAAAGTGGCTTAACCCATATTCCAATCCACGTGTACGCGGATGGATCAACGCAAAGGTTGCCTCAGGCTGATCCGCTGGAATAAATCTGTGTTCATCGGCCATGGTAGAGCCGCTGCCAATGAAAATGTATTTCTTGCTTTTACTCTTGTAAACGAAGGTGCTGAACGTCTCGTCCTTCTCCTCGAAGACCGTACTGTGGGCGAATGTTTCTGCATTCCAGCGTTTGATTCGACAACTGCGCAAGGTCTCTAAATCCTTTACGGTATAAAAAAGGAAGTTGCCGTCTGCACTCCACGTTGACCCACCCGTACATTCAGTTTCGGAAATACGATCAATGGCTCCAGTAACGAGGTCTTTTGTGTAGAGCGTGTAAATTCGTCTACTCACCGTATCCACACCGAACGAAATCTTCTGATTGTTGGGGTGCATACTGAGTCCCGTGACCTGATAGTAGTCGTGTCCTTTTGCCAATTCGTTGACGTCTAAAAGAACTTCTTCCTCAGCCTCCAATGAGCCTTCTTTGCGGCAATATATGGGATATTCAGAGTCTGCATTGAATCGGGTATAGTAGAAAAAACCGTCCAGCTCATAAGGAACTGAACTGTCGTCTTTTTTGATCCGTCCCACAATCTCCTCGTAAAGCCGCTCCTGCAATGGCTCAGTTGCCTTCATGATCTTTTCTCGATATGCATTCTCAGCATTGAGGTAGTCAATCACTTCAGGGTTTTCACGATCACGCATCCAATAATATTCATCCACACGCGTGTCACCGTGTGCTGTCATCTCGAATGGAACCGATTTAGCCAAAGGTTCGCCAGCAGGGTTTTGATCAGTCATAGTACATTGGGTCAAAATGACCACAAAACTAAGGCTTAGTAGTGCCTTTTGTCGCATGGGGTCAGTATTTTAGAGGTTTACCAAATAGGTTCTCAAAGTACACAATATGAAGCATTCTATCCTAGTCCTGATCGGTTCCATTTTACTATTGAATTGTACCCGCCCGGAACGCAGTCTTGACTTGCAAGGACACCGCGGCGCAAGAGGACTCTTTCCTGAAAACTCATTGCTCGGATTTGAAAAGGCGTTAGAGATTCCTGAGGTAAGCACGCTGGAATTGGACCTTTGTGTTACTGCAGATGATCAACTCATCATTTCGCATGAGCCCTGGCTAAACGAGCAAATTTGCATGATAAACGATACCTCAAAAGAAGGCAGCACCTACAGTCTCTATAAAATGACCTACGACAGTATTCTGCAATTTGACTGCGGTTCAAAGGGGCATCCCGACTTTCCTGAACAGCAACTCGCTTCAATAAGCAAGCCGCTACTCAAGGAGTTGTTTGCGATGATTGACGAAAAGGGATTGCGCTGGCCCAACTTCAATATTGAAATCAAATCGCACCGCAAAGGAGATCATGTGTACCATCCCGGGCCAAAGAAATTTGCTGCGTTGGTAGTGGAAACACTCAATGAATTAAACGAAGCTTATCCTGAGGCGGATGTACTGAATAAAGTAAGTATTCAAAGCTTCGATCTTCGCGCACTTCGTGAGGTTCGCAAAACGGCTCTTCAAGTAAAATTGTGCCTCTTAGTAGAAAACACTGCCGATCCTGGAAAACAAATGGACAACCTAGGCTTTCCTGTTGACATCTACAGTCCCAACTTCGAACTAGTAACACCAGAGCTCATCGCGTGGTGCCACTTTAGACAAATTGCGGTTATCCCATGGACTATCAATGATCTGGAAGAAATGCAAGAATTAGTCGATATGGGTGTGGACGGGCTTATCTCAGACTATCCAGACCGCTTCAACTTACTGGTTTATTGACCCAGTTTAGTTTTTGCGCGCGCTATTCTTCCCAATCCTTCTTGCGAACCGCTGTGTTGTGGGTTAAAGCTCAAGGCCTGACGGTAATCCGCTTCGGCATTAGGTAAATCGCCCAGCAATTCAAAACAGTAACCTCGTCCATAAAGAGCTCGATGATTAACCGGCTGGATAACTAGGGCTTGAGTGAAGTATTGACGCGCCTCAGCGTACAATTGCAATTGCAAATGAACGTATCCAATATTGAAGAAAGACTCCAAATCCTGAGGGTCCAATTGGGTACATTTTGTAAAATCTTCCAATGCGCCGTTCCAATTCTGCTGGCCTAAATAAAACATCCCTCTGTTGTAAAAGTGCGCCCGAACCTCAGGTTGCAAGTCAATCAATCTATTAAAATAGCCCAATGCAAGGGGGTTGCCTAAACTGCTGTACAACACTCCAGACATATCCAAAGCTTCAATGTAGTCTGGCTTAAGATCGATGGCTTTCTGGAACCAGTCCAATGCCCGCGTTGTATCCTCGATGGCATCTCGCATGAGTAAACCTTTTAAATAGGTCGCCTCCGCATTTTTCGGCTCCATTTCCAGTACCTCGTCTACTAAGGCCGCACTTTTTTCAAATTCTGTAACCACGTGGTACAATTGAGCCATCTTCAGTCGACACGGTACATAACTCGGGTCTTCCTTCATGCAACGCACCCATGCATCTCGACTCTGTCTCGTTTGGTTCGTCGCAAAACTGATATCGCCCCACAATTCCAGTGCTCTCGTCCTACTGCTGTCCAATTCTAGAACGGCCGCTACATCCGCTGCCGCGTATTTCAAATTCTGTCGTTTCAAATACATGGAGGCACGGTACTCCAATGCCGCTAAATTATTTGGCGCTTCACGCAAAACAGCATTGATGCTGTCGATAGGATCCTTAACACTTATGGCTATGGATTCCGCCACATCTACTTCAGGTGAAACCGAGGATTCTTCAGGAGTACCACAACGCGTGAGTACCAGTAGTGTAAACGCAAATAGGACTAAGTTTTTCATACCTCAAAAATGCACCAAAAAAAAAGCCCCGCCAAGTGGCGGGGCCTTCTTATCAAATAAGATTGTTCTTATTAGAAGTTGTAACGGAAAGTTGCATTCCAAGTACGGCCAAATCCCATCCATACGTAGTTTGCTGTGCTGATGCCATTCCATGTAGCATCACCGTCAGCAGCATGAATATTCGTATTAGACTCTGCAATGTACATTGTGTTCAACAGGTTATTAACGTTCAAACGCAATGAAGCCATATTACCAGCAAGCTCAAATCTTGAAGTAAGACCTAAGTCAATCAAGCTGAAAGATGGCAGTTGCAATGCACCCAAGTTATCAGGGTTTTCGAAATCAGAATTGTTGATTGAGTAATCTGCGTACAATCCATCCACGTAACGTAGACCTAAATCCGCAGCAAACACCTTGTTGATTTTATAATCTGCACCTACAAACATGGTCGTTTGTGCAGCGTCACCCACTTTAGCACCTTCAGTATACAACGTAGTTGACCCGATCAATGCGTTGTTGTCGTCGTAAACTTCAGCTTCGAAGTTGTTCAAATATTTCCAATCGCCCAATGAAGCCATAGCATTCAAACGAAGTTTGCTTGTAGCATTGTAACGCGCTTCTAGTTCAAGACCTCTGTGATTTACATCAATATCCTTAAACTGAGCAGTACCGTCGATTCCATTCAAATCAACACCACGAGAGATAAAGCGGTTACCCCAATTTGTATTGTATACGTTTACGTTGACTTGCAAGTTGTTCGTGATATAAGCGTATCCTAATTCAAACGACTGAATAATTTCGTTTTGTAAGTCAGGGTTGATGTTATTCGCGTATCCAGGGAAAACCGCATCAAACAATGGTTGACGTGCAATAAGACCCGCATTTACGAAAACGTTCATTTCTTCGTTCAAGTTGTAGTTCGCACCACCTTTAAGGTAACCACCAGTTAATGGTGCCCAATCTGAGATAGGGTTCGTTGGTTGATCGAAGTAGTCAATACGACGGTAGTTTTGCTGAGACCATCCACCTTGTAATACGGCAGTCAACTTATCCTTGTCATTGTATTCAACCATACCATTAACACCGGCCCATTGTACGCGGCCAATGTTGTAGTAATCCATTTTAGGACCAGCTAAACCTGTATTAGCAAAAGGATTCGCTGCAATTTCAGTCTCAATGATTTGACCGTTAGAGTTTTTATTACCCGTTGAATAGTACCCGTCAAGACCCATCAAATTGTTCAATACACGATAGTGGTAACCCGTGTAATCACGTAGATCAATACCGGCACTCATCTTAAAGTTACCAGTAGTGTACTCTAAGTTAGAGATTACACCATACCAGTTGTGAGAGTTCATTGAAGCGCGACGTACTAATACGGCACGGTTTACGTTGCTATCACGGAATCCGTTTGAACCAATTCTCATTCCAGAGAAAGCAGAGATATCACCGGTATATCCAGAAGTTGAAGCTTGGTTTTCTGCAACCAAAGCGTCGAAATCGATAAAACCGTCTGCATCACGAGCACCACGACCATCAGCACCACCATTTTCAATATCCAAATGCTGGTACAAATCTTTCTGGTAAGGAAGAATATCCAAAGTTGAATTACGGAAGTTATTTCCACGAGGACCTGTACCACCACCACGACCGGCAGAACCGTATACAGAGGTAGCAAGTTTAAGATCACTGTTGATGTCCCAATCCCAGTTCAAAGTAGCCAAAGGCTTGTTGTAGAAGTTACGACGCATAGAGAATTCTTGCTTCTCGCCATCGATAGTCATCGTACCGCCATTAGAATTCCAGCGTGGATCAATAGCTCCATCATTCAAAGCCATACCGCCTTCACCAAAGTAGTCGTAATCACGTAAGCTCACCCAAGCATCACGTTGGTGGTGCCATTGTCCTGCACCTAAGAAAGAGAAATTCAAGCTGTGGCTTGAACCTTTAGGATCGTAAGCTACAGCAGCGAAGTAGGTATATCCTTCACCCTGAGTATTATATACGTATCCGTTACCCATCCAACGACTAATCAAGAATGAAGAAGCCCATCCTTTTTCATCACGGCCCGTGTTGTAAGAAACACCTGTTTTCAAGTAGCCATCATTACCTACACCAGCGGTAACTGTTCCACCTTCTTTGTTTTGAGCAACTTTCGTGAAGATACTTACCGTACCACCCACAGAAGGAACTGCCAAACGAGAAGCACCTAAACCACGCTGAATCTGAATACCAGAAGCAACATCAGTAAGTCCTTGCCAGTTCGACCAGTACACCCAACCGTTCTCCATGTCGTTAACCGGTTGACCGTTAATTAGGAAAGAAGTGTTTCTTTGGTCAAAACCACGCAATGAAATACGAGAATCACCGTAACCACCACCTTGTTTTGTGGCGTACACCCCCGGCGTATTGTTCATGATTTCAGGGAACTCAAGGTTACCCACTTTTAACGAAATATCAGAAGGTGATATCGTTGAAACTGCTACTGGTGTTTCGCGCACCTTTGCAATATCAATCACATCTGAAGTCACTGTGATCTCGTCCAACATGTTGAACAAAGAATCTGCCGAAGCAGCTGCATCTTGCGCTGAAGCAGTGAAACCTGCAAACAGAGCACTTACAATTAGTAAAGCCTTTTTCATTTTGTTTTCTAAAATGGTTATTCCCTGTAAAAGTAAAAAGCTTTAACATCGCTTTAACTATTGAATGTTAAGTAATGTTGAACTTTTTTCAACCATTTTCAAACAAAATAAGGCGCTGTAAAACAGCGCCTTATTGTAAGTATATATCGAGCTTTTGGCTACTCTGCAGCAGCTAAAACAGCCTTTATCTTAACTTCCACTTCCTCAGCGAGCTCTGGATTATCGACAAAAAGTTGTTTAACTGTATCACGCCCTTGTCCTAAACGAGTTTCTCCATAACTGAACCAAGAACCGCTTTTAGTCAATATATCGTGCTCAACACCTAAGTCAATCAACTCACCTGCTTTTGAGATGCCCTGTCCGTACATAATGTCGAATTCAGCAAGACGGAAAGGCGGAGCAACCTTATTCTTTACCACTTTTACGCGAGTACGGTTACCCATAACTCTATCGCCATCCTTAATCTGCGTTGAACGGCGAATGTCTAAACGGACTGAGCTGTAAAACTTAAGTGCATTACCACCAGTTGTCGTTTCAGGGCTTCCGAACATCACACCGATCTTCTCGCGCAACTGATTAATGAAAATCACACAACAATTCGTTTTACTGATTGTCCCTGTTAATTTTCTTAACGCCTGAGACATAAGTCGCGCTTGAAGACCCACACGGGCATCCCCCATTTCACCCTCGATTTCCGCCTTTGGGGTAAGTGCTGCGACAGAATCAACAATCAATATATCGATGGCCCCAGAACGAACTAGATTATCTGCAATCTCCAATGCTTGCTCACCATTATCTGGCTGCGAAACAATAAGTTCATCAGTATTTACGCCTAAACTCTCTGCATAGGTTCTGTCAAAGGCATGCTCCGCGTCAATAAATGCCGCGATTCCACCTTTTCTTTGACATTCCGCAATAGCATGCAATGTGAGGGTTGTCTTACCTGAACTCTCTGGTCCATAAATTTCAACCACGCGCCCGGTAGGATAGCCTCCAACGCCCAAGGCGATATCTAAAGTTAATGATCCCGTAGGTATGGACTCTACCTCTATAACAGGCGCATCGCCCATCTTCATTACGGTTCCTTTGCCGTATGCTTTATCCATACGGTCCATAGTTAGTTTGAGTGCCTTGAGTTTGGCGTCTTTGTCTGCGCTCATAATCTTAGAATGCTAAAAATATTAGAATTTATACAAATGTAGAACTTTGTTTCAAACGACAAAGCCCTTTCTAATAATTTACACGAAGATTTTAAATTTTAATAATGGGCGAGGATTTGTTCCGTCGCTTCTTTGGTTTTCACTTTTTCTAAAACCTGTTCAAAGGGAGGGTTGTGTTCTAAAGACATCGATGACATAAGTATGTCTATAGATCCCCTCGTATTCTTTACCCATAAACTTCTTCCACCCCCAAGCTTCGAAGGCGAGAATAATGGATTTCTCTTCGTCGGCGATCAAATTATAATTCAATTCTTGTTTGGACGCGAAATTAAGCTGACGCTTTACTGAGTCTGCGCTTACGCCAACTACTTCAAAACCTTTTTCTGCTAAATCCGCATAGTGATCTCTAAAATTACACGCCTCAACAGTACACCCGGGCGTACTGGCTTTTGGGTAGAAAAAGAGGATGACTTTTTTTCCTAAGAACTTGCTTGATTTAATGTGTTCGCCGTGTTGATTTATCCCGCTCCACGCAGGCGCTTGTTGTCCGATTTTTAATGCCATTGTTAATTCATTTTATTTCTCAACAACTCCAAGTTAGCTTTGTTTCATTCCAAAGTGACGTTGTTAGTACTAAATAGTTTTACACATGACCAAAGCGGAGAAAGTCCAATTCACCCTAGATGCGCTCGAGCGACTGTATCCAGAAACGCCAGTTCCATTGGATCATCAAGATCCATTTACGTTGCTCGTTGCAGTAGTACTCAGCGCACAATGCACCGATGAACGCGTAAACAAGATTACGCCTAAACTCTTTGCGGTTGCTGATAATC
Source organism: Schleiferiaceae bacterium (assembly GCA_018402665.1). Classification (GTDB taxonomy): domain Bacteria; phylum Bacteroidota; class Bacteroidia; order Flavobacteriales; family Schleiferiaceae; genus UBA10364. The sequence goes on along the minus strand of JAGYIN010000005.1, from coordinate 116,871 downwards.
CTTACGATATGGCGAAATTGACCGTAGATCAGATTGCAGAAATCATCCGACCCTGTGGTTTAGTCCCAATGAAGAGTAAGGGAATTCACGCATTCAGTACTACCATCGTTAATGAATACGACGGCAAAGTGCCCGCAAGCTTTGAGGCACTAGAAGCTATGCCGAGCGTTGGCCACAAGACTGCTAGTGTAGTTATGAGCCAGGCCTTTGGTATACCCGCGTTTCCAGTAGACACACATATTCAACGACTAATGTACCGTTGGGGCTTCTCGAACGGAAAATCCGTAGCACAAACGGAAAGAGATGCTAAGCGGTTGTTTCCGAAAGCGTTATGGAACAAACTGCATCTACAAATTATTTTTTACGGAAGAGAATATAGCCCCGCAAGAGGCTGGGATTTAGAGAAGGATTTCATTAGTAAGACCATTGGTAGAAAGAGTGAAATTCAAAATTGGTATAAAGCACAAGAAAGGAAACTTAAGAAGAGCGGTACGAGTAAGAAAGCTCGTAGATAGTTCCTATTTTTGAGCAACGAAAAAAATGAAAATTCCTCTTTATGGGTCGCGCATTTGAATTTAGAAAAGAACGGAAGTTTAAGCGTTGGGCAGGGATGGCAAAAACCTTCTCTCGCATCACCAAGGACATCATCATGGCTGTTAAGGAAGGTGGCGATAATCCCGACTCCAACTACAGACTTCGCATGCTTTTACAGAATGCAAAAGCAGCCAACATGCCAAAAGACAATGTTGAGCGTGCGATAAAAAAGGCCATGTCAAAGGACCAAGGAGACTATAAAACCATCATCTATGAAGGTTACGGTCCACACGGTATCGCTGTACTTGTAGAGACGGCAACAGACAATAATACCCGTACAGTTGCTAATGTTCGTTCGTATTTCAACAAATGCGAAGGGTCCTTAGGAACTTCAGGTTCCGTTGAGTTTATGTTCGAGCACAAATGCCATGTGAAAATTGCTGCGGGTAATACCGATGTAGAAGAGCTCGAGTTTGAAATGATTGACCATGGCGCAGAAGATGTTTTCAAAGACGTCGAAGAAAAAGACGGGGTAGAAACGGAAATCATCATGGTTTACGGTCAATTCGCCGATTACGGGAACATCACAAAGGGACTCGAAGAATTGGGACACGAAATTATAGAATCTGGCTTCGAATACATCCCAACCACGACGAAAGAGGTTAGCGATGAACAAACTAAAGATCTCGAAAAGCTCATCGAAAAGCTTGAAGAAGATGATGACGTTCAAAACGTCTACACCACGATGCGTTAAGAAGAACACACAGCAATAAAAAAGCCGCTCAATGAGCGGCTTTTTTATTGCTTTTAAATGGCTTTTCGAAGCGAGCTTCGCTCAATCTGCAATTTCGCGTATTCAAGTGTAATATGAATTTCCTTGGCATCCAATCCCGGTGCATCAAACATATGATCCGTAAGAATGGCCTCACAAACACTGCGCAATCCGCGTGCGCCTAGGCTGTATTCAAGTGCTATTTCAACAATATAGTCGTATACCTCTTCGTCAAACGATAAAGCAATATCGTCCATGTGGAACAAATGCTGGTACTGTTTAACTAATGCATTCTTCGGTAAGGTTAAAATAGCACGAAGGGCTTTTTTATCCAACGGAGACATGAACGTGACAATAGGCATACGGCCGATCAATTCCGGGATCAACCCAAAACTCTTCAAATCTGAGGGAGTGATATAGCTCAAGACTTCATCTTCTTCGACATGCTGACGCGTCTCCTTTGAATAGCCCAAAGAAGCTGAATTCAATCGAGAACCAATTTTCTTTTCTATACCTACAAAAGCGCCTCCTGCAACAAACAAGATATTTGTCGTATCGACCTCAATGTACTTTTGATCCGGGTGTTTACGGCCACCTTTTGGCGGCACATTCACTTTCGATCCTTCTAAAAGCTTCAGCAAACCCTGTTGCACACCTTCTCCACTTACATCACGAGTAATGGATGGGTTATCTCCCTTTCGTGCGATTTTATCTATCTCATCGATAAAAACAATACCCACCTGTGCCTTTGGCAAATCGTAATCTGCCGCTTGAAGCAAACGGGTTAAAATACTTTCAACGTCCTCCCCTACGTAGCCTGCCTCTGTAAGTACAGTAGCATCTACAATAGTAAACGGTACATTGAGCAGTTTAGCGATCGTACGAGCCATTAAGGTTTTCCCTGTACCGGTATTACCTACAATGACGATGTTAGATTTATCTACCTCGGGGGCGTCCTTTACCGGAACTAAACCAATTCTCTTATAGTGATTGTATACCGCAACAGCCATCGTTCGTTTGGCCTGATCTTGTCCGATAATGTATTCGTCTAAGTGTGCCTTAATCTGAGCCGGTGTAAAGTCAAATTCTGCTTTTCCAGCAACATCCAAAGGACTGCTTTGCGGCGCTTCACCGAGCTCCGTATGAAGGATGCCTCCAGCTTGCTCAACACAACGATCGCAGATGTGGGCATCCACACCTGCGATCATCATTTCTGCTTCGTTCTTACTGCGTCCACAGAAAGAACAATGTATGTTGTTTTCTTCGCTCATTATTTAGCTTGACTCTTCCCTAATAGAATTTCATCTACCATACCGTATTCTTTGGCCTCACCAGAGGTCATCCAATAATCACGGTCAGAATCTGCTTCGACTTTGTCAAAAGGCTGTCCGCTGTGATGGGCAATGATGCTGTACAATTCTTTTTTCAGCTTGAGGATCTCAGTCAATGTGATCTCCATATCTGAAGCCTGACCTTGCGCACCACCCATAGGCTGGTGAATCATGATGCGGCTGTGCTTCAGTGCGGAACGCTTTCCAGCAGTACCCGCGCACATCAAAACTGCACCCATAGATGCTGCCATACCTGTACAGATTGTGGCTACATCCGGATTTACAACCTGCATAGTATCATAAATACCCAATCCCGCATAAACAGAACCGCCTGGTGAGTTGATGTAAATCTGTATGTCTTTCTTCGCATCTGCGCTTTCTAAAAAGAGCAACTGGGCCTGAACGATATTTGCAACTTGATCATTAATTCCGGTACCCAAAAAGATAATGCGGTCCATCATCAAACGTGAAAAGACATCCATCTGTGCAACATTCATTTGGCGCTCTTCGATAATGTAAGGCGTCAATGAAGCATCAACGTATTGATCTACGTACATGCTGTTAATTCCAACGTGCTTTGTAGCGTATTTTTTGAATTCTTTTCCGAAATCCATGAAGTCTAATTTTTCTAAAGTGAAAGGTTGATTAAGCGTTTTCCGTTACCAATTTAATGAATTCATCGTAGGTAACTTCCTTCTCATCCACCTTAAAGTTTTCTTTGTAGTAGCTCAACAGTTTGGCGTTGTACACCTGATCATTGATACGACGTGCTTCTTCTTCGTTCTTCAACGCGTTTTCAGCGATGCCTTTCAGCATTTCGTCGTCCATGACTTGCTGCCCGTACTGTTGGAATTGGGCTTTAACCATACCTACTGTATGGTCTACGAGCTCTTCTTGAGAAACTGAAATCTCGCCCATTTGAATGACTTTATTCTCAATCAATTGGTAACGCAATCCACGTTCTGTTTTCTCCCAATCTGCCTCAATCTCTTCCGCTGAAACCGGCTTTTCACCCGCTGTTTGCATCCATTTTTTGAGGAATGTTACAGGCAGATCAAATTTGGTTTTATCTAAAAGGTATTCTGCCACATTGTTCAGGAAGTACTGATCCGCTTCGTTCATGTACATGCGTTCTGCTTCTTCCTTCATTTTTTCGCGCATTTCCGCTTCGCTTGACACAACGCCCTCGCCATATACCTTGTCGAAGAACTCCTGGTTCATTTCAGCCGGCTCCATACGTGCAACGCTCTTTAGCTCGAATTGGAAAAGACCCGTAGAAGCTTCTAATTGGGCATCAGTTACGCCCAAAAGACCTGCAACATTGTAGCCTTTTACAAAACTCTTGGTCGCTTCAACAGGAAGTACATCTCCCGTTGCAGCCTTACACCATTCGCCTTGCGCTTTTTTGGTTTTCAAGTTGGAACCCATGATTTGAGTATCCGCTTTCACGATACCGCCGTCTACAGCCGCGCCGTCTGCATCCACTTCTGTGAATGTACCGTGGAACATATCAGTGACCTCTGGACTTTCCGGCGCAGACATTTTTCCATAACGGTTACGAATGTCTTCAACATACGTGTCCAAAACCTTTTTATCTGCAACAACTTTAACTGCTTTGACCTTGTTTTTCTTCGAGATGCTTACCTCAAATTCTGGACTAAGGCCCAATTCGAACTGGAAGTTGTAGGACCCTGGCGTGTCAAAATCTAAATCCGGCTGCTCGATCGGCATAGGATTTCCAAGGATATTCAACTTTTCATCAGTAATATATTTGTAAATACTGTCTTGCAAGAGGTTATTGATTTCTTCAATCAATACGCCTTTACCGTACTGTTTTTTGATCAGGCCCATAGGCACTTTCCCTGGACGGAATCCCGGAATATTCGCACGCTTGCGGTAATTTTCCAATACATCGCTCACCTTCGTTTGGTAATCTTCTGGGGTGATCTCAATGTTCACTAATAGGTTTAGTGCGTCTACTTCGTTCTTGCTGATGTTCATTACTGTAGAATTAAATGTTGCAAAACTCCCTTCAAAAGGGGGTGCAAAGGTAAGTAACATTTTGCCTTTTACGGACTTATGCGAGACCCTTCGCGTTTGCATTCCTTTAACGTTCGAATTGCTGAAGCTTGGAACAAAGATTGTACCTTGCCTATTCTATGATTCAGAGACTTATGCAGCGTAAAAATCTCAAATATTTACTCCCGCTCGTCGTGGGGGCTTTGGTTGTTTTAGGGTTCAAATGGTTTGGGCCAGAGGAAGAAAAAGAGGCCGTGATCTTTTCGTTAGTGCGCGATGCATTGACGAATGTGCATTTACAACCTAAGGAGGTAGACGATGCGCTAAGTGAAGAAGTGTACGAGAATTACCTGAACACCTTAGATTACAACAAACTGTTTTTGACGCAGAATGAGGTGGGCCAATTGGCTGCTTATAAAACGGAATTGGACAACCTCTTTCAGTTAGGGGATACAAAATTCTTCACGCTCAGCTACGCATTAATCACCTATGCTATTGATGCTTCAAAGGACATCTACACGCAACTGCTTTCTGAGCCTTTCGACTACACGGTAGAAGAACGCATTGGCAAGAATCCTGAATCGCGAACCTTCGCTCAAAATAAAGAGGAGCATGTGGAGTTTTGGCGCAAACACCTAAAATGGCGCGTGCTGAACCGCATTTACGAAAAGGACCGTGCGCAAAAGGAGGATGCAGAAACCGACGAAACCGTGGAGTTAAAGTCTTTCGAAACGCTCGAAAGTGAAGCCCGAAAGAAGGAATTGGAATTACAAAACGAATGGCACGATGACCTCATGGATGTCAGTCGACTGGAGTGGTTTGGCATGTATATGAATGCGTATTGCGAGGCATTTGACCCCCACACTTCGTATCTCGCACCGCAACAAAATGAAGATTTCGAACTAAGCATGACCGGTCAGTTTGAAGGAATCGGGGCCCAATTAAAACAAGACGGCGATTACATTACCATAGAACGAATCATCGTCGGCTCCGCTTGCTGGAGACAAGGCGATCTCGAAGCCGGTGATAAAATTTTAGCCGTTGCCCAGGGCGAAGAAGAGCCCGTAGACGTGGTTGGCTTTAAAGTGCGCGATGGCATCAAACTCATTCGTGGCAAAAAAGGCAGTGAAGTGCGTCTTACGGTAAAAAAGAAAGACGGCGCTCGACAAGTCATCCCAATCATTCGTGATATCGTAGAAATTGAAAGCACTTTTGCCCGCAGTACCGTCCTAGACGGTGCCGTTTATGATAAAAAAACCGGTGAACGCCTTCAAGAAAGTACTGGAAAAACGGGCTACATCAGGTTGCCTAAATTTTACGTTGACTTCTACGATAAAAACAACCACAATGCAGCCGAAGATGTCAAAAATGAAATCATCAAGCTCAAAGAAGCCGGCGTAGAAGGAATGATTTTAGACCTTCGAGGAAACGGTGGTGGCTCATTGCAAGCAGCCATTGAAATCGCAGGGCTCTTTACTGGAAATGGCCCGATGGTTCAGGTGAAAAATTTCCAAAGCGGAACACGTGCAAAAAACAACCGCAGCTCAACCGTGTATTGGGATGGACCGCTTGTGGTTCTGGTCAATGAATACAGTGCATCAGCCTCGGAAATCGTGAGTGCGGCCCTCCAAGATCGCGGACGCGCTTTGATTGTGGGCCCTTCAAAATCCACCTATGGAAAAGGTACGGTACAAAACATGTTTGACTTTGATCACGCCGTTCCTGCTTCATTGAACCAATTAAAACCCCTAGGGGCCATCAAAATAACTACGGAGAAGTTTTACCGCATCTCTGGAGGAACCACTCAACTTCAAGGCGTTACCCCTGATATATCATTACCAGGAGCATACGACGGTATTGACATTGGAGAAAAGGAGTACGAAAACGCATTGGCCATTGACTTTGTAGAAAAGGCAAATTACATGCCCCTAACGCAATGGGAAAAGCAATTCGCGAAAGCTAAAAAATCGGCACAAAAGCGCGTCGCAGGGAACCCCGCCTTTGCAAAATATGAGGAGTACGCGGATTGGATTGCAGAAGGCGATAAAGACCAATGGATACCTTTAAATTACACGAACTACTTGGCTTTTCAGGATTCCATAAAAGCTGCGAGTGAAGCGTACAAAAACCTTTCAAAACTCAACGACAGTTTAGGGATTGTTCCGCTCAACCACCATCCCACCGCTGCAACGGACAGCGCACAGGCTGAGATTTACCAAAAATGGTACAAAGGACTTTCGAAAGACCTCGTATTGCGCGAAGCGAACACCATTGTAAGTGAATTGGCGAAGTAGTATACGACAATTGGCATTGGGGCAAAAAATTGCTTTAGGCTTTTTAACGCTCATTGTCGTTATGGCCATAGCCGCCCCGCTAGTGGTATTAGACCCTAGCACCAACGCCAACGACATGCAACTGGGCAGAGCGCTTTTAGGCCCGGGCAGTCGTACGGACATGGGATTGCATTTATTCGGAACGGATAAATACGGAAGAGATCATTTTTCTCGAATCATTTTGGGCAGTAGAATCAGCCTCACTGTGGGCTTCATTGCTGTAGGCATCTCCCTACTCATTGGAATTCCTGTAGGCGCCTTTGCCGGTTACTACGGAGGAAAATTGGACCAATTCCTCACCTGGGCAATGTCCGTACTCTGGTCCATTCCTACACTGCTTTTGGTGATCGCATTAACTTTTGTCCTAGGAAAAGGCATTGTGCAAGTCTTCATCGCAGTAGGACTCACCATGTGGGTGGAAGTAGCGCGTGTGATCCGGGGCCAATTTTTAGGTGAAAAATCGAAGGAATACGTCGAAGCAGCTAAAGTTCTTGGCTTCTCTACTTCACACATCATTTTCAAAGAAATACTCCCCAATACTTGGGGTCCTTTAGTAGTTATTTGCGCCACTAATTTTGCAAGTGCCCTTCTGATCGAAAGTGGGCTGAGCTTTTTGGGAATTGGTGCACAACCGCCCGTTCCTTCATGGGGCGGTATGATTCGGGAATACTATCCCTATCTCATTACCGGAAAGGCGTATTTAAGCCTCATTCCAGGGGCACTCATTGCGGGTAGTGTATTGAGTTTGAATACGCTAAGCACCGTATGGCGAGAGCACGATTAGTACGACAAACGGAAGTGCTCAGCGGGGGGAATCACCGCATCTTCTGCCACTACTCCTGCATGATGCAGCATGATTTCAAGAAATTCTTCGCGCTCGATATTTACAGCACCGAGACTCTCTAAATGTTCTGTTGGCAATTGATTATCGACAGCAACAACACCCTGGGCATGCAAGTATTGACACATGCCAATATAGGCGAATTTAGAGGCGTTTGTTTGAGTGTGAAACATACTCTCACCGACGAAAACCGCGCCGGTAATCACACCAAAAGTGCCACCAACTAATTCCTCACCGTCCCAAACTTCAAAGCTGAAACCCTTTCCTTCGTGATGCAGCGCGAGAAAATTTTCACGGAATTTTTCTGTAATCCACGTGCCCGCTTGACCAGGGCGCTCTACGGCGCTGCACTTCTCTAAGACTTGTTCAAATGCCGTATTCACGGAAAAACGCCACTTTCTGCCATTGATATAAGGGCGCATGCTCTTAGAAATTTTCACCTGGTCCGTTGGAGTAATGCTCCGTACCTCGGGAGAAAACCAAAAAACAACCCCTTCTTGCTCAAACCAAGGAAAGATTCCCAACGGATAGAGCCGATCGTACATCTCCGGGCTGAGCTCCCAAGAAAGGGCAATTAAGCCCTCATCGTTGGAGACATCATTAGGGTCGGGAACTTCCCAGTCCCCTTGCCCAATGAAGTATAATGGATTGTTTGTAGATGAAAACACGTTGCCCTTCTTAGAACGGTAAGTCGTCTTCTAAAACCGAATTATCTGCACCAGAAGGAGTGAATGGCTGACCGGCCGGAGGTAAATCCGATGGCCCAGGACCTGCCGCCGCTTCTACGGCGTTCATTCTCCAAGCTTGAAGCGTCGTGTAGTAACGAGTATCACCACCTTGAGGAGGCGTCCACTCACGTCCACGAATATTAAATTCAATAGTGACTTCTTGCCCTTCCTTGAAATTATTCAGTACACCCGTTTTGTCTTGTGTAAACTCAAACAATAAAGTTTGTGGGTACTGGTCTTTGGTTTGAACTACGAATTCTCTTTTTCTGAATCGGTCTGAAATGACCTGCTCATCCATAATACGCTGGATTCTCGCTTCTAACTGCATCTGTATACCCGCTTATCGGGCCGATTTATCTATTAATAATACTTTCCAAGCTTCCTTCACTTGACCATTGTCTAATAAGTCTTTGGCCATTTCATGCAATTGCTCACGCAATTCTATTCCGTCTGCAAAATTTTGCAAAATGCGACGGACATCAAAATCATTTTTCTTTGCTTCTACCTCTTCGGCGGTTGGAAGTGTAATTTCTGAACCCAATTGGCCCAAATTATTTCCAGTCAATATAGTCGAACGGCGAATAACAGCTGGAATTTGATCCACACCTATGCCCAACTTTGGGGGTGCCAATTCGAACAACGCATCGCCTGAGGCTCTCACCCACCAGGCTTTGCCCAATCTACCGACTAAATCAATCGCATCCTGATCAATACCTCCGTTCTCCGACAAAACCTCATCAGCAATGTGCATTTTTTTAACCACACACAACACAAGGTTGCCTGCTCCGCCCTCATCGCCCATATGAAGCACATCGCGCACTTCACATTCCAAGCTTACAGGGCTTTCCTTTACTCTTTTCGGCGCAACAAGATCGGAAGCTATCGGCGTCAAACCGCTTTTCACAAACTCATCTACGTCCGACGAATATTCGGCAGAACTTAAATTCACCTGTTGCGTGATGGCATAATTAACCACGTTAATCACCACTTCTTTTTGCTGCATCGCGTTGTGCAGCGTATCCTTTGTGGTATTGTCTCTTACCCTTCTTGCCGCAGAAAAAATAACCACGGGAGGGTTGGAACTGAATATATTGAAGAAGCTGAACGGACTCAGGTTGTTGTTGCCAAACTCATCTACAGTACTCACTAACGCGATCGGCCTGGGGGCTATAGCTCCAAGCAATAAACTGTGACGCTCTTTGGTTCCGAGCTCGTTGGGATCAAAACTTGCCATGTATAAGGATTTTGAGCAAAGTTAATTTTTCAAGCCACCCAATCATTTTTTCCCTCAAAGTAATTTTTCTATCTATATTTGCCGTCCCAATGGAAGCGGATGTGGTGAAATTGGTAGACACGCTAGTTTTAGGCACTAGTGCTTTATCGCGTGAAGGTTCGAGTCCTTTCATCCGCATTCAACAAAAGAAAGCCTGGTTGTAATGTAAAACCGGGCTTTTTTGTTTTTAACCCGACCAAGCTTGCTTAGCGGAAGGGAAAAACAAAGACCAGGGGTTCTCGTGCCGAGACCGAGCTTTTCGTTGGAATGCAACCCCACAAGGTCCGCCACACATGCAACGCATGGGTGGCAATCCTTCGACTTTGAAAACCGGCTTTGGTTGAGGAAGAGTGGAAACAAAGACCAGCCATGCACAGCATGGAAGGGATTTGAATGAATGCAACCCCACAAGGTCTGCCACACATGCAACGTATGGGTGGCAACTGACTTTGAAACCCAAGCTTGCTTGAGTGAAGAGTGGAAACAAAAAAGACCAGCCATGCACAGCATGGAAGGGATTTGAATGAATGCAACCCCACAAGGTCCGCCACACATGCAACGCATGGGTGGCAATCCTTCGACTTTGAAAAACCCAAGCTTGCTTGAGTGAAGAGTGGAAACAAAAAAGACCAGCCATGCACAGCATGGAAGGGATTTGAATGAATGCAACCCCACAAGGTCCGCCACACATGCAACGCATGGGTGGCAATCCTTCGAGATGGTTACCCTAAAACTTCTTAGAACGAATTCTCTTCATCTAAAGGAACCCCCAAAACCGGATCGTCAGAAACCTGATCATACATATCATAATAGACAAGCGTGATGATCGGAATAATAGCGAGAAGTCCTATAAATAACGTTAATACCGTGAAAATTATCGTCAGAATACCAACAAAGAAAAACGTAATGAAAATTCTAAGGAAATTCGGCATGCTCACTCTAAAACTCCAAGTAATGCTCTCGAATAGATCACTACCCTCAATGGATGCCTTATAAGTAGAGAACATGAGTCCGATGCTGAAGACCAACTGAATTAAACCTACAGCAATAAGCGTCCCACTACTTTCACGCAGATCGATACCCATGTCTTGAATCATCATGAGAATTTCATCCGGATCTTGAATCTGTCCAGAAGCCATGTTAAAGAATTCATCTGGGAACATGATGACTGAAATAAGGCCAACTAAACTGCTCACTACGCTGACTTGAAGCAGCGGTTTTTGGTTTACACGAAAGGCATCGAAAAAGGTGCCAAATTCTACGGGTTCGCCTAATTGGTCCTTACGTGCTACATGCGCATAGCCCAAGGTAAGAAAGCTCGCTGCTACACCTGAGATGATGGAAGAAATGGCCAACGAAACCTTCGCGCCACCTAAGAACCCAAACATGGTCCCTACGCCATTGCCCACGGAAGAAATGAGTGTGAGCATAATAAAGTAGACTACGGTAAAGGCAACATAGAGTGCTGCTTGATTCTTAAATCGCATCCATCCTGCTTGGATGGCTTGTCCTGGACTAATTTTCTTCATGGTTTTCAGTTTCTATGCTTAATTTGTGGAAAAATACAACACACGTTGAAAGTATACCGCTCCTTAGCCGAATTTAATACGTTAGAATACGCTGTCGCTACCACTGGGACTTTTGACGGAGTACACTTAGGCCATCAGAAAATATTGAACCAATTGGTTCAAACCGCTCATAAAGTAGGTGGTGAAAGCGTTTTACTCACTTTTGATCCCCATCCACGGGTAGTTTTGCAACCGGATGTCGAGCTTAAATTACTCTCAAGTATTGAAGAAAAAATTGAACTGCTTGAAAAAACCGGATTAGATCATTTGATTATTCACCCGTTCTCGAAAGAGTTCTCACGTACACCGTCTTTAGAGTTTGTCCGTGAGATTTTAGTGAATACCGTAGGTGTGAAGCACTTAGTGATCGGTTACGATCACCATTTCGGACGAAACAGAGAGGGCAGCTTCGAGCATCTCAAAGAATTTGGACCCATATACGGGTTTGAAGTCCAGGAAATTTCAGCGCTCGATGTGGAAAATGTAAATGTAAGTAGCACCAAAATTCGTCAGGCCTTACATCGCGGTGACGTTGGATTAGCGGCAGAATATTTAGGCCATCCATTCACCTTGAGCGGCACCGTTGTAAAAGGGGATCAGATAGGGCGTACCATTGGCTTTCCAACCGCCAATATAGGTCTCGATTTTGCAAGAAAACTCGTGCCCTCTGATGGCGTCTATTTAGGGTTTCTTCATATCGACGGACAACCCTTCAAAGCCATGGCGAACATCGGTCGCCGCCCAACGGTAGGTGCCGCGCAACGCTCCGTCGAAGTGCATATTCTCAACTTTGATGGAGATTTATACGGAAAGCGCATTTGTTTTGAAGTGATAAAAAAACATAGAGAAGTACTTCATTTCAATACTCTCGAAGATTTAAAACATCAGTTGGCAAAAGATCGAGAGGCGGCACAAACGGAATTGGCATAAAATTTGGCATATTTACACTACTTAAAAAACCAATCATGAAAAAAATTGCATTATTCATCGTAGCTGCTGCTTCATTAGCCGCTTGTACGAAATGGGAAAACAAAAGCACCGAATTTAAGGTGACAGGCGTTTGGACCGGAATCAACACACAGGTGAACATTCAGGCATTGCCATTCTTTGATTCTTCGGATGTTCAAAACACTGCTTTCATGGAAGCCAATTTCATGGAAAACGGTGGTCTAACCATCGACTCAGCGGGCGCCCGCATGGATTCATTGGGTTGGGCAATCAAAAACGACACGATTCTTGTACTGAAAGGACTCGACCTTGGCATTGAACTCCCAGGAGGCGGTGGTGGCGTTGGCGCTTCAGACATGAGCTTTATCATTAAGACATTGGAGCAAGACGCTTTCACCTTCAGAACGGATACAAACCTTACCGTTACGGTTCCAGGTTTGCCCATTCCTTTATCTATTGATATTGCACAAATTCAGCGTTGGGGTAAATAACCCTCTGCTACTTCTAAATGAAACCCGCCTCGTGCGGGTTTTTTTATGCCAATTTGCGCCAGAGCGCATCACCCAGTTGTTCTACTTTTTTACGGTCAAGCGACCAGTAATCTCCAAAGCCTAACTTCGCTTCGACACTATCTTCACGTGCCTGCATTTTCATGCGTGCCGTACAATGATAAGCACGTATTCCCGCAGACCATAAATCATCTACAAATTCAGCACTAACGCCCGATCCAGCTTGAATTTCAATTCTTCCAGCTGCTTGCTCACACAGGCGTTTTAATGCGGGTAAACCTTCATTTACTCTAGGTGCAAAACCACTGGTTAATATGCGCTCTACACCCAACTCAACCAATAACTCCATCGCCACATCGGGTCGAGCGCACGCATCAAAGGCCCGGTGAAAGGTCATCCCCAATCCATAGTCCTGCGCAAATTGCGCGACCAATTCCACGAATTCCGCATCCAAATTACGACCTCCATCCAACGCCCCAAAGACTATTCCGGATGCGCCACAATCGCTCACGATTTTTAGTTCCTCGAGCATCATGTGTTTTTCCAATCTGTTGTAAATGAAATCCCCCGCACGCGGGCGCAACATAACATACACCGGAAGGTCACTGACATCCACAGTCATTTCAATCTGAGCGGCTGAAGGAGTCAATCCCCCTTCATTGAGATTACTGCACAGCTCTATCCTATGCACACCTAAGTCGATGAGTTGAGCGGCATGCCCAGGCTCCTCAATCGCTATTTCTATTTCAAATTGGTCGGCCATAAATCTGTACTTCATCTAAGAAATGCCAAATGGGCTGTCCCGCTGACGGGTGATTAGCCGGCAATCGCTCAGTATTAGGAATTTTTATATCAATGACTTTGGTGGCATGCAAGGAAGCATCAGGTACTAAAACCATAGTTTCAATAAAGGTCCCCTCTTCTGCGGTTGAACTCGTTCTTCGCCACTCATAACGTTCAATCACATCGCTTTCGACATAGATGTCAGTATAAACCAATTCTGGAATAAGTATCCAACTCAACCTGCTTTGAAGAAAATTAATTTTGATGGAGTCGATCTGATAGAACGTATTGAAATCGAAATGGCCGCTGAAATAATCGGGCCCGAAATACCCTACCCAATTTCCATCTCTATAATTCTCCGATCCCAACACCCCGTTGGCCAAAGGGATATCCTTCGTGCCCGTATACGGCTCGGTCGGCGGACTGGTCAAACAACTGTGCGTCACAAGACCTTCGTGCACTGCAAATCCGTAGTTCAGCACCTTACCCGTGGCATGACCGTCACGTGTGGGTTGCACCTTCATTTGATGCACTCCACGCGTTGTGAAGGTAGTCGCACTGTCCATGATCGCACCCGTTGGGGCATCTACGGTAAGTTCTAGATTCTCAAAAGCCGGCTCTGCAGTAACAATGACCTTTAGCTCCTCTTTGAAGGAATCATTTTTAGTAGCCAATTTCACGGGTACCTGCTCCACATCATAGCTATAGCCTAATGCATCAAGCATGGGATAATGATTTTGAAGTCGCTCCCCAAAAGCATGGTAATCACGATCAAGCGGGTGTGACCATAAAACCTCAGCCATAGCGATTCCGCGAGGAAGAAATCGGCGATCTAAAGTTTCTATATCCGCAATATGTTCCGACCATAAATTACATTCGCCGCCCAAAATATGTCCTGCCAAAAGCGGATCTAAATCATTTGGAATAGGACTGTAACTATAGACTTTCGGTACATCAATACTGCTCACCGGATAATCAAAATAGGCGTGTGAAGTCGGACTCATAATGGCGTCATGACCTTGCTCTACCGCTTCAATTCCTCCTTCAAAACCCCGCCAGCTCTGTACCGTGGCATTCGGGCTCAAGCCGCCCTCCAAGATTTCATCCCATCCGATGATTTGCTTGCCCTTAGTGGCTACATAATTTTCAATTCTTGTATTGAACCAACCTTGCAAAGCCTCTTCATCATGAAGGCCTTCTGCCTTAATGCGTTGCTGACATTTTGGACAATGCGCCCATCGGAATTTTGGGGCTTCATCGCCGCCAATGTGTATGTATTTTGAGGGGAAGACCTCACAGACATAGTCGAGCACATCCTCTAGAAATTCAAAGGTCTGCTCATCTCCGGCACAGTAGATTTCTTTAAAAACTCCCCATTCCGTTGCTACTTCTACCGGATCGCCCGTGCAACCCAACGCTGGATAAGCAGCCAAGGCCGATTGACTGTGCCCCGGTAATTCAATTTCAGGAATGACCTCAATGCCTAATTCCGCGGCATAGTTTACCACTTCGACTAAATCCTCTCGACTGTACGACCCACCATAGGCACTGTCTCCATGCATTCGAAAAGCAGCAATAGCTGCTAATCTCGGGTATTGATCCATTGCAATACGCCAACCCTGGTCTTCAGTCAAATGCCAATGCAATACATTGAATTTATAAAGCGCCATAATATCGAGGTGTCGCTTGACTTCATCAACCGTGAAAAAATGACGGCAAACATCAAGTAGCACACCACGGTGGCTAAAAACCGGTTCGTCAGTAATCTCGCCCCAAGGAAGTGCAACCTCAGTACCCATCAAACCCAATTGACCCAAGGTGCTTTGAGCACGGTGATCTCCTTCCAAACCATGATAGACTTTAATACCATCCTCGTTCGAAACAATACGGTAGGCTTCTTCAGATAAGTTTGGATCCAATTCAAACTCCACAACATCCAACGTATTCCACTCCGTACTATCGAATGCGTAGGATTGAACAGGAGGTATCAACGATTCCACAGATGCCCAATCACGACAATCTTGAGCACCACTCAAGGATTTCGTTTTCGTCGTGAATAAAGCCCCGATCACTAGTACAATTCCAGTACCAATGAAAATACGCCACCATCTGCGTTGCACTTCTTTCTTCTTTACCCCCATGTTCTCATGTATTTCGCATCGACCATTTCATTGCGGTCTTTGGCGCGCAAGGCATAGTTAAATCCATTGTAGACACTATATCCGCCGTATTCCCCTTGCATGTTCATCGCCAGGAATCCCACCTGCATTCCGTTTACGCCTGGATGCTTTTTCAATATGCGCTGTACAATATCGTAGCACGCTTCCTCTGGCGAGGCTCCGCGGCGCATAGATTCAACTACGGACGCACAACCAGCTGTTCTGATCATGGCTTCACCCACGCCTGTGGCAGTAGCTCCTCCGACATCACCATCAATGAAAAGTCCTGCCCCGATTATGGGACTGTCCCCAACCCGGCCTCTGATTTTATAGGCCATTCCAGAGGTGGTACAAGCCCCCGCCATACGTCCACTGGCATCCAATGCCAACATGCCGATGGTATCGTGATTTTCAACATTTACGCCGGTTTTATATTCCGATTTAATGAGCCACTCTTCATAGTCTTTTTGAACTGGTGGAACGGGCACCTCGAACGTGGCTTTGGAGAAACCATTCTCAAGCGCCCATTTCTGTGCGCCCTCGCCAACAAGCATGACGTGAGGAGTTTTTTCCATGACCGCTCGAGCCACATCTATGGGGTGAATGATATCTTCCAAAAAGGCCACAGAACCACATCGACTGTCGTGATCCATAATACACGCATCTAGAGTAACGTGGCCATCGCGATCGGGTCGACCGCCCAAACCTACACTTCTATTATTCAAATCATTTTCCGTAACTGCAACACCTTTTTGGACTGCATCTAGCGCGTCCCCACCGGATTCTAAGATTGACCACGCGCCTGCATTTGCTTCCATACCATGAATCCATGTACTAATCACTAACGGATTATCTTTAATGGAAGGACCTAGATTTAAGGGTTGCGCGGCTGATTTCAAGGGGTTTATAGCTAGGCCCGCGCTTGCCAAGCTGAGATTTTTTAAAAATCTTCGTCTAGACATGCTTTTGTGTTTCCTTAAACTTACGCATTATTCCTAATTTGTAGACATGCGAAATTGGACCCCATTACTTGCCTTATTCATCGGGCTACAACTTTCCGCTCAAGATGCAGAGTGGACTTCTATTAAAGACATCAATCCCTTCATCGGTACTGGCGGTCACGGCCACACACATCCCAGTGCACAGGCACCTTTTGGTATGATCCAATTAGGCCCAAATACCCGTTACGACGGTTGGGACGGGTGCAGCGGCTACCACTACACCGATAGCGCAATGTATGGCTTCACTTGCACGCACCTCAGCGGCACGGGCGTGAGCGATTATGGCGATTTGTTGATGCTACCCTATTCCTCTCCTACTAAAGAAGGAGATCATATTAAATTCTTCAAAGAAGACGAACATGCTCGGGCCGGTTATTACGCTTGTGTTCTTGACGACGGGACGCGTATTGAAGCTACCGCAGGTGATCGTATAGGAAAATTGCGCCTCCACTTTCCTCGAAACAGCTCGCCTGGAATAATGGTTGATTTGAATTTTCGTGACCGGGTATTGAAACAAGATTTCAGCGCACTGGGGGATGGAAAGTTTGAGGGCCGTCGCATTTCTGAAGGCTGGGCGCGCGAGCAACATTTTTACTTTGGTTTTGAGGTAAGTCCGGCACCGGATTCTGTTTGGAAACTCTCGCCCGGGGTGTATTGGCTGTCCTTGCCTGAAGGCACTGTAGATGCTGAGGTTAGTATAGGTATGAGTGGTACTTCGGAAAAAGGTGCTTGGACGAATTTTTTCGGAGAAGAAGCCTTTCGTCCATTTGAGGACGTGTTTACCGAAACTCAAGAAAAATGGCAAAAAGAATTGGCCAAAAGCAAAGTAAAAAGTGCGCTGCCTGATCAACGCGCCATCTTTGCCACTGCGCTATATCATGCCTATTCTGTGCCCAATTTATGGAGCGACGTGGACGGCAGTTACCGAGGACAGGACAATGTCATTTACCGCGATACTGTAAACCGCCACTACACCGTGTTCAGCCTTTGGGATACCTATAGAACGGCACATCCTTTATACACTATTACCCAACCCGAGCGTACGCAGGAGTTTGTGTACGGTATGCTGGATATGTACAAGCAGCGCGGACGATTGCCGATATGGGAATTGGCCGGAAATGAGACGGATTGTATGATCGGCTACCACAGTGTTAGCGTTTTAGCGGATGCTATTGCAAAGGGCTATCATACAGATACGGCCCTCACTATTGAAGCTATGCGAGCCACAGCGGAGATGGATGTCTTTGGGCTAGACGCATACAAGGAATATGGCTTTCTTAGCATTGAGGACGAAAGTGAATCGGTCAGTAAAACCATGGAATATGCGTACGACGATGCGTGTATCGCATGGACCGCCCAGCGCTTTGAAAACTGGAGCACCTATATGGACTACGACCAACGCTCATCCGCCTACCGTTCGTTGATCGATCCGAAAAGCGGGTACGTTCGACCGCGCACTAATGGGGATTTTTACAGCCCGTACAATCCCCGTGAGGTCAACAACCACTTCACTGAAGCCAACGCTTTTCAATACAGCTTTTCGCCCGTTCATGATATTGAGGGATGGATGGAAGTATTGACCAATTATCGTGGCGCACGAGAAAATTGGAACCACTTGCCCCGCAAAAAGCAAATCGACTTTATCAAACCCCGACATGATGTCCTCGAAGACCTCCTCGACGGGCTGTTCTATGCCAGCTCTCACACCACAGGACGCGAGCAAGCGGACATCACGGGCCTCATAGGCCAATACGCACACGGCAACGAACCTTCGCACCACATCGCCTACCTCTACAACGCCACCAATAACCCACGCCGAACCAGTTATTGGACGCACCGCATCTTAGGGTCACAGTACCAGAATACTCCGGATGGGCTTAGTGGAAATGAAGATTGTGGTCAAATGAGCGCGTGGTATGTTATGGCCTCTATGGGTATGTATCCGTTGGTACCTGGCAAGCCGGAATATCAGATTTCGACACCGTGGTGGGATGCTATTCATCTTGAATTACCAAACGGAAAGGAATTGGACATCACGGTAGAGGATGTGGGTACCTATATTATGGATTACGACCGTGGAGATAGCGTACAGATTCCGTTTCAGAAGCGCTTCTTTACCCATGACGAACTCCTCATGGGCGGCCACTGGCAGGTGAAGCGTGGCGACGAACCTTCGGATTGGGGCAAGGTTTACCGCTATTCGACGAAGATGAAAAACCCAACGCCGCCGGCGCCTATTGTCAGAGTGCCTCGCACATTTACCGGAACCGCACAAGTTGAAATTATCCCAACAGGACAATATGATTTGTGGCGCTACGACCGTTACGAAAATGTGAAATGGAAAATGGACCGTAAAGGCCGGCTTCGCATTGGAACCGCTTATGATGATGGATTCGTTACTGCCATCACGCCGCATTTCGGATACGGCAACCATGTGGCTCGTGCGGTCTTCAGCAAACGCGATGAAAATTTGGAGGCCCAATGGATTGTGGGACATCCCTCAGGTCAGTATTCAGCTGGAGGCCCCGAGGCTATGGTAGACGGAATTACTGGAGATACGGATTGGCGCAAGGGACATTGGGTCGGTATACAAGGCCACGATGCTACTTTGGAAATCAACTTAAAAAAGTCAAAGCAGGTTCAAACCATACAGGTAGGGATTCTGAAAGATATACGTGCGTGGATTGCTGCTCCGCAAAAGGTGGAAGTTCAAATAGTGTACGAAGGGGACGAAAAGTGGCACTTCTTCGGTGCCATGGAAATGGACAATCCGTTGGGACAAGAAGAGGCCATTCGTTCCGATGTGGTGTTGAGCAATCCTCGAACAGATTTAGTAAGAGCCATCCGCATCACTTATACCAATGCAGGACGACTCGAAGATTGGCATCCAGGTGCTGGATACCAGAGCTATTTCTTTACCGATGAGGTAAGATTGGAGTAACTATTTGAATTCTGCGGGAATCTCACAGACCGGAATGGGCAACATTTTGTGCTTGTTCGCTGTGTTGAATCGGTTATAAATAGTCATTACTTCGGCTTCGCGGCCTGAGAACTCTTTTGGAGATTTTCCCGCTTCTTGCTGCTCCATCGCCCATTCAAGTTCAGCGTAAGACGCGCCGAGCTGGTCTTCGTCCGTTCTATCATCGCCCCACAAACCGTCTGTGGGTTGCGCGGTAAGTATGCTTTCAACAATTCCTAAATGACGTGCCAGTGCAAAAACTTCAGTTTTGTACAGATCAGCAATGGGGCTAAGGTCTACCCCGCCATCACCGTATTTCGTATAGAATCCCACTCCGAAATCTTCGACCTTGTTTCCCGTACCGGCAACTAAAAGTCCATTCGCCTGACCGTGGTAGTAAAGTGTGGACATGCGCAAACGCGCGCGGGAGTTGGCAAGGGAAAGTTCGTGTTCCGCGCCTCCCGGTTGCATGGCAGCAACAAAGTGGTCGTATACAGGGGTAAGGTCTACTTGAGTGTGCCTTGTATTGGAAAAGTTAGCAGCGAGCCAATTTTGATGCTCCTGACCACGCGAGGCTTGGTCCGGATGCTGATGGATGGGCATTTCTAGAGTGAGTACTTCAAGCCCAGTACGTGCACAAAGTGTGGAAGTGAGCGCCGAATCTATTCCGCCGCTAACACCTACAACAAAACCTTTGACACCTGCGTTCTCGGCATAGCTTTTTAACCAGTTTATAATATGATCCGCTGTTTCCTGTAATTTCATTGCTTTCCCCTTAATTTTGGCCCCATGAAAGGCACCTACCAAATATACCTCTTCGCGCTCACCTTCGTTGTCGCTATCGGCTTCTTTATTCAACGGAGTTTTAACGGTTCGGGTTCATTGTATCCCATAGAAAATGTTGAATATCACCCTTGGGATGCGCGTAGTTTTGATGAAGTGCTTTTTGGCGGTGATTCGCTCAACATAAAAGAATTAACCGCACACTTTCATCCCTTTTTCGCATCTAACCCGCTTCCTAATTTTTGGGAACAAGAGCGCGCTAACCCGACGTTGCGCGATCATTATACCAACGTCCAAAATCTTATGGACAAGGATGCGATCGCCAAAGATTTAAATGCAATAAGTGTACGTGCAAATGATCTTTTAGGACTGCCGCTACCGAACCAACTGTTCTTTTATATCAGCGGGATCGATCTAGAATCGCCCTGTATCTATTTTCCTGGAATGACGGCAAACGACACGTCGTATGCTTTTGTAGGTTTAGATAATTTCTTGGGCGCTGGCTACCCCGGATACGCAGGAATTCCTGCCTATCAAAACGTATTATTACGTCAAAGTCAACTGCCCGTTGCTTATGCCCATGCGTTATTAGCAACCCTATCCTTAGAAAACTTCAACGACCCTACCTTAATCGGTCAAATGGTCTATCATGGAAAAATTGCACTGGCCACCGAAGCCCTTACGGGATACACTGTAGCTGATAGCGAAGTTTTGGGTTATGGACCAGAGGAATGGGACTTTTTAGAAGCAAATGAATCCAATATATGGGAGGTATTGGTACGTGAAAAATTGCTTTTTTCTACGGATATGATGGTTCGCCAACGTCTGTCGGAACCGGCACCATTTTCAAAGCTTGGAACCGCGATGGACGGAGATATACCGGGAAGAGTGGCTCGATATATTGGGTATAAATTGGTCAAAAGCTATGCGGAGCACCACCGCGAACTAAGTTTAAAAGAAATCATTAAAATTCGCGACGCACAGAAATTTTTGCGCGACGCACAATACAAACCGTAATGGCTGTACAGAAAGAAAGTGAAATCAGAATCACCGTTGGATTAGATGAAAATAAAATCCCTGAGACCATTACATGGGATGCCACGGACGGGGGCGTATCGAATGAGCAGGCAAAAGCCCTGATGATGGGAGTTTGGGACGATAAAAATTCCGAATGTCTCCGCATTGATTTATGGACAAAGGACATGCTCATGGACGACATGAAACGCATGTACCACCAGACCTTTATTTCTATGGCAGACGGCTATGAGCGTGCGACAGAAGATACCGCCTTAGCGGCAGATATGCGTGACTTCGCACGTTACTTTGGAGAAAAATCAGGTTTGATTTCGCCGGAGAAATAAGAACCGTACAGTTATAGTTTACGATACATTTCAGTGGTGATACTCTTGTTCACCTCATCAATGTAACGCAGCACTTCCTCACGGCCGGATTTACCTTCAGCCGAAGTCATAAATACGGGCGGCAGCGCCTCCCATTGCAATAAAAGCTTCTTTTTGTACTGGGCGATTTGCTTCATGAGAGACGATGAACCCAGTTTATCAATTTTCGTGAAGACGATCGAAAAAGGTATCCCCTCTATACCACACCACTCCATAAATTCCAGATCTATTTTCTGTGGATCGTGACGACAATCAATCAAGACGAAAGTGTTGATTAAGTTATCGCGCTTCTTGATATAGTTAGTGATCATCTCCTGGAAGATGGCGCGATTCTTCTTTGAAGTTTTCGCATAACCGTAACCCGGTAAATCGACGAGGTACCAATCCTCATTGATTTCGAAGTGATTAATTAGTTGTGTTTTCCCAGGTCGCCCAGAGGTCTTTGCGAGGTCTTTGCGTTGCATCAACATGTTGATCAACGAGCTCTTCCCAACATTCGACCTTCCGATGAAGGCAAATTCATTTTTAGTTGGCGCAGGGCACTCTTTAAGCTCTGCAGATGATTTTACGAATTCAGCGCTGTTAATCTTCATAGTTCCTAGGATTGACGTAAAGTTAGACCAATTTATCGAGGCACCTCAAGAATCGCTATTCACAATCTTATTCACACACTGTTTTCACTTCTTCCCACTTCTTCCCACCACTATTTACAAGGCTTAAAAGGAAGTCTGGCGTTTTTACTTCCAAAAGTTATCCACAATGTGTATCTTTGTGGGAAATCGTGGGACAAGAATTCTACTTTTGTAAGAGAGCAGTTAAAAACAGATGTTAAACCTCATTGGAGTACACGAATGCAAGATGGATGCGAAGGGTCGCATCAGTCTCCCGGCAGCGCTGAAGAAGCAGCTGGCGCCGGAGATGCATGATGCATTTGTACTTAAAAGAAGTGTATTTAACAGTTGTTTGGAGTTGTATCCTATGCAGGAGTGGAATACGGTCATGAACAAGGTCAACACCTTGAACCGTTTTGTCAAAAAACACAATGATTTTATTCGACTTTTTACGGCAGGCGTAAAGCTTGTAGAATTGGACGGTGCATCTAGGGTGGGGATCAGTCCCGACCTGAAGGCATTTGCCAACCTTAGTAGTCAAATCGTATTGAGCGCCCATAGCGGCATCATCGAGATTTGGGATAAGGACGCGTACGAAAACGCCGTAAATGTGGATAGTGATGACTTTGGATTGCTCGCTGAAGAAGTAATGGGCGGAATAAATCCAAGTCAGAATGAGCTATCATGATCCAGTTCTCTTAACGGAATGCCTTGAAGGTTTACGCATCGATCCTGCCGGATCGTATGTCGATGTGACCTTTGGCGGCGGCGGTCATAGCAAGGCTATTTTAGACCAATTAACGACCGGTACCCTGTACGCATTTGACCAGGATCCAGACGCTAAAAACAACCTTCCCGACCATCCGAATCTGGTCTTTATTGCAGCGAATTTCCGCTACATAAAAAACCATCTCCGACTACATGGCGCTAAAAAAGTAGATGGCATTCTTGCAGACCTCGGCGTGAGCTCTCATCAGTTCGATGAAGGGTCGCGTGGATTCTCCATTCGCTTTGATGGACCATTAGATATGCGGATGAACCCCGCAATAGGCATTTCAGCAGAGGAGGTGCTAACCACTTACGAGGAACAAGCGCTCTACGATTTATTCAGAAAACACACCGATCTTAAAAGCCTTAAACCGCTCGTTCATGCGCTTTTGCTGGCACGTGTTCAAGCACCGCTGAAGACTACTGCGGAACTGCGTGAATTGTGTGAACCGTTAGCACCGCGTGGCGGATGGCACAAATACGTAGCCCAAGTTTTTCAAGGCTTACGCATGGAAGTCAATAAGGAGCTTGAAGTACTAGAAGACCTGTTAAACGGTTGTATTGACGTTCTAGCTCCCGGCGGCAGACTCGTAGTAATGAGTTACCACAGCCTTGAAGACCGAATGGTCAAAAACTTTATCAAAGAGGGCAAGGCCACGGGACAAACAGAATCGGACTTTTTTGGCGTGAAGCGACTCCCGTTTAAAGCCATCACTAGAAAACCTGTGGTCGCAACCGCAGAGGAAAACGCAAGAAATCCAAGGGCTACGAGCGCAAAACTACGTATCGCGGAGCGCTCAGAACACGAATGGAACCGCGATGAGTAAGTGGAACAACATATCGTCAAAAATTGGGGCAACACTGCGAATTAGTGACGAAGGCATACTACGTGCACTCCCTTTTGCAGCCTGGCTAAGCTTTTTGGCACTGATCTCAATATACACCAGTCACAGTGCAGACCGCAAGGTGCATGAGATAGAGCAGCTAAGTGAAGCCCGACAAGAACTAGAAGCGGAATACACGGAAACGAAGGAAAAACTAACGGATCTCTCTTTGGAGAGCAAAGTCTTGCGCAAGGCAAAAGAACTGGGACTCAACGCGCCTACAGAACGCCCGAATAAAATTGTTGTGGAAGAATGAGCCTCGAAATTGGACAAATAAAGAAAAGGATTACTTGGATCAGCGCAGCAGTGTATGCGTTCTTCCTAATCATCCTTGTCCGATTATTCTATGTCTCACTTGTCATGGGACCTGAGCTTAGAGCACAGAGTCAAGAGCGGGTGATTGAGCGCCGACCCATTGAAGCAAAACGAGGCGACATCTACAGTGCAGACGGCAAAACCCTGGCGACGACTAAACCCGTTTACAACATTCATTTCGACGCTCTAACGGTGGATGCCACTGTCTTCACTGAAGAGGTTGCTGGGCTAAGCGAAAAATTAGCCATCCTTAATCCTAAGCGGAACGAAGCGCAATGGGAACTTTATCTCCGTAGTGAGCGAGATAAAAAACACCGCTACATTCCGTTGGCGGCAGATTTGAATTACAGCCAATTGCAGCGGATTAAAACCTACCCCATTCTCTCTCGCGGGGCGTTTCAAGGCGGCTTGATTATTCAAGAAAAGCTCGAGCGCATTCAAATGGCTACCGACGTTCGATCTAGAACTATAGGTCGCGATAAAGATGGTGCGCAAGCCGGTCTTGAGGGTTATTACAGTAATTACTTGCAAGGCAAACCGGGCAACCGACTGATGCAAAAAATCACCGGGAACGACTGGAAACCGCTGGATGATCCGCAAGCCGTAGAGCCCGTGGATGGATTCGATCTGTTTACCACTATAGATACGCGCATTCAAGATGTTGCCCAGCAGAGTCTTCTTGCCCAATTAAAAAAATACGATGCTGATCACGGAACAGCAGTAGTCATGGAAGTTGCCACAGGACGCATCGTTGCTATGGCTAACCTCGGTCGCAATGAAGACAGTGTTTACAGTGAGCTACGCAACTACGCGGTTTGGGAGCGCACTGAGCCAGGCTCCACCATTAAACTTCTCAGCGCCATGGCGCTGCTTGAAACTGGGGTAGCCGACACCAGTGATCAGGTTGATACAGAAGATGGAGTAGTTACAATTTACGGGAAGAAGGTTAGGGATTCGCGCAAGGGCGGTTACGGCACTATTTCATTGCGTAAGGCTTTCGAGGTTAGCTCGAATACGGGCATTGTGAAATTGGTCCAGAAGCATTTCGAACAGCATCCAGACGACTATGTCGATTTCCTCTACAGCCGCGGTTTTCACGAAACTACTGGCATTACCATTAAAGGCGAAAGCGCTCCAAACATACCAAAACCCAATGATGATCGCTGGTCCGGGATTTCACTTCCGTGGATGGCCTACGGTTACGGTGTCGAGTTCACTCCGCTTCAACTATTGACCATCTACAATGCTGTGGCGAACAACGGGACCATGGTAAAACCTCAGATTGTTGAACGCATCATGGACCACGGTCGGATCGTTGAGGATTTTGAAACCGCCATTCTCAATCCAGCCATATGCTCACAAGAGGTGGTTAAAAAACTCCAGGTTATGTTGGAAGGCGCCGTACAATATGGTACCGCTAAAAATATTTATGACCAGCGGGTTCCCGTCGCAGGAAAAACCGGTACGTGTCAGCTGAACTACTGGCGTGGCGGAAAAGATTACCAAAGCTCATTTGCAGGCTATTTTCCAGCCAATGACCCTAAATACAGCTGCATCGTAGTGATCAATAAGCCGGACTACTACAAGGGCTATTATGGAAACATCGTCGCAGGACCAGTATTTAAGGCCATCGCAGACGAAGTGTACAGCCAGTTGCCTGAACCCCCGACCACCTTAAACAGCGAACAACTCATCGCCGCGCGTACTACTGCCGTCGGCGAAGACCGCTTTGAACAAGCGTTCCAAAAGAACTTCCTACCCAGCCTTAGTGGATTAGATGCGCGCACAGCGACACGAATATTAGAGGGACAAGGAATTGCTGTTTCGCTTATAGGTACAGGTCGCGTAGTACGACAAGAACCGGCTTTAGGTACCCCACTCCACCAATGTTCCACCGTAAAACTAGTACTGCGATGAAACTACTTAAAGACTTGCTTTACGGCGTTCGCATCCAAGAAATCATAGGGAATACACAAATCGCTATTGAGCGCATTTGTTATGATAGTAGAAAGTCCGGGAAGAATGCATTGTTTGTGGCCATTTCCGGTACCCAAGTCGATGGGCACGATTACATCGAAACCGCGCTAGATGCAGGTGCTATTGCAATAGTTTGTGAAAATATACCTGCGAAAACCAGAGAAGGCATTCATTATATCCAAACCAAGGACAGTGCTTATGCATTGAGCGCAGTTGCGGCGAATTGGTTCGGTAATCCGAGCGAGGAAATGAAAGTTATCGGCGTTACCGGCACCAACGGTAAAACTACAGTTGCCACCCTTCTTTTTGATCTGTTCAGCACACTTGAAGGGGAGCTTTGTGGACTCTTGAGTACCATTTCAGTTCGTATTGGAAGAACAACCGTACCAGCGACGCACACCACACCTGATGCATTGGCTGTTCAAGAGCATATGCGCGCGATGGTAGATGCTGGCGTAAAATACTGCTTCATGGAGGTAAGCTCTCATGCCCTCGTACAGCACCGTACAGCGCATGTAGATTTTGACGTTGCCGTATTCACGAATATCACGCGCGACCATTTGGATTACCATGGAGATATGAACGGGTATATAGCAGCGAAGAAACTGCTCTTTGATGGACTCAAATCGGACGCTATTGCACTTTATAACGAGGATGCCAAACACGGCCCTACCATGATTAGCTCTACGAAAGCTAAGGTGAAGAGCTATGCTTTGAAATTCCCGGCAGATTATAAGGTCAAACTATTAGAGCGTCGGTTTGACGGAATGCTATTAACTCTAAACGACCAGGAATGCTGGTCGCGCATTCTAGGGGATTTCAACGCCTATAATTTATGTGCCCTTTATGCGGTTGGAATAGAATTGGGTAAGGATCCGCTTCAACTCCTTACCGCTATTAGTCTACTCAAGCCTGTGGACGGTCGTTTCCAAACCCTTCAAGGAAAGGACATCACGGCCGTAGTGGATTATGCGCACACACCAGATGCACTTCAAAATGTGCTAGGAACGATCAATGACCTGAATCAAGGAAAAGGAAAAGTCATAACCGTAGTGGGCTGCGGGGGAAATAGAGACAAAGGAAAACGTCCTCAAATGGCAGCAATCGCAGCAAAAGAAAGCAATAAAGTGATACTCACAAGCGACAATCCGCGCGATGAAGAACCCGCTACCATCCTTACCGAAATGGAGGCTGGGCTCAGTCCCGATCAAAAAGCTCGGGTCTTGACCATAGCGGACCGTGCCCAAGCTATAAAAAGCGCACTTATGCTAGCCCAAGCGGGTGACATTGTCCTCATCGCAGGAAAAGGGCATGAAAAATACCAGGAGATCAAAGGAGTACGAACCCATTTCGATGATGTCGAAGAGGTACAAAACTTCCTAAACCACTAATATTATGCTGTACTACCTTTTTACTTATTTAGACCAAGCCTACGACATTCCAGGAGCCGGTGTATTTCAGTACATCACGTTCAGAGCCGCAATGGCAGTGATTACCTCATTAATCATCTCCATGTTGTTTGGAAAACGATTGATTGACCGGTTACAACGATTACAGGTCGGTGAAACCGTTCGCGATCTAGGCCTGGAGGGACAGAACCAGAAAGCGGGAACACCAACTATGGGTGGTGTGATTATCATTTTGGCTATTGTGGTACCTACCCTGCTTTGGGCAAAATTGGACAACATCTACATTTTGTTGATGCTCATTTCGACCCTTTGGATGGGCGCGATTGGCTTTTTAGACGACTATATCAAGGTCTTCAAAAAGGATAAAAAAGGTCTGCGTGGCATTTTCAAGGTGATCGGTCAAATTGTGCTCGGTATCATTGTGGGCAGCACGTTGTATTTCCACCCTGAAGTCACCATCAAAGAAAAGCAACCGGTGGTGGAAAGCGCCTCTTGGGTAGCCAGTGATGATGCGCCTGCGGCAACCTACGGCGATGCCGTAAAGAGCTCAAAAACTACCCTTCCCTTCTTAAAGGACAACGAATTTGACTACGATATTTTCACCCGTTGGATAGGACCTACAGGGTCAAATTGGACTTGGTTGGTGTACATTTTCGCGGTCATCTTTATCATTACAGCCGTCTCGAATGGAGCCAATTTAACCGACGGATTGGACGGATTAGCCACCGGCACCACCGCCATTGCCGGAACAGCCTTATTAGTTCTGGCTTACGTCAGTGGCTCGATCGTCTTCTCGAGCTACCTCAACATTATGTACATCCCTAATTCAGGAGAACTTGTGATTTTCACTGCCGCATTTATTGGAGCCGCCATAGGATTCTTATGGTACAACAGTTTCCCAGCGCAAGTCTTCATGGGCGATACAGGATCACTAGCGATCGGCGCCATCGTGGCCGTCATCGCACTCGCTGTTCGAAAAGAGTTCCTATTACCCATCATAGCAGGAGTATTCCTAGCAGAGAATGTTAGTGTCATTTTACAAGTGAGCTACTTCAAATACACAAAGAAAAAATACGGTGAAGGCCGTCGAATTTTCTTGATGAGTCCGCTGCACCACCACTACCAAAAGAAGGGGTACCCGGAAACTAAAATTGTGACTCGATTCTGGATTGTGGGCATCATGCTCGCAGTATTGGCCATCGCAACCTTGAAGCTGAGATAAGTTGAACCATCCTTACTCAAATATCGCCATACTTGGTGCCGGCATTAGCGGCATGGGTGCAGCGCAATTAGCGCATGTACTGGGTATTCCTGCATTTCTTAGCGACGCAAAAGCGCTTTCTGAGAAAGACAAGGAACGGCTCAACCATTGGGGTATCGACTATGAGGAAAATGGTCACGATGTGGACCGACTAAAAGCCGCAGCAGCCATCATAAAAAGTCCCGGCATTCCGCACACGGCAGCAATTATTAAGGCACTGAAAGCCGGCGGTGCAGTCGTTTTGGGTGAAGTGGACTGGGCGGCCAACTATACTGCGGCCAAGCTGATTGGCATCACCGGTAGTAATGGAAAAACAACAACCGCTACGTTGTGCCACCACATTATTGCTGCGGAAAAAGATGCTGTTTTAGCTGGAAATGTTGGTCAAAGTTTAGCGGGCAAGCTCGCCGAGCGAATGCAGCAGGGACAGCCGGATCCTGAAGTGGTGGTTTTGGAGTTGAGCAGTTTCCAATTGGACGATGTCTTCCGATTAAAATTGGACCAAGGTATACTGACTAATATCACCCCGGATCACCTCGATCGGTACGACTACGATTTAAAAAAATATGCGGCGAGTAAAATGCAATTGGCCACCTATACCTCAGGGCAATTCATCTACTGCGATGATGATCCGATCACAAAATCAGCGCTAGAGCAGTGGTTGCAAGACCATCCTAACCCGCCAACGCTATTGGCCTACGGAACAGACGCACCTGCAGGTCCGCACAGAATAACAACGAAAGAAAACAACACAATAACCATTCAATTAAATAACGAAGCAATGACTATTGAAGAACTCGCTTTACAAGGAAAGCACAACATGTACAACAGCATGGCCGCAGGATTGAGCAGCCGATTGATGAACATCAGAAAAGAAACCATTCGCAAACAACTTTCGACCTTCGACTCGCTCGAACATCGCTTAGAAAGTGTATTGAACATTAGCGGTGTTGAATACATCAACGACAGCAAGGCAACCAATGTGAACGCCACGTATTACGCCTTAGAATGCCAAAGCAAACCTGTGGTTTGGATCGTTGGCGGTGTGGACAAAGGAAACGATTACGCGGAATTACTCCAGCTCGTTCAAGGCAAAGTGAAGGGCATTGTAGCATTGGGCTTAGACAATGAAAAAATCAAAGCAGCTTTTGGAACCGTTCCGGCCTTCGCCGAAGCAGATACGATGAAAGATGCCGTTCGCGCAGCATCAAAGATGGCAGACAAAGGAGATGTAGTATTACTCAGCCCTTGCTGCGCTTCATTCGATCTCTTCGAAAACTATGAAGACCGCGGACGCCAATTCAAAAATGCAGTTCGCATGCTTTAAGACAGAAGACGGTGAATACAGTCCATAAATATCTAAAAGGGGACCAATTCCTTTGGGGCCTCATCCTACTGCTCATGCTCGTGAGCTTCTTGCCTATTTACAGTGCGAGCAGCTCCCTTGCGTACAAATTCAGCGGTGGGAACACGTTTAGATTTTTGACCAGACACCTGATACACTTAGTCCTCGGCGGCTTCTTTTTATATAGCGTACACCGATTAAACTTCAGAATCATCGGTAAATTCTCGATTATCATTCTGCCCGTAGCCATCGTCCTACTTGTGGTAACCTTACTTCAAGGAACTACTATGGGCGGTGCAAATGCAGCACGCTGGGTGCGTATACCGGTTTTAAATATGAGTTTTCAAACCTCAGCTTTTGCTTCGTTAGCGCTGCTGGTTTGGCTCGCCCGGTGGTTAGCAAAACCTCGAGACTTCACCTTGTTTAAGAGCTTGTATTACCCGCTAGCTATTGCGCTCACGCTTATTTTTATTTTACCTGCCGATTTTTCTACAACCGCCATCATCTTCGGGATGACCTTCATTCTAATGATTGCCGCCGGTGTCCCTTGGAAACATCTAGGCAAAATCATAGGTATTGGAGCGGCCTTTCTCACCCTTTTCATCTTAATCGTCCTTGCCTTCCCTGGAATTTCAAACCGGGTCGATACCTGGAAATCACGGATCGTAAACTTCGGCGTAACGGATTCTGACGCCTCTTACCAAACGGACCTTGCGAAAATGGCCATTGCAGAAGGACAACTCTTCGGCAAAGGACCGGGGAAAAGCGTTCAGAAAAACTTCCTACCGCAATCGAATTCGGATTTTGTATTCGCCGTTATCACGGAAGAGTATGGCCTTATAGGCGCAAGCGGTGTAGTACTCTTATATATGGCACTGTTTCGACGTTTTGTCCGAATCGCCCGTCGTGCACACACTAAGTTTGGTACACTACTCGTGTTAGCTGCGGCCTCCGGTATGATCTTACAAACCCTAGTGAATATGGGTGTAGCAACCAACCTCATGCCGGTCACGGGACAGACCCTGCCCTTCTTGAGCGCAGGTGGATCCTCCATCTGGATGACTTGTATTGCATTAGGCATCATCTTAAGCGTCAGTCATACCGATGTCGAGAAGGTGGTGGGTGAAAGTGTACAAAGTCAAGAAGAACACGAAAACGCCGAAGCCCATGTCTAAAAGTTTTATCATCAGCGGAGGCGGAACCGGGGGTCATATATTCCCAGCATTAAGCATTGCTAATGGCCTCAAAGCACGCTATCCAGATGCTGAGATTCATTTCATAGGCGCTAAAGGCAAAATGGAAATGACCAGCGTACCTGCCGCTGGATTTAACATTACGGGGGTACCCATCGCGGGAATTAATCGTCAAAAACCATGGAAAAGCTGGAGCGTTCCGTTCAAACTGGTTTATGCACTATGGCTGTGCCGCAAGATTTTAAAAGCCCGTAAACCCGATGCAGTGATTGGGACGGGCGGCTATGCCAGTGGACCGGCGTTGCTTATGGCACAACGGATGGGTATTCCCACAGTCGTTCAAGAGCAAAACAGCTTCGCCGGGGTAACGAATATCAAATTAGGCGCCAAGGCGAAAGCCATCTGCACGGCATATAAAAACGCGGAGCGGTTCTTCCCAACCGATAAAGTACACCTTACGGGCAACCCCGTGCGAGAAGCGTTTACCAATCCGCTACCGAAACAAAGTGAGTGTAAAAAGACATTGGGCCTCGACCCGAAACGACCGACACTGCTCATTTTAGGCGGAAGTTTAGGGGCAAGAGCCGTGAATCAGCAGATGGAAAAGTGTCTTCCTATCCTACTGCAACAAGGCTGGCAAATCTATTGGCAATGCGGGAAACTGTACGAAAAAGAATACGTATCGCTTACCTCGGAAACGGTAAAAGTGCATGCATTTATTGACGATATGGCTACTGCTTATGCCGCTGCAGATGCGATGGTAAGTCGCGCTGGAGCCGGCACCTTAAGCGAACTCTGTTTGATTGGTAAAGCTGCAGTGCTCATTCCTAGCCCTAACGTCGCGGAAGACCATCAAACACATAATGCGCGTGCATTGAGCGAAAAAGGTGCAGCAGTGCTCATTCCTGAAATAGAATTGGACCAGCGCTTTACCATTGAGCTTGAAGCGCTGTATCAAAACACCAAGCGCAGGGACCGATTAGGCGAGAATATTAAAAAACTTGCCCTCCCCAATGCAACCCAAGATATATGTACCCTGATTAGCGAATTAATTGCGTGATAAAGAAACATTCACATATCGTATTTATTGGGATCGGCGGGATCGGCATGAGCGCATTGGCGCGTCATTTTCTGCATCAAAACATTCCTGTTTTCGGCTTTGACCGCACCAAAACGGCGCTTACGGAAGCCTTAGTAAAGGAAGGTGCACTACTTTGCTACACCGAAGATCTCGACGCCTATCCAGGTTGGCCTGCGGCAGAAACCACGGTTATTTACACCCCTGCAATTGCCCCAACGCACCCATGGCGCATATTTTTTGAGGCCTATGAACCCATCAAACGTGCAGCTGCACTGGGACTCATCACGAATGGCCATAAGACACTAGCGGTTGCTGGCACCCACGGCAAAACCACCACGAGTGCAATGCTCACGCACCTCTTAACAGCGGCAGGACTAGATCCTACCGCTTTTATTGGCGGCATCTTAAGTGCATCCGGTACCAACTACAGATTGGGTAACGGCCCGTGGATGATTGTAGAAGCAGATGAATTTGACCGCTCCTTCCTGCATCTTCATCCTGCAGCAGCGGCAATAACCACCGCAGATGCAGACCATTTGGATATTTACGCCGACGAAACCGATTTAACCAACACCTTCGATGCCTTCATTCAACAAGTTGAAGGACCAACTTTTTCTGGAACTACCTTAGAAGAAACTACGGCTGTTGGCAATCCCGAGGATTTTGCCTTTGCTACGAATATTCAATCCAACCAGGGGGCCTATTCTTTTACCCTTCAATTGGGCGCACATACGGCAGAGACAAAGCTTTTCATGCCGGGTAAACACAACGTCTACAATGCTGTCCTCGCTGCAGCCCTTGCACATTATGCAGGCGTTTCTTTAGCACAAATCGCCACCGCCCTTCCAACTTTTGGTGGAATAAAACGCAGATTTGAATACCACCTAAAGGGAGCTACGACGCTCATCGAAGATTACGCGCACCACCCTACTGAGCTAGAGGCAATGATCGATAGTGTACACGAAATGTATCCAGAGAACACTATTCTACTGTGCTTTCAACCCCATTTGTTCAGTCGTACTAGAGATTTCTTTGAAGGATTTGTACAGCAGCTCAAACGCGTACATCAATGCATTCTACTGCCCATTTACGCTGCACGTGAACAGCCTATCGACGGTATAAATTCCGAAGCCCTGGCCCTACAAATTCCTGGTGCAAAAACGTGCACAGCAGCCGCGCTCCCAGAACTAGTGGCCCACTTACAATGTGATGTGGTACTCGTTGTGGGTGCCGGCGATATAGGCGATACCGTACCCCACTTAAAAGCCGTTTTACGATGAAAAAGAAGCGACTTTTATATACCGCATTGAGCATCATCTTCGGTACAGGACTGATTTTCAGTGCAGTGCTGAGTATGCAGCACTGGAAAAACGCAGCGTTCAGCACCGTGGAAGTGAAGTTTTACTACCCTGATAATCAAGCACTTGTAGTTAGCTCCGAAGTAGAACCGCTGATTACTTCTTTTTTGGCCGCACAGCCCGATTCCATTGCGCTTAAAACACCTGCATTTTTGTTAGAAACCTCTTTGGAAGCACTGCCGTACGTGGCCGATGCGCAGGTATATTGGAATTTAAATGAGTCTCTAGTGGTAACGGTGGTTTCAAAGCAAGCAAAAGCAAAGGTCTTTATGAACGACCAACAGTTTTTGCTCACCCAAACCCACGAGCTGTTGCCCGCACCGAGACAAACACCGCTAGACTTGCCCATCATCACGGGGGTAAATGACAGCACTACTGCCGCTAGAGCCGGTACGTTATTAGATGTAGTGTTTGCCAGTCCGGCATTCACCTCAGACGGCCTCGCGCAGATGGAGGTAAACGCTTCGAATGTTGTGCTCATTCCTCAAGGATATACGCACCGCATCACGGCAAATACCGGAAATGAATTGGCAGGTGACTTGCGAAAGTTGAGCGCTTATTATGCCGCTACGCCGACGCAGGATTTAGAAGAAATAAGAAGCATTGACTTGCGATATAAAAACCAAGTAGTAAGCACGACGAGATGATACAGAACGCCCCTTTAGCAGTAGGTCTGGACATCGGAACCACTAAAATTGTAGCCGTGGTGGGCCGATTAAACGAGCACCGCAAGATTGAAGTCTTGGGTATCGGAAAAAGCAAAAGCCTCGGTGTCCAACGCGGGGTGGTAGCAAACATTACGCTCACCATCGAGAGTATTCAAGCCGCGGTAAAAATGGCCGAAGAAAATTCTGGCTTGAAAATTACTGAGGTCATGGTGGGTATTGCCGGGCAACACATTCGCTCGATGCAACATTCAGACTACATCATGCGCGAAGATGCAGAGGCCATTATCAATGTGGAAGATCTCGCTTCTTTGCAAAAAAACGTCCACAATCTCGTTATGATGCCTGGGGAGCAAATCTTACATGCATTGCCTCAAGAATACAAGGTGGATGGGGATGCCAACATTATCAACCCACAAGGAATGTATGGATCGCGATTGGAAGCCAATTTCCACATCGTCGTTGGTCAAATTGCCTCCATTAAAAACATCGCACGCTGTGTCGAACAGAGTGAACTGAAAGTAGGCGACATAACGCTTGAACCATTGGCTTCAGCAGCAGCCGTTCTCGCAGAAGAAGAAAAAGATGCGGGTGTAGTCCTCGTCGATATCGGCGGTGGAACGACCGACATTGCCATTTTTAAAGACCAAATCATTCGTCATACCGCAGTTATACCTTTTGGTGGCAAAGTCATTACCGAAGACATCAAAGAAGGGTGCGAAATTATCGAGAAACAAGCGGAAACCTTGAAAGTGAAGTTTGGCTCTGCGTGGCCAGGAGAGAACAAAGACAATGAGATCGTGAGCATCCCTGGACTCCGCGGTAGACCGCCAAAGGAAATCAGCTTAAAAACATTGTCGAAGATTATCAATGCACGCGTTCGTGAAATCATGGAAAGTGTCATTGCAGAAATCCGCAATTACCAACAAAACGACCCGCGAAAGCGACTGATCGGCGGTATTGTTCTGACCGGAGGAGGTTCGCAGTTGAAGCACATGAGCCAATTGGTCGAATACCTCACCGGCATGCCGACACGTATTGGTTACCCGAACGAGCATTTAGCGAGTGGATACGTCAAGGAATTGGCCTCACCCGTTTATGCAACCTCCATTGGTTTATTGAGCATGGCGTTAGAATCGCAGGACCATCCTATGGCTTACGACCCTAGAGAAACCGAGCAGCCCATCGTTCCTGAAACTCCCATTGCACAAGAAGAAGAACAAACCGAAGAAGTTGAAGGCGCACCGGATCAAACGGGCAGTACACAGGCAGCGCCGCGTAAAGATCCTTTCTGGAAAGGCTTTATGAACAACATCAGAGAGTGGCTAGAAAACGACGAAGACATCGAATAACCGAACAACCATGATAGAAGACGGAATTCAATTCAACCTTCCTAAAAACAGAAGCTCAGTCATCAAAGTTATTGGTGTAGGAGGCGGAGGATCTAACGCAGTTAACCACATGAAAACTGTGGGTGTGAATGGCGTGGATTTTATTATCTGTAACACAGATGCGCAGGCACTTTACCATAGTCCCGTCGCGAATAAGGTCCAATTAGGCGCTTCACTCACCGAAGGACTTGGTGCTGGAGCAGATCCTGAGATTGGTCGCAGTGCTGCGGAAGAAAGTATTCAAGAGATTCAAAGCATTCTTGAAACCGGTACTAAGATGTGTTTCATCACGGCCGGCATGGGCGGTGGCACGGGTACAGGAGCTGCTCCCATTATCGCTAAAGCGGCACGTGAAATGGGCATACTCACCGTGGGAATTGTAACGGCCCCCTTCTCTTTCGAAGGGAAAATGAGAGCAGATCAGGCAGAGGAAGGCATCAAAGCGATGCGCGATGCAGTGGACAGCCTCATTGTCATCAACAACGACAAACTGCGCCAGGTCTATGGTGATTTAGGGTTTAGAAATGCGTTTAGCAAAGCCGATGAGGTTTTAGCTGGAGCAGCTAAAGGCATTGCCGAAGTCATCACGAACCACTACACGCAGAACATTGACCTGCGTGATGCCAAAACCGTCCTGGAAAACAGCGGGTCCGCTTTGTTTGGAACTGGCGAGGGCGAAGGTCCAGGCCGTGCAGCAGCAGCCGTAGGTGCAGCATTAGACTCGCCATTACTGAATGACAACCACATTAAAGGTGCTAAAAACGTCTTGTTGTTGTTGACTTCAGGGGACGGTGAACAGGAAGTAACCATCGATGAAATTGGCGAGATTACCGACCATATTCAACGCGAGGCAGGTGGAAATGCGAATGTGATTATGGGAATTGGCTCCAGTGAAGAAACAGGCAGCCGCATTACATGTACCATCATCGCAACGGGCTTCCCAACAGGCACCCAAGTACTCCCTTCAGACAAGCCGGAAGTGGTGAAATACGACCTCGATACCAACGAAACGGGGGATGTATCCACGCTACAAAACGCCTTAGAAGAAGTTCCTAGTGCGGCGTCTTCAGAACGCGTTGTGATGGATCTTGAAACCTTTGAAGAAGTGGTAGAACCGGAAGCAGAGGTGTATTCAGAAGCTGCCCCAGCAACCACTGAGGATACGCATGAATTGGACGCAGAAACCGAAGGCTTCCCGCAGCTACCTGAGGATGATATTGACGCCACCTTTGAAGCGACACTCCATAACGACGCGCAAATCACCGAGGAGGAAGCTCCTACAGTTCACGTCCTTGAGTGGGACATGGAAGAGGACTCCGAGGAGGCCGTCGTGAAGGAAGAAGTAGTAGACGAATCGGACTACGACCTGAATGACGAAAAGGACTCCAATGAATCATCGGTCTTATCTGGAGGATGGGATCTGTTCTCGCAAGATGAATTGATTGAAGAAGAAATGGAATTGACCTTTGTTGACGAGGATGAATCTGATGCAGTACTTGCTGAAGAGGAGACCGCAGTTGAGGCACATTCTGAAGCTGACTTTGATGCACCCGCCCCGCCTCAAATGGAGCGTAACACGCTGGATTCGCAAGAGGAAAAGGAGGAAGAAGTTATTGCCCCGTTCTCCTCTCTTGAAACACCTACTGAATCCTTTGAGAACGCTCACATTCCCAACGAGGACGCAAAAGCGATCGGTGAAGAGCGCAGGTTTACCCTTGAAGATATCGATGGTGATGGTTTTACGCTTGAGATAGAAGACTTGGATACGTCGCAAGAACCGCGCAACACCAACGACACTATAGAAGATACCCAATACACCCCTTTTGACCTTAGCTTGAGTGAGATGCCTGAACTCAAGCAGAAGGCGGAACAAGAAAGTGTGGAGCGCAGTTTTACTCTGGCCAATAAAGAATTTGATTTAGCGCCTCAAGCGCACAACACCATATCTGAAGTTGAAACGCTTGATGAGGAGGACCCAGCATTGCATTTTCAAATCAAAGAAAGTGAGACTCCAGCGGTAAAGGAAACACCAGAAGAAGCAACTAATTTTGACATGGATCAACCCCTGAGCCAGATGCCTAAGCGCCCGCTCAGTGAATTGCCGTCGAAAATCCAAGACCGTATGTCACGCTTGCAATCGTTCCAATACCAATTCAAAGCCAACCTGCAAAACCTGAACGAAGCGGAACGCGTTCCTGCATATATGCGCCAAGGAATGGACGTCGATTTAGATCATAAAAGCAGTGAACAACCTTCTAACATAGGCGTTGACAACGATGGAAACATCAGAACAAATAATTCATTTTTGCACGATAACGTAGATTAATTATGTCACTAGAAGCACAAATAATGACCGATTTAAAATCGGCAATGAAAGCAAAAGACCGCATCGCTCTTGAAACCCTTCGCGCAATAAAAACTGCGATTCTCAATGAGAAAACGGCAGCAGGAGCAGGAGAAATGACAACGGCCGACGAAATGAAGCTTCTGACAAAGTTGCGAAAGCAACGCGTAGAAAGCGCCACCATTTTTAGAGCACAAAACAGAGCGGATCTTGCTGAACCGGAAGAAGATCAGCTCGCGATTATCGAACGCTACTTACCCGAAATGCTCTCCGAGACAGTGATCGAATCAAAAGTTAAGGACATCATTGCAGCCGTAGGCGCGACATCTGTAGCAGATATGGGGAAAGTTATGGGCCAGGCGTCTGTTGCGATGGCGGGTCAGGCAGATGGTAAAGTGATTAGTGGAATAGTGCGTAAACTCCTCGCTTAAATTCACATTCAGTTAATAGTAAAAGCCCGGCCTTCGCCGGGCTTTTTTCGTTAAATTTGTGACCATCAAAAACTACAGATGTGAGACGATCCTTTCTTTTGGTATTGAGCATTTTAACGCTAAATAGTGTTGCACAGGACCGTACCGTACGTCTCATGACTTACAATCTTTTGAATTACCGCAATACGACTACCTATTGTACGGGTTCAAACAACAACTCCAGCAGCAAAGAAGGACATTTAGAAACCATCCTTAGCGAAATAGAACCGCATGTGGTGGTCATGAACGAAATAGGCAGTAACCCAAACAATCTTACCTACCTTCTTAACAACGCTTTTAATACCGGTTCAACTACACACTGGTCCATGGCGAACCATGTACACAACGGTTTTTCCTCGCTGGTCAATGGCGTTGCATACCGCAGTGATATTTTAGGCATCACAAACCAGTGGGCAATCACTAAAGATGCAGATAACAATGCTTTAGTTCGAGCCATCGACATCGTTCGCTTCTACTACAAAGACGCGTTGTTGCAAGGCAATAGTGATACTGCAACATTCGTTGTTATTGGCGCACATTTTAAAGCAGGAAATACCTCTTCTGAC
Organism: Schleiferiaceae bacterium; assembly: GCA_018402665.1. Lineage (GTDB taxonomy): Bacteria > Bacteroidota > Bacteroidia > Flavobacteriales > Schleiferiaceae > UBA10364. Next base: position 77,292 of record JAGYIN010000005.1, on the reverse strand, counting down.
GGTGCAGAACGCAACAAAGCGGCTACAGCAATCATCGACTGGGTCGACGCGCGCAACTTTGATAACGTTTTCTTATTGGGCGATCTCAATACCTATTCCAGCAACGAAGCTTCTTTTCAGAGCTTGATCGGAGGAAATACCTTTCGCTTTGAAGATCCCATTACCTCTAATGGAAACTGGCACAATAACAGCAGTTTTGCTTCCATACACACCCAGAGTACTCGTACTTCAGGGAATTGTCATTCAGGCGGCGGTTTAGATGATCGCTTTGACCACATTCTCTGCTCGGAGGCCATTATTGAAGGCGACGAACAAATCACCTACGCCCCAAACAGCTATTTTGCCGTAGGAAATGACGGAAATCATTTTAACAATGCTATTAATTCTGGGACTAATTACAGTGTGAGCAGTGCTGTATTGAGCGCCTTATATGCATTGAGCGATCACCTGCCTGTGATTGTAGATATCGAAATTGAAGGACAACAGTTGGCCATAGCCTCGCATGAAGGGAATTGGACCCTACCGAATCCCATGCCTACAGGTGCTTCACTAACACTACCGAAGCAGAGTAGATTACACATCAGCACGTTGGCAGGGCAAGAATTGTTCGAAACCTCCGAAACAACCTTTACCGTTCCCGTACTACCAAAGGGCACGTACCTTCTTCGTTTAGAGACCATGAATGGTCACACCACGCGTAAAATCATTTTTTAATGCAACACAGAATCCTCCTTCTTTTCGCCCTTTTGTGTAGCCTTTTTACGCAAGCACAAAACTTTGAAGAGTTCCAAACAACGCAGGCGAACATTCGACTGTCCGCGACGAATGCCGGTACTTTTGGGAACGCCTTCAGAGGATATAAAGACGGTTCAGGCACTCCTTCATTAGAGTACCCTGCTGGTTCGGGAATTGAACACTTATTTGAAGGCGGTATTTGGATTGGCGGCACAGCTAATGGTGTTATTCGTGTCAGCACTTCTGCATACGATTCGCCACAGGGCTATGCTCCTGGCCGTGGAGGATTTGAATTCAATCCGGTCCCAGGAATGCCCGTCAAAGAAATGAGCAGTTTAAGAACTTCTCCGAAGTTTAATTCCGCGGCCATTTCCCATCAAGATTTTATTGCTCATTTTTCTGATTCTACTTTATTGGTGCCGGGAACCTCTATCCCAATCAACAATCACATTAACCCGATGGATATTGTTGCAGAAATGCGCCTATTGAATTGGAACTACAGCTTTTCGGATTTCATGGCCATGTGTTCATTAACCCTCTACAACACGGGGGACCAAACCTTTGAAGATCTTTACATAGGCTTGTGGAACAATACAGTGGTACGAAATGTGAACATTACGCCTGCAGGAGCGGGTGGCGCTACCTTCTATTCTCAAGGCGGAAATGGCTTTGTGGACAGTTTGAATCTCGCCTATTGTTACGATGCCACTGGTGACGAAGGATTTACCGACAGCTACGTGGGCCAGGTATTTTTAGGTGGAGAAGACAAACAGGGCTTCCGCCACCCCAGAACGGATTCTAGTTTTAGAGTAAACTACAACGCCTGGATATTCAATAACAGCGGGCAAAGCACCTTCTTTTTCCCGACCACAGACCAGCAGCGCTATCAAAAAATGGTGGACGGCTTTAACCACAATCCTTGCTGGACCAACCCTTCATCTGCAGGCTGTGTGAGTACGCTAGACGTAGATCTTCAAGAGGAGCTCAATAAGAGTGGAAACCGATCTGATCTCATTTCGGCCGGTCCGTTCAGCACCTTCGCGCCAGGAGATACCATCAACATCGCTTTTGCCTTTGTGGTGGCAAAGAAAATGGAAGACGGAAACCCAAATGCCCAAAACAATGCAGTTCAACGCAGTGGATTGCTCAGCGCAGCGAATTGGGCACAAACCACTTACAATGGAGAAGATGGCAACTTCAACGGTATTTTAGATCCAGGAGAAGATAAAGACGGTAATGGGGAAATTACACGCTTCATCCTTCCTACACCACCCTCCATTCCCTATTCTAGAGTGGAGGCCGGAGAAAATAGCGCAACCATCTACTGGGCCAGCAATAGTGTCACAAGCGTTGACCCCATCTCCAAAAAACAAGATTTCGAAGGGTTCAACATCTACGCTACTAGCACGGGCTTTGATGTGTTCGGTACCCCAAACCTTGCTGAAGATTTAAGCTTAGTTGCCTCTTTTGACAGCACCGGAAACGATTATGGAATGAACAACGGATTTACGCCGGTATTGCTTTCTACACCTAAACAGTTCGAAAACGATACAGTGGTTTATGAATATGCCTACAGGCTTTCACCCCTTCCCAACGGATGGCAAACCGCAATGGCCGTTACCGCTTTTGATAAAGGCGATCTAAATGCGGGTCTTGAAAGTCTTGAAAGCTCCGCCCTCGCAAACGTAACACGCGTCTTCCCCGGTACAGAAGCTGCGGATGACGAAGATCGGCCGTATGCTTATCCCAACCCCTATTACCTGAGTGCAGGATGGGAGGGACAGAGTAACTTCCAGGAAGAAAGTCGTAAAATCATTTTTGCCAACCTTCCTGCACATTGTCAAATCACAATCACCACAGCGGCAGGCGATTTGATCGATACGTTTGAACACACCCCTAATTACAATGGCTCCGATACCCGTTGGTTTAGAACCTTCGGATCAGAAAATACAGATCAAAACACCTTCTCAGGCGGAGAGCATGCCTGGGATTTATTATCAAAAGAGAGTCAAATCATCGCTCGAGGCACCTACCTATTACATGTACAAGATTTAGAAACTGGAAAACGAACAACAGAACCCTTCATAATAGTTAAGTAATGAGAAAACATCTACTCACCCTTTTAGTTGCTGCATTCGCATCAACTGCTTTTGGCCAATCCTACGTCAGCATCAGTGCAATTAATAACGTTTCGGCTTCAGATCTAGCTGCTTGTAATGATACCTCCGCCTACCTCGGGCAGACTATCATCACCCGTGGAGTTGTGGTTACCCCCGGTTGGGCAACAGAAGTAGCTTCCGGTTCGGTAACCGGAGGACTTCGCCCTTTTATTTTTATACAAGACACTGCAGTTGGTGGACAAAGTTCGCCTTGGGCAGGAATTGAAGTTATGGGCGTGTATTCAGCCTCAAACGGATCGCTTCAAGTGCCTTCCACCTTTACCCAAGTTCTTCCTGGAGACATCGTGGAGGTCAAAGGTTTGGTGGGCGAATACAACGGTTCGAACCAATTAAGTCTGGTCGATGCCAACAGCTTCAGCATCATCTCAACAACCACAGATCCTGTGATCAGCGATACGATTTCCTTAGGGGATCTTAACGACAACCAACAGGTCAACCAACTCACCACCGGTGAACCATACGAAGGTTCTTTCGTAACCTTAGAGAACCTCACGGTGACTACCGTAATTCAGTTTTCCGGTAACCGCGTCAGTTTCAACGTAGCCGATGCCAATGGAAACGTGATCAACGTGAGTGACCGATTCTTAGCTCAAAAACTCTCGTCGTACAGTACAGTGAATCCGAACTCGCCGCAGTCGCAGGGTTCTTTTGTACCTCCAGTCCCTGGAACATTCCTAAACTCATTGAGTGGTGTAGTTCGTCACGACGCCAACGGATGTACCGGTGATAACGGACGTGGCTATGAAATCAATCCATTTGACAGCACACATTATGATGTAGGCTATGCGCCGCCATACATCGCAAACTTCGAGCGTGATCCATCCGTACCTACTTCTAATCAAGACGTTGAAATTATCTGTAACATCACAGATTACGACGGTACTGTCGATAGCGTTTGTATCGCTTGGACTGCAGATAATGCAGTGAGTATTGCGAACATGCCTAAATATACCTTCCCTTTGAGTGCAGGTACAACGGATGAATACGAATACGAAATTCCTGCACAAACCGACGGCAGCACCGTACGTTACTACATCTACGCTGCGGATAACGACGGGAACGAAAGTTGGTATCCAACAAAACCGACGACGCAAGCCTCACCCAATATTGAATTCTACACGGTCCGTGATAATGGAATGCTCGTCTATGACATTCAATACACCATGGATCCATTTGGAGACAGTCCTTTAGAAACGCAAGAGGTGACCGTCAAAGGGGTAGTAACCGCTTCTACTAAAATTGGCGATTTAGGGTACCTCTACATTCAAGATGAAACCGGTTCTGCATGGAGTGGGATTTGGTGTGTGGGTATTGGACTGAACCAATTTTACCGCAACGAAGAAGTTGAAGTAACTGGCGTGGTAGAAGAATACTACGGAATGACCCGCCTCAATGTTACTTCTGCAAACAAAACGGGCAACTTAGGTAACGTAAGCGCTACCGTGCTTGATCCTTCCGATTCTGCATCTTATGCAAACTTTGGCTGGGAGCCGTACGAGAGTATGTTTATCCGCTACGAGCAGCCGAACGGTAAACTACACATTAGCCAAACGAATTTAGGTTTTGGTGATTTTGCTGTAAGCAGCTCTAATACTGCCGCAGTAAGCCACAGTGGTCGCGTTCTTGCAGGACGTCAAAGCACTACTGCATACAGTTCATTAGATGTACAATTGGTCACTGACACGTCATACAGCAGTTTAGACGGTGAGATGAATGTAACGCCAATCGTTGTTAGTGATACCATGACTTTTGATGCCATCGAAGGCATCCTGTTCTATGGATTTAGCAACTACCGTTTGGTACCGCGTAACAACAATGACTTTATCGGTGCAAACGTAACGTTGGACAGCATAACTGTGGCGAATTCACCGATCAGCGTCGTAGAATTGGGCCAAATGAATGTTGCCTATTACCCGAACCCTGTAAATAATCAGTTGACCGTTAAAGCACCTATGGATGGTGTATTAGCGATTTACAATAGCGCGGGAAAACGAGTGTTAGGTGAGCGTTTCTCGCAAGAGTCAAATGTAGATGTAAGTGCATTACCTAATGGTTTGTACTTACTAAGTCTCGAAGGATCAACAGGCCAATTCTTTACTCGAATTTCTGTACAACACTAATTCATGAAATACCTACTGTACTTCGCGTTAGCGGTACTTGTCTTTAGTTGCCGCGGGACGGACAATCCCGTGGCAAACAAGGCGCCTGAAACACTGCTTCAAGTAGACAGCATTGTGCGTTCAGGTGACCTGCGATTGGGAACAAACGTTACCCTGCATTGGTACGGTATGGATGTAGACGGCTTTATAAAAGGATACCACATCACTGTAGATGAAAGCACAAGCTTTACCGAACGTACAGACAGCACCTTCAGCTTTAGTATTGAAGCCGGTCAAGATACCACTGACATTCTACTCACGGTGGCGGCAGAAGATAACGAAGGACTGATCGACCCATCCCCTGCTACGCTTATTGTACCTATAAAGAATGCTGCACCTGAGGTAGCCATTGATCCGGACGGACTGTTATCAGATAGTGCATTCATTGTAGCTACGGTGGATTGGCGGGCAACGGATGCCGATGGAGATGAAACCATTGAAAGTGTAGAGTTCAAATTGAATACCGGAAATTGGGTGGAAATAGGCTCCTCCGTTTCTTTATTGTCCTTTGCAACGGATCCTCAAGGCAACGTCGCTTATTACAAAAACGCGGGCTTTATTGATTCCATACCTGGTGCCGATTTGCAGGGTGAAAATTTCATTTTCCTCCGTGCTAGAGACCGCGCAGGGGTGTACTCCGCTGTGGATACTACGGCAGGATTCTATTGGAAAGCTGCAAATAGTGCTACCCTCGTTATAAACGGACAACCGGAATACATCGGAAGTACGTACAAATCGTGGATGGACAGTGCAAATGTTCTTTATGACTACTTACAAATGGATGCGGTCAGCGGTGCAGGAATTCCTGCTTATTGGGACCCCACCTTTGAAATCATCATGTCGAGCTATTCTAAAATTGCACTTTTCACAGATGCCACGGTATTTCCAACAAAATCAGGCGACGACTACCTCCTCAATATTCTCGCATTAAGCACACAAAAATTCCTTCAAAAAGGCGGGAAACTATTTACCGCATCGCAGTTTTCATCGAATATGGCCGGCGGTGCCTTTTTAGATGTTTTTCCTGTCGAGAGTTTGGTTTTTAGTAGTGGACAAGCGCGTTTGACCAACGACAGTACCCTAGCTCCTCTACAACCCGGATTTCCATCGCTCCAGCCTCAAAATATTGTCTTGGGTATTACACCCATTGTCCCCTCTGCAGATGCAACGGCGCTCTATGACGGGCAGATTACAAAAATTGCAGGATGGAACGGTGCGACCACGATGGGCGCGACCCGGACACAAAACGGCAGTATTAATCAGGTGTTTGTGGCTTTGCCATTGCACGTTTTTAATCGGCCAACCAACCACGGAGGCCTACTCCTAGACCATGTATTCAATGCGGTATTCTAAAGCCCTATTTACCCTAACCTTCATCTTGTGCCAATTCCTAGTTGCAGCACAGGAAAAAGGCGTCTTGCGTGGGCAAGCCCTCGAGAAAGGTACTAAAGAACCGCTGCCTAATGCCGCAGTAAGTATTGTGGGTACGTTCTATCAAACGCTCACAGATTTTGATGGAAACTTCGAAATACGCGACATTAAACCCGGAACCTACAGCGTCAAATTTCAGTTCATAGGCTACCAACCTATCCTCTTCAATGATATTAAAATCACGAGTAAAAAACCGGCGACTATTACCGCAGAAATGCAGGAGCAGAGCGAAATGCTCAATGCTGTAACTGTTGTTGGACGAAAGAACCAGGTGGATCTTGAAAAAGCTTCTTCTGCCATTACACTCACAGGGAATGAAATTGGAAAGTTGGTTGCAAAAGGCGTTGAAGACGTTTTGGCCCAGCAAGCCGGTGTACAACGTACTACTGACGGGTTACAAATTCGTGGAGCGCGCGTTTACGAAACAGAATATCTTATTGACGGAATTTCAGCACAAGATCCCCTCGCTGGAACAGGAGGCGGAGTGAGTGTCAGTTCCTCTTCCGTAGGCTCACTTAATCTGATGACCGGTGGTGCAAGCGCCGAATACGGTGGTGGTTCAGCCGGTATTATTAATACTCGTATTAAAGAGGGCGGTGAAAAATTCAGCTGGGGTTTGAATTATCAAACGGATCAAATCGCAGATGCGACGTCTTTCAATACCGATGAATTGGAAGTCACCTTGAGCACACCCGTACCTTTCACAAAGAAAAAACTTCGCCTATTTACTACGGCGCGCGGTCAATGGACGGATCATTATTTTGGGTCCACTGCCACTCAATTAAAATCCAGTTTATTCCCGGATCAACCCGAGTTTTGGGCACCGCGTCAAAGCAATGATTATACCCACACCGTGAAGCTGAGTTATGCGAATAAAACCGTAGGAAAGTTTACGTTAACCAACAGCCACAGCCTCAAGGTGAATCAAAATTCACGAACGTTACAAATCGTTGGATTCGATGCCCTACTTACGCCCGGTTTTCAATACGACAGAAGCAACAATCTAGATAACGCAACGACCTACACCCACCACAGTAACCTCACCGTACTGGGCTGGAACAAACGCATCAACGCAAAAACTGGCCTAACCGTCAGTGCGGGTAGACTCTTCACCAATCTTAGAGCAGATGCCAACGGTCGTCCATTCCGGGCAGAAACGGTCGATCAGATTTATGATGAAGCCTACATCTTCACCGGTGACCTTACTGTCTTTAATCCAAACGATCCCTACGGTAATTATTACCTCATCCCAGGAAACGGATTGGTTAACAACGGTGGTATAACGCCCATATGGCACGACCATTACGCTGCAGAAAATACATTCAAAGGGAAATTGACCTTCCAGCCCAATTCCATTCACACCATTAGTGGTGGACTAGAGCACGCATTGACAGAATACCAGTGGGTCGACGTGTACCGTCCCTGGGTAGGTGCACCCATCGTTTTGAACGACAGTACTACCACCCCGTCAGTATCCATTGGTTCCAGCAACGATATCTGGAAAGTACGTCCACAAAAAGGAGGACTCTTTGCGCAAGACCGCATAGAATACAAAGGCGTAAAAGCCACTTTAGGGATGCGATTCAACTATTGGGCCCCCGGAAAATTTGCAGATAACGCGGTGGCCGATTCCTCCTCGCCCGTCCTCCCCGCCATTCGCGAAGCATACAACGAAAACTCGTTCAATGCCGGAGGTTTGAGCTGGAAAGTTCGTCTACTTCCACGTTTAAATGTGAGTTTCCCCGTCACTGAGAATAATGTTCTCTACTTTAATTACGGGCACAGCATGCGGATGCCACACCCACGTTTCATGTATGCGGGTCTTGATCCGCAATACCAGGACCGCAGTTTCTTATCTTCCCTAGGTAACCCGAACCTCAATCCTGAGGTGAACATCTCCTATGAAGTCGGGTACAAAACTTTAGTAGGGAGTCGCATTGGCTGGACCATCAACGCGTTCAATAACAACCGCTTCGATTACATCGTTTCGCGTCGCGTTATTACGACGGATGCCACCGGTCGTCCGGTGACTAAAACCATGTATATCAATCAAGACTATGCTAAAATAATTGGTGTAGAAACCCAATTGAATGCGCGGATAAACAACTCCTTCACCTCATTCTTCAACGGCTCGTACCAGCAAGCACGAGGCAAGTCAAACAGTGCGCGAGAAAGTGCACTTCAGATCGCTCAAACCGGTGAAGTACCGTTAACTCAAGAGCAGTTCTTAGCTTGGGATAGGCCGTGGAAATTCAACGCAGGAATCAGCTTTCAAAACGACAGCAGTAAGTTCCGCGCTTCGCTCAATGCCCAATACACCTCTGGATACCGTTACACTCCTCAAATTTTAGAAGGATACAACGACCTGGGTCGTCCGCAATACCGCGTCGATAATGCAAATTACCTGAGGGAACGTGGTGCCTACTGGTTCGGAATAAACGGAAAGGCCTCCTACGCGCTCGTTAAATTTGGCACAGGCGGCATTCTATTGAACCTTGAGGTGATGAACATTACTGGACGTAGAAATGCTCAATTGGTCAACCCTATTACAGGCCGCGCCTATGAATATGGCGACGATGTTCCATTGACTTGGCGCGACCCACGTCCGGAATTTAATGGCCCACAAGAGACCGGTACTGATCCGAGAAATCCGGCACGATACTCCGCTCCGACACAAATTTTAGCAGGAATTCAAATCAAATGGTAAGACGTCACTTTTACATACCGCTGGCCATTGGTTTGCTCTTGAGTTTTGGTGCTACGGCCCAATTATTACCTACCTACGGCGAGGAGCGTGCTGGACTTAGCGCCTTCACCTTCTTAAAACTTCCCATCGACCCGGCGAGCACAGGAGTTGGCGGTGCAAGCTTAGCCATGACCGATCACAGCTTCGGTGCCCTAATCAACCCTGCGCTGATCAGCGGTGGCAATCAGCAAGGTGTTTTTTCTGCGAACAGAGCTTTAGGCGGTGGCATCAATCACGATTTTGTAGCACTCACCAAAGCACGAGAAAACGGCCAGCATATTGCCCTCACGCTCAACAGTCTTAGCACAGGATCCATCCCCGAAAGAACGGTTTGGCAACCGGAAGGCACCGGTGCCACTACCTCTGCTGCACTTACCTGTGTAGGATTAGGAGTAAGCCAAGCCTTCAGTGAATACTTCCATGCTGGAGTTCAACTCAAATACGGCCTAGAACAACTAGGTGTATATAGAGCACATAACGTGTACCTCGACTTAGGCTTCTTATATAAATTGGACATCGCAGACCTTCAATTCGCAGCTGCCCTGACCAATTTTGGCCCCAACACCCCGTTGAGCAACCTGCCTGTAGGTCAAGAATCGGCTTTAGCGGCTACGCCTCAAATGTTCTCTATGGGCATTCAATGGACGGCTTGGAAAAAGGGCGACCACAGCCTTACCCCGAGCCTGCAACTGAACCACCCAACAGACAATGCTGAATTCTACGCAGGCGGGCTAAAATACCAATGGCGTTCACAATTGTGGGGAGCAGTCGGTTACCAGATCGGAAGTCAAAAAGCGCTTCCTTGGATGGGTTTCGGAATGAAAACCATTGTAAAAGGATGGCCTGTAGCATGGGGTGTAGGGGCACAACCTACACCGTACAACCAGTACCAAGGCACGATAGGAATTAAAATAAAACCACTCACATGGTAAGAACCTTAGGCATATTTTTCATCCTAAGTATAGGGGTACTACTAAGCAGTTGCGACAACTACTTCGGAGAACGGACCAATTTAGATTTCATAGAAATTCCTACCTACGACGTACGCGAAATCAGCTACGTACCGATCGCACCAAACATTCAGGATGCCATTGCACCAGTGGACGTTTACATAGGTTACGATGAATTTATTTATGTTGTAGATAGTGCGCAAGACCTCATACTGCGGTACGATATCGCCTTAAATCTACAGGGCAGCATTTATGTACCAGGCGTTCGTAAGGTCACACAAACTCGGAGTTTTGATCTTCTCGCAATAGGAACCTACGATACCACCATCACTGGAGTTGACTACAGCCTAACGGCGCTTTATGAAATAGAAATGATTGGCAGCGACAATGTACTGTCCATGCAAGGGGCTACAGCTGAAGCGGTTATTGTGCACCCATTCTATTTTAAAAACAGCTTCTCATCTTCGGACGCAAAAGTGAAGTTTACAGATATTGCGATTATTGGCTCCAATATTCAATCCGAAAACAATAGCTATTACTTAAGCAGAACAGGAGTAAGTGCGAATAATGCAGGGTTTGGACCGGATAATGCTGTACTTAAATTCACAAAAAACCACCAGTGGATCAGTGCACTGCCTATTACGGCATCAGGGGCTACCTATAACGACTACTTCAAAAACCCATTAGCGCTTCAAGGTTTTACTCAAGCGCCGCAACTCACAGCGAGCAATAGCCCAGACTTTTGGGTGCTAAATCAGGATGAAGATCAGGAAATCCAAGTGCAACACATCCAATTCACAGAAGGACCTTTCGGCGCGCTCTACCAACCTATCTTTTACAGCACACTAGATCCTGCCGCAAAACGCTATTTGCAAACGCCAAAGCGATTCGTAGATCCTGTTGATTTATGTCTAGCTGGCGACGGTTCTCGGTTTTTATTCGTTGCAGATGCCGGTGTAGATAGTGTATATCAGTTTACTTCTTCCGGATTAGAAGGCGTTCCACCACCACCTGCATCAGCTGCTGAGTTCAATGCGCTTGCGACTTTAGGGGGATTTGGCAACGTGAGTGCCATCGGGTATTATGACAAGATTTTATATGTAGCCGATTCCAAAAATGGAACCGTTCAACGATTTAAACTTACACTCGATTTCGATTAACGATTTAATAACGTGAAAACCATAACTTTAACACCAAATAAAACAACAACTCTCATGCGCAAGATTACTCTTATGCTCTTTGCTGTTTTGCTGTCCTTTGCTGGATACAGTCAGAACTGTACGGAATTGTACTTCTCCGAGTACATAGAAGGCTCTTCGAACAACAAGGGCTTCGAAATTTATAACCCTACAAGCTCAGCCGTTTCTTTAAGCGGCTACACCATTTACCTCAGTGGTAATGGCGGGTCGTTTACCAACACACTAACCAGCTCAGCATCTATTGCACCTGGTGATGTTTTTGTAGTTTGTACAAATCAAGCAGATAGCTTGATGCAGTACGAAGCGGACACCATTTTAGGATTCCCATCGGTTTCCCATTTTAATGGTGACGATGCTCTCATTCTTGTCGGCGGAACCGATACCGTTGATGTCATAGGCGTTCCGGGAGTTGACCCAGGGTCGTCATGGACTGTGGGTACTGGTTCTACTGCGAATTATACGCTCGTTCGTAAAACGACTGTTACGGGTGGTTCAACAGATTGGACTACCGGTGCAGGAGAATGGGATGTTTACGCACAGAATACCTATTCATACTTCGGTTCGCACATTAGCAACTGTTCCACATTTGATGTGACCTTCAAGGTGGACATGAATAACGTATCTGCCTCTTACACGAACGTTTATGTCTCTGGAACCCTAAACAGTTGGAGCGGAAACGCGAATCAGTTGACTGATGCAGACGGTGACGGTATATATGAAGGTACGGTTGCTTTATCTGCTGGGTCTTACGAATACAAATTTACCTACGATAACTGGACGGGACAAGAATCTTTGGATGCGGTTGCTGATGCAAACTGTACATTAACGACAGCAGGATTCACAAACCGTTTCATGACTATTGGAACGGCGGATACCACACTGCCAGAGGTATGTTGGGAATCTTGTTTTTCTTGTGCTTACGTAGCTCCATGTACGGAACTATTCTTTAGTGAATATTCAGAAGGCTCTTCGAACAATAAATACTTCGAAATTTACAACCCAACAAGCGCAGCGGTTTCCTTGAGTGGTTACACGGTTTATTTAAGCGGTAACGGTGGTTCATTTACAAATTCATTCACATCAAATGCAACGATTGCTTCAGGCGATGTCTACATGATTTCGACGAACCAATTGGACAGCGCAACGCAAGCATTGGCAGATACAGCGATGGCATTCCCTTCTGTTGCACACTTCAATGGTGACGATGCATTGATCTTGACTAACGGAACTGATACCATTGATGTCATTGGTGTTCCTGGGGTAGATCCCGGTTCATCATGGACGGTAGGAACAGGTTCTACTGCAAACTATACCCTGGTTCGTAAGCACGCTGTTTCTGGTGGCTCTACGGATTGGACTACGGGTGCCTTAGAATGGGAGGTCTACGCTCAAAATACATGGTCTTACGCCGGTGCGCATGCCAGTACATGTATCGTAACTCCTGTTGATGTTACTTTCCAGGTTGATATGAACAACGTTACTGCTTCATACACGAACGTATATGTAAGTGGGACCGTAAACAACTGGAGTGGTAATGCCAACCAGTTGACTGATGCTGATGGTGACGGTGTCTACGAAGGTACTTTATCACTAATGCCAGGTTCGTACGAATATAAATTCACGTACGATAACTGGACGGGGCAAGAAACTTTGGACCCAGTAGCTGATGCGACTTGTACGCTAACAACAGGTACGTTTACGAACCGTTACTCTACCATTAGCAACGCCGATACCACGCTTCCAGTAGTATGTTGGGAAGAATGTACGGCGTGTGCTGCTCAGACAAATTTCGTAGTGACCTTCATGGTGAATACCGCGAATATTACAGTTGGAGCCAACGGAATCTACCTCGGTGGTGGCATTATTGGAGGTGCTAATGCCGTCCAACTAGCAGATCCTGATGGTGATGGTATATATGTAGGTACGGATACTTTGAACGGTTCAAATGGAGGAAATTTCATCTTCCTCAATAGCCCTGCAAATGCTTCAGACTGGAACGCGAAAGAAAACCTAGCAGGACTTTCTTGTGCCGATGCAGCAAACTATAACGATCGTATTCTTCCAACGTTTACGCAGGATACTACTTTGATGTTCTGTTACGGTACTTGTTCAATAGATACCTCTTGTACAGTAACTTCAACGAACCCTGATGTGACTTTCCGTGTGGACATGAGCAATGTTTCAGCGTCATTTACTAATGTCTATGTGAGTGGAACGCTGAACAGCTGGAGCGGTAATGCAAATCAATTGACTGATCCTGATGGTGACGGCGTGTACGAAGCAGATATTAATCTTGCCGCAGGCAATTATGAATTCAAGTTCACCTACGACAACTGGGTAGGACAGGAATCACTTGATCCGACACTAGATAGCGCATGTACATTAACTACAGGTTCGTTTACCAACCGTTACATTACTATCGGTGCTTCCGATACCACGCTTCCAGTAGTATGTTGGGAAGAGTGTGTGTCTTGTGCGACGACGACAACGGGATGTACGGAATTGTTCTTTAGCGAATACCTCGAAGGTTCAGGTAATAACAAGGTATTAGAGTTATACAATCCAACATCTAGTGCCATTTCTTTGAGTACTTACGAAATACTAAGATTTAATAATGGGGGAACTTCTCCAAGTACAATGACATTCCCGTCATCGTTAAGTATTCCTGCGTATGGTACTTATGTTATAGCGAACCCTAGTTCAGCATCTACTATTTTAGCTTCAGCCGATACTACCTCAACGATTACCTATTTCAACGGAGATGACGCCATCGTTTTAATGAACGGTACAGATTCAGTTGATATTATCGGAGTTGTTGGAGTTGATCCTGGATTATCTTGGACTGTTGGTACTGGTGCGACAGCAGATAATACATTGGTGCGCAAGGCTTCAGTTAGTACAGGTCAAAAAGATTGGACTATAGGCGCTACCGAATGGGATGTTTATCCTTCAAATACAGATACTTATTTAGGAGGTCACAACAGTAACTGTGCGCCACCCGCACCAACCTTTGATTCTGTAGTCGCGATCAACACTATTACAGGAGTTGATGCAAACGGTGTCGCAGATTCATTAGGTACAATGAAATGGATCAAGGGTATTGTGACTTCTATTGATTTTGATGGCAACGGCGGTTACAGCTTCTATGTAACTGATGGTACGGACGGAATCAATATTTACAACTTCGCAGATCAAAGTGGTTACACTACTCCAATGATGGGAGACAGTTTATTCTTGCACGGCGAGGTGGACCAATTCAATGGTTTAACTGAACTGTTTGTAGATTCAATCTACCTAGCGAATAGCGGAAATACATTGCCAGCACCAGCTGTTGTGACTGCATTGGATGAATCTACTGAAAGTGAATTGATCCAATTGGTTGGATTTACCCTTGCAGATGCAAACCAGTGGCCAGCCTCTGGATCTGCAAACGTAGACATCACCAACGGTACGGATACTTTGACCATGCGTATTGATAGCGATACGGATATCGACGGCTCAACAGCCCCAGCGGGTACATTTGACGTTACTGGTATCGGGTCACAATACGATAGCTCTTCACCTTACGATGAAGGCTACCAGATTTTCCCACGCCAATTAACGGATATCTTCGTTTACCCATTCATCCCAACCTATACTATCGACCAAGTGGATAACACGGACGCTGATGGGGTGCCGGATTCATTAAACGTTTATTGTAAGGTAGTAGGTGTTGTTCACGGTGTGGACATGCAAGGTTCTGCCACTGCAGTATCGTTTACTGTTCATGATGGAACTGAAGGACTTGGAACCTATTCTTCGGTAGCTACTGTTGCTTCTTATGTTGTAACAGAAGGTGATGAAGTTCGTATTGTTGGTTCAATTGGTCATTTCAACGGTTTATTGCAGATGTATGTGGATAGTGTTACCGTTTTAAGTACTGGTAATGCCACTCAAACGCCAACTGTAGTTACGGCTTTGGGCGAAAGCACTGAAAGCGAACTAGTGAAATTCGAAAACATGACAATGGTGGATCCTACACAATGGGGATCTGGATCATCGGGTTACAATATCGACATCACTAACGGTACGGATACTATTGTCATGCGTATTGATGCAGATGTTGATCTATACGGCGCTCCTGCTCCGACGGGTATGTTTGATGTTGTCGGAATCGGTGGTCAGTATGACTTCAGTGCTCCGCACTTCGATGGATACCAATTGTTACCGCGTTACCAAGCAGATATCATGACTTCTACAGGTGTGGCTGCAGTGAAGCTCGCTGTTTCAGAAATCATGGCTGGTTCGAACTCAACGGCATACAACGCAGATTGGTTTGAAATCTACAACTATGGCGATTCCGCAGTAGATCTAAGTGGCTACTCTTGGGATGATGAAAGTGAGATTGCAGGAACATCTACCTTCCCTTCAGTTACGGTTCAACCGGGTGAGGCGATTGTAGTATTAGACGATGTGGCTGCGAATAAAGATGCGTTCTTAGCGGAATGGAAATTATACGCAGGTTCAGTCACCATCGTAGCAAACGATGAATTGACCGGTTCTTTCCCTAGCTTGAGTCAGAACGGTGATGCAGTCTTCTTATACGATGCGAATGGTGCAGAAATGGCGAGTGGTGTCTATACCGCTGCAACCGCTGGTTTCGCTGTTGAGTTTGATACTACGGGTACATTCACAGGTGATGCTGTCGATGGAACCAATGGTGCTTACACTTCATTAGAAGGTGATGTAGGTTCTCCGGGTAACTTAACGCCAAACACAGGCGTTGATGAAGCTGCAGTGATTGCAAACATCTACCCGAACCCAACAACCGGTTCATTCACCGTGAACTTCGCAAGTGCCATGAGTTACCAAGCGACCATCACAACGATGACCGGTGCTACAGTCTTCCAAAAAGAGGGAACTGGCGCAATCTTGAATATTGATTTGAATGCGGCAAGAGGAACTTACGTGCTCCGCGTACGTACGGCTCAAGGAACCGCAGTGCAAATGATCGTGTTGCAGTAAGCACGCGATAAGCGCATAAAAGAAACCCCCCGCGGCCGATGGCACGCGGGGTTTTTATTTGGAGCACTAGCGCGCGGTGCCGCAGGCGCGCGGCTGGTGCTTCTAATGTGCTATTACAATCTGCTCTCGAAATTCACCCGATTGCAAGATGTAAGATCCTGCCGGAAGCGATTCACCGACGATCTGATTCTTGCCCGAATGAAGCGTGCCTACAAGCAACTGCTCGCCAGATAAATTAGTAATGGTAAAGCGATGTAGCCTCAGTAGTGACATTCAAAAAGGTATCGGCAGGAATCGGCCCCATGTGAATATTTTTGGAAACGCTTAGAGCAGTTTCACCGCCATGAATGGGTTCCAGGCTACGTTCGTTGAATCACCGTAGATAAAAATGGACCAATTCCGGAGATGATCGATAAAGCTGGATTGCGATTCCTTGCATGTTATGAATAACCTCTGCTCTGGATTGAGCCCAAAACTATCCACTGGATCCGCCCAATGCCAAGCGATGAGTAAGACAACACGGCAAATGTCGTCTCTCCACTCGTTAAAGCTTCACGGCGACAAGGTCCGGCTCTGTCCCCGCACCTTCATAACGCAAATCCATGTACAGGATAATTCGCGCTAAATCGCCTTTGACTTTATCGCGCGGTTCGAAAAGTCCATTAGAACCATTGATTCGGTTTCCAGTCACGGCGCCGTTGTAGTTGACACCTGAACCGGTGGAACCTAAATCGTCGTATTCGTGATTTGATCGCAATGAATTCAATCCGCCGCTCCGTGTTTAGATTATGAACGTCTGTCCCTACACCAACACTGGTGTTGAAGCCTCCTAAACTGCGGCCACACATGTTCCCTGTTCCAGCCTTGTCCGTTGTTATATTCCCAGGACCACACGTTTTACCCAGCATAGATCAAACAGACGTTAGAGGTGTTTGAGCCAACCTTTGTCGCTGACTTTAAGTACATCCCAAGTAATGGTGAAGAAGAAGAGTACGGAAGACGAGTGTGTACCCCACACACGTACAATGCCTCACGTAGGTCTTCCCCACTTTCATTGTATGCATCTTGATAATACGGTAACGGCTGCGCTTGCAATGTTGAAAAGGCAAGTAGTGCAGTAAAAAGAGTGAACAGGTTTTTCATGTGGGTATATTTTCTCCCACAAAGATGCGTAAAATAGGTCTACGCTAAACTTTGGTGCTTCGTGCCATCTTGCCACGGAGCACTAAAAAAAACAAGAGCAAAAGTGTGCCGCCAGGCAGTAGCCATAGTACGGTGGCAGTAAGTAGAAGTTTAGGATTGTGGGCTATGCCCCAACGATCCAACAGTTGCGCGACTTTCACTTTTGAAAAGTAGACGCTCTTATTTAAGTAAGTGTTGTGCGAATGTTGTCCTTATGCGCTATTTCCAATACTCCACTGGAAAACTTGGGTCCAATTCTTTGAGCGCACCTCCCACATGTGCCCAATCCTTCTTGAACGCTGCCAATACCGTCTGATCCTCTGGCTGGTCGGCTACACGACCCCCGCTATTGAGTTTCATGTACAGTGGAAGCACTGCTTTTTGAACAGCATGAGGAATGAGCGGTTGAATTTTAAGGCCCAATTGGTGTAAAAAACCACTCTTGATTGCGACGCTTTCATTGCGGTGTTCAAAATCAAAATCCGCATAAAATGCAGCATCAATTCCAACATACTCGGAAATTTCCGCCATTACCTCAGCTTTTCGTGACATGAAATCTTCAAAAGCCCAGAAACGAACATGGCCTTCAGGCATTACCTCTCGCCAAGCGCGTACGTGTTGCGCATAGTTCACGTGGTCTATAATCTGAGGCCGCTGAATATAGTCTGCTAAAGGCATATCGATGCGCTTTGTGCGAAAACGCTCCATCTTGTAATGGCTGTACATTTGTTTCGAAGGCTCACGGAATAAGAAAATCAGTTTTGGCGGGTTTGGCCAAGAGGAAAACGTATTCCGGGCAGTTTTTTCATACAGGTAATGCGCCGTAGCCTCAAAGCGCACTTTTCGAGCTAAACCACCCTTGAAAAAGCCTTCGTACGCTGCCAATTCGTGTTCGTGTACATTCGCGGACGCATTGAATCTATTTACCTTATCCGCAAAAAAGAACGTCTCTTTTTTTGGGCTGCCATAGACATCGGGATGGGCCGACAACCAAAAATACAGGCTGCTTGTGCCGCACTTTGGGGCACCGCCAATAATGACATTAGGAAGAGAGGCTTCGTTCATGCCTGCAAGATAGTAAGATTACGCGCTAGAGCATCTCAGCATGGCAAATGTTCGTAGTGCACTATTCGCTAATCTTAAACGTTAATTAGCTTTAGGAATTCAACCTAGAACTCTTCCTCTACAAGGGGTTAACAGCTATTTAACTACCGCGTAAATCACTACATTTGAGCCAAGCCATGGGCACTATGAACAACGCAAAAAAACAAATTTCATCCAGCGCACTGATCAACCTCGTTGGAATCCTTTTAGGTGCTGCGCTGAACTTATGGCTTCTCCCAAAACTCTTTAGCACAGAAGAATTAGGGATGTACAGGTGGATGGAGCGCACCGCCGTTCTATTCTCAAACATCCTTCTTTTTGGCGTACACCGTTCCTTCACAAAGTTTTATTCCGACCCGTCAAAAGATAAAAAAGCCTTTGAAAGTGCCGTAGTAGGTCGCAGTACATTACTTATGTTAAGTGTCGGCGTATTGGTTTTTATCGCAGGGCCATTACTCGCTCCCCTTTTCAATTTTAAATCCGAAGACGCCTATTTACTTCGTTACCTCAGCTTTTTTATAGTCAGCGGTATGGCCTTCTTAATGGCCGTTTCTGCTGCCGCTACTACAAAGAAAATTGCCGTACCTGTATTCATTAAAAACATGGGGTTGCGCATCGCAATGATTGCACTCGCGTTCGTTTTATTATTTACAAGTGGAATTTTCCGCTTTAATCATTGGCTCATAGCATACGCCTGGGCTTCTTTAGCATTGGGTGCAGTAGCACTTTTATACGCTTGGAATAGAGTGAAGCCGACCTTCCTTTTCAAACATCTTTGGATGCCCATGGGTGGGGATGTGCAAAAATTTGCATGGATCAGCGTCTTTAGTGTGCTCATTGAGATCGGCATTAATACGCTCGATGTTCAAATGCTCTCGATGCTCACGGACATGGACAGCGTTGGTATTTATGGCATGGCCTTTTTTATGGGCTCCGTAATCGACGGTATTCGCCGTCCCATCAACCAAATGCTTGCGCCTCAGATTTCGACAAGTTGGAATAAAAACAACATGGTTGTATTGAAGAAAATCTACGAAAAAACTTCCAGCGCACAGATGGTGGTTAACGCTGCCTATGTCATTCTCGTTGTGGTCAACGTCGAATGGATTTTTTCACTCATCCCCGATGGGGAACGTTTTTACCCCGCCATTCCTGTGGTGGTTTGGACCTTAGCTCGAAAGTACATCAATGCTGCATTCGGTTCAAATGGTGAAATCATCGCCAATAGTCCGTTCTACCAATTAAACATGCAAATTGGGTCCATCATGCTTGTCATCAATATACTGCTTAACCTCCTCTTCATCCCGCGTTACGGCATTTTAGGTGTTGCCTACAGTGGGTTTATTGCCGTACTTTTTGTCAATGGAATGCGGGCAATTATGATTTACCGTAAATGTGGGCTTCAGCCCTTTACTCGTGAAAGTCTTGCCATTTTAATTGGTACTATTGCCGTGTGGGCACTTTGCTACAAGGTTCCTTTTGACGGTCTTCTGAAATTTTTAGTTTCCGGCTTGATCGTCGTTGCTGCCTTACTGGTCAATAGAAAATTTATTAAAAACCTACTTTTAAGCTAACATTGTGCTAAATGCAGTTTAAATTCAAATTGTCCGTTTACCTTTGATTATATGAGAGTTGCGTTTATACAGAATAGAGTTCAATTAGGCGGTCGTTTCCAGGTAACTTTCGAAATGACGAAAGTCTTAAATGCTATGGGTATAGTTCCGGAATTCTATGCATATCGATTTAGACTTACGAACCAGGATATTCTACAACATTACGGTAGCAGAATAAAAATAAATTTCAATCCAATACCTGAGCCAAAACTACCATTTGAGTGGAATATTACTAATTTCAATAGGCAGGTAAATGCATATCTGAAAGATTTTGATTTAGTGATTAATAGCAATAATACGAGCCTCGGGCTAGCTGAAAATATAAATGTTTTGAGTTATGTACACTATCCAAGAAAAGCCCGAATATTGAAAAATTGGACTTGGAAATCCATGTTTAATATGAGTCGAGATCCTTTATTACTGAATCTACTCTTATATAACTGGCACTTAAAAACAGGTGTTAACGATTTACAAGTAGCCAATAGCAAATTTACAGCAGAGGAATTCGAAAATTGTTATCGCTCTAGAATTTCCGAAATACTCTATCCACCAGTTCAAACAACTGCCCTTATTGCAGATAAAGATCCGAAGCGAATCATAAGCCTTGGTAGATTTTCGCCAAACAAAAGGCAGATTGAACAAATTGTCATGATGCGTGAACTACCCAATTATGAATTGTATCTAATTGGCTTCAAAAACGATGAATTGTATTTCAATAAATGCCAAAAAGTAATCGACGCACTTTGGTTGACAAATGTTCATTTAGTTCCTGATGCAGGGGAGGAAGAGCGAGATAAATTACTTGCATCCTCCACATTTTTTATTCATTCACTACGTTCAGAACCATTTGGAATTACCACTGTCCAAGGTATAGCTGCTGGTTGTATTCCAATTGTACATAATAGCGGTGGACAAATAGAGATTGTTGAAGATGAATTTTTACGCTACAATAATGAAGCTGAAATTCCTGAAAAAATAAATCAACTTCAAGGTAAAGACCTGCTTTCGATTAGAAAGAAACTTCAATTACATATAAAGCAATACGATGCTGTTTCTTTTAGGAGTCAATTCAAAAAAATACTTGAGTATAAACTACCCAAAGTATGAGAAAAGACAAGCTCTTAAAGGAATGGTTTGAATTCAACACGAAGTATTGGAAAGCGTTAAAGCTGCGCGCTAAACTGCACGGGCACTTGAAGGACAGCGAGGTACTTCCAGACGACGTCTTAGCCAATGCAACTCCGGTTTTTGTGCTTTCTACAGGGAGGGTAGGAACCATGCTGCTCACCCGTCTTTTTGAATTGGAAAAAGGCTTGCATATCGAACATGAAGCATTGCCTGAAATGCTTTATACAGGGAAATTGGCCTATGCAAACCCCAGTAATATTGAGTTTACGAAAGGTGCATTTATGGCCGGGCGCTATGAAGCCATTCGGGATTGCCATCTGCAAAATCTACGTTATGTTGAAACCAACAATAGATTGACCTTTTTTGCACCGGCTATGGCCGCGTTGTTTCCCAATGCTAAGTTTATTCACTTACTGCGCCATCCAGATAGCTTTGTCTCTTCCGGTATCCAAAGAAATTGGTACACGGGAAAAACCATTACAGATGAAGGACGTATTGCACCTGCGAAAGATTTAGGAATAGAACGCCAGCAGGATAAAATTGCGTGGTTGTGGAATGCAACAAATGCCTTTATTGATGACTTTAAGGAAGGTGCGGGAAAGGACAGGACCTTGACGGTCCGCTCAGAAGATCTTTTCTCGAATGCGGAAGAAGCGGAGCGTATTTTGAATTGGCTCGACTTTAAGGCAGATAAATCGAGTATTCAAAAAGTACTGAATACTCCTGTGAATAAGAGTCGCAAGAAAAAGACACCACAGGAATACAACGCGGATTTGACGCCTTTAGTGAAGAAATACTACGGGAATTAGTCCACTAATAACTCTGGATAGAACACCTCGTAGTCTTTGCGATAAATGCGCTGTAATCTGCGGCGTTGATCGTCGGTTAATTCTACTTTTTTAGTTGAGCGATTGACGTTCAAACGAACCTCTTTTTCGTAGGGCGTGCCGAGCTGTTCTGCTACTTTGGCGAAGTCCTCATCGAAGTTTTCGAATCGGCCTATAAAGTCCATGTTAGGGATATCAATAATGGACGTTTGCGCGCGCAAATGCTCGTCGCATTTCGTGACATCTTGACCCTCCACCCAGCTGAGAAACCTATCAAAATCCTGCATCGCAGTATGCTCCTGTGGAGTGAATCTGAAGTAGTTCTGAACCGTCACTTTATCCTTCCAACAACTGATGAATTTTTCTTCAGGATTGCGTACGAAGGCGAACTTATAATAGTTCCGTACGGACCATTTAGAATAGGGCATGGCAGATCCATAGATCAATGCGCCGGGCTTACTATCGGCTGTGAGGTAATTATTGATGGTACGCGAAGCGACCTTATAGTTTCGGAACCAAATGGCCTTGTAGCGGTAGCTGTACGACATGAAAAAGCGCTCCTTTTTAAAAAACTTCAAGACGTACTTATTCCAATAAAAGTGTCTGAATTTATACGGTATTTCGCTAAGGTTCAATTTCATGGTTACGCAAATGTGGTGCTAAAATACATGAACCTACCGGAAGCTGCTACGGGCAGCCTTAAATTGAACTACTTTTACCCTCTATCTAAGAAAAAACTCCATGTCCGCTATCGAAATTCTTTTTGAATCCAATCAAATCATTGTGATCACTAAACCTGCGGGTACCATCTCTGAACACAATAAATTCGAGGCCGATAATGCAGAGGCATTGGTGCGTGCCCATTTAAGTGAAAAAGTAAAAACGCCATTCGTAGGTATTACGCACCGCTTAGACCGAGTGACAAGCGGGATCTTGCTTATGGCGAAACGTCCGGGTACACTTAAAACCATTAATCAGTGGTTTGAAAGTAGACAAATCAAAAAGACTTATCTCGCTATAACGAGTACGGCACCGGAGGTTGCTTCGGGAGTATTGGAACAGCACTTATGGACCGATGTTGAGCAAAAAAAGGCACTGGTTGTAAGTGGTAAAAAGAAAGGTGCCAAACCTGCACAGTTAAGCTACCGCACATTGGCCGTCACCGACTTTGGTTGTTTGCTTGAAATCAAGCCAAAAACAGGGCGGTTCCATCAAATCAGAGCGCAATTAGCCCATATGGGCTGTCCTATAATCGGGGATGAGAAATACGGAAATGCGCAGCCTTATTTAAAGCAACAAATCGCCCTGCATGCCTATAAGCTGGAGTTTCCTGAAGCGATCAATGAAAGTCCTGTGCAATTTACTGCCGGGCTTCCAGATACGGGCTTGTGGTCTCGCTTCGCGGATCAATTCAAATAACGCGCTTAATCCTGATATCATTGTTCGCGAAATCGCCTTCGTTGTTTTGAAGCAACTGAACCGTAACCCGCTCAGCTCCGGACATCATACAAAAGCCTTAAGCGATCTAATAAATTAAAAAAGCACCTACGTGCTTAAACGTAAGTGCTTGATTTTCAGTGGGCCCACCAGGGCTCGAACCTGGGACCACCTGATTATGAGTCAGGTGCTCTAACCAACTGAGCTATAGGCCCATGTACTGATTATCAGTAGTTTGCAAATCTTAACTGCTTTCAAGACAATGGTCTTAGACGTGCACAAGAAGTATGAACTTGCAGAGATCGTTTTGCGGGACAAACTTAGTAAATATTGCTACTTCACGCACTAAAAATTATGCAGACTGTTTCATCCGTCTCTATTGGGATACCATACGTACGCTTTAGCCGCAATTTTTCGAATATCTTCTATGTTGGAGCATTGACTCACTGTCCTGCTATTGTCTAGCATTGAGCGGATATCAAACTAGGCAATGCTTGTACCTTTGAAAAAATTAACGTTCCATGGCCTTGAGGCAAACCTTTATCGCGAGTGCACTCGGGCTTTCTTTTGGAATGTTCGGTCAAAATGCGCCTGTTGACTTTGAACCAAACGGCATAGGGGCCAATTGGAACTGGGTCGTTTTCGAAAACGACTACAATCCGCCGCTGCAGTTCGTTCAGAATCCCGATACGACGGGAATCAATCCAAGCTCCACAGTTGCACAGTTTGAAGCACGTCAATCGGGACAGGCGTTCGCAGGATGTGAATCCATGCACGGTACAGATATTGGGAGTTGGACCATAACCAATGCTAATAAGATCCTTCGAATCATGGTGTACAAGCCGACCATAAGTGATGTAGGTATCAAATTGGTTCGTTTTGATAATTGGTCCTTAGGAGAGATAAAGATTTCGAATACCGTGATCAACGAATGGGAACAAATTGAATTCGATTTCAGCGCTCACATTGGAAACACTTACGATCAGATCGTAATTTTCCCCGACTTCACTGGTCGCCCAGAAGACCGTATTTTATATTTCGATAATATCTATGGTGCGGAATTCGTAGCGCCACCTCCACCGCCGCCAGCCCCTGATAGTGCGAGCATGAGCCTGCCTAATTTTTTTAGTCCTAACTACGACGGCATTAATGATTTGTACCGACCAGCAACATCAAATGCCGACTGGATTGAATGGCAAGTCTATACGCGCTGGGGACAATTGGTCTTTTCTACTATGAACCTCAGTGATTCCTGGAATGGTCTTCACAATGGAGCTACGGTAAGCCCTGGAGTTTATTTCATTGAAGCCCGCTGCGGTTCGAATGAGGCCGGCAACACGGTTATAAAGAAAGGAATCATCCACGTACTGCACGAATAATTTCGGAGCATATATCACGTTACGACCCTTTTCTTTTGCTTAGTATTGCACCCTAAGAAGGTCTCAAAGACAATTATGATTAAGCAGATTTGGTTTGATTTCGGGAATATTTTCATCCCCGTTTTCCCTGAAAATACGAAAGAACAGTTCGAACGCTGTGGCGTGCAGCTCTCTGAAGCGCATTTTATGGAATTGCACCATGCGTTTGAAGTGGGTGAAGTGAGCCAGCGCGAATTTTTCCAATCACTCACCGCCTCATGTAAATTTCTACAGAGTGCGCAATGTGTGCGGCAAGCCTGGATGAGTATGCTAGGAAATTTAAGAGATGAAACTTTGTTCCTTAAGAAATTAGGAAAATCGTATGATTTAGCGCTTGTCAGCAACACCAATGCAGCACACATTGAGGCCATTGCCGCTGCTTCCGGTCCGTTTCTTTGGACCCATTTTACCAATGCGTTTGATGGACTCTTTCTCTCGTATGAAATTCATGAACGCAAGCCCAACGCGTCGTACTTTGAGAAGGTTGCACAAGCGATGAATGCAGCACCTGCTGAAGTATTGTTCATTGATGATACCCAAGAAAATTTAGACAGTGCCGCAGCATTGGGATTTCAGACCCTGCTTTTTAATTGTCAGGAAGGTGATTTGAAGAAGACATTAACTGCGTTCTTGACACAGTTCGATTAACGTTCCCCCAGCATCCTTAGGGTGTAGGAAACAGACCCATTTATTGTCGGCTCCTGTTTTCGGCGCATCATTCAACAAGCGAAAACCTTCCCGTTTTAATCGATCCATTTCGGCCGCTATGTCTTCTACTGCATAGGCAACATGGTGGATGCCTTCGCCGCGCTTTTCTATAAATTTTGCAATGGGACTTTCCGGATTCGTGGCTTCGAGCAGTTCAATCTTGTTGAGTCCAGCTTTAAAGAAGCTGGTACGAACGCCTTCGCTCTCTACCACTTCCTCTTTGTAGGGAGGAACGCCTAGAAGCTTTGTATACAGTGCGTTTCCTGCTTCAAGATCCTTAACTGCAATACCTAGATGCTCTATCTGCACTAAATGGTGGCTCATGCTTCTGCGTTTAATGTACCTAAGTTAACCAATGCCGCGTATTTACCCGCTTTTTGAAGGAGTTCTAAATGCGTACCCAGCTCGACTACCCTACCTGCTTCTACATATGCGATTTGATCGGCGTGCTGAACGGTGCTTAGCCGGTGTGCTACCACTACCGTAGTACGCCCTTTCATCAGCGCTATCAATGCCTCTTGAACGCGAGCTTCGCTCTCGTTATCTAATGCGGCAGTTGCCTCATCTAAAAGCAATAAACTTGGGTCCGCATAAAAGGCGCGCGCAATGCTTAACCGTTGGCGTTGTCCACCGCTTAATTGGTTTCCGCCTTCGCCTATTAATGTCTCCTTAGCCAAATATTCTTGCGCAAATTCCAAACAATGCGCAGCTTCAAGCGCATGCATTAATCGCGACTTATCGAGCGTTCCACTCATACTGACATTCGCAGCGATGGTATCGTTAAACAATAAGGGCTGCTGTGGCACCCATCCGGTATGCTTGCGATAGGAAGCCCGCTGAAAAGCATTTAATGGAACGTCCGCAAGATTTAATGCACCGGTTTGGGGATAATCAAAACCTGCCAATAAATGCAATAGGGTGCTTTTTCCACCGCCAGAAGGGCCTACTAATGCAGTGGTTTTTCCTGGCAATACATTCAGGTGTAGCCCGTTAATCACAGGCACTCCCGGCTCGTAGGCAAAGGTTGCATGCTCAAAGCGCAATCCCTGCTCCCAATGGCTGGACTCCACTTCTAGATTACCGTCTTTAGCTTCTTCTTGATCTAAAACTTCAAAAATTCGAGCTGCACTGGCATTGCCTTTTTGAATGTCATAAAGGGCATTCGTAAGGTTTTTAAATGCTGGAATGAGTTGGTAAAAGAGTACGACAAAAGCGACCAATTCTCCACCTGTTAACGACCTGCCATTCAACACTTCCTGTCCACCTAGATAGAGAACGGCGAGTAATACACCTACGCCCAATACCTCAGCAATGGGCGAACTTAAATCGCGCTTTCGATAGACGTTAATCATGAATTTGCGCCACAAATCCACACTTTGCCCAAAGCGCGTTGCTCTTCTATTTTCTGCAACATAACTCTGTATAATGGGGAAGTTGGTCAAGGCTTCCTCAAGTTCAGAAGTGGTATTTCCTAATTGGCTTTGGGCGGCCTGGGCACTTTTCTTTAAGCTTTTCCCGATAGTGGCAATCAAACCTCCTGAAATGGGAATAATGGCTATGGCCATCAATGTCAATCGAGGGCTCATGGAGAACAATAAAATAAGTGTACCCAAAATCATTAATGGATCACGGACCAGCCCCTCCATGCCTTTGAGCATGGTCCATTCTATTTCAGTCAGATCTGCTGTTGCCCGTGTTAACTGATCGCCTTTCTGAAGTTTCTGGTGCTGACGAAAACTCATGGCCAACCATTTGTCGTGCAATGCTTGTTTGTAATTCGCGACAACACCATTGCGTACGGGGGCTAAAATCCAAAGTGCAGCATACCGCGATAGGTTCTTAGCAACAAAGATTCCTAAGGTGATGAATACGACTGTTTGTAGGGTATACAAAGCGCCCCGACTTTCCTTTAAGGCTTGTATCGCCTCTGCCAAGGAGACCTTCCACTGCGCAGCACCAGTAAGATCTGTACCTGGTGTATCGAAAATCAGATTCAAAATAGGAATCAATGCCCCTACTGATCCGATGCTAAAAATCACCGTCAATAGATTGAAAAAAGACGCCAATAAAAGCATCCCCGCAAAGGGGCGCATGGTCTTTAATATCCGTAGGAATGCATTCATTTTTCTTTTGCTTGCCCACGAAGGTAGTGCTTACGTGGCAATGCGTAAATTTGCAGTATTATGGAAAGCACTAGACAACTCAAAATTGCCAAACTTCTTCAGAAGGAGATGGCAACGATCCTTCAAAAATTGGCCCGTGAACACTTCTCCGGCACCCTACTGAGTGTGTCTAAAGTACGCGTCAGCCCCGATTTAGGCGTGGCAAAAATTTATATCAGCATCTTCCCAGTGAATAAAACGAAGGAAGTGGAAGATTTCTTACAGTTGAACAACCCGAAACTCCGTGGTGCATTAGGCCACAGCGTAGGCAACCAATTACGCGTCGTTCCCGAACTCATCCTGCGCACGGACGACAGTTTGGAATACGAAGAAAACATCGAACGCTTGCTGCGCGGCGATGGCGAAAGTCCTATCAAATAAAAACTGTGCAGTCGTTCTCCACATTCCTCGCAAGAAAATACTTCTTTGCTCTAGGCAAGTTGGGAGCGATTCGCTTGATGTCCTTAACGGCCTTAGTGGGACTAGCGCTTGGTACGGCAGCGATGACCGTAGTTCTTAGTGCTTTTGCGGGTCTTGAGGATCTCGTGGCGGACCAATTCGAAGATGCCAATCCCCCACTTAAAATCAGCCCTACAGGTGGGACCAGTCTTGTGCTCTCGGCAGAAGATACTGCTTACCTCAATACAGCAGCGGCCCGTTATCCAGAGGCAGTATTTGAACCCGTTTACGAGCAACGCGTTTTACTTGCTCAAGGCGAGAATCAACACATTACATATGTATTGGGTGTCTCTAATGAATATATTCGGGAGCACCGTTTAAACGAACACCTCCTTACCCAGGCAGACCCCAGCCTCGATCTTGGTGAAAATACGTTGGCCTTAGGAGCAGGAGTGGCCTACCATCTCGGCGTTTCCAACGCGAACCCTCCACCAATCGTTACCGTATACCTACCCAAAATAGACGCCACTACCACCGCGCTCAATCTGAGTGATGCGGTACGAGCAAAAAATGTGTTTATTACTTCTATTCACACTGTGCAGCCAGATTATGATGTCAATAAAGCCATAGCACCGAAAGGTTGGGTTCAAGCCTTTACCGGCGCCAAACATCCTTCCTATCTCGAAGTCTATGATGATAATAATGCGTTGAGAAAATCCATCGAAATGCACTTTGGCGACCGCGCCATCATCGCAGACCGATTAGAACAAGAAGCCACACTTTTTAAAGTCATGCGCTCTGAAAGGCTCGTGGTATTGGGTATTCTTGCATTCGTGGTTGTACTTGCAAGTTTTGGTATCGTTTCAGCCCTAACAATTATTGCTTTAGAGAAGAAAAGCGACATCTACACGCTTTGGTCCATGGGCACATCTAATGCGCAGCTTCGCTCCATCTTTTTTAAAAACGGACTTCTTATAGTACTCGCAGGATGGGCAGTCGGTCTAAGTCTAGGAACGACAATCATTCTTATTCAAAAATACGTTGGTGTCGTCTCTCTTGGATCTGGATATATTCAGGAGTATTACCCCGTTGTTCTTTCATGGAAGCATTATTTGCTCACGACAACCATCGTTTTAAGCATAGGAACCGCCATATCTATGTGGTCTACCGGTAAAGTGATTCAACAAATCAACGAAGCCTAGGGTTCCATCTTGTAGGTTAACGTAGAAACCGATTCCGGGCCTTCTTGATCATTACCGTACTTCGCGATGTATTCAGACTCAATCTCATCTAACGTAAGTAGTACATCGTTTGGATCCTCTAAGGTCACTAATCTCGTACGGTACGGCTTAAAGTGACTTAAGCCCCTGAAATAGTTGGTGTAGTGTTTTCGCGTTTCCATGATTGCATAACGCTCCTCTTTCCATTTCAAGCTCATTTCAAAATGCGCGCGAGCAGCAGCAACGCGTTCCTGTACGGTTGGCTTTTTTGCCTCAACACCATGGGCAAAATAGTGCTTGATTTCGTCGAAGATCCAAGGATACCCTATACTCGCACGACCAATCATTATACCATCAACACCATATTTATTGCGGTACTCTAATGCTTTTGGGCCACTATCGACATCTCCATTTCCAAAAACAGGTATATGCAAACGGGGATTATTTTTCGTTTCAGCGATCAATGACCAATCCGCCTCACCTTTATACATCTGCTTACGCGTCCTTCCGTGAATACTTATAGCTTGAATACCAACATCTTGTAGGCGTTCAGCCACTTCTACGATATACTTCGTGCTTTCGTCCCAGCCTAGACGGGTTTTTACCGTCACCGGCTTATTCACCGCTTTAACAATTTCCGCCGTCATCTTCACCATCTTTGGTATGTCTTGAAGAATTCCAGCGCCAGCACCTTTACACGCCACGTTTTTAACAGGACAACCGTAATTGATATCGATAATATCAGGGTTGGACTCCTCACAAATAGCTGCAGCCTGCCGCATGCTTTCTATTTCGTTTCCGAAAATCTGAATACCTAAGGGGCGCTCGTATTCGTAGAAGTCCAATTTTTTCACGCTCTTTGCAGCATCGCGAATAAGGCCTTCAGAGGAGATAAATTCCGTGTACATCACGTCCGCTCCATGGTCTTTACACAACTTCCTAAACGGGGGATCACTCACATCCTCCATGGGTGCAAGTAACAGAGGAAACTCCCCTAGCTCTATATCTCCTATCTTTACCATCACTACAAAAGTACAAAGCGATGTCGCACGCGAACAAAGAATTATGGAGTCCTTTAAGGACCGGGATGGCCTTTCTAATGGTCGTTCTTATTTCAACAACGGTCTTTACGGGTGTAGGATTACTTATTACGGGAACAGAGGCGCTCAATGGCACAGATGCAAACGCATTGCGTCTGCTCCAATTCTTCAACAGCATCGGGCTTTTTCTTATCCCCCCCATTTTCTTAGCGTTTTGGGTAAGTACTAAACCCTGGAGTTTCCTCGGACTCCAGTCCCCTGTACTAAAGAGTCAGCGTCTTTTCATAGGACTCGCTCTAGTAGCCATAGGGTCGTTCTTCGTCATAGACCTGCTCAGCCGGCTCAATTCCTTTCTGCTTCCTGATGCTCCTTGGGTTCATGCACTAGAAGCGCAGGAAGCGAAAGTTGAATTTACCCTACAACGCTTACTCGCTGATATGACCATTACAACCCTGCTGTTGAACGGCTTGGTTATGGTTGCGGCTCCCGCATTTGGCGAAGAATTCTTTTTCAGAGGAGTTCTTCAACGACTCTTTACGGAAAGAGGGTCCCACCACGGCGCAATTCTTCTTACCGCGCTTTGCTTTGGACTGGTCCATATGCAACCCCTAAGTCTCCTACCTATACTTTTCATGGGGATTATTTTCGGTTACATTAAGCACTGGACGGGTACACTTTGGGCCCCGATTGCCCTGCACTTCATAAACAATGGATTTGCCTTAGGCACTGCCTACCTCAATGAGGGCCAATTACTCACAGAAAGCGCTTTAAACGGCACTTTATGGACCGCATTGGGAAGCCTAGCACTTGCCTCGGGATTGTGGCTATTGTCCACACTCAGACCAGCATAAAAAAAGCCGGTCCCTAAGGAACCGGCTTTTCCGCCTATACAGCTTTTCTCTTTGCTTAGTTCTCTGAACTGTACAACGCTTCCAAGTTCTTAGGTTGCAGTGAACTGTAGTTGATTTTCAACGCTTGCGCTTTGCGCAATTGCAATTTAATATCTGTTATCAGACCCATATTTACAGACTTATCTGCTTTGATGGACATGGTCATCATAGGACGGTCTTCTTCACTTTTCGCTTCACGCTCTTGAATCACGAATGCCTGCACATCATCGATGGTTGCAAATGCATCATTCAACTGAATACGTGGTGAACGACCAAACTTATCCTGGTACTTCACACGAGGCGAACCTGCGTAAATGTAAGTTACCAATGACTTGCGTTCCAACTTCTGAATCTCCGTTGCTTGTGGCTTATTTACACTCACCTTCAAATCTACTTCACGCATTACCGTAGCAACCATGAAGAAGAACAACAACATGAATACAATATCAGGAAGTGCCGAGGTATTCACCGCCGGTAGCCCTTTATCCTTCTTTTTCTTAATTACTGCCATTAGCCACCAATATTTAAAGGTTCAGCTTCAGAAATTTTTTGAGGGTAGGCTTTTTTGATTTCACTCAGTAAATCTTTATCCTCCTCTTCATCCATTCCTCTGTAGGACTTACCGTACTCTTCTTCAGCATATTTCTCGCGAAGATCCTCATAAGCAGCAACGAGCTCATTCTGAACTTTCACGTACATGCCGTAAGAAGTACCACGGTCGTTCTGGAGTGAGATGACAGCCTTATCTGGGTTATCCGAACTAGACGACACCTTGAATCCTTTACAGTAGGTACAAGATCCGTCTCCGTTGTTATCAATGAATTCCATCGCCTTCTCACGCAACTGTGAAATTTCAAGGTACTCATCTTCAACTAACAACTGGTCGTTTGAATTCACAAGAACGGTAAAGATGTTACGCTCCTTGATTGGAGGTGGGTCTTCAACCAATTCTTCATCCCACGGCGGTAGCTTCCTGTTGATTCCCTTATCCGTATCCATCGTTGTGGTTACCAGATAGAAAATCAATAGAAGGAAAGCGATATCCGCCATCGATCCGGCATTAATTTCTGGTATGGCTCTTTTATTTCTTGCCATATCAATACTTATTTAGAAACTCTTGAAACCAATGAGTAGACTACAGCAAGTACCGCACCGGCACCAATGATGTAGAATGCATTTAGCATTGCGCTAACTACTTTAGTTTCTGCTTCTGTTACATTCTTATACGAGGCAAAGTCTGATCCGTCTGCGAGCACATAGCTCAAAATACCAACGACAATCACAGCAGCCAAACCGATACCAACACCGCGGATTCCCTTAGGATTTACCGACAATGAAAGCACGAAGCTCAATACAGCTACCACTACACCAATAACGGTAGTGAATAGACCGTAGGACACATAGCTAGATGCACTGTCCTCATTTAATGAAACCATGACAAACATGATTACACCAATGATTCCCAGTACAATACCTAGGACACGTCCAATAAAT
Organism: Schleiferiaceae bacterium; assembly: GCA_018402665.1. GTDB lineage: Bacteria > Bacteroidota > Bacteroidia > Flavobacteriales > Schleiferiaceae > UBA10364. The sequence continues at coordinate 44,266 of JAGYIN010000005.1, read as the reverse complement.
GGAAGTTTACTAAGCATCTTTATTATGCGTTTTTCTTGTTGTGCTCAACCAATAGATCCATGAAAGAGATAGAAGCATCTTCCATCTTGATCACGATACCATCGATCATTGCTACGATTAAGTTATAGAAAATCTGAAGGATGATTGCAGTAATCAAACCGAAAACCGTCGTTAAAAGTGCTACTTTAATACCACCTGCAACAAGTGATGGGTTGATATCACCTGCAGCCTCGATCGCATCAAATGCGCCAATCATACCGATAACCGTTCCCATGAAACCAAGCATCGGTGCCAATGCGATGAACAATGAAATCCAAGAAACACCTTTCTCTAATTTACCATTCTCTACAGAACCAACACTCATGATTGATTTATCAACCATATCCATTCCTTCGTCGTAGTGGTCAAGACCTTCGAAGAAGATCGTTGCTACTGGACCACGTGTATTGCGACATACTTCTTTTGCAGCTTCAACACCGCCGTTATTCAACGCACCTTCTACTTCTTCAAGAAGCTTTTCAGTGTTCGTTTGAGCAAACGTTAGGTAGATGATACGCTCGATAACTAAAGCCAAACCTAAAACTAAAGCGAGCAATACGAACGACATGAAGAATGCACCACCCTCAATGAACTTTTCTTTCAAGATCTGAGTAAATGCTTTTTCTTCTGTTCCTGCTTCAACTTCTTCAGAAGCTTCTTGAGTTACTTCTTCTGTGGCAGCAGATTCCGTTGCTGCGGCTGAATCAACAGCTGCATCCGCAGAATCCATAGTTTCAGTAGCTGCAGAATCAACTGCTACTTCTTCTGTAGCCGCCATATCTTCTTGAGCATAGGCGTTAACCGTACCCAATGAAAGGGCAACGATAGCAAGCAAAGAGAGTGCTTTTTTCATTTTACTAGTTGTTTAAATACATTTTAGTGTTATTGCATTACCGGCCGTTTATAAGTTTAAGCCTATTGTGCGAGGCCGAAAATACAAAAAATTGGTGTCTCTACACTACTCTGTGAGTTCTCCGGCAAGACTTGAAGAAAACTTAATATCAAATTCTCTTAGATCATCCGTTTCACTTAACAAAAGCATTGCTTTTACTAAGGCCGATTCGAAAGTCATGTCTTTGGCGCTCAATACATTAAAACGCTCCAAAGCCGATGAACTGTCGTACAGACCATGAACGACTGCGCCACTGACACACTGGGAGGTATTTACAATTACAGTACCATTGTCACTGCACCTTGAGAGAAATTCAATAAAATCAGGGCTGTTCGGTGCATTTCCAGCGCCAAAAGTGCGCAGTAATAGGATGCGCCAATTAGGTTGCACCTGTAAAGCATTGAAATCTAACCCAGGATATAAGGTGACTACACCCACTTCATTTGAAAAGCCTTTGTGCAATTCCAACTTCGCTTTTGATGAGCGCCAAAGCAACTCTTTATGTACGGTCATGCGTACGCCACTTTCTGCCAAAGCAGGGAAATTTGGGGAACTGAAGGCGTTGAATTCGTTAGAGGAACGTTTGTAGGCGCGATTACCACGGTACAGCTTGTATTCAAAATAGATACAGACCTCTTGAATAACTGGGTCGCCCGATTCTTCCATAGCTGCGAATTCTAGCGCACTCAATAGATTTTCTACGGCATCCGTTCTCAAAACTCCAACCGGAAGTTGGGAGCCGGTGATGATGACGGGCTTTTTCAAACCGCGCAGCATAAAACTAAGTGCACTGGCTGTGAATGCCATGGTGTCGGTGCCGTGTAAAATGACAAAGCCGTCGAATTGGTCGTGAAGCCCGTAAATTTCGGTGGCGAGATCCGCCCATACGGAAGGATGCATTTCCGAGCTATCTACGGGACGGTCCATGGTTTTAACCTCCAGTTCGATAGGTAATAAACGCAGCGTTGGAATGTTTTTACGCAGTTCCTCAAAATCTACCGGCGCCAATTTTCCGTTCGGATTTTGACGCATACCTATGGTTCCGCCGGTGTAAATCAAGCAAATATTCCTCATGCTCCAAAGAGTTTTTCAGCGTTGGCACTGGTAAGTACGGCCAATTCGTTTAAAGATACACCTTTGATTTCACTAACTGTTTGTGCCACTTCAAGTAGGAAGCCAGGCTCGTTTTTTTGACCCTTTTTACTGGAGGGGGTGAGGTAAGGAGCGTCCGTTTCTAAGAGAATGCGATCCATTGGGATGTTACCTACAACCGGGTCGGTAGCGCTGCGGTTGTGCGTAATGGAACCGCCTAGACCAAAATAGAATTCGCCCAAACGCAGTGCCCGATTGATTTGTTTTTTACCCCCAGAGAAGCAATGAAAGACCCCGCGAATCTTTCCGTCGTGGCGATCTTGAGCGGCCTCGAGAACGGGGAAAAGTTCTTTAAAGCTGCTACGAACGTGCAACGCAATGGGGAGATCCCAAGCGACGCTCCAATCCAACTGTCGGTTCAACGCTTCTATCTGTATCGCGAGGGTACTTTGATCCCAATAGAGATCCAGGCCAATCTCACCAACGGCACAAAATTCCTCCGGCTTTTGGTGGTACCAGGCTTCGATTTGATGCAATTGGACCACCCAATCCTCCTTCACATAGCAAGGGTGCAATCCGATCATTTTCCGAATCTCGAGCGACGGATAATTGGCTGCAACCGCATCCATTTTAGGAAGGCTGTTCACATCAATATTTGGGAGCAAGATTTTGTTCACTCCGTTTTCTAAAGCCAACGCCTCGATTTGACCTTTACGTGTTTCGAAGACCTCATCATAGAGATGGCAATGCGTATCTGTAAACATTAGAGCGGGAGGTTACCGTGTTTCTTCTTCGGTAACTGAACCGCTTTATTTTCTAACATGGCGTAGGCGCGAATGAGTCGCTGACGAGTCTGCTCCGGTAGGATAACTTCATCTATATATCCTCTAGATGCTGCGCGGTAAGGATTGGCAAAGGCGTCTGCATATTCAGCTTCTTTTTCTGCCAATTTCGCCTCGGGATTTTCTGCATTTGCAATTTCATTTCTAAAGATGATTTCTGCTGCGCCTTTAGCACCCATTACGGCAATCTCTGCAGTGGGCCAAGCAAAATTCATATCGGCGCCAATCTGCTTAGAATTCATCACACAATAGGCACCCCCGTAAGCTTTACGTGTGATAACGGTAATACGCGGTACTGTCGCTTCGCTGAAAGCGTAGAGCAGTTTTGCCCCATTGGTAATGATGCCGTTCCACTCCTGGTCCGTACCAGGCAGGAATCCAGGTACATCTTCTAAAACTAAAAGTGGGATGTTGAAAGCGTCACAGAAGCGCACGAATCGGGCACCTTTGGTGGAAGCCTGAATGTCTAAAACGCCGGCGAGATAGGCCGGTTGATTCGCAACCACACCGATGGATTTACCCGCGAGGCGCGCAAATCCTACAACGATATTTTCTGCAAAATCTTTATGTACTTCGAAAAAACTGTCCGTATCGACGATTTCACCGATGACCTCTTTCATATCATAAGGCTGATTGGAACTTTCAGGGATGATATGTTGCAGCCCCATACGAAGCTCATCGCCTGGAGTATATGGAAGCGAAGGCGGCTCCTCATCACAGTTCTGCGGAACGTAAGAAAGTAATTTCTTCAACCCTTCAATTAAAGCGATTTCATTAGGATAGGTGAATTGAGTTACCCCACTTTTTGTCGCATGCGTGCTTGCACCTCCTAATTCCTCTGAGCTCACCTCTTCGTGGGTAACCGTTTTGACCACATTGGGTCCGGTGACGAACATGTAGGAGGATTCCTCGACCATCATGATAAAATCAGTCAAAGCAGGAGAATATACAGCACCACCCGCACAAGGTCCCATCATCGCAGAAAACTGAGGAATAACCCCTGAAGCTTGAACATTACGGTAAAAAATGTCGCTATACCCACCGAGCGAAACCACTCCTTCTTGAATACGCGCACCGCCACTGTCGTTAAGCCCGATCACTGGAGCGCCCGTTTTCATAGCAAGGTCCATCACCTTCGTGATTTTCTCTGCATGTGCTTCCGCAAGCGAACCGCCTAAAACGGTGAAATCTTGTGCGTAAACATAGATTAATCTGCCATTGACTGTTCCGTAACCGGTAACTACACCGTCGCCTAAAATTTTCTGCCCGTCCAGGCCAAAGAGATTACTGCGGTGCTGAACGAGGGCACCCATTTCTTGAAACGATCCTTCGTCTAATAGAAAATGTATGCGCTCACGTGCGGTGAGCTTACCTTTTGCGTGTTGCGCCGCTATGCGCTTTTCGCCGCCGCCAACTTTGCTCTGTTCTTGAAGTTCTTGAAAGTGTGCTCTCTTGTCTTGCATGGTGGTTCTCTGTCTAGTTTCAGAGTACCAATTTACTTCTCAGAGAAGGCATTTCGCAAATTAACCTTCGTATGTCTGTGGAATCTTTTCGTTTCTTTCGCTTTTCTGCGGATTTCAATCTGCTCTTCTTCCGGTAAATGAATGACTTCAACGCATTGTGGGGTGCAACATCCTTCGTGTTTTTCAGCACATTTCTCGCACTGAATAAAAAGTAGATTACACGCTTTGTTTGAGCAATTTGTATGGTTTGCTGAAGGTTCACCGCACTGATGACATTCAGAGATGACCTCATCGGAAATGGCTTCGCCTAGTCGTTCATCGAAGACAAAGTTGATGCCGTGGAATTTATTCGGCAATTTTTCTTCTTTAATCTGACGGGCGTAATCAATGATGCCCCCGTGCAATTGGTTGACATCTTTAAATCCATGGTGCTTCAAAAAGGCAGAAGTTTTCTCACAACGGATTCCCCCGGTACAGTACAAAAGAATCTTACGGTCCTCCTGACCTTTGAGTTTTTCTAAAACCATGGGGAGTTCTTCGCGGAACGTCTCGGCCTCAGGAAGGACTGCGCCTTCAAAATGACCAATTTCACTTTCGTAATGGTTGCGCATATCGACCACCACTGGATTGTGCTTTTCGATGGCTTCGTTCCAATCCTTTGCCGTCATGTGGACGCCAACATCAGTGACATCATAGTCCTCAGGCTGCAGGCCGTCTGCCACAATCTGCTCACGAACTTTGACGACAAGCTTCAAAAAAGACTTCCCCTCTGTCTTATCCGTAACCGCCAATTTAAAAGGCACATCGTGGAAATATTCGATCCCGTGTATGTAGGCATCAAACGCATCCCAGTGGTGCTCGGGAACATTCATTTGCGCATTAATACCTTCTCTAGAAACGTAAATACGTCCCAAGCAATCCCACTGTGACCATTGTGCAAATAGCGCGTCGCGCAACTCCTGTGGGTGTTCTATGATGACATATTTGTAAAAAGAAACCGTAGTGCGGTTGAAGGTTTCTGCATCAAGCTTAGCCTGCAGTTCTTCTCTACTCAATTTATTGACGAGCGTTCGTTTTCCAGCATTTGGATCCATAGGCGGGTGATTTATCGTGCAAAGATAAGTTATCTTTGAGGGACCCAATTCTGATCTTTATCACATTCAGAGCATGAATAAAACCATCCTTATCCTAGGCGCCTGTGGGCAAATAGGGACCGAACTTACATTGGCACTTCGCCAGAAATACGGCAATGATCAGGTTGTTGCTTCTGATATCCGTCAACCGGAACATTCGGAACTCCTGAATGGTCCTTTCGAAGTGCTCGACGCGAGCAGCGCGAGCGCATTGCGCTCGGTTTGTGAAAAACACGAAATACATACGGTATACCATTTGGTCGCTATGTTAAGTGCGACTGGGGAGAAATTTCCGATGAAGGCCTGGGATTTGAACATGCAGAGTTTGTTGCACGTGCTGGAATTGGCCCGGGAAAAAGTGATTCAAAAACTGTTCTGGCCCAGCTCTATTGCGGTATTTGGACCTACTACACCGAAGCAAAACACTCCGCAGCAAACCGTTATGGAACCTTCAACGGTTTATGGCATTTCGAAACTTGCGGGAGAGCGTTGGTGTGAATATTACTTCAATAAATACGGTGTGGATGTGCGCTCCATTCGCTACCCTGGGCTCATTTCCTGGAAAAGCCAACCCGGCGGCGGTACTACTGATTATGCCGTGGAGATCTACTACAAAGCGCTAGAAGAAGGTCGATACACGAGTTTTTTATCAGCGCACCGCGCTTTGCCTATGATGTACATGGACGATGCCATTCGCGCGACCATTGAGCTCACTGAGGCACCGATAGAACAGGTGAAGGTGCGCAACAGCTATAACCTTGCCGGCATCAGTTTTGATCCAACGACCATTGCAGCCAGTATTGAGAAAAAAATACCGGGATTCGAATGCAACTGTGTACCCGATTTTAGAGAGGAGATTGCAGCTTCTTGGCCTGAAAGTATTGACGATTCGGCCGCTCAAGAAGATTGGGGGTGGTCCATGGACTATGACCTTGATGGCATGACCGATGCGATGTTGCGTAATCTTCGAGTAAAATTGGGCTTGTCCTAATGCTTAGAGGTGAATTCTGAAGAGTTCGGTTTTGTAATCATAGCCATCGATTTGCGATTGTCCTCGGGACTCAAAGCCTAAGTGCTTCAGTAGACCTATACTCCTTTCGTTTTCCGGATGTGTCAAACCGTCTAATACGGATAACCCAAATTGCTCTTTTGCAGCGCTCATCATTCGAAGCGAAGACTCTTTAGCATAACCGAGTCCCTCAAATGCGGGCAACACGGCATAACCTAAATCCGGATGTTCCAGTCCTTCGCGATTGAACACACCGCATACCCCTACCTTTTGTTGTGACTTTTTTTCAATCAAAGTATAATTTCCGTAACCATTCTTTTCCCAATGTGGCAGCACTCTATCGTATATGAATGCGACGGCATCCTCTAAAGAATGGAGCTGTCGATCCCCAATGAAACGCAGGGCACCAGGGGTAGTGAAGACCTTCCTTATAAATGACGCATCTGCTAGATTTGTTGGAATAAGCAGCAATCTTTCCGTTTCGAAAATGGGTCTGTTATTCGGCATCGGCTTTGTACCAAGAGCTGTATTTCTGGTAATTGTTGGCAATGCGTTCGATTTCCCCTTTGCGCAAGCGCTCAGGTACGGGACCAATTTCCTTCGCCGGCACCCCCGCCCACAACGTTCCTGGAGCCAATTTCTTTCCTTGCGTCACGACCGAACCGGCCGCAACGATGCAACCCTCACCGACCTCACAATCGTCCATCACGATCGCGCCCATGCCTATGAGTACATTATCCGCTATGGTACAACCGTGTACAATCGCATTGTGACCAATGCTTACATTGTTGCCTACGCTCGTGGGGAACTTCTCATAGGTGCAATGGACCGTGGCGTTGTCCTGCACATTCACATTATCTCCAAAGGTGATGCTGTTGACGTCGCCGCGGATGACGCTTCCAAACCAGAAACTGCAACCGTCGCCGCATTTAAATTGGCCAATAATGGTTGCATTATCCGCTAAAAAACAATCGGCGCCGAATTCGGGCATATGTCCCAGCAAGGGCTTGATGAAGGCCATGGTTATGTCGTTTAAGGTTCTCTTTTCAAATGTACGCTTTGCGAGTTTTACCACGTACCTTTGTTGCCACAAACAACCCCACATCATGGACATCAAGCGCGTACCCGTTAGTATTTATGCAGAAATGACCCCGAATCCGAAGGTCATGAAGTTTGTAAGCAACAAAATGTTGTTACAGACAGATTCTGCGGAATTCAGAAACATCGAAGAAGCTAAACCGTCACCCTTAGCTACGAAGCTCTTCCATTTCCCTTTTGTCAAAGAAGTGTTTATCTCAGGTAATTACATCGCCATTGCGAAATTTGATGTAGTCGAATGGGATGATGTAGCGCAAGAAGTACGCATTTTCATCACTGATTTTCTTCAAGAGGGCGGTGTCGCTGTTCATGAGGACCAATTAGCTCCTGCCGAAACCGCAGAAGCCCCAACCGATGGCTCACCTGCAGTTCGTCAAGAAGATCTGGGTGAAATAGAAGGACGCATCGTCGACATCCTCGAAGAATACATCAAGCCTGCAGTCGCACAAGACGGAGGAAACATCGCCTTTATGGGCTACAAGGATAAAATTGTTGAAGTCCAACTTCAAGGCGCTTGTTCCGGTTGTCCTTCGTCGACCATGACCTTAAAAAATGGAATTCTAAGCATCTTGCAAAAAATGTTGCCAACCCTCGTTGACGATGTCGTTGCAGTGAATGGTTAAAAGGCCGCAGGCCCAAAAAAAATACAGCGCATAAAAAAGGCGGCCCTTCGGGCCGCCTTTCTCGTTCTAGTGCTCGCCGTGGGCTGTTAAGCCGGCTGCATCCCCATAGCGCGCAAATGACGAAAGTGTCCTTTAACAGCACTCAAGGTCGTACGGTATTCGTTGTACGGCAACTCAAATTCTGCAGCTGTCTTACGAACGATCTCTGCGATTTTAGGATAATGAATGTGATTAATGGTCGGGAACATGTGGTGCTCAACCTGGAAGTTCAACCCCCCTGTGTACCACGTTACCAACCAGTTTTTCGTGGCGAAATTCGCCGTAGTCTTCATTTGGTGTTCAATGTTTGTGATGTTCTGAACTTCCTCTTCTGTAGGAAATTCGGCTTTATCTACCACGTGTGCCAACTGGAAGGTGATGGATAGAATGAAACCTGCAATCACATGCATTGTAACATTCCCCCACAATACCAAATACCAAGGCGCACCTAAAAGCATAGGCATCACATAAAACACTGCAAAGTGGAAAAGCTTGCCTACGATCAGTTTCGTCCAAACCATACCCAAGCTCTGGTCTTTTGCTTTGAAAAGATCACTCTTGTTATAGTTTACCACTTGCTTAAAGTCCTTTTCCAATAACCATTTGTAGGTCATCAAAGTATAGGCAAACGGTGCATAGATGTGCTGGTATTTGTGCTTCGGCAACAGCTGCTGGCTCGGGTGGAAACGAAACATACTTCCAGTTTCAATATCGTCATCGTGACCATCGACGTTCGTGTGCGTATGGTGCTTCATATTGTGCTGTACACGCCAAGTGTATGAATTACCCGCCAACATATAGATCGAAGCGCCAATTTTGCGGTTCCACCACTCACTGCGCGTAACTGTATTGTGCAAAGCATCGTGCATGAGGTTCATTCCAACCCCTGCCATACCAATTCCTGTAATCGCCCACAATAACGTTGTCATACCAAAACTTTGGTTGCCCATCAAGAACAATACAAAAGGAACGAGATACATCGCAAGGTTTGCAACCGCTTTGATGTAATACCTGTAGTCGGCTAAGGCCGATTTATTTTCTTCTTTAAAGTACGTGCGCACTCGCTTGCGCACCTCTTTTTGAAAATCACTTGTACTCTTAAATCTCAACATGAAGTTTTCGTAAATAAGTTGATGAATTTACTAAATAACGGGTCAAGTACCACAACATATGGTAGATTTGCATTTAAATAATGAAATCAACAATGTTGAAAAACATAAATCCCACAGAACTAAAGGCTTGGAAAAAGCTCCAAAAAAACTTCGACAACGATAAACGCACTTTAAAAACACGTTTTTTCGAAGATCCAGACCGCTTTAATAAATACCACATCAAGTGGGACGGCCTTTTGTTCGACTTTTCTAAAAACCACATAGGTTCCGAAACCTTTAGTCTATTTAAAGAACTCTTGAACGAGGCGAATGTTCGCGAAGCCATTCAAATGCAACAAGGCGGTGCGAAAATTAACGTCACTGAAAACCGCGCAGTTTTACATACGGCATTGAGAAACATGTCGGGTGATCCTATACTGGTGGACGGTGAAGATGTGATGCCGGGTATTCGTGATTCGTGGGCAAAATTGGCTGCATTCTCAAATGAGATTCGCTCAGGAGCTTGGAAAGGTCATACTGGAAAACGCATTACTGCTGTTGTAAATATTGGAATAGGCGGCTCCGATTTAGGACCACGTATGGTGATTAATGCACTCCGTCCATTCGTTACAGAGGAAATGGATTTCCATTTTGTTGCAAATGTTGATGGCGCCGATTTGCATGAAGTCTTGCGTAAGGTCGATGCGGAAACTACCTTATTTATCATCGCATCAAAAACTTTTACGACACAGGAAACCATGAAAAACGCGAACAGCGCAAAACAATGGTTCCTGAACCATGGGGGTACGGAATCCGCTGTAGCAAAACACTTCGTTGCCGTTAGTACTAACGCTGAAGGTGTTGCAGGATTTGGGATAGATACCAAAAACATGTTTGGATTCTGGGACTGGGTTGGCGGACGTTACAGCGTTTGGTCGGCCATCGGCCTTCCGGTGATATTGGCTATTGGTTTTCAAGGTTTCCAGGAGTTTTTAAGTGGCGCACATGCCATGGATAAACACGTGGCTACTGAGGATTGGGATAAAAACATTCCCGCACAAATGGCCATGTTGGGCATCTGGTACCGCAATTTTCACGGAGCAGCGAGTCATGCTATTCTCCCCTACGATCAATACATGGACCGCTTCGCTGCATATTTTCAACAAGGCGATATGGAAAGCAACGGGAAATATGTCGGCCGTAACGGTAAGAAAGTAACCTACGCTACGGGGCCAATTATTTGGGGCGAACCTGGAACGAACGGACAACATGCCTTCTACCAATTGATTCACCAAGGTACCGACCTCATTCCAGCGGACTTTATCGCATCCAAAAAGCCTCAACACAGCTTAAAGGATCACCACCCCATTCTACTTGCAAATTTCATCGCTCAGACCGAAGCGTTGATGACCGGAAAGACCAGAACAGAAGTTGAGATTGAAATGCGTCAAGCCGGGATTTCAGATGCAGTGGTTGAAGAAATAGCACCGTTCCGCGTTTTTGAAGGGAATCGACCTACCAATAGCATTGTTGCAGATGAATTGAACCCTTATCATTTGGGCCAATTGATTGCAGCATACGAACACAAAATCTTGATCCAAGGCTACATCTGGAACGTATACAGCTACGACCAGTGGGGTGTTGAATTGGGAAAAGTTTTGGCAAAAGCTGTCTTAGGAGAACTTACTGGAAGCGGCGTGCCACACGAGCACGACAGCTCTACCAACGCATTGATCAATTATTTGAAATAAGCGGTTACAGTGAAGCTCTAAAGGCGTCCAGCAGCTCATTAAGTTGTTGGGCGCTTTCTTCTTTTACACCACTGGCCAATTGGTCTATGGTTTCCTGCTCCATTAATCGCTGTACTAAAGCTTGTCCCCTTTCAGTGAGGAAAATATGAAGTACGCGACGGTCGTCTCTATCGCGCTGTTTGATGACGAGCCCCATGGTTTCTAATCGGTCCACCATCCGCGATGCGTCGCTCATTTTATCCAACATACGCTCACGAATCTCAGAGGTCATAATTCCCTCAGTACCCGCACCGTTCACGATGCGCAGTACGTTATACTGTTGCATGGTCACCCCCTCATCTTTAAGCACGGTGGCAATCCTACTTTTCAGTTGATTGTAAGTGTAAATGAGGTTTACAATGAGCTTTGACTGTTCGCTGCGAAAAGCCTTTTGCTTGATTTCTTGTTCAAGATTCATAACGAGCTAACATAAAAAGACAGTCGATGTTCAAACATTTATTTTTTCAAAAGAAAACCCGCCTCAGCGGGTGCCCTTTTATACCGTCATGATGTCCTTTTCTTTCTTCACGTAGAGCGCATCACATTTCGTGATGTAGTTGTCTGTCATTTTCTGAATGTCCTCCTCAAGGTCCTTGCGCAAGTCTTCACTCAAGCCGTCATTGCCCAATTTTTTGAGCTCGTCCATTGCCGTCTTGCGTGCCGCGCGAACGCCAACTTTCGCGTTTTCGCTCTCACTTTTAGCAAGCTTTGCAAGGTCGCGACGGCGTTCTTCTGTCAAAGGCGGGACACTAATAATGACACATTCACCATTATTCATTGGGTTGAAGCCTAAACCTGCATTCATGATGGCTTTTTCAATTTCAGTAATCAACTGCTTCTCCCAGGGTTGAATACTGATCGTACGCGCATCTGGGGTATTCACATTACTCACTTGCGAAAGCGGCGTAGGCGCTCCGTAGTACTCTACCATTACTCCCTCCAGCATAGAAGGGTTGGCACGACCCGCGCGAATCTTTACCATCGCCTTTTCTAAATGGCTGATGGCACGATCCATATCATCCTTCGTTGCATCAAAAACAAAATCTATTTCGTCTTGCATCCTATTGAATTGATTTTCTTAATTTTTAACTAGCGTACCCACCCCTGGCGTACCTTCTATCACCTTCATCAAGTTACCCGGTGTGTTCATATCAAACACAATGATGGGAAGTTCGTTCTCTTTACTCAACGTAAATGCAGTCATATCCATCACATTCAAACCCTTATCATAGACTTCTTTGAAGCTGAGGGTTTCAAATTTCGTCGCAGTCGCATCCTTTTCTGGATCTGCACTATAGATACCGTCAACGCGTGTGCCCTTGAGTATTACATCCGCTTGAATTTCAACCGCACGAAGGGTTGCTCCTGTATCTGTTGTAAAATATGGGTTCCCAGTACCAGCTGAGAAAATCACCACACGGCCTTTTTCTAGATGACGAATGGCACGACGACGAATAAATGGCTCTGCCACTTTATCCATTTCTACGGCACTTTGCAGTCGTGTTTTTACACCTGCACTTTCCAACGCACCTTGTAGCGCTAGACCGTTAATTACTGTGGCGAGCATTCCCATATGGTCTGCTTGAACACGGTCCATACCTTGCGATGCACCGCTGATACCGCGGAAAATATTTCCTCCGCCAATAACCACTCCTACTTGCACTCCTAATTCAGCTACTGCTTTGATCTCTTCGGCATATTCGGCGATCCTTTTGGGATCAATACCAAATTCCTTATCACCCATAAGGGCTTCTCCGCTTAATTTCAGGAGGACGCGATTGTATTTCATATCTGTAGGTTTGAACACAAATATACCGCAACTATCATAGGCAATCCAACGAGTTTATTCTAGTTTTTAAACCGTTACGAGCTTTTGCCCGAAAGGCAAAAAAAACCGCGATGGCTAGCCAGCCATCGCGGTTTATAAGATTCACTTCACTGAGTGATTATAAGCTAACGCGCTTGAAATCTACAACAGCCAAACCAGCTTGAACGCTAGTGAGGTATTTAGATACGCTCAATTTACTGTCTTTGATAAAGTCTTGGTCTACTAACGTATTCTCCTTGAAGAATTTATTTAAACGACCCAATGCGATTTTCTCAAGCATTTCTTCCGGCTTGCCTTCTTGACGAGCCAATTCTTTACCTACTTCCAATTCGCGAGCGATCAATTCTTCAGAAACTGAATCACGGTTCAACGCCACAGGATTCATTGCAGCAGCTTGCATTGCTACGTCACGACCAGCTTCAGCAGCTTCAGCAGTCAAACCTACCAAAGTACCAATCTTGTTGCCCATGTGGATGTACGACGCAACATAAGGAGCGTTTACAGTAGCCATTTCAGCAACTTCAATTTTCTCACCAATCACACCTGTTTGCTCTTGCAATTTAGCTGCAACAGTTAATCCTGCTTCGAATTCAACTGCACCAAGCTCTTCAGCCGTTGCTACACCTGAAGCCAACGCAATATCTGCTACCTTATGTGCCAATGCTACGAAGTTTTCGTTTTTAGCAACGAAATCTGTCTCACAAGACAATTTGATGACAACACCTTTATCAGTACCGTTTGTCTTTGCAATAACAGCACCTTCAGTTGCGTCGCGATCAGCACGCTTTGCAGCTACTTTTTGACCTTTCTTTCTTAGGATGTCAACTGCAGCTTCGAAGTCGCCTTCAGCTTCAACTAAAGCTTTCTTACAGTCCATCATACCAGCTCCAGTTTGCTTTCTGAGTTGATTTACTTCAGCAGCGGTAATCTTTGCCATGATATAGAGTATTAATTTGAATTTTAATTAAAAAGAGAGCCGCAAAGGTATCCCTACGGCTCTCTCAAAAAGACTTTATTGTTTCAACAAACCGTTAAGGATTAAGCCTTAGCCGCTTTCTTGTCAATTTTTGCTTGCTCAGCAGTAGCTTTATCGCTCTTGCGCTGAGAGAGACCTTCTTTTACACCTGCAGTTACGAATTCCATAACCGCTGCGATACTTCTTGAAGCATCATCGTTTGATGGGATTGCATAATCTACGCGACGTGGGTCTGAATTTGTATCTACCATACCGAAGGTTGGAATGCCCAACTTGATGGCTTCATCTACAGCAATGTGTTCACGCTTGATGTCAACGATAAACAAGGCAGCGGGCAAACGATTCATATCTGCTACCGAACCCAAATCCTTCTCAAGCTTTGCACGCTGACGGTCTACTTGTAGACGCTCACGCTTTGAAAGTGTTTCAAACGTACCGTTTTCCTTCATCTTGTCAATGCTCTGCATCTTCTTGATGGCTTTACGGATCGTTACGAAGTTCGTCAACATACCTCCTGGCCAACGCTCAGTTACGTAAGGCATGCTTGCTTCGCCAGCGTATTTCGCTACGATTTCTTTTGCTTGTTTTTTCGTTGCTACGAAAAGGATTTTACGACCTGATGCTGCGATTTTTTGTAGTGCTTCTGTAGCTTCTACCATTTTCGCTTCAGTCTTGTGAAGGTCGATCACGTGGATTCCATTGCGCTCCATGAAGATGTACGGCGCCATGTTTGGATTCCACTTACGGGTGAGGTGTCCAAAGTGAACACCGGCATCCATGAGTTTCTTAATGTTGTCTGTTACTGCCATTTTTTTGAGTTTACTTTCCCTAGTAAGCAATGCACCAGTAGCCTTTTGAGAGTCTGGTCCATTTGGATACTAAATCTCGATTAACGTTTAGAGAACTGGAATTTCTTACGTGCTTTCTTCTGACCGAATTTCTTACGCTCAACCATACGTGGGTCACGAGTAAGTAGTCCGGCAGGCTTCAACGATGTGCGGTTCTCGTTATCGATCTCAGAAAGAATACGAGATACACCCAAACGAATTGCCTCCGCTTGACCAGTGATACCACCACCAAATACATTGACTTTAACGTCGTATTTGCCAGTAGTTTCTGTCAAACTGAAAGGCTGCTCCATTTTGTAGTGCAACGGCGCAGTGTTGAAGTAGTTCTTATAGTCCTTGCCATTTACGGTGATGGTACCAGTACCTTCATCCATGTAGACACGAGCTACAGAAGTTTTACGTCTTCCAATTGCGTGAAACTTTGCCATTTATTATTACTTATTTGATTTCATTAATGTTGATCACCGTTGGCTTCTGAGCTTCGTTCTTGTGCTCAGGACCAGCATATACGTGCAAGTTGCGGAACAACTCTGCACCTAGGCGATTCTTAGGAAGCATACCCTTTACTGCCTTTTCGACAATGCGCTCAGGGAACTTCGCCATGATTTGCTCAGGGTTTGTAGTGCGCTGACCACCTGGGTAACCCGTGTGCCATACGTACGTTTTCTCCGTCATTTTGTTTCCGCTCAAAACAACCTTTTCAGCGTTAACTATAATAACGTTGTCGCCACAGTCAACGTGAGGTGTGTAATTAGGCTTGCGCTTACCTCTTAAAAGCAAGGCTACCTTAGATGCCAAACGTCCTAGTGTTTGACCTTCTGCGTCAACTACTACCCAGTTCTTTTCAACTGTCGCCGCGTTGGCTGAAACTGTCTTGTAACTTAATGTATTCACCGCTAATGCGTTTTATATGTTTAAAGTGGTTGCGTGTACAACCCCCAAAAAGGGCTGCGAAAATACATCTTTATTTAGCTAAGAACCAAAAATCTATGCACAAATTGTTGACATCGTGAATAGTGCACGCTTTTTGAGTTGGATTCGTGGACAATTAACACGAAATTGCACACCATGCAAAAATACATACTATCCCCTATTCTAGCCGTATTTATCTTTCTTTCTGCGCCGTTGTTTGGTCAAAAGTGTGGCCATGATGTGCTCGAAGAAGAAGTTAAACGACTGTACCCCAACTTTGAAGCAGATGAGGCTGAATTCATCTCTTCGGTCAATTTTGACGAGCCTCACAATACAGAAGCCGTCGTTTATACCGTTCCTGTGGTCGTCCATATTATCTATGATACGCAAAGCGATAATATTTCTGACAAGCAGGTGCGCGATGCAATTCTTGGGTTGAATGAAGATTATCGACGCTTAAATGCAGATACTTCTAATACACGTTCCATTTTTCAGGGAGTGGCGGCGGATTGTGAGATCGAATTTCAATTGGCAAAATTGGACCCCCAAGGAAACTGTACGACGGCAATTACCAGAACACAGAGTGCGCTTAGTGTGGGCGCCAACAATAATGTGAAAGGACTGATCAGCTGGCCGAACAATACGTACCTAAATATCTGGGTGGTAAACAGTATTACGCTGTCCGGAAGCGGTACAGGAACGGTTTTGGGGTATGCATATAAACCCAATCCTGGACAGAATACGACGTACGACGGCATTGTGATTCGTCACGATAGGATGGGCAGAATTGGCACAGGGATCAGTATGGGAAGGACTTTGACGCACGAGGCCGGTCATTATTTAGGACTGGACCATCCGTTCAAAGGCGGGTGTTTCGCGGGGGATAATTGTGCAGATACACCACCCGTATTAGAGGCAAGCTACGGCTGCAATACGAATGCCAACACCTGTTCCAACGACAGTCCAAACAAGCCGGATATGATCGAGAACTATATGGATTATGCAGACGACAACTGTATGAACTTATTTACCGACGATCAGCGCGCTATCATGCGTTCGAATCTCGCGAACGTCGCGAGAAGAGGGTATCTCGTGAGCAGTACGAATGCACAAACCACGGGAATTGAGCCAGGAATGGCACTGCCGTGTGCACCGCAAGCAAATTTCAAAGCGAGTCAAACCGTCATTTGTAATGGAACTTCGGTCCAATTCACGGACATGAGCACGTTTGGAAACGCAACCAATTGGTCTTGGTATTTCCCAGGAGGAACCCCATCTACCTCAACAGCGCAGCATCCTACCGTTACCTACAGCAATGCATCGGGGAACTCCTTCAAAAATTATGATGTCGCATTAACTGTAACCAATGCAGCGGGAACATCACAATCCTCCATTGATGGCTATATGAGTGTGCACATACCAAACAGCACCATCTGGGCAAACAACTTCAACTCTGGCTTCGAATTCAATACTATTCCCAATGGAACGTGGCACGTAGAAAATTCAGACGGCGATAACATCAAATGGGAACGCAATAGCTTCAATAGTTTTGAAGGAAACTATTCGGTTAAGCTTGATAATTACAACAACGCTCCTGATAATTCAGATGCACTGGTCACGAATTTTATCAAAGTGGATCGAGCGGCGGCCATGAATTTCAGTTTCCGCTATGCCGTGGCCAGTAAGCCTGGTTTTGCCATGGATCAAATCAACGTTAGCGTAAGTCAAGACTGTGGTGAAAGCTGGCAAAGCGTACGCAGTTTGCTTGGACCGTTGTTATATGCTGCAACGAATAAAGCCAATCCTTGGAATCCGACTACGAGCAGCAATTGGCGCAAAGTAACCATTGGGCTCGATGATTATGTCGGCAACCAGCCCATTATGATCAAGATAGACTTCATTTCAGGTGGTGGAAACAACGCTTTCCTCGATGATTTCAACCTCGACGTTACGCTTGACCAAGAAGACCTTAGTGCAGCGCAGATCAACATTTATCCTAATCCAAGTAACGGCCGTTTCAACGTTCAAGGTCTTCCTGCCGGAACGCCGTATACCATTTACAGTACCGACGGTAGGGTCCTTCAAAAAGGCCAATTGGATTTAGATGCCTCACTTGAACTTTGGGCTCCTGCAGGCTTTTACCTGTTCCAAGCCGCGAGTATTCGTAAAGCATTGATCATTCAATAAGCCGCGAACCTTCTCGTCGAAGCCCAGGCGGAGCTGTCCATACGAAGCCCAGGCGGAGCCGAAAATTTGAGCATAAAAAAGGCGCCCGTGGGCGCCTTTTTTATGGGTACTATTTGCGTATTTCATTCTCAATACTCGTTGGAATCATCAGGTCCACCGGATGTTCTTCGAGGTATTCCAACAATCCGTTGTAATCCTCTACGAGGAAGGTCGTGACAGTTTCTGTGGCTGCTTCAGTACGCTCAGACAATTGGTCAAACAACGCTTGCTCATTGCTTCCCCAAGCCCGCGACGAACTCAAGAGTTGCCATAAGGAACTGCCCCATTGGTTCGACCATACCTCCGGTTGTTCAAAGTATCCTTTCGTTTCCTTCTTACCAAAAACATGGTGGCGTGCTGCTTCCAAAGCTTTAGCGGCAGCTTTCACCGTGTCGACCAGGGTAGAATCAGAAGCATACGGCTCGCGCTGCAATAGGGATTGCAGACGCTCTATGTTCTCATTAGCCTGCGCTAACGACTGCACCGCGAGGTCCAAATCTACCTCAATACCTTCAATGGCTTTGAAAGCCTGACGTCGTGCAACCAAATCATCATCGCTGACCCAAGCCTTCATCCGGTGGTCGTACTCCACTTGCAGGGGTTGAGCAGCAGTTTGACCGTCCCAATTCACCGTTACCGTATACGTTCCAGGAAGTACCGGTGCTCCGCGTCGGTCGCTCTGCTCCTTTTCTTCTTTGCGCACCTTGAACTCAGGATACTCCGTACCCTTTTCCCACATTGCCCAGCGCCAATTTTGCAGTCCCGCTTCTTTTACACTGATGTATTGGGTATAGACGGTATCGCCACCTTCGTTTTGATAATCCACTCGAAGCTTCTTCTTATTATCCTCTGCAACCTCCGGAAGGTAAGCAGTCATGCGTGCTCCGAATGGACGGTTATCGCCTCGGAAGGTTGACATACCGGCAAATCGTACGCCAGGGCTTTGACGACGTTCCCATTGATACGCCGTTGGCGGCGCGAAGAACGTAAGTGTGCTGAGGTCATTGCCTGCCGCTAAAACTCTCAACGGTTCGATATCATCGATCACCCAAGCGCCACGACCGAATGTACCCAGGACCAAATCTTTTTCGCGGGCTTGGAAGGCCAGATCCATCACTTGGACAGTAGGTACTTCATCGGTCCATTTGGTGTAGGAAATGCCTCCATTCACACTAACATATAGTCCATATTCACCCCCTATGAAGAGTAAGTTCGGCGCTACGGGATCTTGCCATACACTAAGGATAGGTCCGAAAATATCGTTGTCGTCCACCACACGGGTGACCTTCTTTCCGAAATCTTCAACCTTAAACAGGTACGCGCTCCAATTATTTCTGCGGTAGTCGTTCGCCACCACCCAAGCAGTCCCTTTGTCGTAATCCGACGCACGAATTTGTGGAATCCACGATCCTTCCGGCAGCCCTTTAAGCTTGCTTGTGAGGTCCACCCAATTCGCGCCGCCGTCCATGGTTACATGAAGCTTCCCATCGTCCGAACCCGTCCAAATCACATTTTGATCCAAGGCACTTGGCGCAATAGCAAGCAAACAGGTGTGGTTTTCCGCCCCCGTCACATCATAGGTCAGTCCTCCACTCTCCAGTTGCTTTTGTTTCTCCGGATTGTTCGAGGTCAGGTCTGGACTAATAATGGTCCAATTTTTTCCGTTATCTGTACTCTTGTGCACATACTGCGAGCCAAAGTACAAGCTCGTCTCCGGCGCATGAGGATCTAATGCAATTGGTGCATTCCAATGCCAGCGTAATTTTTCTCCTTCCGGATGAGCCGGTTTGATGAGCTCAGAATATCCCGTCTCTGCATTCACTAAACCTACATTGCCCTCTTGACTCTGCGCATAAACGGCATCCGTACGCCCGGGTACGGGTACGACATCAAAACCGTCGCCAAAGAAAAGCTCACTCCACTCTTCGTTGCGAATACCGTCGGTGGTTAAACTGTACGCCGGTCCTTTCCATGAACCGTTGTCCTGCATCCCGCCATAAACATTGTACGGCAGCTGATCGTCGACGTTGATATGATAGAATTGGGCCAAAGGCAAGTTCTCTACGAAATGCCAACTTTCTCCATAATCATAGGAAATGTTCATCCCGCCGTCGTTCCCTTCGATAAGGTGTGCGGGGTTCGCGGGATTGATCCACATGGCATGGTGGTCTGGATGAATACGATTGTAGGGTGTAATGGTTTTCCAATTTTTTCCACCGTCATCACTGCGCGTCACATACGTCCACAAACTGTACAATCGGTCTGGATTTTGCGGGTCCACGCGAAGGTCCGCATAGTAGAACGGGCGGTTTCCTGCCTGCTCACTTTCGGTCACTTTGAACCAATTCTTCCCGCCGTTCATACTCTTATACACTCCGTTCTTTTTCTCAGTTTCAATGAGTGCGTACACAATATTGGAATTGGAAGGGGCGATACCTAGTCCAATTCGGCCCAAATCACCTTTGGGCAATCCGTCCTCCTCGCCTAATTTTTTCCAATGCTCACCGCCATCATAGGTAATAAACAATCCGCCCGAAGGACCTCCACTTGTGAAGAACCAAGGTGCTCTGCGGTATTCCCACATGTTGGCAATCAATTTCTTAGGGTTGTTCGGGTCCATAACGAGATCTCCAGCGCCCGTTTTTCCATCCACATATAGACTCTGTGTCCAATTTTTTCCCCCATCCGTACTCTTGTACACTCCGCGCGGACTGTCCCCCCAAGCGGAACCCGTAGCACCAACGTATACCTCCTCCGTATTTGAAGGGTTGATCAAAATCCGGTGAATCGTCCGGGTATCCTCCAATCCCAAACACTCCCAGCTCTGGCCACCGTCGTAGCTTTTGTACAACCCGTAACCGCTCGTTTGAGAGTTTCGAGGATTGCCCTCACCCGTTCCTACATAAATAATATCTGGATGGGTCGGATCAACGGCAATGGCGCCGATCGACGCCACCTTTTCATTTTGAAACAGCGGTGACCAACTCTGGCCATTATTCGCACTCACCCACAATCCACCACTGGCGGATCCCGCATAAATAGTCGTAGGAATTTGTGGGTGCACAGTGATGCAGGTCACCCGCCCGCTCATCCCAGCAGGACCAATGTTTCTAACGCTAAGTCCCTCCATCACCTGTTCTAAAGGCGTGGTTTGCTCTTGTGCCTGTGTGCTTACCACAACGCTAAATAGCAGACCTGCTAAAAGTGCTTTTATTCCCAATTTTCTCATGTTTTTACTCTTGCTTAAATATTCCATCCTTCAATGGGGTATCCGGAAGAAGTTACACATTATTGATTTACCTTTAAAAGGAAATTAAAACCCCTGTTATGAAATCCGTCAAACTGTGGAGCCTGTGCCTCTTTTTCTTTGGATTCTTTAGCAACGTTCAAGCGCAATACCGAGAAGTAGGTCTTATCACCTCAGCTTCCATGGGTATTATGTATGGACCCGTGCTTGATGCACGCCCTATGTATAAATGGGGGAAATCGATCGCTAGAGTATCTACGATTCGTGCAGAACGGACCTATATGAATTACTCCAAATACCAGGACAACCACTACTTTAGTCTAAGCACGGGATTTTTCGCAGGTCAAGAGTGGCGTAAACCTGTCACCGACCGTTTGTATTTCTTGCACGGTCCTGAAATAGGCACCTACTATTCTTCTAGTGTGAGTTATGCAAATTTTGCTCCAAGCGTACGCTACCAGATCGGGGCCCTGTACCAGGTAAACGAACGCCTCAACATCGCACTCACCGCTCCCATGTCGATCACAACTTCTTTCGGTAAATCCAATGGGATCTGGAACCAAAGCGCCCTAAGTATGGGGCTCTTTAGCGAGAATAACTTACTGATGCTGACGTACGCCTTTGAAAAACGAGTTAGGAAGTAACTTTCTACTCCACGGTAACCGATTTTGCCAGGTTACGCGGTCTGTCAACATCACAACCGCGCATGACCGCGATATAGTAACTCAGTAACTGCAACGGAATAACCGTCAATAGTGGTGTGAGCGCCTCCAATGTTTCTGGAATTTCAATCACGTGATCTGCGCTATTGATGATCTCTGTGTCGCCTTCCGTTACAATCGCGATCACCTTGCCTTCGCGGGCCTTCACTTCTTGAACATTACTGACCAATTTCTCGTAGTGCCCGTTGTTCGGCGCAACCACAACCACTGGCATATTTTCATCAATCAAAGCGATAGGTCCGTGCTTCATTTCCGCTGCTGGATAACCCTCAGCATGGATGTAAGAAATCTCTTTCAGCTTCAACGCGCCTTCTAGAGCAATAGGGAAATTCACGCCACGACCTAAATAGAGCGCATTCGTAGCATCTTTATACAGCGCTGCAATTTCTTCGATGTGCTCTTTTGATTCGAGTACCTTCTCGACTTTTTTCGGAATAACGCTCAGTTCATTGATCAAAGCACGGTATTCTGAAGTGGAGAATTCTCCGCGAATTTTACCAAGCTCAAGCGCCATCATAGTTAAAACCGTTACCTGAGCGGTGAATGCTTTCGTCGACGCAACGCCTATTTCTGGTCCAGCGTGCGTATATGCTCCGGCATGGGTTTCGCGTGAAATCGTAGATCCTGGAACATTACAAATTCCAAAAACCATCGCTCCCGCTGCTTTGGCCATTTTAATAGCGGCCAAGGTATCTGCCGTTTCACCACTTTGAGAAATAGCAATGACGATATCGTTCTTACGGATGATCGGGTTACGGTAACGGAATTCTGAACCGTATTCTACTTCAACCGGGATTCTAGCAAACTCTTCAAACAAGTATTCTGCCACAAGTGCGCTGTGCCAAGAGGTACCACAAGCCGTCATAATAATGCGGTCTGCATTTCTAAACTTATCGGCATATTCCTCAAGCCCGGACATTTTAATCATGCCTTGCTCGGGCAATAAACGGCCACGGAAGGTATCGTAGATTGCACGCGGCTGCTCGTAAATCTCCTTCATCATGAAGTAGTCGTACCCGCCTTTTTCGATGCTCTCGAGGTCCATTTTAAGGGCGTGAATGGTTGGATCAACAGACTCATCACTTTCAATCATGCGAATAGAAACCTCACCATCCGCTGTAAGACATGCCATCTCGCCGTCTTCGAGATAAATGGCATCTTTCGTATATTCTAGGAAAGGTGTTGCGTCTGAACCTACAAATTTTTCATTTACCCCTAGGCCGATCACCAAAGGCGATCCCAGTTTTGCAACCACAATCTCCTCAGGACGATTCTTGTCGTAGATACAAATCGCATAAGCACCCACAACCTGCGTCAATGCCAAGCGAACCGCTTTACGCAGTTTACAGCCTTCTTCTTTTTGAACGTATTCTATAAAGTTTACGAGGACTTCGGTATCCGTTTCACTGTGGAAGGTGTACCCTTTGCCTTTAAGTAAATCTTTTAAGCTCTGGTAGTTCTCTATAATTCCATTGTGTACCAATACGAGGTCACCGGAATTGCTTAAGTGTGGATGGGCGTTTTCATCAGACGGTTGGCCGTGTGTAGCCCAGCGTGTGTGTGCGATACCGGTTGAACCGGAGGTGTTGTTGGCAAGCGCATGCTCCTCCATGGCAACCACCATTCCCTGCTTTTTATATATGGCGATTTCACCATTTTGTGCTAAGGCTACGCCTGAACTGTCATAACCACGATACTCAAGACGCTTGAGACCATTTACGAGAATAGGGAACGCTTTTCTGTCCCCAATATATCCTACAATACCACACATAGTGCCGTTAGTTTAAAGGTTTGGTGGGGCTAAAATACGTGTTTTACTACTCTGATTTTGTATAGTAGACATTAAATTCTACCGGAATGGTGGGGTGAAGACCACCGCCTAAAACAACGCGAGCCGCACTAGAATTAGAGCTTGCTGGTGTTAGAATCACGGGCAAGATTTCTTCTTTTTCATTCACAAAGTCATGAACCATGCGCGTTACATTGAAACGGTAGCGGAATTCACGTAAGTCTGCACGATTGATCGCACCACCGGCCGGATTAATGGGGCTCGTGTAATCCTTGATCAACGCTTGAGCGGAATCTTGATCTTGTAAAATGAGGAGCGTGTTAGGAAGGGTATACGGTGATGCTGTACCCTGTAAAACGTGTGCAATGATCTCCGCGCGGTTAATGCTGTACCCTTTTCCGATAAGGGTGTCGAGGCCCGGAAATTCAAGGACCGTACGCGCACCACCAGCACCTTGTGTGTAGGTGAGCAGCTCTCCATTGACCGTATCTTGCATATCGATCGCAAAGTCTGCCGATGTAAAATCGTTCTCGTAGGTATTAAAAGAAAGACCCGGATCACCCAAGTTTTGACCAAAGGTCATGGTAAAGAGTTTCGGAACCGTGTCTTGCGCTCCGGTATGATAGAACAATTGGATTAAGCTGCCAGAGGCGGTAAGATTAAAGAAAGATAAAGCGCTGGTCCCGGTTCCTGCATCTCTAAAATGCAAACCAGGTACCGCTTCGACAAAGCGCTCATTATCAATCAAGAAATCTTCACCGGCAATAGCGGGATCAAACAAATTCTCTTGGAAATAAGCGGGATCGAGATCAAATGTGAGGTAACCTACACTAGTATCAATACCATTGAAAACTGGAACTGAGGGATCAACCATTAGCGTAGTATCCATAATGGACGGACCCAAAACAGGCATGTTATTGCTGTAGTAGTTGATAGTATCCGACATGGGTGCCACGACTGGCAAGACCTGCAAGTGAATAGAATCTCCACGAACCCCATAGGTGTTTTGGTAGGTCAAACGGACTTTTACAGAGTCACAAACTGTGCCATCTCCGAAATCTGGAGATAGTTTTGATAGCAATACGCGTGTAGTAAAGGCAGCGTTTAATTTTCCGAAGATGGGGTCATTGAGATTACCTAGCGCAACTGCACCGGGGTTTTTTGTGGTAATGCTGTCCCAGTTCGTTGTGTACGAAACGACATTGAAGGTTAATTTCTCACCCAATTCAGGGCGATCTTCAACAAACTTTCCCGCACCAATTTCGCCGTTGCTTTTTTCACAACTGCTGCTAAATAGGGCCAGCCCAACGAAGGCTAGGAATCCTAGTAAGGACTTATTCAACGTCTTCTTCAACCAGTAGCGATTCATAAACTTTGATGGCTTCTGCTGGATTCTCAGGGAAGTTTTTACCGTCAATGCAAGGAATATCGTTCGCTTTACAGAACTCCTCAACGTGCCCAGTATTTTCGTCACCGAGAATAACCACATCGGCATATTTCGCTGCCAAAAGCTGTAAATCCTCACAAGTCGGTGCCTCCAAACCTTCGCAAAGCGCTGGATCGATCTCATCAAACTCCATTCCCGACTTTAAGTTAGGACCTAAGGACCCTTCAAAGCCATTATCATATGCTGAGAAGACAATCTTCGCATCCTTGAAAATCGGGTTATCCGCCTGGAACAGACGCAAATACATAGGGACTAAGGCCGACATCCAGCCATGAACATGTATTACATCGGGCTTCCAGCCTAATTTCTCCACAGTATCAATAGCTCCTTTCGAGAAGAAGAGCGTGCGCTCATCATTGTCTTCAAACTGCTTGCCGTCTGCATCCGCATAGGTAAACTTACGCTTGAAGTATTCCTCATTATCAATGAAATATACCTGCATGCGCGCTCCTGGAACAGAGGCTACCTTGATGATCAATGGCATATCCATATCGTTGATCACGACATTCATACCGCTCAAACGAATCACCTCGTGTAACTGATGTCTACGCTCATTAATGACGCCAAAACGTGGCATAAAAACGCGCACCTGGTGACCACTGTCGTTCGTCTTCTTAGCTAAAGCTAGAGTTGTACTTGAAATGGTGTTTTCAGGTAAATAAGGATGAATTTCTTGTGAAACGAATAATACGCGCTTGCTTTCCATGGGAGAAAGTATATTTAAAATAGAGTGCAAAGATACCTATTTTCGCCCTTTATATCAAAGAATGGGCTAGATTTGGAGCCCTTTTAACACTTATGGAACACATTCGGAGCATTGAGGAGTTAGCGCGCTGGAAATCTGAAGGTCGCGAAAAAAAATTGGGCTTTGTTCCTACCATGGGCGCATTACACGATGGGCACCTCAGTTTAGTACGTTTGAGTCAATCGAAATGCGACCGAACATTGGTCAGTATTTATGTAAATCCCACTCAGTTTAATAACGCTGAGGATCTCGCCAAATACCCCAATACCCTTGAAGCCGACCTCCAATCTTTAGAAATGACGGGGTGTGACGCCGTTTTTTTACCAGATGCGCAAATGCTTTATCCAGACGGACTGAAGTCGAGGAGTTTTGATTTTGAAGGACTGGACCGCTACATGGAAGGTGCCGGACGTCCTGGCCATTTTGAAGGCATGGCGACGGTGGTAACCCGATTTTTCGAGTTAATTGGACCCGATTTGGCCATTTTCGGCGAAAAAGACTACCAGCAATTGTGCATTATCCGGCAAGTTGTCGCGAAAGAGGACTGGCCCGTAGAGATTGTTCCGGCCGCCATTTCGAGAGAAGCCGATGGACTTGCCATGAGCAGCCGAAACATGCGACTTTTGCCATACGAACGCAAGAATGCTGCGCAAATTTTCGCGGTACTCAGCAGCGCTGTAGCTGAGCTAAACCCTAGAGAAACGAACCCGAAAGCCTTCGAAAATCGGTGTGCCGACGCTTTGAATGCAATCCCTTCAATTCATGTGGAATATGTGAGCTGCTGCGATGCCGCTACCCTCCAACAAGTGGACGAATTCAACACCAACCGTCCTACACGCGTGTTTGCTGCCGTGCAATGCGGAAAAGTTCGACTCATTGATAACCTTCCTCTTTTTTAAACTACTTTTGCCGCATGCAAATAGAGGTTGTAAAAAGTAAAATTCATCGGGTTCATGTCACTGGAGCGGAGCTGGATTATATCGGTTCTATTACCCTAGATACAGAACTCATGGACGCCGCAGAAATTCTTCCTGGAGAGCGCGTTTATATCGTGAACATCAATAACGGTGAGCGTTTTGATACATATACCATTGCAGGAACGCCTGGAGCAGGCGAAGTAACCTTAAACGGTCCTGCCGCGCGACGTGTTCAAAAAGGCGATATCATTATCATCATTGCCTACGCACACATGAGTCCGGAAGAAGCAAAATCTTTCAAACCCAGCATCGTTTTCCCGAACGAGACTACGAATCGCCTCGTTTAATGTCGGGTTGGGTTAAAAAGACAGTGCAATATGTACTCTTTTTGAGTATTGGGGTTGCCTTGCTTTACCTCACCTTTAAAGACGAAAGCCCCGTTGACCTATGGAATAACATTAAGGAGGCTCCCATGAGCGGGCTCCTTTTGGTCATTTGTATCGGGTTTATTGCTATCATTTTTCGCGGATTGCGTTGGGTTCAGATGCTGCAAAGCTTAGGCTATAAGGTGCACGGCATGCGTGCGATCGCGGCAGTTGCCTTTAGCTACCTGGTAAACTTGGCTACGCCTCGCGTTGGGGAGGTAGCCCGTTGTACCGCACTCCACAGAACAGACAAAATCCCTATCGATAAACTCGTGGGCACAGTAGTTTTAGAACGCGTTGTCGACACATTGTTGTTTGGAATCGTCACCTTGAGTACCGTGGTCATTTCAGGAGATGAATTGCGAGACTTCATGACGGAAAGTGGTGCTCAGCTGCCAGCGCTTTCGCTAGCCAGCACCGTAAGTATTGCCGGCGTATTTATGGCCCTTTTGGCGGTCGTCGTTTTTACTAGAAAAGTTTGGATGCAATGGAGCGTGGCGCAGAAAGTTGCGGGATTTGCAACAGGAATGATTACCGGCCTGCGCAGCTTGCGCACCGTCAATAATAAACCGCTTTTTTGGTTATATTCCATAGGGATTTGGACCTGTTACGTTCTGACCATAGCTATTGGCTTCAGCATTGTGGATGGTGTACAAGGCATCGGCGCCGAACAAGCATTTTTTGTGAGTGTAGCAGCTGGGTTAGGATTTATTATTCCAGTTCCTGGAGGTTTTGGCCCATATCATTTCTTAGTCTCTAATGCCTTAATAGTTTTAGGACTTACGAAATCTGACGCTATATCGTTCGCTACCCTTATTCACAGTTCGCAAAGTTTAATGTTTGTCTTAACTGGCGCCTTAGGCTTTGTTTTTCTCTATTTTGCAGGAAGAAAATAAGTCTTCCTCATGGCCAAGCAGAAAAGCATCTTTAATTGTACGCAGTGCGGCACGCAACACAGTAAGTGGATGGGGCAATGCCAGGTCTGTAAGGAGTGGAACACACTCGTTGAGGAAGTTGAAATAAAGAGTAAGCCGGATCCACGTGCTTGGAGCGGTGAGCAAGCTGCAGCAAAACCCATACGCATTGAAGACGTTGAGCATACTAGTGTGCAACGTTTCCCCATACAAGATTTTGAATTTTCTCGTGTTTTAGGCGGAGGCGTCGTTCCCGGTTCTGTCACGCTTCTTGGTGGCGAGCCGGGGATAGGGAAAAGTACGCTTTTACTCCAATTGGCTCTTAGTTTCAGTGGCACCGTAGCCTATATTTCAGGTGAAGAAAGTCCCTCACAAATAAAATTACGCGGCGAGCGTATTGGCAAGGCAGTAAGCGAATTGTATTTGCTTAGTGAAACGAAGACTGATGCGATTTTTAACCACTTGAAATCGGTCCGACCACATCTGGTGATTGTGGATTCCATTCAAACGCTGCATGTGCCTCATGTAGAGAGCACGCCAGGTTCGGTGGCACAGATTCGTGAGAGTGCGGCGAGCTTCATACGCTATGCTAAGGAGACCGGTACGCCAGTGCTGCTCATAGGTCATATTAATAAAGAGGGCAGTATTGCCGGACCTAAAATTCTCGAACATATGGTGGATGTGGTGCTCCAGTTTGAAGGCGATCCTAACCTCCTCTACCGCATTCTTCGTGCACATAAGAACCGATTCGGCTCTACCCATGAAATAGGCCTTTACACCATGGAACAGGGCGGCCTCTACGGCGTTGAAAATCCAAGCGAACTGCTCGTGACAAAACAACACGAAGGTTTAAGCGGAAATGCAGTTGCAGTAATGGTCGAGGGCGTTCGCCCTATGCTTATTGAATTGCAAGCACTGTGTTCTACTGCCGTTTATGGAACACCGCAACGTTCCACAACTGGATTTGATACTCGCCGACTCAATATGTTACTGGCAGTCTTGGAAAAGCGCTGCGGTTTCAAATTGGGCCAAAAAGATGTCTTCCTTAATGTAACTGGAGGATTGAAAGTTGACGATCCAGGGCTCGATCTAGCCGTCGTTGCCGCCATCTTAAGTTCAAACGGTGATGACCCCATAACAGGAAAGGTTTGCTTTGCTGGCGAGGTTGGATTAACAGGCGAAGTTCGCCCCATCACCCGTGTAGAGCAGCGCATCAAAGAAGCCGAAAAATTGGGCTTTGAGACCATCTATATCAGTGGACACCACCAGATAGAAAAATCCCACTACGACATCGCCATAGTGGGATTAAAGAAAATCGAAGAACTGGTTCAAGCCCAGTTCCTGTAAGTTTTAATTTCCGCCTTCCAATAGGTTGGCCAATTCCGTCAAATCCGGTGTCAATATAATTTCCGTCCGGCGATTGATTGCTTTGTTTTCTGGCGTGTCGTTTTCCACTAAGGGGACGAATTCGCCGCGACCCGCAGCAGTAATACGCTCTGGGTTTAAGCCTGCATTGGTCGTTAAAATTTTCACCACATTGGTCGCGCGCATCACGCTCAAATCCCAGTTATCGCGAACCTGACTTTGCCCTCGGTACGGATCATTATCTGTATGTCCCTCCACCAAAACAGTGATGTCATTGTTTTCCGCAAGCACACGTGCTAAATTTTCTAAAGCAACCTGTCCCTTTGCTGCTACATCCCAAGAACCTGGTGCGAACAGCAAACTGTTTTCTAAACTCACGTAGACCTTTCCGTCGCGCATGTTTACCGTCAAGCCCTTCCCGGTGAAACCGAGCAGTGCATCTGCAACTTTTTGGCGAACGAAGGCAACCGTGCTGTCTTTACGACGAATGACACCTTCCAGCTCGTCTACCCTGCGCTGTCCTTTCTCAAGAAGTAAGCGTTCCGTGTTCAAACTGTCCTCTTTTGCTTGGAGGCGGTTCTGAAGACTGCCTAGCTGATCCATGAGTGCTTTGTTCTCGCGGGCACTCGCGGCAATCAGTGAACTGTTATTGTCAAGCAGATAGTCGTACTGTTTTGACAAGCGGTCGTATTTGGTTTGAAGGACACGCAGTTCATCAAATTTCGTGGTGGTATCTGCCACCAACGATTTATTCTCACGACGAGCTTCTGTTAAAGTGCGTTGAAGTTCCGTGTTCTCCGCTGCGCGGGTTTCACTTTTTTGACGCAATTGGTCCGCTTCATTGTTCAACAGATCGTATTTATCTTGCAAGGTCTTGTGCACCTTCGTACTGACACAAGAAGTCCCTAAAAACCCTGCAAGCGCAAGAATGAGTAGCTTTTTCATAGTTTATTTCAATTCAACAGCAACGGTTCCAACAAGGTAAGAATCGGTCATGATCGCAATCGTGTAGATGCCTGGCTCTAAATCTACCGGTGCGTCAATGGCACGCTTCGCGTCAATACATACTTCGACGGCTTCGCCTTGGAAATTAACCACTGCTTTTCCGTTAAAGCCCGATTGCTCGCCGCCCACCACTGCCTGGTTCTGTTCTGGTGCATCTACAGGTTTGCCGTTTTCACCAATCCACTTGACATACAGTGTTTCTTCTCCTTTAGCTGCAATTCTATTTTTCGCCAACGTAATGCATGCGGTAATGCCATCTGCTTTACTCGCACGGCGTGTTCTGCGCATTTTGCCGTTTCCTGCGACGCGGAACGCCTCTGTTGTTGAAGTAGCGATGACCAGTTGCTTTCCTTTGGCAACGGTTTCCGTAAGTCCGGAGTTTTCATTGCGCAAGGATGTATTCGCATCCATCGCGGTGTTCAAACTATCAGCGACCATTTGCTCGCGTAAACGCAATGCTTCATAGGCTGCATTTGCACTATCGAGCTTTCCAACCAAAGTTGCATTCTCTTTTTTCATTGCACCGAGTCGACTGCGGTAGCTGGTTAAAGACTTTTTGTTTTGAACATTCACAGCGTTGATGCTATCAATGATTCCGCCTAAGCGCGTCATCTCGTATTGAATAAACGCATTTAAGCTGTCGTTTTGACCAACCTGGGCTTCGAGATCTTCTTTCATATCCGCCAATTCCATAGTCAACGCCTGCTTCTCGAGCGCAATCTCGTGATTCTCTTCACTGCGTAGATAAAGCAATACGCCCAGTACAATCACAGCCAATGCCATGATAATTAATACCGGTCCTAGTTTGCTTTTGTTGTTTCCTGTGCTCATGTGTGTGTTGTGTTATCTTATTATGTAACGAAGCTAACGATAAGCCGCTTTCCAATGTTTTCCAAAGGGTTAAGTTTTTTAACAAGGGCCATGTTCCCTCAAAGATGCCTACAGTGCAACGTCGTATTGTCCATCTTAGAGCAAAGCCTGTGCCAATTCTGTTTGTGCAGCGCCCCACAACTAGATACCATCGCTGCACAACGCACGATGTTACTTTCGAGCACCTTATCTACCGATCGTCCCACCTCTTTCCGATCAGCCCTTTACTTCACGGGACCCGTTCAAATCTATTGCTACAGCCTTAAATACGGGAACAATTACCCGTTGGGAGTAGTGCTCGGTCGGCACTTCCTCTCACCGCTCATTTTAACGACCCTCGCGGGCCAGCGCCGGCCGGTGGTGGTTACTGCCATGCCGGTGCACTTGTGGCGACGCTTGGGGCGCGGCTACAATCAAAGCGAAGCGCTGGCCCGCGGCGCACTGCAAGGTGTTCGAGCGGCTGGTGTGGATGTGCAATTTTTAGCGCTGCTTGGGAAGACAGCCCACCGTAAAAGCCAAATTAACTTTGATCCTTTTCAACGGTGGAACAATACTCAGGGGGCGCTCAGGACGACCAAAAAAAAGCGCGTCCCTAAGGACGCGCTTATCTTCATCATCGACGATACTGTAACCACAGGATCGTCTTTATTGCGAGCGGCAGAGGCTGTACTTCTCGAATACCCAAAGGCTGAAGTACACCTGCTTGCGCTCGCACAAGAACTTTAGTGGCGTACAACCACCGTTTTTTGCAACAACCCTTTCGCAGTTTCAATCTCGATGACATAGGTGCCGCTCGCAGCCGCACTTAAATCATACGTTTTTTCGAAACCGCCTGCCTGTGCATCAAACGAATCTGTGCTAATCACCTGACCTAAATAATTCACGATACGAACGGCTACCGGGACTGCCTGATCCAACGTACCATGAATAGCGATCAAGCCTTGTGTTGG
Source organism: Schleiferiaceae bacterium (assembly GCA_018402665.1). GTDB lineage: Bacteria > Bacteroidota > Bacteroidia > Flavobacteriales > Schleiferiaceae > UBA10364. Next base: position 11,969 of record JAGYIN010000005.1, on the reverse strand, counting down.
GTTCGGATAAACCACCACAGCGCTCAAATCTGAATGCTCTTCAAGGCCAATACCCTGAATAGACACAAAAATTTGTTGACTGGTGGTATCACAATCACCATAGAGCTTTAAGACAGCGGTATACTGACCGTTGGCCGTGTACGTATGGCTCTGTGATGCTCCTGTTCCTGAGGCGTTCGTCCCATCACCGAAATTGATGAAATACGACGTATATCCTGCAGCACCTGCCCAAGTAAAGGTAATATCAGCAAAAGTAGCGCTGATAGAATCAATCGCGTAGTTCGGATTTCCCACATTGATCGCAGAACAACTGTCTGTGGTGAACTGGTAGTTCATTCGCAATGAGGTATCTCCAGCAGAACAAACCTCAGCAACATCAAAGTTGTACGAAGTTGATGCCTGTAAACCTGTCATAGAGGCCATCGCCGTTGTAGATGTTCCTGTCATGGTATTGGTAGAACCAAATGCCGTGTAATGGAATACATACGATCCTGTTCCACCGGTCCAAGAAATATCTGCGAATGTACTTCCCATGTTCGCTACACCTAAATTGGTCGGTGTAGGACACGACGGTGTAACACAATTTGACATCACTGTATCTACGGCACCTGCATTGAAGTTACCGGCAGAAACACTTACGTTTTGCGTACCTGAAGCATTCGAGAGTGTATAGTATACCTCTGACGGGTACGAACCTTGAGCGCCATTTACAACAGCAATTTCAGTTCCAGCACACACTTCAAAATCAACAATCATACTGTCGCCTGTGGTAAATGAAGTACCAAAAGTTTGTCCATAGGCACCGTTGTAATACAGGTCAACGGTTGCGCCGTTCCATCCATCGCCCCAGGTATCATACATGCTCATGGTATAGGTACAGAGATCTGTCGCATCACAACTGTTGGTACAGAATGGGATAGGACCCAACGTATCGGAAGTACCGTTACCCCCACAATCTGCAATCATGATTATATCATAGCAGGTATTCGCGGAAAGTCCAGTCACTGTGAAACTGGAACTGGTCGTAGAATCCATGAACGAAACCATCGATCCCGTTGCTTGAACGAAGCCTTGTGGGCCCCACTCGTAGACAAACGTTCCAGTATTCCCGTTCGGGTTGAAAGAGAAATTCACGTCGTTCTTACCGGCGGTGTAAATCAAATCTTTAGGATTTGGACAAAGGGTATTACAGCTCGCTTGGAACGACGCCATTTGCGTACCCAAAGTGGTAGAAGAGCTGTTGGTGTAGGTGGCAATGGTTGCACCGCCACTAATAACATTTAAACCAATTTCACTTGGGTAAGATCCATCATCACTTACTTCGATGGTATAAGAACCACCCGTACATACACTTATCGTTTCGGTGTAACTGGATCCGGTGAGGAATCCTGCACCCAATTCATATTCTACACCCCCTTGTGCATTGATTACTTCGACCAGTGCACCGTTCCATCCGTCTCCCCACGAATCCGTAAGTTCAATGGTGAACGTACACATGTTCGAAGGCGAACAGGTCATGGTTTTAAAGGTTACCGGTCCAAATCCTGGTGATATCGAACTGTCTGCACACATTTGAACTACATAGACGTCATAGGTCGTATTGCTATCCAGTCCTGTTAACCAAGCCGGCGATCCACTTACTGCAACTGAAGTTCCAGTTCCTTGTGTAAATCCTGGAGGACCGTACTCTAAGTAGGTTTGAATACCGTTCGATGTATACGAGATTTGGGCGCTGTCTTGCAGTACCGTACCTACAGAAATAGCAGACGGAGGTAAACAATCCGGAGCGTTAGTAATGCTAATATCATCGATATAAATAGCGCTATAGGTAGTAGAATCACTACTCACTATCGCGATGTGATCGTCGGTCATGTTGTAACCCGTAGAAGCGTCAAAGTAAACGGTGAATTGGGTCCAAGTTCCGCCGTTGGGCACATAGATCGTATCCATGATGTCCAGCGAACTCAGCGATGCGGTGTTGCTTACGGTTCCAATGTAGATGGCGTTACCGCCCGACCATGAAGTGTTCGCTGCATAAAATTCCATTTGCTTCGTACCGCTATCAAGTCCGATAATGGCTGGACTTACAAGCGCCTCGTAGTCACTGTCGAAACTGTTGTAGAGGTAATAATAGTTGGCCCCACTTCTCGGAGAAATGCTCCACGTAGCGTTGTCAATATAACCATAACCCGCAGCACCTGTTTCTTCTAGGTAATACCAGCAAGAAGGGGCGTTGGGATTACTGAACCCACCGATGGAGTCGTTATCAAACCCTTCATATACCGGGGTGCTGAGCGCCGTACAAAGCGTTTTCACTGTGTATGGACCTACCGTCTGGCTGTATCCGTTACCGGAAGCACTACAGTCGGTTTCAATAAAGAATTCATACGAAGTATTTGGCGATAATCCGGTCACTGTTACGAACGTATCCGCAACGGTAACAGAGGTAGGAACGTTGCTCGAACCGGCGATGCCATAATCTACTGTGAAAAGCGTATCCGCGCTGGTCCAGCTCAATGTTGCCGTAGTATCCGAAGCGACCAAGCTCGCAAATACAGGGGCAGGACACGCCGGAGGTGTGGTGATGGTGGCTGTATAATCATGTCCTTCACCGTACGTTAAGCTCGAACAGCTTTGGGTTGCGGTGATAACTGCAGAATAGTTTGATCGAACACGTAATCTATACGAACCTAAACTCACCGTTGACGGCACAGTGATGGAACCTGTTGTGGTGCTCCAAGCATTCGTAGGGCTTGACCATAGATGCTCGCCGCTGTCGTCAAAATCGCCATCGTCATTGAAGTCAATCCACACTGCGAAGTATTGTGTACTCCAGTTAGAGGTAAACGAAACGGTTGTTGGCGCCGTTTGTTGTATAAATACAGTATCCGAAGTCTGAACATTGTAGTAGCTCGATGTACATCCGGTTCCTGTATCTTGGAACGCACCGATATAAACATCTTCAATATCATCTCCAAAAGAACAACCTGTGGAATATGCTGGGGTACAGTAGGTTTGTGCATTTAAGCCCAATGCTGCTGTTCCAAAAAGGATAGAGAGTAAAAGTTTTTTCACAGCTGTGACGTTTAGTATTAACTTGATGAAATTAAACAAATTATGCGATAGCCCTTCGCAGTATGGGGTAGAAAAGGGTAAATGTTGAGAATAACTGATTCAAAGCAACGTTTTGATGAGGGTGGTTTGGTTGGAATTGGCCAATTTTGTTTACTATGAGACCGTATATCTACTTTTTGGCCTCCTTCATTCTACTCGCAGGCTGCGCTGTGCAGAGTAAACCGCAAGGCGGGCCGCGCGATGAAACACCGCCTCGCATTGTTTCGCAAACGCCGGAAATGGGCGCGTTGCACTTCAATGGTTCAGAAGCTACGGTCCTTTTTGACGAATATATTCAAGCCCGTGACCTGCGTAGTGCCATGGTCGCTACCCCACCGTTGGAAGGATTGGAAGCCGAGGTAAAAGGCAAACGCCTTCTTATACGCTGGGACGAACAAGAATTGCGTGCGCAGACGACGTATCGCATCACTTTTGATGATGCCATTGGCGATTTAAATGAAAACAATAAATTCCCCAACCTTGAACTGGTTTGGAGTACCGGGGCGTATGTCGACAGTTTACAGCTCAACCTTAGCATCACTCCTGAATCAAAAGTTCCGTTTGAATCACTCAAAGTTTGGCTTGTAGCTTCGCCTACGGACAGTATTACCAATCCGTTGTTTAGCGGCACACCCAACAAAGAAGGTCATATTTCCTTTCGATATCTCCCGACTACTTCTTACGACGTGCTTGTTTTTGAAGACCTGAATTTTGATGGGAATTGGAACGAGCCGGCCGAGCCCTTCGGTTTTACAAAAAACCTGCCTTCAGGACTAGATTCCAGCATGCATAGCGTTCCTTACTTTAATTCCACATTCAACGAACCAGAGGAAAATTCCGCGACCTTCCTGGATTCTATAGCAATGGTAATGGATACTGCCCGGCCAGAAAATGTGGGCCGATTAAAATTGGTCGTACCCAAAGCCGATACTACCGTACGGGCATGGCTTTCTCATGAAAGCGGGTATCTTCAATCGTTTACTTTTGCGCCCTACCGTGGCACCTCTGATACCACAGTGATCGACCTGGGAAATCAATTGCCTGGAAAATATACCTTCAGGGGTTTTTTTGACGTCAACGGCGATTCGGTATGGACGCCAGCTTCATGGTACTCTACCGAAACTGCTGAACCCCTTCTTAAGGAACAAACCTTCGAGCTCAAGGCCAATTGGGACCTCGAACAACCCCTATCGCTATGATGATCCGTTTGCCTAAGCTTTTGGTGGTCTTCGCCTGCTATTTTTGGGTAGTTTCTGCGCAGTCGCAATCCTATATTTCGAGACTTTGGAATACTAAAAAATACGAGGCCATCACCGACTATGCTCCCAAAGGACAGACCCTTAGTGGACAGGATAATGTGTATGTAGGTCGCGCTTTCATGGCATTAGACCCACCACAACCTACACAGGCTTTGATGCACTACGATCTCGCCATTGCAAAGCGCTGGCAGCGGGAAGATCTGTACTTCTTCCGATCCGAAGCGAATTATGCGCTAAAAAAATACGATGCCGCGCTGGCAGATCTCGAAGTATGCCTACAGATGCGTCCTAACTATCAAAAGTATTTGTTGTCAAAAGCGGGGATTGCCTATGAAAAGGGCGATAAAGAATTGGCCTATAAGACCTATTATACGCTCAGTGAGCTCTACGATAAACAGACCCCATATTTTATGCTCGTGGTCATTAATATCGAGCGGGAACGGTACATTAAAGCCCAAGAACAGATTGAGGACAACCTGCTTCGATTTGAGCGCGGCAAGGAATTTTGGACGTTCACTTCAGAACAAGAAGTCGACCTCGAATGGCGCATTTTCAAAGATTACCAAAAAGCGTTGAAAGCTCAGGAAGCATTGCTCTCCTTCAAACCCAATCACGCCCCCTACCTCATCAATAGATTATTGCTGCTTAGAATTACCAAAAACGATACACTTGCAGCAATCGCTGAAGCCGATTTCCAGAAGCGCTACAATACCAACGCCATTCCTTTAGAATACTATAAAAAAGGCTCTTTCAAGGTAAACGAGCGCACCTCAGCAAACGGAGTGATTGAGGATTTTCGGTATTTCCGGCCAAGGCTTTTCGAAGGTAAAAAATACAGCCGATTCTATGTGAGTGATAACGGCAGAGTGGTAGGTGAGCACTGGGCCAGTCTTCAAACATCACCCGCGGACAGCACACAAAAACTTTGGCAATTCTACAATGGCGTAGCAACCCGTTATACCCCGGCTATGGATACTTCGTATGTGGGTTTTTCCAGCCTTTTCGAGCTTCCGGACAGTGCATTTACGTTGCGACCCTCAGGAGAAATCCGCATGGGAATGGATACCTTGGAACAGCAGCTCTTAAAGGATTCACTGCCGCAAGTGCCGCTTCCTAAAGATACCGTGCCCGCTAGAGGGGAAACACCTCTATTTCCGGAGCGCCAGGATTCTAGCGGGGTTCGAGAAGCACTTTAATGTCTTCAATGATTCGTTCCGCTTCATTGGTACCGTCGTAAAAGCCACGGATGCGTTTTTTTTCATCCACCAGAATGACGTTTTCAGTATGAATGAAATCGTGCTCATCAAAGCTGGTTCCTGGCTCCATAACCGCAAAATACTCGCGGCGCGCCATGCGGTACAGTTCTTCCTTTTCACCGGTCAATAAATGCCATTTTCCTTTGATGGCACCCACGCGCTCGCTGTAGGCGCGCATGACTTCTACGGTATCAATTTCCGGCATGACGGTGTGGCTCACGAGGTGCACTCGCGGCTCGTCTTTAAAAACTTCCTGCACTTGCTGAAAGGTTTTTCCCATATCAATACAAATGGTGGGACAGGTGGTAAAGAAAAAATCGGCCACATAAATTTTACCCTGAAGCAATGAAGAGTCTACTGGATTACCCCATTGATCGACCAATTCAAAGTCGCCGATGCGGTGGCCGCGTCCTTTGCGCTCCAAATCATCGTCCACCACAGCTGGATTCAAGTCCGACGGATTGTAGATCGGCAAGACCCTTTTGGGCTGTAAAACCACATAGGAAGCAATGGAACCTCCAACAAATACTACAAAGAGAACGGCGATTTTTAACCATTCTGACGGGCTGAGCTTTATCTTTATCATAGAATTCAAAAGTACATCACGGCATGAAGCTTTTCCACACCTTTAGTCACGCTATTTTGGCGCTTTTCATTACGGGTATAACCACCGCATGCGGTGGTGGTTCAGAACCGTATACGCCGGAAGCCCCAGTATTGAAGATTCCTTCAAAAAAAGGGCAAACAGCAGGGGGCAAAATTCCATCAGAAATGAAAAGTCTTTTGGCGAAAAACACGTGTTTAGGGTGTCATAAAATGGACTCAAAATTAGTGGGACCTTCTTTCTTAGCGATTGCTCAACGCGGGTACAGCCAAAAAGAGCTGGTGCAGTTGATTAAAGAACCGGTCCCTGAGAATTGGCCCGACTACCCACCCATGGCCCCGATGGCTTGGGTCGAAAGCGAACAAATCGAAGCAATGGCAGCTTGGATTGCTTCATTACCACAAGAATAATTTTTACCCCTTGGATATAAAAAACCTGCTTTCCGTTCATAAGATCAGTAAGTCTTATGGCATCAAAACTTTGTATGAAGACATCACCTTCGGCATTCACGAAGGTGAAAAGGTCGCTATTGTCGCCAAAAATGGAGCGGGAAAAACAACGCTCATGCGAACGTTGATGGATCCGGCGACAGCGGATACGGGTGAAGTGGTCTTTCGCAATGGAGTAAAGCTGCGCTACCTGGAGCAGCAGCCCAACTTTGAAAAAGGGCTTACCGTACGCCAAGTGCTGTACAATAGCGAACATGCCGGTCTGGAGGCATTGCGTCAATACGAAAAGGTGCTTGAAGAGGGCGGCGACGGCGATGCTATGCAACGCGCGCTGGATCTGATAGAGGCTACAGATGGATGGAATGTAGAGGGCCGGATTCAAGAAATGCACGGTAAGATGAATCTGCCCGATATGGATCGGGTGATCGATTCCTTTTCCGGAGGCGAGGTGAAACGACTTGCGTTGGCCCAATTATTTATTGAAGAGCCCGATCTCATCTTAATGGATGAGCCCACCAACCATCTCGATCTCGACATCATCGAATGGCTCGAAGAATACCTCATTCAATACCGTGGAGCACTGTTAATGATCACGCACGACCGGTATTTTTTGGAACGGGTTTGTGGAACCATTTTCGAACTGGAAAACAAGCAGTTTTATAAATACGAAGGAAACTACAGCTACTATCTCGAGCAGAAAGAGGTGCGCGAGGCGAATGAGGCGGCAAATTTGCACAAGGCGAAGCAGTTGTTTAAAAAGGAATTGGACTGGATGCGTAAAACGCCGAGCGCGCGAACGGGAAAGTCGAAAGACCGTATTGACCGATTCAAAGACATTAAAAAGGTCGCAAAACAGCGCATCGATGATAGCGAAGTTTCGTTGGAAATCAACAGCCAGCGTCTGGGTGGAAAGATTTTGGAGCTGCATAAATTGGGCAAAAGCTATCCGAATCGTCTGCTGCTAGAAAACTTTAGTTACGTCTTTAAAAAAGGAGAGCGTGCAGGGATTGTAGGGCCTAATGGATGCGGAAAATCTACCCTGCTAAAGATGATTATGGGACTTGAAACACCCGACAAAGGGAAAATCATTACCGGAGAAACTGTAGTTTTTGGACACTATACTCAAGACGGCATTATAGATAAAGGGGACCTGAAAGTGATTGAAGTCGTTCAAGAGATCGGTGAATACATCACTTTGAAGAAGGGTCAGAAACTCACCGCATCGCAGCTCTGTGAGCGCTTCCTCTTTGACGGCCACCAGCAGTACAGCTATGTCAGTACGCTTAGTGGTGGGGAAAAGAGAAGGCTGTTTCTGTTGACCATTTTAATGAAGAATCCCAACTTCCTCATTCTTGATGAGCCGACCAATGATTTAGACATTCTCACACTTCAAGCCTTGGAGGAATTTCTCGATGATTTCCCGGGCTGCCTGCTTGTAGTGAGTCACGACCGCTATTTCCTAGATAAATTATGCGACCACCTTTTCGTATTTGAGGGCGGCGGCCGAATCAAAGATTTCAACGGCCATTATTACGAATGGAGAGAAGAGCAGAAACGCATTGATGCCATACGTGTAGCGCAAGAGAAAGTGGTGGTAGCGCCGATTGAAGAGGCGCCGAAAGAAAAGGTGAAGCTCAGCTTCAAAGAACGTTTAGAGTGGGAATCTTTACCGGAAGCGATTGCGGCGCTGGAAGCGGAACGCGATGCGTTGAATGCCGTATTTGAAGGCACAAACCAAGACCCTGAAGCGGTGGCACAAGCGGCAATAGAAATTAAAGCAGTACTGGCAGCGTTGGATGAGAAAGAAATGCGCTGGTTGGAATTGGCAGAATTTGCCGACGAATAACTAACTTTAGAACCGTACCTAACCCACTAATTGCACACCATTGACCGATTCTAACGCCATACTTCAACTCCGCGGCATTACACGCGACTTTAAAATGGGTGCACAAACCGTGCACGTCCTCAAAGGCATTGACCTCGATATTTTTAAAAACCAATACGTAGCACTTATGGGACCTTCGGGGTCTGGAAAGTCTACGTTGATGAATTTATTGGGTTGTTTAGATACGCCCACCGAGGGAACGTATGTTCTCAATGGATCGGACGTAAGTGTGCTCGATGATAATGCATTAGCGGAAATCAGAAACAATGAAATTGGTTTCGTTTTCCAAACGTTTAACCTACTTCCGCGCTCTACGGCGCTGGAAAACGTCGCGCTACCTTTAGTATATGCGGGATGGGGAAAAGAGGAACGCATTGCGCGCGCTAGCGAGGTTTTAGAACAAGTCGGGCTAGGCGATCGGATGGACCACAAACCGAACCAACTTTCCGGTGGTCAGCGTCAACGCGTCGCAGTAGCGCGGGCATTGGTCAATAAACCCGCGCTTATTTTAGCAGATGAGCCCACTGGAAATTTAGATTCAAAAACCTCCGTGGAGATCATGAAACTTTTCGATGATATTCAGGCTGCGGGGAACACCGTAGTTTTAGTAACGCACGAAGAAGACATCGCACAACACGCCAAACGCGTCATTCGATTGGTGGATGGAAACATAGATTCGGACATTTCTAAATAAACCCAAATGAAAAGATTTGCACTCCTTTTACTGGTGGCATTCACTGCCTTTTCTGGCTACGCTCAAACGACTTTAACCCTCGAGGATGCCGTATTAAACGGTAGAAAATATTTCCCACAAGGGCTCATCATGCCGCAGTGGGTTCCGGGCACCGACGTGTATTCACATGTTACAGATGGCTACCAGAGTCTTGTAGTGGTGGACGCAAAATCAGGCGAAGAATCGCGACGAATTACCGCCGGCGAAATCAATGAAACCCTTGAAGGCACGGAAGTAAGTATTCGTGGTACATGGATGTTGAATTGGCTGGATGAAAATACCTTGTATTTCACTGAAGAAGGAACGCTCTACACCTATGACATCGCAAACAAAACGACCTCTGCACAATATACCATGGCTGCTGGACATAGCAACCTGCACCTCAGTTCCCAATTAAACGCTGCATACACTGTAGGTAACAACGTGTTCGTAAACTGGATAGGCGAAGAGAGTACCGTTCAGGTGACCAAACATGAGGATCCTGATGTCGTCGCGGGCCAAGCCATTGCGCGCAGCGAATTTGGAATTACTGAAGGTTTATTCTGGAACAATGCAGGGGACGCCGTAGCCTTTTATGAGAAAAATGAAAGTGCCGTGGCCAATTATCCTTTGCTCGACATTTCCACCACCCCCGGCTCTTTGAATGAAATTAAATACCCGATGGCAGGTCAAGGCTCCGAATATGCGCGCGTTGGGGTGTATCACAAAGGGGGGAAGTCGCCCATCTATCTGGATACCGACGGCGTTGAGCACGACCAATACCTCACTAACCTGAGTTGGTCACCGGACGGTAAGACCATTCTTTTGGCCATCGTCAACCGAGCACAAAACCACTACGATGTAGTTGCTTTCAATGCGAAAAACGGAAAAAGAGGTGCCACTCTTTTGAGTGTAAGTAATGACAAATGGGCGGAACCCGAGCATCCCGCTTATTGGGTCAGCAACAAAGAATTTATATGGCTTACCGAACGCGACGGTTACATGAACCTCTACTTGCATACGACTAAAGGAGAATTGGTTCAACAATTAACCTCAAACGACTTTGAAGCTACCGGAATTCTGGGTCGCGATAAAAGTGGCGACATCCTCTTTACCGCAACAGGTGAAGACCCTCGCGAATCCCACCTTTTCAGCGTGAGTCTCAAGGGAAAACAGCACCAGTTGACGACGGAAAACGGAACGCACAGCCCAACCGTACAAGAGGGTGGCACGTATTTTATTGACAGTTACAGCAGCATTGACGTCCCTTCGACAACTGCATTAAAAAGCACGGCAGGAAAGGTCTTACGCGAATTGGCTTCTGCTAGCGATCCTTTCGAGGGCACGAACATTCGCAAGCCCACGCTGGGCAGTATTACAGGCCCAGACGGATCAACGCTTTACACGAGAACCTATTTGCCTTTTGATTTCGATCCCACGAAAAAATACCCCGTGCTTGTTTACGTCTATGGCGGACCGCATGCACAAATGGTCACGAACCGTTGGAACGGAGGTGGCCCGTTTTGGATGAACGAATTTGCCAATCGTGGGTACATCGTATTTACGCTCGATAACCGCGGATCTGCGCATCGCGGGACGGATTTTGAACAACAGATTCACCGCCAGTTGGGCACTGTTGAAATGGAAGACCAGTTGGCCGGTGTAGCCTACCTAAAATCTCTGCCCTATGTGGACGGGGATCGCATGGCCGTGCACGGCTGGAGCTACGGTGGATTCATGACTACCTCACTCATGTTACGTCAGCCGGGCACCTTTAAAGCAGGTGTTGCCGGTGGCCCAGTGACCGATTGGAAATACTACGAAGTAATGTACGGCGAGCGCTACATGGACCGCCCAGAGGAGAACGAAGACGGCTATACAGAAAACCGTTTGCACAACTACGTGAGTAACCTACAAGGCGAGCTCCTACTCATCCACGGAACCGTGGACGATGTCGTGGTCATGCAACACAACCTTAGCTTGGTGAAATCCTTCATAGACGCCGGTATCCAAATGGATTTCTTCCCCTACCCGATGCACCCTCACAATGTGCGTGGAAAGGATAGACTGCACCTGATGACTAAGGTATTGAACTACGTTGAGGACAGCTTGGAGGAGTAGTGCTCGAGCGTATTGCTAAACTCCTACCCGCATTGATCATAGGATTGAATGTTATCGTATTCGTTCCAACGACCTTGTGGATTTTTATCTCTGATGGCGGGCCAATGGGTTTTGGCTACCAAGGACTGCCTTTTACTTTCTTAATGAATATTGGCGGTGTACTGAGTGCTGTGCAACTGGTTCGGAAATCGAATCGAATGTCGTTTTTGATCATCAACGGAATCTTTGCCATAGTAGGAATTTGCCTTACCCTACTATTGCTTTTAGAGGTTTGGGTAGCTATTCTAGAGCAGGTGAGTACGGTATAAATCCTACTCCGGCGGACAGTTGATGAAATCATCTTGACCAAAGCCATCGCACATTGCCTGGCAAGGATTGGAATAACGTAAGATCTTACCATTGCCTTGCACACAAACGGGGTCGTACTCCATCGTACAAATGCAGTTTGGGTTTGAGGGCGCCACATTCTCCACGGGCTGCCAGCTTGAGCATCCATTTAATCCAAGGGCAACCACTGCCAGTATTAGGATTCTTTTCATCATTACGCTATCAAATCAACTACCGTATCC
>JAGYIN010000004.1 GCA_018402665.1 Schleiferiaceae bacterium | reverse complement strand
ATATATTTGGGACGTACTAATGAAAAGAAGTAGTAATAGGGTCAAATTTTTCATATAGGTTTTGACATTAAATAATAATGGTTGCTAACGCCCCGTATAAAGCACGGGACCGGTTGTGTGGTTTTTGGATTAGCTTGCGTTAAAATACGAAAAGCACGCGACCGAGGCCTGTGCTTTATACATTGTTGTAGGCCGTAGAGGGTTCAGCCGATTTCCCGAGAACATCCAGTAGCCACCCGCCCGAGAACACCATGATCGAGCACATCCCAGCACATTTTCCGAGAACATCACGTAACCAGCACGTAACCACTATCCTCGAGTCCTACGAGCACATGTCGTAGCCACCATCTACCCAAATCTAGTAGCCAATTTCCCGAGCACATTTCCCCGAGCACACCCAGTAACCACCCACTCGGTCCCAAGCCTAAAAGTCAATTCCCATACGATCAATAAATGCTCGATGCTATGGTCTACAACTTCTTTTATGCTCTGGTTTATGCCCGTTGAAAGAAAGTCCACCAGTAAATCGGGAATTGTACAGGTTTATTGTTCTTTTTCTGGGTTGTTATGAGCGTTGAAGAAGTAGAATTTAGGTTTTTATTAGTTTCCGTTAAGATATTAATTAATTGGTTTCTGCGGGGGTAATTCATTTTCATTTGAGCTAAAGTCGATTTTTTGTGCCAATTGGTCCCGAACAGCGCGGTCTAAGGGACTTTCAATGGAAAGCGTTGTGTTTTTCGCAACGTGAGTATATACCGTAGTTGTGTCAATGTTGCTATGGCCCAGTAATTCTTGAATGTAGCGCAAGTCTACACCTTTTTCTAAAAGATGCGTAGCGTAGCTGTGTCGTAGCATATGTGGGGTGATGCGTTGTGAAATCCCAGCATTTTTCGCAGCACGAGAGACGATATTTGCGATGGAGGTAGCGCTGTATTTCGGGGTGGTTTGGCCTTCGAAGAGGTAGGTTTTTGGCTGAAAAAAATGAACGTATTCTCTTAGAAGTGGAAGGAGTGATTGAGGAAGCGGAAGCATGCGGTCTTTACCCCATTTTCCTTGACGTATATGAATGGTAGCACGTTCGGTGTTCAGGTCAGTACATTTTAGGGATATAATCTCTCCTCTTCGCAGTCCACAAGAGTAAAGTAATGATATGATCAAGCGATGTTTTAAGTTGCGCGTTTTAGCGATCATGGTCAGAACTTGATTGACGGCAATGACCTTGGGGGTGGTCTTTATCGCCCGCGGGCGCACTAGGGTTGACGGTGCTATTGCGTTGTTATAAAGGGCCAGCAGGAGTTTCAAAGCGCCTACGAATTGGCGTTGGGTGCTGTTGGATTTTCGAAAAAGTCGAGTCGCACGATAGGTATTGATTTGGGCAAGGGTATAAGTATCCGGGAACGTAGGATAAAGTTCTGCGATAAGGGGAGCCATTAAGTGTACGTAGGCCGTGATGGTGTTTTGTGCATAGCCTCGAGCATAGAGCATGCTCTGGTATTGCTCCAGTATGGGTAAAGTTTCTTTGGTGAGCTCTTTAATTAATGCAGTTGGGAGCGAACGACGGGATACGACTTCGAGGGTGCCGAAATTGGCGGCAGTAGATTGAAGCTCGGCCCAATTCTTTTTGCTGTATCCAAGCAACCAACACTTAATCTCCTTATTCCAAGTTGCGCCGATACGGTGCAGGGCACGGTTTAAGGGGCGATGGAATGGAGTGCGCAGTGAGAAATATCGTCCGCTAGAATCGCGGTAATCGCCGACAGTTATGACAAAATGTTTCGGATTGGACATGAGCTAGGTATTGTCCAAACAAATTGGGCCCTGCGACTTAAAAGTCCAAGAAATGTGGGAAAGTTCCGCTTATGAACCGCGAAGGATTTTCGCCATGGGACGCCCTTTTGCCAATTCATCTACAAGCTTGTCCAGATAGCGCACCGCACGAGTGAGCTCATTGTCGAGGTCTTGGATCTTGTAACCACAAATCGTTCCTGAGATCAGGTGGGCATTCGCGTGAAGATCAGCCCCATCGAAAAAGGTTTGGAAGGTGGATTTAGCAGCCACGTGACGGTCTAGGTCGGCCTTGGTGTAGCCCGTGAGCCAATGAATGACCTCGTGAAGTTCGGCCTCACTCCTGCCCTTTTTTACAACCTTAGTGATATAGTGCGGATATACTCCTGCAAAAGTAAGCGCCGCAACGCGGGCGTGGTGTTCTGGCGTGGCTTGAGAAGGCATAAATGAATACTACAATTGGATACCTTTTGAATTGCCTTTGACGTACACCGCAATAAAATTGCGCAGAAAGCCAATGCCATACCCCTCATTCATCGTATGCGTCGTTTGCACGGCAAGGATGGCGACGGCAAGTCCCTCTTTGGAAAGGGCACTAATAAAGACCGCAATCATGTAGAGCACATAAAGTGCGAACGGCATAACGTACAGGCTCTCGTGGAAATAGGAGATGCCCAGTACAGCAAGAATGGCTGCGAGGTGGCGGTATAAAGTGAAGACCAACGGGAAAAGGTGGGTTGCTTTAAGGTTGCCAGGGTGTGCCTTGGCGAGCAAGGGACGGGCGGCGCCGAAGCGAAAGACTTGGCGGCGGAATTGCTTGAGCGTGGCGCGTCGCTTATGGTACACATAGGCCTCGGGGATGAATCGGCTGATGGCGCCCACTTTTTGTAGGCGGAGACTGAGTTCGACATCTTCACCACAGACGAAGTTTTCGTCGTATCCACCTACCGTGCGGAAGAGCTCCGCGCTCATTCCCATGTTAAAGCCACGCGGTTGGTAGGACGTGAGGGTGCTTTTACCACCACGTATGCCTCCCGTGGTGAGGAAGCTGGTCATCGAAAAATTGATCGCCTTTTGCAGGTCAGTAAAGTCAGAAGATGCGGCATCGGGCCCGCCAAAGAGCGTGGTGTCCGGATGTGCCTCTAAGAAGGCATCAATGGCGCGGAGGTAGCTAGGCGGGATGATGCAATCGCTGTCGAGGAAGATAAAATATTGGGCTGTAGCTAAAGAGGCCGCGCGGTTGCGCGCATCAGAGACGGGCAGGTATTCCTCGTAGTAAATCTGAAGTGGTAATTGGCCGAGATAAGGGGCCAATTCTGGTCGCAATGCATCTCCCGGTGTACCATCGCCTAAAATGACTTCAAAACCACTTTGCGGGTAGTCTAGTGCGGTCAAACTTTGGAGAAATTCGCTGACCTCGTCCGGGCGTTTGAAGGTCGGCGAAATCAGAGCATACTTTGGGGAATCGGCAGCTTGGGCCATTAATCCAAACCTATTTTATCGTTAATGGTGTAATCGTGTTTCTTTGTGCTCTCGCGTAAGGACAGCTCGGCAATAAATCCTACTCCGAAGAGTTGAACGCCCATGATGGTTGCCGCGAGAAGAATATAAAACAACGGATTTTCAGTAATCAGTCGGGCTTCTACGCCAGCGCTTAACGCCCATAATTTATAGCTGCCTAGATAAGCCAACAAAGCGATACTTAAGGTGAACATCAGCGTGCCGGCGGCACCGAAAAAGTGCATGGGGCGACGACCAAATTTTCCCATCACCGCGAGTGTAGCAAGATCTAAGAAACCATTAATGAATCGATCTAAACCGAATTTCGTTGTGCCATACTTGCGGGCTTGGTGCTGCACAACCTTCTCCCCGATCTTACTAAACCCTTTGTTTTTAGCAAGGAACGGAATGTAGCGGTGCATTTCTCCATAGACCTCTATATTGTGTACCACTTCCAAGCGATACGCTTTGAGGCCACAATTAAAGTCGTTGAGTTTAATTTTTGAAATGCGGCGCGTGGCAGCATTGAAGAGTTTCGTAGGTAAGGTTTTAGTGATGGGATCGTAACGCTTCTGCTTCCAGCCGCTCACTAAATCGTAGCCGTCTTCCAAGATCATTCGGCGCAATTCAGGAATTTCTTCCGGGCTATCTTGAAGGTCGGCGTCCATGGTGATAACCACCTGGCCAGAGGCCGCTTTAAACCCTTGATTCAGACCTGCACTCTTGCCTTGGTTTCGACGAAAGGAAATGGCCTTGACATTTTCGTTTTTTGTGCGAAGTTCCTGTATGACTTGCCAGCTGTTATCCGTGGAGCCGTCGTTGACAAATACGATTTCATAGGTATAGCCTTCGCGGTCCATGACACGTGAAATCCAATCGGTCAATTCCGGTAAACTCTCGTCCTCGTTGAATAAAGGAATGACAATACTTAAGTCCAATGCACTCATAAAAATTATACTACCGGTTCATCTTTTTTCATCGCCGCTGCAACGATGAGGCTGATCACTAAGTAATAGATACTGATGAAGGTTAGGCCCATGATTTGTGCTTTGAAACCAAACTGATCCCGCTCTTTTAATTGGGAAACGCCCTCCGATATTTGAGATTTATCAGCACCCATGCGCTCCATGAATTGGACCGTGAACTCAATGGTTTTTTCCTCCATCATGTCCTTGAAATCGGGATCTACAACATTGTACATCAATGCATTAAACAAAACGACCACAGCAGTTCCAAGGATTAAACCTATGGCCGAAGTTCCCAATGCTCCCTTATAGGAAATGAAGCCGTTTAACGACTGCTTTGCTTTCGCTACGGCGTAGATAGCTAGACCAATTGGTACAATCCATTGGTAGAGAATACCCAACCACCAATACTTAAACAGCAGCGTTGGATCACCTAAATAACTCCATAAAAACATAAGGAGTCCTAGACCTATAACGATGAAGGCGAGCTGTTTACCTTGTGCCTTCATGATTTCAATTTCCTGTGTCATCTTATTTGTTTTTTGCGGTTCAAGCGCACTTCGCTTGCTACAAATATAGTCCAACAGGACCGATTAAAAATTGTTAAAATTCATTGGTCAGACGTCATTAGTTGGCTTAACTTTGCAGTGGGCAAGTCTCACACAACCAGCTCCTGGTGAATCCCCCAGGGCGGGAACGCAGCAAGGGTAATTGGTCGTAGCGGTGTGATGTGAGTAGCTTGCCCATTTTTTGTGCCCTAAATTTTGAGGGAAAGACGTACTTTTGCTCAGTAAATCATATAACTCACACACATGAAATTCTTCATCGACACTGCGAACCTCGCACAGATTCAAGAAGCCCAAGAGCTAGGAGTTCTAGACGGGGTAACGACTAACCCATCATTGATGGCTAAAGAAGGCATTAGCGGGGACGCAAATGTGAAGGCACACTACAAAGCCATTTGTGCTATTGTAGACGGTGATGTAAGTGCTGAAGTGATCGCAACAGATTACGAAGGCATGATTAAAGAAGGTGAGGAATTGGCTGCATTAGATGAGAAAATCGTTGTGAAGATCCCGATGATTAAGGCTGGGGTGAAAGCATTGAAATACTTCTCGGACAAAGGCATCAAAACCAACTGTACGCTCATCTTCTCTGCAGGTCAAGCACTGATGGCTGCAAAAGCAGGCGCAACTTACGTGAGTCCATTTATTGGTCGTTTAGATGATATCTCAACGGACGGCTTGGATTTGATCGAAAGCATTCGCATCATTTTTGACAACTACGACTTCGGTACAGAAATTCTTGCAGCTTCGGTACGTCACCCGATGCACATCATTCAATGTGCTGAGATCGGTGCAGATGTGATGACTGGACCTTTAAGCGCAATGGAAGCTTTATTGAAGCACCCATTAACAGATATAGGTTTGGCTAAATTTTTGGAAGATCATGCAAAAGCAAACGGCTAATTCTTAGTTGTAACATATAGTTTTCGAGAAGCCTCGCCTACCGCGGGGCTTTTTTGTACCTTATATAAAAATTGAAAGGGTCGTGATTTATTCCATTTATCCGGAAAGCATCAACGCGCAGACCATCGCAGAATGCGTGGCGCGTTTTAAGAAAGGTGAAATTGCCATCATTCCTACGGACAGTGTCTATGCTGTTGCGGGAGATTTTCAACATCCACTTGCACTTGAAAAATTGGCGAAAATCAAAAAAGAGTCGGTTAAGACTGCAGAATTTTCATTTCTCTTCACCAATCTAAGCCAAGTTTCCGAATATACCCAAAGCATAGACGGCGGAACCTTTAAACTACTAAAACGCTGTTTACCAGGGCCATATACTATGGTACTGGAAGCAAATATTGCATTAGCACGAAAGCTGGGACAAAAGCGTAAGACCATCGGGATTCGAATACCGGACCACCCTATTGTTGGGGCCTTGTGCGAAACTTTAGGTCGCCCTTTAGCATCTGCCTCCTTGCACCACGACGATGAGATTATTCAATATCCTACAGATCCAGATGAAATCGCCGCGACCTATGCGCATCTCGCGGATTTTATGATTGACGGCGGCTGGGGCGATAATGTTCCCTCAACGGTTATTGACCTTAGTGGAGCAATACCTGTTCTGCTTAGAGCGGGAAAAGGCGATCCGGATGTGATTTAATTAAAGACTGCAGCTTTAATCGGTCCAATTTCCCGTTCTCCAACAGCGGCCATTCTGGTACAATACACACTTCTTTGGGCATTGCCGTTCCCTCCCAATAACGCAATGCCTTTTTGAGAGTTTTAACATCGTCCATCGCACGTAGTACCATGACCGGCACTTGACCATACCGTTCGTGTTCCCTTGCACTCATGACCGCTTGAATACCGTGTGCATCACAAATAGACTCGAATTTTTCCGGGTGAAGTTTGATTCCTCCGGAGTTGATTACATGATCCAATCGACCTTCATAGTGGAATCGTTTCTTATCGAGCAATCGCACGCGATCTTGAGTTTGCAGCTGCACTATTCCTAGATGCGGTGCAGAAATACACAGGCATGAGTCAGTATTTACAGAAAACTCCGTTGCCCCAACCGCGGTATACACCGTACTTCCCAATGGGCGAAGGGCTACATGAGAAGCCGTTTCTGTCATTCCATATCCTATACAAACACCAGGATAACTCGAGGTATCGTATCGCGCAGGAAGTGCACTTCCCCCTAGCAACACGGTTCTTACCTGAAGTTGCTTTCCAGCCTCTTGGAGCGCAATAAATTGAGCGGGAGTCATGGGAACAAAGTCCAGTCCTTCTGGGACATGAAGTAACGCTCGAGGTTCATACAAATGCAAAGTAAGCTGGCCTAAGTACGCGCGAACGACCATCATGAAGCCACCAATGTACTTCGCAGGCAGCACTAATGCCGCTGTTGAGCCGGGAACCAATTCAAAGGCATCCAATGTAGCACGGGCAGATGCATAAATCATCTCACGGGATAAAGCCAACGTCTTTGGAGCACCCGTTGAGCCGCTGGTC
Organism: Schleiferiaceae bacterium; assembly: GCA_018402665.1. GTDB lineage: Bacteria > Bacteroidota > Bacteroidia > Flavobacteriales > Schleiferiaceae > UBA10364. The sequence continues at coordinate 142,141 of JAGYIN010000004.1, read as the reverse complement.
CGCAATGTCCATTTCGAATCCTGACTTAGACAGAATCTCAAAGCACTTTGGACCCTATCGATGTACTCCGGAACCTCCTCTAAATCAATAAGCTCAGTAGCAGAATAGCTCCGGTTGTTCCAAACGAAAAGTGATTTATTTTCGGACATGTGTTTTCGGGTACAGTTTTTGTTTAACGTGTGCGCAATGAACAAGTTCAAATCAGCAGTAATATACATCAGCCTCATGGTATTCTCATTCAGCGTTTATGCTGCCGGTGAGGTGGAATATGTATGGCTTACTGTTCGCAACGCCATGAGTGGCGAACCCATTGAAGGGGTGAGTATAACTGTGGATCAAACTTACATGGGGGAGACCGGTCCTTTGGGACGAATTCTTATTCCAGAAGGCATGCCAGGACAACTCATCGCACTCTACCATACCAGTTACGCCGCCGGCTATTATTCGAGGAAGGAACTGCAGGATCGGGATTATGAAGTTTTTTTACGAGAAAGTGTACTAAATATCAAGGAAGTTGTGATTCGAGCAAATCGAATGGAACAACAATACCAAAAAACAGCGCAAGAAGTTCGCAGTATTGATGCGAAACAATTGGACCAACAGTTTCAAGCAAATACAGCAGATGCACTCGCCATCGATCCGAACGTTTTTATTCAAAAATCACAAGCTGGAGGTGGATCACCCATGATTCGTGGTATGAGTACATCGCGGGTGCTGGTTATGGTCGACGGTATCAGAATGAACAATGCCATTTTTAGATCCGGTAATGTGCATAATGTAATCTCCGTCGATGGAGAAAGTGTCTCAAACATGGAGATTAGCCTAGGGCCAGGGAGTGTTTTACACGGTAGTGATGCATTGGGTGGCGTCATGCACATCAATACTTACGACGCACACTTTGGGGATTCTACAGAAATTTTACAAAGCTTAGTCTTCACATTGAGCAACCAAAATGCGCAACTTTCAAGAAGACCTAATTTTCGAATCAACTACGGCGGTCTGAATTGGGCAGGAATGACTTCGCTCACCTATACCCAATACCACGATATACGGATGGGCCAGCGAATTCTATCGTGGACGCCTGCTTCCCATCTCAGTAATACGCAACTTACCTGTCTACCCACTACCATTGGCAGTATTGATACGGTTCGTACACCAGAGGACCTCCACATTCAATACAACACCTCTTACGAACAGCGCAACGTCACACAAAAATTCAAAGTCCGTTTGGCAGAACGCACCACTTTTAAATCCGGATTACATTTTAGCTTGACCGGCGACGTAAATCGCTACGATCGATCAACAGAAATGATGAATGGCAGACCTAAATATGCCCAATGGAATTACGGTCCACAAGCTTGGTTAATGGCCTATGTTTCCATCGAGAATAGGAACAAAACTACCATCAGCGATTGGATAAAATTCACCTTATCAGGACAGTATTTCGAGGAAAGTCGTACTACTCGAAAATTCAAAGCCCCGGTTGGAAGAGTGCAGCGCGAACAAGTGTACATCAATCAGGTGAATTTAGATGCGAGCAAGAAAATTTCTGCGAAGAGTTCGGTCCTGTACGGAGCAGAATTTATTGGAAACAACCTAACTAGTACGGCGTACCATTACCATTACATGAATACCGATTCCACTTGGAATGCCCAATCCAGGTATGCCAACGGGAGTCGCTGGATGAGCGGTTCCATCTTTGCGCATTACGATGCAGATTTAAGTAAGCATTTAGCCCTTAGTGCTGGTTCCAGACTCAATGGTATAGGAATGTATACCCCCATTTCTTTTCGCGGATTCAATGAGGATGCACGTCTAAAATTTCTGGCACCTAGTGCGGAGATGGGGATTACCTACCACAAACCTTCCTTTAAGTATTTTTTGAACTTAAGCTCCGGTTTCCGTGCACCGAACATTGACGACGCGAGCAAGGTTTTCGACTCCCAGCCCGGTGCTGTTATTGTTCCAAACAGCAATCTCCGAGAAGAACGCCTCTATAGTACAGAATTGGGTGCAAAGCAAAAGCTCGGAAAATCTTGGGTCCTAGATGCAAGCTTTTACTACAGCTTCCTTGATAATGCTCTGGAACGTGCACCATACACCTTTATGGGCAGTGACAGCATAGACTTCGACGGCGAATTATCGCAGGTACTTGCCGTTCAGAATCTAGATTATGCTTGGATCTGGGGATACCAGTTTGGGGTTCGTACCGATATTTCAGAGAACCTGAATTGGATGATTCATTGGGCGCATCCATTCGGTAAAGACAGCCAAGGCTATACGCTGCGTCACGTCTCCCCCTTTAATGCAACCTCTAATTTTTCTTTCAGAAAAAACAACTGGCGGAGCAATCTAATCTTACGCTACAACGGCGCGGTTGATGCCGAAGATATGCCGTTCAGTGAACGCGTGAAAACGCACATGTATGCGCTAAACGACTACGGTGAGGTATACACTCCAGCATGGTATACCATTAACCTGCATGCATCATATGTGTTTAATAAGAACATCTTAGTTCGTGGCGGTATAGACAACATCATGGATGTAAAATACCGCAGTTACGCTAGTGGTATAGTCGCACCTGGCCGTTCGCTTTTTATTTCTTTAAGAGGCTCTATTTAAATGGACTAAAAGAATCTGGGAACGACCAAAGTTTCTGTACATCACCTACAGTCCATAATTCACCGTTGTTAACTTCTAAGGGCCCAGGAATGTTATTGGTATACAAAGTGCCTGTTCCTAATCCTTGAGGCAATAGCAATTGCTTTGTGGCCGTCCATTGCGCAATAGCATTCATACCCACAGTGCTCTCTAAAGCAGAGGTTGCCCACCAAGCTATACCGCGCGCATTTGCGCAATCAATCCATTCATCTGAACCACGCCATCCACCAATAAAACTGGGCTTGAGTATAATGAACTGCGGCCGTACCGCATCCAATAAGCGCTCTTTTTCAACTGCACTAAAAACGCCTATGAGACTTTCATCCAACGCTATGGGAACAGGCGACGTAGCACAAATTTGAGCCAACCCTTCACAATCTGCTGGAGGAAGCGGCTGCTCTATACTGTGAACCTCAAGCGCAGCCAATTCATGCACTACCGGTAGTATTGAAGATCGATCGAAGGCGCCATTCGCATCTACACGTAAAATCAACTCGCTCGAAGAAAAGCGTTCGCGAATACCTTTAAGCAAAGTCAATTCATCCGCCCATGAAATGGCACCAACTTTCATTTTCAAGGTTTTAAACCCCTCTGCTAACCTGCATTGGATTTGATCGAGCATGAAATCCTTCGACCCCATCCAGATCAAGCCATTTATTGACTGTCCCTGCTTGCCACTGCTAAAGGGGGTCTCAAAGTGGTGAAAACCGTGTTGCAAGTGACTAAAGGCTTGCTCCAAAGCGAATTGGATACTAGGAAAAGTACGGTTGCGAACATACAATTCCTCCAATCCTAGATGAATATTTTTCGCAGTCCAAACCAATTGACTTTCCAATTCAGGGACATCATCAACGCTCAATCCACGCAAGACACCTACCTCACCCAATCCAATCCCAAAGGGTGACCCAGCATCCTCGATACGCAAAAAGAAACTCTCTTTCGTGCGCAGAATACCACGCGAAGTCCCTGCAGGTTGCTTAAAGTTGAGAAGGTAAGGGTGTACTGTTGCTTTCATTACAAACCTAAAAGTTAAGGGCTAAGGCTGTTCCAAGACAATAGACTAAAGTCATGAGCGCCATAGGTTTCAGTAAGGAATCCAGTGCTGCCGAATCTCTCGCCCGAGCAAAGCGAATAAAAACTACCCTGGAGAGTACCACTCCATAGGCGATGTGAAAGATGAGTAAAAATTGATTCCCATCTAAAGCGGCCCAATACAAAGCGAAGACTAAACTCAATACGTTGCCAATCATTAAAAGCGCTTTAAAGTAACCCCTTCCCCATTGATATCCGAACCGTACCACAAGCGTTCGCTTGCCAGCTACGGCGTCCGTTTCAACATCTCGAAGGTTGTTTAAAGTAAGTACTGCCGCACTGTAGGCGCCCGCCACCAAAGCTGGAAATAGGAAGCTCAAGTGAAGCGACCCATATAAACTTGCGGAGCCGAGCACTCCGACCAATCCAAAAAATAAAAAGACAAAAAAATCGCCTCCGCCCCAATACGCATAGGGCTTTGGCCCCATAGTATAGGACTTAGCGGCTAAGACTGCAGCAATATTCAGCAGCGAAAAAAGTATAAAGAGCGAAATGCGTTCTTGAAATGCTAAAAAGCTCAATCCGGCACCTCCAATCAGGGCCAATGCGGTCCATAGATGAACGGCACGATTCATTTGATCGGCAGTGATTAAACCGCTCGCTGTAGCACGTTTTTCGCCGGTACGGTGGTCATCGGTACCGCGCAGACCATCGCCCAGGTCATTGGCATAATTCGACAATATTTGGTAAGCGCCAGCGGTGAATACGGCAAGTGCAAAAATGCCCCAATGCACGTGGTCATTGATTTTGTAGGCCATACCTGTTCCTAAGGCAATGACTGCGAAAGCGAGCGGTAAGGTGCGCAGCCGCGCTGCTTGAATCCAAATATGAAGTGCTACCATATTATCGTAACGCAGCAAGCGCCGCTAAGTTGGCACGCTGCTCCGTTTTACTATCAATTATTTTCGCCCCCTCAGCCGTGTCTAATGCTGCTACTAATGCTGCTACTGAGGACACCGATTCATAGTCCACACCGAAGGCCGATGCAATACCTTCAAGGTTGACGTTTTGTGCATTGGCAAAAACGCGTTGCGCCGTAGGCCCAGTGCTGGCCGTTCCTGGGAGCCAATCAAAAATGCCGCCGACCCCATTATTGAGTACACACACCACCAAATTCTGAGGAATTTTCTGTCCATATAATCCGTTGTGATCGTAGAGAAAACTTTGATCGCCAATGATTAAAAAATGTTTGCGGTCGGGATCTGCCAAAGCCGCACCAACAGCAGTGCTCAAACTGCCATCAATGCCCGCCACTCCTCTGTTTCCATACAGTTGCACAGCTTTCGGAAAGTAATTGAAATAGCGTACGATGGAGCTGTTGCCTAGATGCAGTACGTCCGTTGTTTTTAATTTTGAAACCACACTTTGAAACGCCGCAGCATCCGACCACGGCAAGGGTTTCGAAACCATTGCCACAGGTGGTATTCGAATGAACTCCGGAGCGGATTTCCAAACCGCAAGTGCATCGGGAGCCATCCTTACGTGCAGCACCTCGGCGTCTAAGACATCCCAACAGTGGAAGATATCGATGTGCACATGCTTTTTGATTTCCAGCGCTCGTAAATGCTGCTTGGGCTTTTTATTAATCCACTGTCCACCTACACTTAATACTGCATCGGGTTCAAGATCGAGCAACGCTTCCATAGGTACTGCCTGTGGATGGTCCAGCACACCACTCATAGGGTCTGCAAAAAGCGTCCAAGCGACGCCTTCATCGAGCAGCGCGCGTAATTGTGCACTTTCTTGGGGTAATAATTGGCCCGCAATTACTGCGACGGACTTATACTCTGAAAAAGAAGGAATCGGCTGATTATTCGGTATTCCATGGAATTCCATGACGTCCTCTGAAAAGACTAGCGCAACTGGCTCTGGTTCCAATTCTTGGGTATAAAGCGGCTCATCAAAAGCAAGATTGATGTGGATCGGGCGCATTTCAACGTGCTGCGCGCAAAGCGCAAAATCTAGTTGCGACACCACTTCCGAGGCCGAAGCATCTTCTTCAAGATGCACGCTAGCAGCAACATGTGGCTCATAAAAGTTGCGTTGAACACAGGTCTGACCCTCACCCTTATTGATGCGCTCCTCCGGTCGATCAGCACTAAGGACAATCAATGGTACGTGGGCATAATACGCTTCTAAAACAGCGGGATAATAATTTGCTAAAGCGCTACCTGACGTACAACACACCGCAACTGGCGCACCCGTTACGAGGCTTCTTCCCACTGCATTAAAGCCCGCGCTGCGCTCATCACCAAGCACTTCCAGCGTAAAAGAACCCAGGGCTTCAGCAGCGATGACTAATGGCGCATTTCGCGAACCAGGCGAAAACACAATAGTCTTCACCCCTGCTTGAGCAAGCGCTTGTAATGTCCAATGAGCCGTGTGCTTTGTTGTTGTCATTTGAATTGTACAGCGTCCTTGAGGGCAGAGATTTTATATTCTGTCTCCATCCACTCATTCAAAGGTACGCTGTCCTTAGTAATTCCTCCTCCTGCATAAAAAGTAATGCCCGATTCTGACCACTGCATGGTACGCAGCAGCACTGTAGCATGCAAACCACCGGTCATAAAGGCCAAATACCCGGTGTATAAACCGCGGTCGTATTGTTCCACTGCTGCAATCACTTTACGTGCAGGTGCTGTCGGTGTCCCACATATGGCGGGTGTTGGGTGCAATGCTTCGAGAATATCAACCGCGGGCGCGTTTGCCGCATCGGTTTCTACCCAAGTCAATAAATGCTCTACCGGCCCCGCGAGCAGCGTTTCTTCCACTTGTTTGCGAACGCGCCCACCAAAGGCTGCCAGGGTTTTTTGAATCTCTGTAGTAACAAAATTTTGCTCCTCACGCTCTTTATCGCCCCACTCAGAAGCTCCAGATAATCGTGTACCTGCGAGCGACATAGAACGAAACCCGCCCTCGATCTCTTCGAAGAGCACTTCAGGTGAAGCACCCATCCAATGACCGTATTCAGGGTGTTTGAGGGCAAATACGGTACAGTTTGGGTACCGTTTTTCAAGCTCCGCAAAGGTTCTTTCAGCATCAGCACGGGTGGTATTTAAATGGGAAGGACGGCTCAGAACTACTTTGCTTACCTCGTGTTGCGCAATGCGTGCGATGATCTCAGTAATCTGTTGCTGGTAAGTGGCGGTGTTGCTTTGCGCAGGCACATTGAGGCGTGTCGTCGCAAAATCGGACCAAAAAAGAGCCTCCTCCAGTCCCGATTCTTCCTCAAAGCCGCGTAAATCGCCGTGAAAACCGCGCAATAAAACGGTCGCACGAGCGATGTCCGTCTCGAGGTATTTTGAGGCCACTTTTGGCCTTCCTGGTATGCGGGCCAATACTTCGAGCATTATTTACGTGCTTTTATGAAGTTGAGCAATTTCACCATGGAAATCAATTCACCTTGTTCGTTTTCAACGCGAATTTGAAAAAGATGCGAACTCTTTCCTTTGTGCAGACAAATAGCCGTTGCTATGAGCATGCCTGTTCGAGCACTCTTTAAATGATTCGCACTAATTTCGGCGCCGACAGCAGCCTCCTTCGAAGGATCGATGAGCAATTGAGAGGCTGCAGAGCCGACACTTTCCGCCAATGCTACGGTTGCCCCACCATGTAAAATGCGCATGGGCTGGTAGACTCTTGAATCAACAGGCATCGTTGCTACCAACGTACCGGCATCTGGATCCACGTCAACGTACGTGATACCAAGGGTTTCCATCAAGGTATCCTTACGGAGGTCATTGAATTTTTTAAGGATGGCGGTCTGGTTTGGGGTATGCTTCATAAGCTCAATACTTCACGGCTAAAGTACGAGAATAAAATAGGAGTAAAAAAACCGCACAAGCGAGTTGAAGCCCTATTTTTGCTCCTCATCTTATAATTGTAGATAAGCACATGATTACAATCACCTTCCCAGATGGGAACCAACGCAGTTACGAATCGGGCACTACAGCCATGGACGTAGCAAAGAGCATCTCTCACGGTCTTGCACGTAATGTTTTATCAGGAAGCTTTGATGGTAAAACCATTGAACTGAATGACCCTTTAACTGCTGACGGTACATTGCAGTTTTTTACCTGGAATGATGCCTCAGGGAAGGAAGCATTTTGGCACAGTTCAGCGCACGTTTTAGCACAAGCCATCGTACACTTCTACCCTGAAGCAAAATTGACCATTGGTCCTGCCATTGAAAAAGGCTTCTACTACGATGTTGATTTTGGCGAGGAAACCATAGGTGAAAAGGACTTCGAAAAAATTGAGAAGCAAATACTGGAATTTGCCCGTGCAAAATCGGAATTTAAACTCCGTGCGGTAACTAAGGCAGAGGCGCTTGAAGCATATAAGCATAATCCTTACAAAACAGAACTGATATCGAATTTAGAAGAGGGCACCATCACCTTTTGTGACCACGCCGACTTCACGGATTTATGTCGCGGTGGACACATTCCACATACCGGCTACATCAAAGCAGTAAAAATCATGAACGTCGCCGGTGCATACTGGCGCGGCGATGAGAATAATCCTCAGTTAACCCGAATATATGGGGTTTCTTTCCAAAAACAGGGCGAGCTTAAGGAATACCTTGAGCTGCTTGAAGAAGCGAAAAAGCGCGACCACAGAAAACTTGGAAAAGAACTTGAACTGTTCACGTTTAGTCAACGTGTTGGGGCAGGTCTTCCACTATGGCTTCCAAAGGGTGCCGCACTGCGCGAACGCTTGGAAAATTTCTTGAAAAAAGCACAGAAAAAGGCAGGATACGACGGTGTGATTACGCCACATATTGGAAATAAAGAGCTTTACGTTTGCTCTGGGCATTACGCCAAATACGGTGCAGATAGTTTTCAGCCCATCCATACGCCAGAAGAGGGCGAAGAGTATCTATTGAAGCCGATGAACTGTCCACACCACTGTGAATTGTACAAGGCTACCCCAAAATCTTACAAAGATTTACCTGTGCGCTATGCTGAGTTTGGCACGGTGTACCGTTACGAGCAAAGCGGTGAGCTTCACGGATTGACACGCGTTCGTGGGTTTACGCAAGACGATGCGCATATTTTCTGTATGCCGGACCAATTAAAAAGCGAATTCAAAAGTGTCATCGATCTAGTGTTGTACATCTTCAAAACGTTAGATTTTAAAGACTACACGGCACAAATCAGCTTGAGAGACCCGAACAAACCTGAGAAATATATTGGCTCAGACGAAAACTGGGAGAAGGCGGAATCTGCGATCATTGAGGCGGCGGGCGAAAAAGGACTGAATACCGTCGTTGAATACGGAGAAGCAGCTTTCTATGGTCCTAAGCTCGATTTCATGGTAAAAGATGCATTGGGACGCAGCTGGCAATTGGGTACCATTCAGGTAGATTACAACCTACCGGAACGTTTCGAATTGGAATACAAAGGCAGTGATAACGAAAGCCACCGTCCTGTTATGATTCACCGTGCGCCCTTTGGCTCTATGGAGCGTTTCGTTGCCGTACTGCTCGAACACTGTGGCGGGAACTTCCCTTTGTGGCTCACCCCTGAACAAGTGAAGATTCTTCCCGTTAGTGAGAAGTACAATGAGTACGCGAAAGAAATAGCTCAATTCCTAGAAATTTCCGATATTCGCGCCCTCGTAGACGATCGTAACGAAAAGATTGGCAGGAAGATACGTGATGCAGAAGTTACTAAAATTCCTTACATGTTGATCGTTGGTGAGAAAGAAGCGACCAGTGGTGAGCTCAGTGTTCGTCGCCATGGCGAAGGAGATTTGGGCACCATGACTAAAGAAGCATTTGTAGCAAGTATCGAGAAAGAAATCTCGGAACTTATTGATTAATAGAAGTTTAACTAAAAATAAAAGACCCTGAGAAAAGGCAAAAGAAAGCAGCCAAAAGAGAAATTGGCCGCAAACCACCGAATCAACGACCGAATTAGAGTACCTAAAATTCGTCTTGTTGGAGAAAATGTAGAACCTGGAGTATATGAAACTCGTCAAGCGTTGCGCATGGCGGACGATATGGATTTAGATTTGGTAGAGATTTCTCCGAATGCAGATCCACCGGTGTGTAAAATCATTGATTACAGTAAGTTTATGTACGATCAGCGCAAGAAACAAAAAGAGCTTGCGTCGAAGGCTGTTAAGGTGGTCATTAAAGAAATTCGATTTGGCCCGAATACCTCAGATAACGATTACGACTTTAAGAAAAAGCACGCAATTGAGTTTTTGAAAGCAGGCAACAAGGTAAAAGCCTTCGTTTTCTTCCGCGGTCGTTCTATCGTATTTAAGGACAAAGGTGAAATCTTATTGCTGCGCTTGGCTCAGGATCTTGAGGAATATGGAAAGGTAGAACACATGCCTTCTATGGACGGTAAGAAGATGAACATCACCCTTGCACCCAAAAAATAAGTCACTCCAATCAAAATAAAGTTAGATCATGCCAAAGATGAAAACCAAATCCAGTGCAAAGAAGCGTTTCAAGCTGACAGGTTCTGGTAAGATCAAAAGAAAACACGCTTTCAAGTCACACATTTTGACAAAGAAAGCAACCGATCAGAAACGTCGTTTGACAAAATCTGGTCTTGTAGCTGATGCTGATGTTGCAAACATCAAAAAGCAGCTTGGAATGAAATAATTCCGTTGAGTTAATTAATAACCCTGTGCTGGGTAACTAAACCTTCTTGAGACAGTAGAAGTACCTCTCGCAAAAAATTAAATATTATGCCACGTTCAGTAAATGCTGTTGCTTCAAGAGAGCGCAGAAAAAAATTGATGAGACACGCTAAAGGTTACTTTGGCCGTCGTAAAAATGTTTGGACTGTTGCTAAGAATGCCGTTGAGAAAGGTCTCACGTATGCTTATCGCGACCGTAAAAACAAAAAACGCACATTCCGCGCGTTATGGATTCAGCGTATTAACGCTGGTGCACGTTTGCACGGAATGTCTTACTCACAATTCATGGGTAAGGTGAAAAAAGCGAACATTGAATTGAACCGTAAGGTATTGGCAGATTTAGCCATGAACCACCCGGAAGCGTTCAAAGCGATCGTTGATAAGGTGAAGTAATAAATCAGATTGGAGACTTAGAAACGCCTCGTTCCTTTCGGAACGGGGCGTTTTACTTTTTAAGCAATCGATGATTTTGATAATGATAGACAATAATGGATCCCGATGGCGTTTCCATACGGTCTAAAACCTCGGCATCCAGCGTAGGCAGGTCATGCGCGTATAACCACTTCACCCCATTTTCCTCGCGCCATGGACCGGGAATGTTTAAATCTGCAGGTACCACATTGATGTAGTCAAACAAACCCGCAATCTCGTGGTGAGCAGGATGCGCGATGATCGCGTTCGGTGTGTCGGATTGCACTAATTTTCCTCCGCGAATGACCCAAAGCGTATCCGCAACAAGCAATGCATCCGCAGGATCATGTAAAACCAACAATGCAGCACTTTGCGAGCGCTTAATCATCGCTTTTATATCCAATAGAATGGCGCTCTTGGTTCTAAGGTCCAGCTGCGCTAAACTCTCATCCATAAGCAGTACAGGCGGATTCCCAGCCATCGCCTTAGCGATACTTACCCGCTGGCGTTGTCCGCCACTCAGGGTATGTGTAATTTGGCCTGCAAATGGGGTTAGATTCATCGACTGCATTAAATGCTCAACGCGAGCGACACGTTCTTCCTCATCCAGACGTAAGATGTGGTGGCCAATATTTTCTTCAATGGACAACATACGCTGCAGGTCGTCCAATTGAGGTACCCAGCCCGCCTTCGTTTCGTCCAAAACCAAACGCTTTTTATGCGTCTCTACGGGAGCTCCATTAATACTAACACTGCCTGAAATAGGCTCTAATTCCCCTCGAAGTAAGCGCATTAAAGTACTTTTTCCGGCACCAGAGGGACCTACCATAACTACGATTTCACCAGGCTGTATAGCGGCGCTACCGAATTCAAAAAATTCGTCTTCACCGTAAGCGAAACGCAGCGCATCAAATTGAACTAAGGGTGTTTGCATAAGTATCTAAACAAAAAAACCGCCCCAAAGTTGGAGCGGTTTCTAGCGTATTCTAATCTTTTATAGATGAATCACCTCATCGTACGCCGCAGCCGTCGCCTCCATAAAGGCTTCACTTAGCGTTGGGTGTGGGTGAACTGTTTTCAGAATTTCATGACCTGTAGTTTCCAACTTACGTGCAACCACCGCTTCGGCGATCATCTCAGTAACGTTAGCACCAATCATGTGTGCACCTAAAAGCTCTCCGTATTTAGCGTCGTAGATTACTTTAATAAAGCCGTCTTTATGACCCGAAGCAGAAGCCTTACCCGAGGCAGAGAACGGGAATTTCCCCACTTTCAGCTCGTAACCTGCATCTTTCGCTGCTTTCTCTGTCATCCCCACTGATGCAACCTCAGGGAAACAATAGGTACATCCTGGAATATTCCCATAATCGAGCGGCTCTACATGCAACCCTGCCAATTTCTCTACACACAATATACCTTCCGCAGAAGCAACGTGTGCCAAAGCTGGACCTTTTACAATATCGCCAATAGCAAAGTAACCCGGTACGTTGGTTTGGTAAAAATCATTCACCAAAATGCGACCACGATCAGAAGCAATACCTACCTCTTCTAGGCCAATACCCTCAATGTTCGGAGCAATACCTACTGCAGACAATACTACATCTGCTTCAAGCTGCTCCTCTCCTTTTTTCGTCTTTACGTTAACGATGCAACCTTTACCAGAGGTATCTACTCCAGTTACTTCTGCATTCGTCATGATTTTTACACCGGACTTTTTAAACGTACGCTCCAACTGCTTGCTCACGTCTTCGTCTTCAACAGGGACGATGTTCGGCATGTACTCTACGATGGTTACATCCGTACCCATACTGTTGTAGAAGTAGGCAAATTCAATACCGATCGCTCCAGAACCTACAACCACCATTTTCTTAGGTTGCTTCTCTAAGGTCATCGCTTTGCGGTAACCAATGATTTTCTTACCGTCTTGCGGCAAGTTTGGAAGTTCTCTAGAACGTGCACCCGTAGCAATGATGATGTGCTGACCAGAATAGATGGTTTCTTTACCTGCTTCGTCTGTAACAGCAACCTTCTTACCGGGCTGTACTTTACCAAAACCGTTCAGAACGGTGATTTTATTTTTCTTCATCAAAAACTGTACACCGCCGCTCATGCCGTTCGCAACTTCGCGCGAACGGTTTACAACCGCGTTAAAGTCTTTGTCGTATTCTTTGATTTTGATTCCAAAGTCTTCCGCATGCTTCACATATTCGAATACCTGAGCACTTTTCAGAAGGGCTTTTGTAGGAATACATCCCCAGTTAAGACAAACGCCTCCCAGGTTTTCCTTTTCTACTACTGCCGTTTTGAATCCCAATTGAGATGCGCGAATGGCGGTCACATAGCCACCGGGGCCTGACCCCACAACGATTACGTCAAAATCCATTTATTTCTCTTTTAAATGAGCGTGCAATTTAAGGCCAAAACCTTAACTCTTCCGCATTGCAATACAGGATATCTCCACATTCACATTTTTTGGTAAAGTTTTTACCGCAACCGTCTCCCGCGCTGGAAAAGGTGGTGTGAAATACCCTCCATAAACGGCATTAACCTCATCGAAATGATCCATTGAACTAAGGAAAATACTGGTCTTCACCACGGAATTAAAATCGGCACCGCCCGCGAGTAAAACCGCCTGTAAGTTTTTCATGACTCGATGTGCCTCTTCTGTGATTGACTTTCCCAAAGCCATTTCACCGGTATGGGGATCCATGGCTATTTGCCCGGAGGTGAAAATGACATCGCCCCAACTTACTCCTGCACTGTACGGACCTATGGCCGGTGCCAACCCTATTCCTTCAATTGCTTTTTTCATCGTTTTGTCGGTAGATTTAATTTACCTCAACCGAATTTAACTCATATTTGCCCATATGAAGGTGCTTCTCATTGACAATTACGACAGCTTTACCTATAACCTGGTCCATTATTTGGAAAAATCAGGTGCACAGGTCACGGTCTACCGCAATGATGCTGCAGAATTGGCAGACCTCGAAGTGCTTCAGTTTGATGGATTGGTCCTAAGTCCTGGCCCCGGATTACCGGAGGAAAGTGGGCAACTCATGTCCGTAATCGCTCAGGGTTACGGCAAGCTACCACTGCTCGGAGTTTGTTTGGGAATGCAAGCGCTCGCCTTGCACACTGGGGGCCAATTATACAACAGAAAGGGCATCATGCACGGTCGTGCGACAACGTTAAAAGTTCTCGAGGACAGTACACTTCTAAGGGGCATGTCTGAATTTCAGGTCGGCCTCTACCACAGTTGGGCGGTGGACAAAAATGCGCTTCAGGACTGGAAACTTTGCGCAGTTGCGCTCGAGGAAGGAGCTCCCATGGTGATTGAATCTGAACAGCACCGCGCCTACGCGGTCCAATTCCACCCAGAAAGCGTGCTCACTCCACAAGGACTAAAAATCATTGAAAACTGGCTCGCCTTGTTGCATTAAAAATCAACGGCGGTGCGTCTGCGTTGCGTTTTCACTTGACGGAATTGTTGATTTTTCAGATTGATACCAATCATGTAGGATCGCGTGGACCCGAAGGGCACCCACGAAATCTTCATCTCCCAACAATGCAAATCACGCGTGGCATTAATAGAAGTAAAACCAGCCGTACGTTGTGCAATATCTATCCCCGTTCGGTAGTTCAATGACCAATTATCCGTGGGCCTGTACGCGCCAGATATACTGATGCTGTGGGCGGCAAATTCATTTTGAAAAATTGGACCAGATGCACCCTCACCCCCCTCCGTTACTTTCGTTAAAAGACGTAAATCATAGTTCAAACTCACATTCCAATCTGAACGCAAGGTTACGAGATCCGGATACTGGTAATAATTGATATCCCCTGTGGTAAATGTCCCGCCACGACGCTCCATTGCTACTGGCTCTCGACTACTTTTTCGGCTGCTTTTTAACTGCGTGCTCGCCGAAAATTGAGAGGTTCTGTGAATAAGCGGAGCAGCATGAAGTTTGTAGGCCAAAGTAGAAATGCGTTCACCCGAGGCATCGTAACCGTAAGGATCGAACTGTCCTTGATAGGTCAGGCGTAATTTTTGGTTAAAGAGGGAACTCGCAGCAGTTAAACGAACGACATTCCAATTGAACCCGTCTTGTGCCGCCAAATTATAATTGGTATTCAAATTAAATCGCTCCAGTAACTTTACTTTTTTCGTTGCACCGGTCGTGTCGCGGCGGTCAATGATCTTAGCCTCGAGATTATTATCAATGGCAAAAGTGATGGCACCATTGCTTCCTCTTCCCGGTGAACCGTATAAAAATCCATTATATCTATTGTAATACAGGCTGTTTCCTAAAGTATCCGTGAAGTTCTGGTAGTAATTCCACTGCTCCGTCCCAAAATCAGGTCTAAAATTAAAGGTTGCCCGAGGGGTTATCATGTGACGTACGGCTTTCACTGGACCCCTCGAGAACAAAAAGGTTCCATAAATCTTCGTGTTTAGCGAGGCATTTATGCCAAAGTCCCGTACTGCAGTAAATCCACTGATCGTATCTGTAAGGACGCCTTTATTCAACGCGGGATCAAAGGTGTAATCGTATTGCTGAAAATACCAGCGTTCGGTATAGTTGGCAGATGGGCTGAAGGTGAAGTACTTCAGAAGCTTCGTATTGGTAGATAAGGACGTAGTATGTTTCACTCCGTATTGGCCGTATTCGCGAAGCACATCGTTCATATCGTAACCTGCGAGGGAGTCCAATTTTGCACTGATCGTACCTAAATTCCCCTTTAATCTGCCCTCAGCAACTGAACTGTAATTCATTCCCAGCTTGTCGTACCACTGACTCTTACCATCATTGGTCTTCAATGGAAAGAAACGCGGCACGTTAAAGGACGCCTTGGGTAAATTAGTGGTAAAACTTTGAGATCCGTTGTTTTGCGTATGATTACCACTCACGGTGAGATTGGCCCGACCAAAGCGCTGGTTGTAAGTAATGCTCGAATTCATGGTATTATTCGTTGTACTCATGGTACCGTTGAGTAAATCCTCTGGATTCGCGCTGTTTTTAAAGAAGTTGGGGTTCTGCAAGTTTACACTGGCATTAAATTGACGCGACGGATGCGCTTTGGCATCCTGGCGGTGCGTCCATCGAATGCTGAAATTTTTGGTGATATCGTAACCGCCGAACGGCTCGAAAATGGGCAGCCCCCTGCGTTGATAGCGGTATTGATAGGAAAAGTTTCCATTGTAGCGGTAACGCTTTCTGTAATTCGTAGTGGCTTGCAATGCCCACGAACCGCGGAGGTAAAGGTCCCCGCGCAACTCTAGATCCATGAAATCATTGATGGGGAAATACCAACCGCCGTTCACTATCCCTACCCCTTGCGTTGGCGAATTTTGAAAACTGGGCATCAATAATCCTGAAATACTTGGTTTTTCGAGGTTCGTAGGAAAGTATCCATAAGGAATCACCAACGGCGTGGGTATGCCGAAGAATTCGAAATGTGCCGGTCCCGTGATGATGCGTTCACCCAATTCGACCTTACTCTTGTTTGTTTTAATCTGAAAATGTGGCTCTTCATGCGAACAGGTCGTGAATCCCGTACCTGCCATAAACAAGGTGTTCGAATCCACTTTTTTCACCGCTTCCCCATTGAGGTAGTTCTCCCCTTCTTGAGTTAGCACGCTTTTAATTTTGGCTTTCTCCGTGGTCCAATTGTACTTTATTTCACTGAGGTAAAACGTCTTTCCACCGTCTTCAAAAACAGGCTGTTGTTCCAGCTCACCTCGCTCGTTTTCTATCCCACGTGCAACGACGACACCGTCCTCCCAAAAAATCTTTGCATAGCCCGCATCCAACTTCGTTTCACCAAAGACTAAGTGAACTTCATTAAACAATTCTACCGTACCTGCATCTACGTCTGAAGCAATAGAATCCTTCGCCGTATAGCGAATAGGTTCATCCTGCGCGACCGTTGAAAACGGTGCACAAAATGTGAGCAAAAAAAGAAGACCAGTAAGTCGCTGATACACCCGGGTACGTAATTTGCATGAGATTCAAAGGTAAAACGAATGTTTATGCACCTTGGTATGGTTGGCTCAAGTTTTAAAGGAATTAAAATTGCCGGTTTGGCGGTGCTTTTCACCGTACTTGCCGCCTTCAATCCGCGTCCATTTCGTGCCGCGAATGCTGGGGTAAATATCATTGTGATCGATCCAGGGCACGGAGGAAAGGATCCGGGTAACTTAGGAACCGGCCGCTACCGCTCGCGTGAGAAAGACGTAAGCTTTGACGTGAGCCAATTGGTCAAAAAGTATATCGAAGAAAATCTACCCGATACGAAAGTCATCCTGACTCGCGACGACGACCGGTTTATTGAACTTTACCAACGCACCGTTATTGCGAATCGAGCGAATGCGGACGTTTTTATCTCCATTCACTGCAATGCAAATGACAACAAAAGCGCCTATGGCACAGAAAGCTTTGTTTTGGGAATGGGAGAAAAGGACCAACGTCTGAATAAAACCGCGCAGTTAGAGAATGCCGCGCGCCTCTTGGAAGAAAATTGGGAGAGTAACTACGAAGAACTCAACGCAAACAATCCGGCAGCCATCATTGCACTGCGCGCCTACCAAGATGCGTTCTTGGAGCAAAGCATCAGTATTGCTGATGAAATTCAACGCCAGTTCGAAGGTCGTGTCAAACGCCGTAACCGCGGGGTGAAACAACAACCATTGGCGGTGCTACGAGGTTCGACCATGCCAGCAGTTCTGGTGGAATTGGGCTTTCTAACCAATCCTGGTGAGGAAGACTTTTTACAAAGTACCCAAGGAAAGGAATTGCTCGCAAGTGCCATTTACCGTGCGGTGAAAGAATATAAATTCAAGCGTGAGCAGCGCGATGCAGGAATTCAGACCGAAGGATCTAGCCTCACCACGTCAGTCTACACCACTTCTACTGTACCAACGGCAACGGAGGAACAACCTGCTGAAGCAGCTGCAGAAGTTCGGACTGAAGCAATGACTAGGGAAGCCAGTCCAGAAACCGTTGAATCGTCGGAAATGGACCTGTTTTTTGCAGTTCAAATTGCCGTTTCACGAAACAACCTCCCTTGCCTCCCAGAAAACTTTAAAGGAGTAGAATCTGTCTGGAAACAAGAGCAATATGGTTTGTACAAATACTATTGCGGAAAACTGGCAACTTTTACAGATGCCGAAGCGTTAAAACAAAACGTGGTAACGCAGTATCCCGACGCCTACCTCGTGGCTTTTGAAAAGGACAAGAAAATTGACCTCAATGAAGCCAAAAAGCGGGCGCCATAATGTATTTTAGCATTTAAACGAAACGACTTTGAAAACAGAATTTAAAATTGGCTTGGCCATAGTTCTCGGTGTTTTCCTATTGTATTGGGGGGTAAATTACCTCAAGGGCAAGGATGTATTTAGCACGGAGAATAAATACTACGTCGTTTACGATAACACAGAAGGGTTACTCGCCACTCGCCCTATTACCATCAACGGTTACCAGGTCGGTCAAGTCAGTGCCATTTCCTTCCTCCCTGATGCTTCGGGAAGATTATTAGTTACGCTCAATGTAGGGAACGACTTCCCAATCACTCAAGGAACCGTCGCAAAGATTTACTCTGCAAGTATCATGGGTGAAAAAAGCATCTCCTTAACCGTGAATAAAGGCGCCCCACTTGCTTTGAGCGGTGATACGCTCGTGAGTGCCACAGAACGCGACCTTACTGAGGAAGTAAATATGCAACTCGCTCCTATTAAAGCGCGAACAGAAGAACTTTTAGGTACACTAGATACCGTGATTGGATTGGCTTCAGGATTTTTAGATGAGCGTACTTCACAGAATTTCAAAGCCACCTTTGAAAGCCTTACTAAGACGTTTGCCAGCGTAGAAACTAGCGCTGCAGAAGTCAGTGATTACCTCAGTGATAACAAAGGAAACTTTGATGCCGTGAGTGAAAACTTCAGAATACTCAGCGAAGAATTGGCTTCAAAAAGCAAAGACATCAGCAGTACCATTACTAACCTCGAAGCCATTTCAGATAGTCTAGCCAGCGCAAAACTCACAGAGACGGTCAACAATATGGAAAGCATCACCGCGCGCTTTGATCGCTTAATGGCAGAATTAGAGACGGGTGAAGGTGCAGCGTCAAAATTGATCTACGACGAAGAGGTCTACGCAAACATGAAGAAAGCAACTGAAAATTTGAACCGCCTCTTATTAGACATTAAATACAATCCGAACAAATACCTGCACGTAAGCATGTTCGGAAGCAGAACGCGCTATACTGAGGAAGAAATCCAAGCCATCGAAGAGGCTATGGAAGAAAGCAATCCAGAAAAATAATCATGTCGTATTTGCCCAACATCCTATTCATTGCCGCGCTGGCCACCGCCGTCGCAGTATTCGCTAAGAAGGTGGGACGAATACGCAAAAACATTCGTTTAGGAAAGGATACCGATCGTAGCGATCGCCCGAGCGATCGTTTGCAAAATATGCTCAGAGTGGCCTTCGGTCAATCTAAAATGCAGGCGCGCCCGATCGCTGGTGCCCTTCATTTTATCGTGTATGTGAGCTTCCTCATTATCAACATAGAGGTCCTGGAAATTATCATGGACGGTATTTTCGGAACGCACCGCGCCTTTGCTCCATTTTTAGGCAAAGCATATGCCCCCATAATCAGTGCTTTCGAAGTTTTAGCTGTACTTACTGTGATTGCCGTGCTGATCTTTTGGTGGCGCAGAAACATGCGTAAATTGGACCGGTTTCATAAACCGGAGATGAAAGGTTGGGCATTTACGGATGCGAACAACATCTTGTACATCGAACTGGTCCTCATGTTTGCTTTCCTAAACATGAATGCATTAGAGGCCAATTTTGCCGATGCGCACCACAGTTTCCTCATCAGTCAATACATTGCACCGCTTTGGAGTGGTGCGAGTGAATGGGGACTGCATTTTGGTGAGCGACTTTTCTGGTGGGTCCATATCCTCGGCATCTTTGCGTTCTTAAACTACCTTCCGTATTCAAAGCATTTTCACATTATTCTCGCCTTCCCAAATACCTATTATGCTAACCTAGAAGCCAAAGGCCGTTTTGAGAATAATGCAGCAGTAACGAAGGAAGTCGCATTGATGATGGATCCTTCAGCCGATCCATTTGCAGCGCCAGCGCCGGATGCCGATGCCCCTATCGAGCGCTTTGGCGCAAAAGACGCCAATGATCTAAGCTGGGCGAACTTACTCAATGCCTATACCTGTACAGAGTGTGGTCGCTGCACGAGCGAGTGCCCTGCTAACCTTACGGGTAAAAAATTATCGCCGCGTAAAATCATGATGGACACGCGCGACCGCATCGAAGAGATTGGTGCGAACATCGCTGCAAACGGTGCTTTCTTAGACGACGGTAAAAGTTTACTAGGCGATTATATTACCAATGAAGAATTGTGGGCCTGCACCAGTTGTAATGCTTGTGTTCAGGCTTGTCCAGTAGATATCGATCCGTTAAACATCATAATGAAACTTCGCAATTTTGCTACCATGGAAGAAAGTAGCGCACCCGGCGCACTAAACGCCATGATGACGAATGTCGAGAACAATGGCGCACCTTGGCCCTTTAACCAAATGGACCGTGCGAATTGGATCAATGAATAACGCAACCCAACACCCAACATACAAACAGTAATTCTAAAAACGCGTCAAACAACACACATGGAAAAAAGCGCAAATGCACACATCGACAAACTATTAAAAGAGGCTTCCGTAGACGGTCAATTGATCAGTCCTATGCTGCCCGCAGATGTGAAGAATTACCTGATCGACATTGACGGCACCGTCTGTGACGACATCCCGAATGAGGAACCCGAACGTATGGCAACGGCAAATGTCTACCCAGATGCTTTGGATACCTTAAACAAATGGTACGAGGAAGGACACGTCATCACGTTCTTTACCTCTCGTACAGAAGAGCACCGCGAGGTGACTGAAAAATGGCTCAAGGAAAATGGATTCCAATGGCACGGCCTTTTGATGGGCAAACCGCGCGGAGGAAACTACCATTGGGTCGATAACCACATTGTGCGTGCAACGCGTTACACGGGAAAATTCACAGACCTTGTGGAAAAAAAGAGTACCATTCAAGTTTTCGAAGACTAACTATGACCACATTTCAAGTTCCCACATTGGCACAAATGACCGCCGAAGGCAAGGCTCCAGAAGTCTTGTTTTGGGTGGGTTGTGCCGGCAGCTTTGACGATCGCGCGAAAAAGATCACCAAAGCCATGGCGAAAATTTTGCACCACACGGGCATCAGCTACGCTGTGCTAGGAACAGAAGAAGGTTGTACGGGTGATCCTGCAAAACGAGCTGGCAATGAATTTTTATTTCAAATGCAAGCGATGATGAATATTCAAGTCCTCAACGGCTATGAAGTAAAACACATTGTGACCACCTGCCCACATTGCTTCAATACCTTGAAGAATGAATATCCAGAATTGGGTGGAAACTACCATGTAGAGCACCACAGCCAGTTTTTAAATCGCCTGCTCAAAGAAGGTCGACTAAAAATTGAGGGTGGAAGTTTTAAAGGTAAAAAAATCACTTTTCATGACCCCTGTTACCTCGGTCGTGCAAACGACGAATACGAGGCGCCGCGCGCACTTTTAGAAAAACTTGATGTTTCATTGAAAGAAATGCGCCGCTGTAAACAAAATGGTCTATGCTGCGGCGCTGGTGGTGCGCAGATGTTCAAAGAAGCCGAAAAAGGAACCGCAGAAATCAATCACGTTCGAGCGGACGAAGCCATGGAAACAGGTGCTGAGATTGTTGTTGCGGGATGTCCTTTCTGTAACACCATGCTTACGGACGGCGTAAAAAACCGTGAAAAAGAAGATCAGGTCCAAGTCTTAGATTTGGCTGAGATGATCGCCTTAGCAGAAGACCTTTAGTATGAGTATGCAATCTATGCATCCTGAATCACGCATGTGGTTTTACGGCCTCCAAGAGCCATTGACTGACGACCAAGTGCAGGTGCTTAGTGGTCTTATGGATAATTTCGTTGGGCAATGGAAAGCGCATGGAGCACAACTCGCAGCCGCCTATAGAATCCTAGGCAACCAATGCCTCATTATAGCCGTCGATGAACGTCAACAGCAGGCAACAGGATGCAGCATTGATAAAAGCGTACACCTATTGATGGAATTTGGCCAACAGCATGGCGTCGACTTTTTCAACCGCATGTTGGTTTTTACCGCAGCTAAAAACGGTATTCAAGCCTATACTCCAACCACATTAAAAGCAGCTATTGCCAGTGGTGCGATCACTCCGGAAACCCCAGTCATGCACACCCTAGCTCCTACCCTTGGAGCAAGTGGCACGGGTATGATTCCTTTAAGTGAAAGTTGGGCGAAGCGCTACCTCTAGAAAATCGCACGTGCGATTTCATAAATGTTTTGACTCTTACCCATGCTGTAGTAGTGCAGTACCGGTACCCCAGCGTCTCTTAGCTCTTTGCTTTGCTGAATACACCATTCGATTCCCAATTGCTTTACTTGCGCATTGTCCTTGCATTTGATAGCCTGTATGGCCAATTCATCCGGAATATCCACATGAAAAATCTGAGGCAGTATGCTCAATTGACGCTTGGTTGAAAGCGGCTTTAATCCAGGAATAATAGGAACCGTAATCCCTGCAGCGCGACATTTATCGACAAAGGCAAAGTACTTACTGTTGTCAAAGAAAAGCTGAGTCACAATATAATCGGCCCCAGCCTCCACTTTTGCTTTCAAATATTCAATATCTAGGTTCAGTGAGGGTGCCTCAAAGTGCTTTTCTGGATAGCCCGCAACACCGATACAAAAATTCGTTGACATCGTATTTTGTAAATCTTTATCAAGGTAATTGCCTTGATTCAAATCTTTAATCTGTCGCACCAAATCAATGGCAAAGGCATTTCCTTCTTTATGTGGAGTAAAATAGCTTTCGTGCTTTGCTTGATCGCCACGCAGCGCAACCACATTCTCTATGCCCAAGAAATTCAAATCAATCAGAAGATTCTCTGTCTCTTCTCTTGAAAATCCGCCACAGAGCACGTGAGGAACCGTTTCAGTATCGTATCTGTGCATGATCGCAGCACAAATACCGACTGTACCGGGACGCTTACGAACCACCTTTTCTTGGAGTAACCCGTTGTCTAAACGCTTGTATATGGTCTCTTCACGGTGGTAGGTCACATCAATAAACGGCGGCTTGAACTCCATCAACGGATCGAGATTATCAAAGATCTCTTGTGCCTTTTGCCCTTTTAGTGGCGGCAGGATTTCAAAAGTAAACTGGCACTTCTTGACCTCGTGTAGTAAATCGGTAATCTTCATTCCTTAATAGTTAAGATTAGGCGCCAACCACTTTTCTGCAGTTGCCACATCAATGCCTCGTAGTGCGGCGTAGGATGCTATTTGATCTTTGGCCAATTTTCCAACGGCGAAATATTTTGAATCCGGATGTGCGAAGTAATAGCCACTTACGCTCGATGCCGGATACATCGCTAAACTTTCGGTCAGCGACATTCCTATTGACGGCGCATCCAACAAGTCAAACAGCGTTGTTTTATCGAGGTGGTCTGGACAAGCCGGATAACCTGGCGCAGGTCTAATTCCTCTATATTTCTCGGCAATCAACTGGTCGTTCGTCAACTGTTCCTCTGGTGCATAGCCCCAGATCTCACGGCGAATCTTTAAATGCACATACTCCGCAAGACCTTCTGCTAAACGATCTGCCAATGCCTTCAGCATCAAGCTACTATAGTCATCGTGTGCGGCCTCAAATTTCGTCAGCGTTTTCTCTATGTCTAGTCCTGCCGTTACCGCAAAACCGCCTACATAATCCTGAACAGTGCCTTCAGGAGCTACAAAATCTGAAAGGGCTTGGAATTTCGACTTTTCACCGGTTTGACGCAGCGAATAAAAGCTGCCCAAAGCACCATTCTCACCGAGTATAATTTCTTCTCCTCTACTTTGTGCAGGGAAAATACCATAGGCCGCATTCAGCGTTAGCCATTGCTCTTTTTGCAGTGTACGCAGCATTTTTTGTGCATCGGCATAGACACTTTTTGCTTGTTCCCCAACAACTTCATCTTCTAAAATCCGGGGGAATTTCCCGAAGAGTTGCCAAGTCTGAAAAAAAGGAGTCCAGTCAATGTAAGGCACCACCTCCGCAATAGAAATACTACGCAAATGCTTGGTACCTATAAATTTTGGTGTAGGTACTGTGGTCGCATCAAAGACCAATTTAGGCTTGTGCTCCTGCGCATAGGCCAACGGCACCAATGCCTTTTTCTCGCGGTGTTTCGCGTAGCCCTCACGAACCTTTGCCAATCCTTCTTTTTCAGTGGCCGCATAGTCTTTTCCGAGCTCGCTCAATAACTTCGAACACACCCCCACTGCACGACTGGCATCCACCACATGCAATACTGGACCGTCGTACTCCGGGTCAATTTTTACCGCTGTATGTGCTCGTGAGGTCGTAGCACCACCGATCAAAAGCGGCTGCGTCATGCCCAAACGCTTCATTTCCTTTGCGATATGTATCATCTCATCCAACGAAGGGGTGATTAACCCACTAAGACCTATAATATCTACATGGTGTTCTTGCGCTGCTTGCAAAATTTTCTCTGGCGGTACCATCACTCCAAGATCAATGATTTCAAAGTTGTTGCACGCCATGACAACGCCTACGATATTTTTACCAATATCGTGTACATCGCCTTTCACCGTGGCGAGCAACACTTTACCTGCACTTGAAGAAGTACCCACTTCTTTCTCTGCCTCTAAATAAGGCATCAAATACGCTACTGCCTTCTTCATAACGCGTGCACTTTTTACCACCTGCGGCAAAAACATTTTTCCTTCGCCGAAAAGATCGCCTACGACGTTCATTCCGTCCATTAAAGGTCCTTCTATAACGTGCAAGGGTTTCGCGAATGCCTGACGGGCTTCCTCGACATCTTCATCGATAAACTCCGTAATCCCTTTGATTAAGGCATGTTCGAGACGCTTCGCCACGGGCTCATTGCGCCATTCCAATACTTTCGCCTCATCTTTAACCGTTCCAGCTACCGTTTGGGAGAACTCTAATAAGCGTTCTGTAGCATCATCCCGCCGGTCAAGCAATACGTCTTCGATATGCTCCATGAGCTCCTTATCCACTTCGGCATACACTTCTAACATCGTTGGATTGACAATACCCATGTCCATCCCGTGTTGAATCGCATGGTATAGAAAAGAGGCATGCATGGCTTCACGTACAGTATTATTCCCTCTAAATGAGAAACTCACATTAGAGACACCGCCGCTAATCTTTGCATAAGGCAGGTTTTCTTTGATCCATTTTGTGGCGCGGAAAAAATCCAGTGCATTCTTCCGATGCTCTTCCATCCCTGTAGCTACAGGAAATATATTGGGGTCAAAAATGATATCCTCCGCGGGAAACTGCACCCGCTCTGTTAAAATGTTATAAGAACGTTCACAAATTTCGATACGACGTTCGTAGGTGTCGGCTTGACCGTCTTCATCAAAGGCCATAATAATGACCGCAGCACCGTACCGTTTGATGGTGCGTGCTTGGGCAATAAACTCTTCCTCACCTCCTTTTAAAGAGATGGAATTTACCACACATTTGCCCTGTACACATTTCAAACCTGCCTCGATAATTTCCCATTTCGAACTATCGATCATGATGGGCACACGAGCAATATCCGGTTCTGCAGCGATCAGATTTAAGAAGGTCGTCATGGCTTCTACGCCATCAATCATCCCTTCATCCATATTGATATCAATGATTTGTGCTCCCCCCTCTACTTGATCGCGGGCAACATCAAGGGCTTCATCAAAATTGCGCTCTTTTATGAGGCGCAAGAATTTTTTGGACCCCGTTACATTGGTACGCTCGCCAACATTCACAAAGTTGGTATCCGGCGTAATCACTAACGGTTCTAAACCCGAAAGACGCATGGGACGGTCTGGAAGATTATGCGACATAATTGCGAGGTTTATAGTTTTTTGCCAATGCGGCAATGGCCGCAATATGTGCGGGAGAAGTTCCACAACATCCACCAATGATATTGATCAAATTCAAATCTAAATATTCTTTAATCTGCGCGGCCATTTGATCTGCCGTCTCATCGTATTCACCAAAAGCGTTGGGTAATCCTGCATTAGGGTGTGCGCTCACTGCAAAAGGTGCTTTCGCGTCCAGTGTTTGTAAGTACGGCATCAACTGCTTCGCTCCCAAAGCACAGTTTAATCCAATGCTCAGTAAGGGTGCATGACCAACCGAAATTAGGAACGCCTCTGTAGTCTGACCACTTAAGGTACGGCCGGAGGCATCCGTAATGGTTCCGCTCAGCATGATAGCGACTTCACGACCCGACGCTTCAATGGCATCTTGCGCGGCAAATAGAGCGGCCTTTGCATTCAACGTATCAAATACCGTCTCAATCAATAACGCATCTACCCCAGCGCCGACGAGCGCCTCGCACTGTTCGAAGTAACAAGCGCGTAAATCATCGAAGGATACTGCTCTAAAACCAGGATTGTTCACATCCGGGCTCAGAGAGGCTGTTTTGTTGGTTGGCCCTACTGAACCTGCGATATATTTTGCATCTGTTCCTCCATTCTCGCGGTACTGTTGAATGGCACGACGTGCACTTTCCACTGCCGCGACATTCAACTCGACCACCAGATCACTCATGTGGTAATCTTCCATGGAAATGCTGTTCGCATTGAACGTATTGGTCTCGACGATATCAGCACCGGCCTCTAAATAGGCTAAATGAATGGCGTCAATCGCCTCAGGTTGTGTGAGCACCAACAAATCGTTATTGCCCTTAAGTGAGTGCGGATAGTCGGCGAAGCGTTCGCCTCTATAATCCTCTTCCTCAAACTTATGAGCTTGAATCATAGTGCCCATGGCACCGTCCAAAACTAAAATTTTTTGCTGTACAGCTTGTGCTAATGTCATCTCTTCCAAGGTTAGGTGCTAAGAAGAAAGGTGGTGGCGCTGCGTCTGCGATACGTATCATTCCCTTATTCGGGTGGGTTGTGGCACCCGGCTCTTCCGGGTTGCCAAGACATCACAGGGCCCAATCCCTCAGTCTTTCTTGATAGCGTGGTAAAATTAGAACGGATTTTTCGAAAAAGTTGCATCTCAGGTATAGAAACTCAAATTATTTTCTACTTTTGGGGCAGTGGAAGGATTTGACTGCTTGCAACCACGATAAAAAATGCTAAATACAGCACACATCTCGTAGGGCAAGCAGCTTGAATACTTCTACTTAACTTAAGTAAACCCTAATAAATCATAGAGAGATGTCTTATTTCTTCACTTCTGAAAGTGTTTCCGAAGGACACCCAGACAAAATAGCCGATCAAATCTCAGATGCCATCATCGATAATTTTTTGGCTTTTGATCCGCAATCAAAAGTTGCTTGTGAAACTCTTGTAACTACCGGACAAGTCATTCTTGCTGGCGAAGTAAAGTCGTCAGCGTACTTAGATGTACAAAGCATTACACGTGAAGTCATCCAACGCATTGGCTATACAAAAAGCGAATACATGTTTGAAGCAGACTCTTGTGGTGTTTTAAGTGCCATCCACGACCAAAGCGACGACATTAATCGAGGTGTAGACCGTGGAAAACCTGAAGACCAGGGTGCTGGCGACCAGGGGATGATGTTCGGATATGCTTCAAATGAAACTGAAAATTACATGCCGCTGGCATTAGATTTGAGCCACCGTATCCTGCGAAAATTGGCCGATTTCAGAAGAGCTGGCACACAGATTCCTTATTTACGTCCGGATTCTAAAAGTCAGGTAACTATTCAATACAGTGACGACAACAAGCCCGAACGTATAGAAGCAATCGTCGTTAGTACCCAACATGATGATTTCGATGCGAACGACGAGGTGATGTTGGCGAAAATCAAATCGGACATTGTTAACCTGGTAATTCCAGCTGTAAAAGCAGATTTACCGGCTGAGATCCAAGCATTGTTTGGTGAAGACGTTACCTACCATATTAACCCTACAGGTAAATTCGTGATCGGTGGACCGCACGGTGATACTGGACTTACGGGACGTAAAATTATTGTCGATACCTACGGTGGAAAAGGTGCCCATGGAGGTGGTGCATTTTCAGGGAAAGATCCTTCCAAAGTAGACCGCTCTGCTGCATATGCAACCCGTCATGTTGCAAAAAATCTCGTAGCTGCTGGTGTATGTGATCAGGTGCTCGTACAGGTTTCTTATGCGATCGGTGTGGTTGAGCCTATGGGCGTCTTTGTCGATACCTACGGAACATCGAAAGTTGATTTTACGGATGGTGAAATTGCCGCCAAGGTGAAGGAACTTTACGACTTCCGTCCAGGATTGATTGAGAAAAATTTAAAACTGCGTCAACCGATGTATAGTGAAAGTGCGGCCTACGGCCACATGGGACGTTCCAATGAAACGGTTACAAAAACCTTCAAATCTGCCGACGGTAGAACAGAGCTCAAACTTGACGTGGAATTGTTTACTTGGGAAAAACTTGACTTTGTGGATGGATTCAAAAATGCATTCAGCTGCTAAGAGCAAGCCAAAAACAGTGTAAAGAAAAAGGGGCCGCGCGTTGCGCGGCCCCTTTTTAATTCCTTAATACACGCGCTTGTCGGCGGTGTTAGTGGAGTATGCCTACGGATTTACGAACGACAAAACCATCGCCTCTAAAGACCAATTGGTAAGTACCCGCAGGATACGCACTCAGATCTATAGTCTTGCGGAATGGACCTTCATCAATCAACTGTCCTGCTGGGCTGTACAACTCCATCCGAACCACCTCAGCCGACGTTTGAACCTCAATGGAACCCTGTGTTGGGTTTGGATAGAGCGTCAAATCAATCGCTACGTTTTCATCCAACCCTATACCGCTTGTCACGATGATGGCATTGTTATCAGAACCCGAACAACCGGCTGAATTCGTCACAAGTAAGGTCACAATGTACGTACCCTTATTTGCATACGTGTGCTGCGGATTAGGAGAATTAGCATTGCCACCGTCACCAAAGTACCACTGCCAGGAGTTCGCGTACATGGACGAATCTATGAATTGGACCGTTGTACCGGCTTGAACCGTATCTGCGAATTCTGAAGCGACGTAGATAATATCATTCAACGCGACATTCTTAAATAGCGTATCTGCCCCACCTGCATTTGAAGTCACAAGCATCACTTGATATGTGCCGGGTTTGCTGTAGTTGTGGGTAGGATTCACTGCCGCAGAGAACGTGCCGTCACCAAAAGCCCAGAAATACTGCGACCCATTGGTACTCTCATTGATGAAACTTACCTCACCAGTACAGGCATTCTGCACTTGGTATTGGTAATCGGCATCTGGTGCGAAAATCACATTTGCACTGAGGTTGACATATTGAATACTATCAGTATTCGTAACGGTTAAAATACCCGTTTGCTGCGTTGCCGTGGTCGCTGTGAAGGTCACTTCTAACCATGAACTTGCGCCGGCTGCTATGGTCTTAGACGTCCAGCTCGGTAAAAAATGGGGATTATTTGAAGCGATGTTTGTAATGGACAAATCGGTACATCCATCATTCGTCACTAAAACACTATCTACCACAGGAGTCGTACTGTAGACGTTGCCGTAGTTCACGGCGTTAGTCCCTAATACCATATCCGGCTCACTCACTACATGTACCGTCATTGGTATTTGGTAGAGTGGATCTTGTGGATCATTCGTTTCAAACAGTACCGAAGTATTGTAGGTACCTACTGCAAGGTTACTCACTGTTACGAGTAAAGACTTCGTTACACTGGAACCGGCCGCTACTGAGCCCGTGGTTAAGCCTACAGGAGATGCCCAGGTTACGGGGTCTTTTTGATGCACCTCCACTGTACAGGTCTGTCCAGCAACGTACGTGTAGTTATACGAATACAATTGGATCGTTAAATAGCCCGTATTGATAATATTCGTAAGCTGGGTACCGGTGATGAACCCTGAAATGGTATCGTTAGTATAATTCGCAACATTATTATCGTAAAGGGTTTGGATGTAGCTTCCATTCGCATAGAGGTAGAAATAATTGTTCGTAGCACTGTATTCTCCATTGAGAATGATGTCGTAGAACAACGTATCGGAATCTATGATGTTGTTGAAAGTATGCACCTGTGTGTTCGAATAGTTCGGTGCTGGGTAGAGCCAATTCTGTGTTGAACTCGAATCGTACACCTCCGCGACACTTACCCCATAACTCAATGCAGCTGAACCGTTGTTTGTAATGGTATACGGTACAGTAGTGAAGCTGTTACACTTGTTCACCGTTACCGTAATACTGCTTGGACTCACACTAATATCCGAAGCACCGACGATAACGCCAGAGAGACAGTGCGTAATGGTATCCGCATTGGTGTAAATAGTTAATTGATCACTGACGCTACCTAGCGTACTTGAATTTAAGGTCACTGGAATATATCCCGTATCACCAGGTGCAATACTCAGCGATGGACTTGCTGCCGTAAAGTCGTTAGTACCCGTAGCGGTACCCGTCAACGTTAATGTATCACATCCTACGTTATAGAACGGTACATCCTCGATATGGTCCATGTTTTGGTACACTGAATCCCAATTCGTACACGCCGATTCAACCGCCGTCTCTCCTAAACCATTTACCGTGAAGGTTACCGGAATGGAGAACGAAGGATTCGATGGGTCATTCGTCGTTACCGTAATGGTTAACTGATGCGTACCTGCCGTTAAACTATCCGAATTAGCCGTACCCGTAACGGTTGTGGTATCCCCACCAGATGTATTCCCCGTGTTAGGCTGTATACTGATCCAATCCGGTCCTTGATCCTTATTCGCTAAGGTAGATTCAAGAATGTTATCCATTATCGTCGTTATCTCACTGTAGACGCTGTTGAAATTGAACCCATAATAAATGAACTCACCATCGCCCATCGGCAAATAGCTCAGCGCCTGGCGGTAATACGTGTTATATACCAAATAGATGAGGCCTGTATTATAGATATACGCATCCAAAGCAGCCGATTGAGTTACAAAAGACGTACTGACACCTTGAATGTATGGATGCGTTGAATAGGTTGCATTCACATAATGTGTATACCCCGTATAGTTGCCGTAGTAATAGCCACTGATCCAATTCATTGCCAGTATATTACCCACATTGGTACTTCCCATTACGATCATCTTCCCTCCGTCTTCAATCCAATCTTCCATATCCGCCTGCACGGCAGTGTAATCTGACGAATTTGAACTGTTGGTGATGGGTGGGAAAATCACAACATCTGCCCAAGCCAATTCTGAAACCATCGCAGAAATCGACGTTACCGTTTTCACTGAAATATTGCTTACCGTGCCTAAATAGTTTTGAAGGTTCGATAACAACGATGGGTATACGTTTTGATTCACAACGACCACATTCAATACCGGGTTTGAGGACGCGGACCAATTCAAATTTGTATTCGCTGCAGTATTCCCTAAGTTGAAGGTAAAGTTCACGCTGTCGCCGCAGTTCTGTGTGCTCAAACTGATCGGACTAGTATCTACCCACGCAGCAGGTGCCTCCGCAACATAGCCTGAGTAACAAACCGGCCAAACCGTATCTGAGGTCGAAATGTATACGGTATCATTAATAGCACCAGTGGCAGTAGGACTAATGGTCACCACGACCCACGCACTATCCCCGACGTACATTTGAGCGGTTGCATTTGTGGCACTGAAGAAGGTACTGGATGTACTAAGTGTATTGAAGTAAAGGCTATCACAACCCAAATTCTCTACAAGTATACTATCAACAGTGATACTGTTTTTAACAATGGTATCTAGATCAAAGCAGGTACCACGGTCCACATACGTTTCACTTACACCATCCAAAGTGAGGTTCACCGTAAGATACACCGTTGAATCCACTGGGTCATTACTATTAATATATCCCTGGAACGTATGTAAGCCTTGTTGCAACGAATCCGTATAAATAATGACGTTGACCAATTCTGAATCACCAACCGCTGTATTCCCCGTATCCGGACTGAACGCCAAGTTCATCCCTAGACCGGCATCCACTTCGAAATCATCCACAATCCACGCATCGTAAGACGAACCGCTGTACGACTGCTGGTACAATCTCAACTGGGTAGATGAGGTCATTGCCGCCGCAGGTATCGTTGCTGTGGCGGTCATTGAATAATACGTATAGAAGTATTGGATGTTGTACCACGTTGAACCGTTGGTACTGTATTGCAAATAGATTCCTTCTGAAGACTCCGCATTATCACAATTGCCCTGATCCATCTCGAAGGATACAGTCCCCCCGTTTAAAAGATTGAGTGGAACTGTTGCTGCATAGCGCGTACCTCCGTAAAAATGTAAACTGTAACTGCCGTTAATGGACCCACAACCGTATGTAGAGGACTGAATATTTGCGCCGGAACCGAAATAACTCCATAATGAAGTATTCATCGTACCAGATTCGAAGTCTTCCGTTATGTTCATCCCCATAGGCGATGTCCCCCAATTCAGCGTCTGCTGGCCATCGTTGTACAACCAAAACGGAACGACCAATGAATCCGGACAACCGGTATACGATATATTGAATACCGTGCTGTCAAAGCCAATAGATGGAGCATCTTGCACTGTAGCTGAAATACAGTGTGCATAGGTAGAATCCTGCTCTTGGAATAAAATGCTGTCGTTGTAAGTTCCTGCGGAACCTGCTGGCCCAAGCATAGGGTACAAACGGTGTCCTCAGGCGCTTTCAGTAAATCCAGTGGTTGCAACGGTTAATCGGTTCAGATTAGATACACTGTTCACCCTTAACGTATCAAGCAACCGGTATTCCATAACTTCAATGTATCACGGGTTACCGCTCCTAACATCCAGAAATGTTCAGACAAGAGGAATAATTAGAGGCCCATACTCCATCTCCTGTAACATTTATAATCACTGGGATTTTCATCCCATCAAGCGCCGTGTCGTTTGAGGTCAACGCCAATTCAGAAGTAAGACCTCGCATACAAACCTGTGGCATCCACAGGAAATTCGCGACCACGTTATTTCTCCGCGACCGTGCGGAAGGTTTGCGAAATACCGAGTGCGTTCCCGCCTGTACCTCGCAACGTCGTCATGAGATAATGTACGCAAGAGGTCGTGTACTGGTAGCCGTGAATACTGCTGATGCCCGTATTCAAATTATAATACAGAATTGGCACCCGTAGCGATAATCACAATATCGATGATGATATCAATGTCTTGTTCGGTCCAGTCAATATTATCGTATCTTTTTTGATGTCTACAAATTCATTCGCCGTGGTATATATACGTAGTGTAGCTGTATAACCGTTCGCCTGCCCGTATACTAGGCGTAATGAAGTCAAACCAGCAGGGAATACCCGGAACGGCGAACAGGAAATACTGGCATTTCTCGATCACCTGAGAACCAGGTATAACCACTCCCCCTTTGTCCAGCATTTTACTCTCGTTGCAGGGATGCTCGATATTGCCAGCAGTAGAAAACTGGCACCAGCTGTAGCACTAGTACTGAAGCAGCCGTTCATCATGAGCGCGCCATTTCGAATTGGTCACTGTACTGTATTGCTTTAGCAGAGCCGCTGGCACTGCATGAAGTAAACGTCTCTAACGTTCCGTCTTCAAAATCAGTTTTAAATATATAACTGGTAATCGATGAGTCTTGCAATTAACACCAAATTTCCGGCGCTTGCTGCATTTGAAAAGTAAGGGACCGCGTAATGTCGTACCACATGGAATGGTTTATGACTAATGAATCGCTCTGAAATTGAGCCATTTTGGCGCAATTCCCACTGTGATGTTCATTGGTCGTCGTATCACCGTTGTACAATTCGCCGTAACTGGGGCGTAACTGCTTTGGTACCTGAACTGTATAGCTATGCACTGGATATCGACCAGTGCTCGCTGAATCCATCTCCGAAATCCCATGCATAAGACCCTGCATTTTGACTTGTATTAACAAATTGAGCGGTGTATTGTAGCTAATGCTGGTGGGAAGTCGTTGTAAACTCGCCAAGCTGGCGCGCCGTAGTACCAGAGGTAGACCAAGAACATACGAATCCGCTTGAAGTACCCGCATAGTTTGAATAAAAGCGAAGGGTCAACGCACCGGATGTTGATGTAATGGCTGAACCTGTTCGGTAAATGAACCGTAATAATACCCGATAAAAGAACCGCTTCAGCCAACGCCGTCCCAAACGTAGATATAATCAGAGCCACTCGCTGCGGAGAACGATGAAACGTCAACGATAATGGGCGATGTCCGCATCGCATAATGAGGTAGCTGTTGTTGTAGTTCCTGTAATTTCCATTGAGGCCTCCACCATCAACGAAATCTCCAGAGCAACCTCAGCCGTACTGCGGTACCGCTTAGTCGGAATGGTTATAACGCCTTGAGCGTGCAGCCCAAAACTCAATAACAAAGCAGCGAAAATGCGTAGGTGCATGCTTAATTTTAGCGTTTCAAAAGTACTCAAACATTGTCGAATTTTATTCGAAAACGAGCAAATTGATTCACTTGAGCGTATCAAACTGATTTTCCTTGGTCCTAACTGTGGTGAAGAATATTGCACCGCTGAGGTATTCAAAGCCACCTTACCTAGTAACTTTGCACACAAAACAGCGTAACTA
The DNA here is from genome assembly GCA_018402665.1 of Schleiferiaceae bacterium. Classification (GTDB taxonomy): domain Bacteria; phylum Bacteroidota; class Bacteroidia; order Flavobacteriales; family Schleiferiaceae; genus UBA10364. Next base: position 107,625 of record JAGYIN010000004.1, on the reverse strand, counting down.
CGATCGAAACCCATCTTCATCATAGGGCCATTCCCACCGGTTTGTCACTGCCTTTTTGAAGCAGGACTTCAGAAAATGAAATGCCATTTGATGATTCCCCGCCGCAACCCGGGGACAATTGGCAGAGATTTACCCTAAAAAACCCATCTACGATATACCGGCCATCCGACAGTTATGGCGGGTGAGTTATGGATAATCTTATGGGAATAAATCAAACCTTTCAACCCCGGATTCACCCCAGGCGGAAAGTGTCACCATTGAAGAAACTGACGATCATTGCTTTATTGTAACTACAAATAAAGGAACGCAACACAAAGCACCTTCTGTCGCCATTGCGGGTGGACTGGGAGTCTTCACTCCCCGTAAACCGCCCATAGAAGGTTTAACTGAATTTGAAGAAAAAGGTGTGGATTACATCGTTCGCGATCCGGAGAAATACCGCGGTAAGCGCGTGGTGATTTCCGGCGGTGGCGATAGTGCGCTGGACTGGACGGTCTTTTTAGCGGATGTAGCGAGCGAAGTCAGTTTAGTACACCGCAGAACCTCATTCCGCGGACATTTAGACACCGTTGATAAAGTGCATGAATTGGCCCAAAACGGCAAAGTGAAACTCATTACCAATGCTGAGGTTGTCGATGTACACGGCCAAAGTGAATTGGACCGTGTAACGATCAAGGTAAAAGGTGCCGAGGATCTAAGCCTGGAATGCGAGTATTGGTTACCACTTTTTGGTTTAACACCTACTCTGGGACCCATTGGGGATTGGGGATTGGAAATCGAGAAAAACGCGATCGTTGTAGACAACGCAACCGATTACCGCACAAACAGAGAAGGCATCTATGCTATTGGCGATGTGAACACCTATCCAGGCAAACTCAAACTGATTCTTTGTGGATTTCATGAAGCGACGATTATGGTTCAAAGTGCGTTTAAAAGAGCCTTCCCGGATAAAAAATTATCATTTAAGTACACTACTGTTATGGGTGGCGTCGGCAGTTTAGAATAAATCATGAGTGCAGATATTAAAATAACCGTCGTGGATCGTGAAGGTGTCCCTCACGAGCTGATCGCGCCAACCGACATGAACATGAACCTTATGGAGGTTTGTAAGTCGTATGAGCTTCCTGTAAAAGGCACCTGTGGCGGCATGGCCATGTGTGCATCCTGCCATTGTTATATTGAAAGCGGGCACGAACTCAACGCACCATCTGACGATGAAGAAGATATGCTGGATCAAGCCTTTTTTGTCGAAGATAACAGTCGTCTAGGGTGTCAAATTTTTATGAGGCCGGAATACGACGGATTGACGGTGCGTCTCGCAGAGGAAAGCGAATAAATTATTAATCCGCACCCTTCTTTGAGGAATTAAAAGTCACAGAGCTATTATCTTAGCGGGATTCAGAATCTATCCTCATGAGAAAAACATTTCTACTGGGAGCGCTCTTTGCTCTAACCCTCAATGCTTTAGCACAAGAAAACATTACACTCAGTGCGCTTTGGCAGCGTTACGAATTTTATGCCGGAGGCATCAGTGGCTTGCGAAGCATGAACGACGGTGTTCATTACACCGCTCAAGGGAAAGGCACCATTGAACAATACAGCTACATAACAGGTGAACAGGTCGGGATTTTGCTGGACGTCACGGCTTTAAAAAGTGAAGCGCTGGAAGTACCTGCATTTGACGCCTATGCACTGAGCGAAGACGAAAGCTGGGCCATTTTAGAAACTGAAACCACCCCCATCTACCGCCGCAGTTCGCGCAGCGTAGTTTGGCTGGTCGATCTCGAAAGTCACGAAGCACGTAAATTAAGACCAGAAAAGGTGCGCTATGCCACTTTCTCTCCAAACGGGGCCTACGTTGCCTATGTTTTAGACAACAATCTTTACATCTACGATATAGATTCGGATGCGCACATTCGAATCACCAGCGACGGAGCTTTTAACCATATTATCAATGGTGCCACAGATTGGGTGTACGAAGAGGAGTTTGCTATTGTAAAGGCTTTTTGGTGGTCGCCTAATTCTGAAAGTATAGCCTTTCTGCGCTTTGACGAAAGCAATGTAAGAAGCTTCAATATGGATGTCTACGGGGACGAATTGTATCCTAACCCGTATACGTTTAAATACCCAAAAGCCGGTGAAGATAATAGTGTGGTCACGGCGCACTTATGGCATATGAAATCGGGCCAAGTACTAGATGTGCTGCAAGATGTTTCGTACGAATACCTGCCGCGCGCGCAGTGGTCCGATGAGAATACTTGGGTAGTGAGCACACTCAACAGATTACAAAATGAATTCAAATTATATGCCGTAGCGGCATCAGATGGTGCAACGCGAGAACTCTACCAAGAATCGGACGAAAAATACCTCGAGATCAATGATGAGCTGTACTTTTTAGAAGACGGTTCCTTTGTTCTGTTGAGCGATCGTGATGGATGGAACCATCTGTACCACGTAGCCGCAAATGGAAAAATCAAACGTCAGATTACCACTGGCGACTTCAATGTGACACGCTTATATGGTTTGGATGCTACAAATACTCTTTACTACCAGAGTACAGAGCGCAGCCCAACCGAACGCAATGTCTACAGCATTCGAATCAACGGGCGTTCCAAAAAACTGCTCACGGAGGAAAAAGGAACGCATAACGCCAACTTTACCAACGACTTCAGTTTGTTTGTAAATAGTTACAGCGCAGAAGGCGTACCTACCAGGGTTACTTTAAGAAACCAGGACGGTGGAATTGTCAGGACGCTTAAAACCAACACACGTGCAGAAGAAGCATTGGAAAAGTACACGTACAGCAAAAAAGAGTTTTTTACGCTCGAAACGCCGTCAGGAGGCCCACTCAATGCGTGGATGATTAAACCGGTAGACTTTGATGAAAACAAGACCTACCCCCTATTTATGTTTGTTTACGGCGGGCCCGGAAGTCAAACCGTCATGAACAGCTACGATGCATTTAGAGGCATGTGGTTCCAAATGTTAGCGAATGAGCTCGATTTGATTGTTGTAAGTGTTGAGAATCATGGTACCGACGGGCGCAGCGAAGCATTCAAAAAGAGTACCTACGGTCAAATGGGGAAATTAGAAACGCGCGACCAAACGGAAGCTGCGCTAGAATTAGCGAAACGCGCATATATTGATGGAAGTCGAATAGGCGTGTTCGGATGGAGTTACGGTGGATACATGGCATCAAATCTCTTGTTCCAAAGCCCGGATGTTTTCAAAATGGCGGTAGCCGTTGCCCCGGTGACGAACTGGCGTTTTTACGACAATATTTATACAGAGAGATACATGGGTCTTCCATCTGAAAACGGCGAAGGCTATGATGCCGATAGTCCCCTATCCCATGTAGATGGATTGAAAGGAAAATACCTTCTCATCCATGGAACGGGTGATGATAACGTTCACGTTCAAAATTCAATGCGCATGGTAGAGGCTCTGATTCAAGCAGATAAGGATTTCGACTGGTTCGCTTATCCAGATAAAAACCACGGCATCTATGGCGGAAACACGACCATGCATTTGTACCGCAAGATGACCAATTTCATTGCCGAGAATTTATAAGAATTGGCCCCTAGCCGCTCTTAGAAATAAAATGTATACTTGTTGAACACTAAAAACACCTGAAACATGAGTGATCAATCTATGAAGCATCCACCAGCGCTGTGGACGCTTTTCTTATCAGAAATGTGGGAACGTTTCTGTTATTATGGAATGCGTGCCCTTCTTGCACTTTTCCTTATTGAGTCAATGATGAAAGGCAATTCTGAAGCCTTCTTGATTTATGGAGCGTATACCGCCCTAGTTTACGCTGCGCCTATCCTCGGAGGTCGCCTTGCCGATAAATTCTTAGGTTACCAATACGCCATTATGCTTGGTGCCGTTCTCATGTCTATAGGAGAATTCCTTATTGTCGCCAGTACCGACCTATTGGATTTAGACCGCGCATTGCGCGATTCATTGATGCTTATTGGTATGGGTGGATTGATCGTTGGTAACGGTTACTTCAAGGCCAATATCTCAACCATTGTAGGAAAGCTTTACGCAGATGGTGATCCGCGTCGCGATTCTGGTTTTACCATTTTCTACATCGGTATTAACGTAGGTGCCCTATTAGCAACAACGGTGGTAGCAGTAGTCGGTAAACAGTACGGTTTCGAGTACGGTTTCGGTTTGGCTGGATTAGGAATGCTTGCCGGTCTTTTCATTTTCTGGAGTGGACGCAAGAAATATGCGCATGTACCAAATATCAATATTACAGAAGCTGGACGTGAAAAATGGCTAGGAATGGAACGCTGGAAAAGCATCACCATCCTATCCCTATTACTGATTCCTTTGTGTTACGTCCTTATATCTCAAAACAATTGGCTCATTTATCTTTTGATTGGCATCTTCGTATTGGTGGTATTCCAATTAATATCAGCTGGAGTTAAAGAAGGTGGCGTTTGGAGAGACCGTATGATTGCATTGACTATCATGATGGTCATCAACATCATCTTCTGGGCAGCCTTCGAGCAAGCAGGAACTTCATTGACGCTCTTCGCAAAGGAAAATGTCAACCGTATGGTAGGTAGCTGGGAAATGCCGGCAACCATGACGCAATTCTTTAACCCATTCTTCATCATCACCTTTGGTTCACTATTCTCGTGGATGTGGATTAAGCTGGATGCCATGGGTAAAAACCCTTCCATTCCGATGAAGTTTAGCTACGGTATCCTCCAGTTAGGTGCTGGTTTTTTGGTAACGTTAGTGGCAATAAATTTTGCGAATGATGCGTTCCAGGTACCTTTAATTACGCTTGTATTCCTATACATGCTCCATACTACTGGTGAATTATTCTTGAGTCCTATCGGTCTGTCTATGGTAACTAAACTTGCACCTAAAAATATTGCAGGTACCGCAATGGGCGGATGGTTCTTGTCCTTTGCAATGGCAAACTATCTAGCGGGTGCGATTGCAACGTTGACGGGTGGTGAAAGTCATGGTGGCGAAACCATCGTACTTTCCGCAGAGGAAGGCCTACACAAGTATGTAGACACCTTCTCTACCTTGGGTTTTGTGCTCATTGGATTCGCAATTCTCATTGCGTTGTTGAGTAAACCGTTAAATAAATTGATGCACGGCGTCGTATAAGCTTTAGCATAATTTTATAACTAAAACCCCGCGCCGTAGCGCGGGGTTTTCTATTTTAGGGGTATGAGAAAATTTGCCTTACTCCTACTGCTCAGTCTTACGGTTAGTATTAACGCGCAAGAGAAGATTCAATGGATGTCCATTGAAGAAGCGTATGCCCTGACTTTGACCGAAGCAGCACCAAAGAAAATCTTCATTGACGTGTATACCGATTGGTGCGGATGGTGCAAGCGAATGGATAAAGCAACCTTCCAAAATCCAGAGGTAGCAGCCTACATGAATGCGCATTATTACAATGTGAAATTTGATGCAGAGCAAAAAGAAGCCATTGAAATGTTGGGCAATACCTTTGAATTTGTTCCACAAGGAAACAGAGGGTATCATGAATTGGCGGCAGCACTGCTCAATGGGAAGATGAGCTATCCCACTGTAGTCTTCATGAATCCTAAATTCGAAATGCTAAGTCCTGTTCCCGGATATCAAGAGGCCACTCCATTTTTAAAGGTAGCCACGTTCTTTGGGGATGATATCTACCGAACAGTCCCTTGGGAGGAATACGCAAAACAATAGCACAACAAAAAGCCCCGCAATGCGGGGCTTTTTGTTAAAACTTAAAATCGTAACCCTTCAGGGTCAATTTATCGTATTTCTGCTGATTGAATTCATACAATCTGCTCGGCTTCTTATTTCCTGGTGCCTCAAATACCGTTTCTTCAGTATCAATCAAAAGCTCGCTACGCATAAACTTCTTGCGGAAATTACGCTTATCCAGGTCTTTACCGAGACATTGCTCATATAAGGAGTGGATCATATTAAACGTGAATTGCTTTGGCAACATTACAAAACCAATAGGACGGTGTTTTACACGACGCTTTAGACGCTCGTACGCCATTTCTAAGATCTCGTTGTGATCGAATATCATCTCCGGTCGATCCGCTAAAGAAACCCATCTGTACCCCGGCGTTTTCACTTCTTTGACCACGTCCCAATTCAATAAAGCAAAGTAGGCGATGTTCACCACTCTACCCATTGGGTTGCGGTACACCTTCGCGAAGGCATTGAGTTGCTCCAAATAGACCTTTTCTACACCTAAAATGCGGTTCAACATGCGTTTCGCTACCTCTTCTACGCTTTCTCCTGCAGATACCCAATTGCTCGGTAACATCGGAGCACCTTTGTAAGGCTCTTGTGATTTTTCTCCAATCAAAGCAACCAATTGTTCTCCATCGAACGCCATTAACACCACGGAAGTCCCTAAGGCTACATCAAATTTCATACTGTATTATTTTTAATGCAAAAATATAAAATGTCATTTTGGAACCAACACTACAAAGTTAAATTATAGTAAAACCAATGGTTTTAGACTGTTAAGTTCCAAAAAGAACCTAACTAACGTATTGAAAATAGATTTTGTTCAAACGACTTTCGAAGTACGAAGAAAGGTGTCCGCCTGATTTAAAACGCCTCCCCAATGAAGAAATAAACGCCGCTCCCTTCCCGAGTAAATGCAAGATCAATACGCGTGTAGATATCTTTTTCTGGAAAAATCAGGTAGCGAAGACCGGCACCCGCGGTCGGCAGCATCGCATCCCAAGCAAAAGTATTCTGTGTTCCATAGACCTGACCGGCAGCCAGAAAGGCACTCGCACCCCATTTTTTGGAGCAGGAAAAGGGCAAGATTCGATATTCCAATTGGGCCGCTACTAAATTTTGATCGCGGTATCTACCCAAATAGTACCCACGCATTAAACTCTCGCCGCCCATCAGCGCCAACATATTGAACGGCGCTTCGCCAGCTGTAAACTGACCGTACACCTGCGCTGCGAGCACACCGTTCTTTCCCATGGGCCTGTACACGCGATTGTCCGTGATATAGGACGTAAAATTAAAATCGCTGCCAAAGACATTAGAATAATTCAAAAACGCCCATTCGCTATACACCCCTTCACGTGGGTTCATAGCATTGTGGATATTATCATAGAGTACACCTAAACCCAATCCTAGATTCGTCGAACCGTTCGCACCTATTTCCGGAGCCTCAAAGTTCGCCGCAGTATTTGCGTAGGATACATTTCCAAGACGCTGGTAGTCCAATTCCAGGCCGACATACAGTGAAGGAACTACTGCTCGTAAAAAGCGCTCTTTCACTAACGTATAATTGCCGTCTATCAAAGCAGTGTATTCCTTCGGCGAATCAGGACCTACCCCGTAATAAAACAACGGAAAACTCTGGTACCGCACTTTGCCGTAGATGAACCATAGATTTTCGTCGGTATAGACCGCGTGATCAAGCCATAGTCCGTATTGATTCTCTAACGTATAGAAGGTGAATGCTTTTAGCTCACTCAGACGATTCGACAGGTCATTCTGCGCCGAATAGATGTACAAACTAGAAACACCAAACTCCCAACGCGTCTCAGGTGAATAGGCAATGGTTGGGTAATTTATCAATTTAGGTTGCGCCGAATCGCGCAGGGTATCGTTGAGTAATCGGTCAAAATAAGTATACAGTGGGAGTCCCGTGTTTAAATTTGTCTCCTGTGCACTTGCAGGAAGAAAGGTCATAACTACTAATGCGAGGACCAATGTTCTCATTAAAAGAGGCTTACGTTGAAAGTTAAAGATACTGCTTCCTAAACTGTGACGGGCTTATCGGAATCAAAAAAGCCCCGTCATCAGACAGGGCTTTTTAAAGGGTGAAAGACGGGGTTCGAACCCGCGACCTCCGGAACCACAATCCGGCGCTCTAACCAGCTGAGCTACAATCACCATGTTAAGGGCCGCAAATATAATCGGAAACTGAGAATATGTGCAACCAATATTTACTTTTTTAAAAGACCACCCACAAGGTCACCACACATAAGACTAAAAGAAAGGTCAAAGCCCTTGTGGTACTGCTCATTGGAACAATATTCTCCTTGCTCCAGACCAACGTTTCATCGTCATAGCTTTCTGCATCAGGTCGTAAAAGACTCACGCCAACGAGAATGATCGAACAAATCGCAAAGAGCAACAAGGCGTAGTGAAGAAAATTCATGTGTACCATCCAGCCAATAAAGCCGGTATATTCCCCACCTGCCACCTCTAAGGTGAGTCGGCCCACGCCTAATACGGCGCCCGAAAGTAATGCCCATTTGGCACCGGCGGCATTGATCTTTTTAAAGAATATACCCAATAGGAAAGCGGCGGCTATTGGCGGTGAAATATACGCTTGAATAGACTGGAGTTGCTGGAATAATCCCCCTTGAATGGCTTGCATTAATGGGATCCAGCCGATACCAAGAGCTACGAGAATTACCGTAGAGATACGCCCTGCATTCACCAATTCCTTATCAGTCGCTTGAGGACGGTATTTTTTATAGACATCGAAGGTAATGAGTGTAGAACAGCTATTGAATACAGAGCTTAAAGAGGACATTAATGCCGCCAATAAACCGGCAACGACTAAACCGCGAAGTCCAGCAGGCAGTACTGTTTTTACCATTAAAGGCAAAGCTGCATCGTATTGCGTTTCGCCGTCGACAACAAAAGTGAGCAGTTCAGGATTTTTTTGTGCCAAGGCATAGGCGATGACACCGGGAAGCATGAAAATGAAAATGGGCAATAATTTCATGTAACCACCAAAAAGTGCCCCTTTTCGAGCGGTATCTATATCTTTTGCGGCAAGGACGCGCTGAACTATGAATTGGTCCGTACACCAATACCATACACCTAGAATTGGTGCACCGAAGAGGATTCCCGTCCACGGATAGTTTGTATCGCTCGCTGGTCGCCATAAACTCCAGTGCTCGGGCGTGGTATTCGCAACCAATTCTTCTACACCCCCCAATTCTTTTAAACCGAAAACGGTCAACACAATGGAACCTCCGACGAGAACAAACATCTGCATCAAATCCGTGTAGACTACTGCTTTAAAACCTCCAAAAATGGTATAAATACCCGTGGCGACTACGATGACAATTGCACCGGTCCAGAAATTGATACCCAGTAATGCCGTGAAGACGATTGCACCTGCGAAAATAGTCACCGAAATTTTCGTCAACACATAGGCTACGATACTCACATAAGAAAGGTACGTTCGTGCCCATCCGTCGTAGCGTTTTTCCAAAAACTCGGGCATCGTAAACACGCCAGAGCGCAAATAAAAGGGAACGAAAACCCATCCTAAGAGGATAAGAATAAGTGATGCCAACAATTCAAATTGGCCCGCGACCAATTCCCCAGCAGCACCCTGTCCCGCCAGTCCAACGAGGTGTTCAGAGCCTATATTTGAAGCAAATAATGAAGCGCCAATGACAAACCAACCCAGGTTTCGACCGCCTAAAAAATAATCTGCCGCCTCACCGTTTTCACTCTTTTTAGAACCACTATAAAAGGCAATTATAAATACCAGGACAAAGTAGAATCCTACAACGATGTAATCCGTTCCGTTCAACATGTTTCAGCGAGTTTAGTATTCGATTTGACCAATTTAGTGTACAAAGGACAATTATTCACAAAATATTCTAATCCCCACCTCCACATTCATTTGATTTTGACTTATGGCGTAACTTGGCGCAAGTGAAAACACCTCGAATTCTACATATTGTCAAATGGTACCCGCATTCTGCAGATCCTCAAAATGGCGTTTTCGTTCGAAAGCACATTCACGCTGTGGATTCAAAAGCCGCAGTTTTAGGCTTCTTAAACCACTCTGATCCGCCTGAAATCAGTGGCGCCAGCACGTTATATGGAAGTAAAAACATGAGCACCGCTGCAAAATGGGGCGCCTATTTTGCAAAAGTAAAGGCCGTACAGCCCGATATTATTCATTTTCACTGCTATGCCCCAGATTTAGTACCGCTACTCTGGTTTGCAAAACGTGCAGGACTGACAACTGTACATTCCGAGCATTGGTCGGGATTTTTACCACAATCACCTTATACCCTGAACGGCTGGCGTAAATTTCTAGCACGCTGGTATCTTAATAATTGTCACATGGTGCTGCCTGTAAGTCCGGCACTCGCAACTGGCATTCAGTCGTTTGCGCCACGCGCAAATTTGCACGTTGTCCCCAATATTGTGACGCATTGCGACTATCAACTTGCTGAAAAACGGCCTTCTACGAGTATTTGTGTGGTCGCGGATATTGTTTTTTCGATTAAACAGCAGGATACGATCATCGAAGTCTTTTCCGAATTACCGCAAATGCAATTTGAACTCCATTTTTACGGAGGAGGACCGGACGAATCGAGGCTCATAGAACTCATAAAGCCGGGCTCGAACATGTTTTTTCATGGACGAAAATCCAATGCAGAAATCCTCCAACACTTACCGCAACACCACGCATTAGTGCTTTTTAGCGCCTATGAAACCTTTGGTATCACAGTTTTTGAAGCGCGTCAAGCAGGTTTATGGGCCATTGCAAAAAAAAGCTTTGGCGGTGCGCCTCATTATGATGAAGGTTGTTTGGCCGTTGAATCCACTGAAGACCTCAAAATGGCACTTTTGAAGTTGGCCGATTTACCCCCACCAAAAGCAGCAAATTTTGAAAAACTCCGCCCAACAAGTATTGCAAATACGCTTTCATCACTATATTCATCACTTCTCTTCGCTTAACATCGAGTGTTTAGGAGATTTCCTATTATATTTATCACACCACAAAAAACACGTTTTATGAAGAAATTATTACTCGCTTTTGCTGGTCTTAGTGTCATTGGAGCTACTGCACAAGAAGTGCGTGCTGACCTAGGACGTAGCTCAGAAATGTTTACGCCAACCCATGCAGACGGCATTCCTTACAAAAATTCTGCAAACAAGCAGAGTACCGCAGTGGCAATTGGTACTGCACCCAACGTCTATGGCGCCGGCTTTGGTCCCAAAACCAACATATGGGCCGACGAAGATTTAAATACGATTGCCTTCATCCATCGTTCGGATTATTCGAGCAACGGTGATAACAGCTCAGGAAGTTTACGTTTTGACTACAGTACCAACGGTGGTTCGACTTGGACCTCTAATGCTGGCCCTGTTTACAACCCAAACTTAAGTGGAAATGCGTATCCAGGTTTTGCCCGTTATCCACATATCGGTATTCTTAACGAAACAGGAAATACGAATCCATTGAATGCAAGTATTTCAGTTTGGGCACCTACCCTTGCTGGAACCAACGCAGCATCTTGGGGTGGTGCGTTAATGGGTACCCACAAAATGGACAACACAACCACAAATACCACAGTGGATACAACGGGCGGTCATTTGACGTTGGAGAATTCCTATGTGGACGGCGGTACTTTCTGGGGATTGAGCTTTGACCATCCAGATTACGATGTTGAGGAATATACCGACACTGCGATCATCTGGAAAGGAACCATGGACTGGACGACAGATTCAATGACTTACACGGAGCACAAAGCGTACATACCTGTTACCAATGAAGCTGCAAACGGAAAAATCTACGGAGACGGAAAAATCTTCTTCGCAGCCAACGGTACAACCGGTTATGTAAGTATCGAAGCTTACGACAGCACCCTTGCCCCTGGTAAAGTCATTCACCCTTATCTCATTAAGACTACCAACGGTGGTTCTTCTTGGAGTGCAATCATGGGACCAAATCTTGATCTATTAGTTGATAACGGAACCGGCGATAGCTTAGTTACCATTTTCGACCAAATCACAGGCGGTACATGGAGCATTGGTCACTTAACCTCATCTACACGCGGTCACGATTTGGCTGTAGATGCAAACGGTAACCCACACCTGTTCGTTCACGTATTCCCAGGAACAGGGACAACCCCATCGGGCGGCTCTGCTGCAGGCGACTTCAACTACTTCCCTGGCGTCAACCTACTCGTTGACATATTCACTACTGATGGTGGTCTATCATGGGAATGCAACGTGGTAAGTCAAGTATTTACCTTCTCCTTCGACTTCGATCCAACCAATGGTCCTGTACCAGAAGCAAACCGTCCATACATTTCAATGAATGCCGATAGAGACATGATGTTCTTTTCTTGGTTTGAAACGGATACAGCATACGCAAGTGGCACAACGGATAACCAATTCCCGGATTGGAGATGTCAAGGATACAATGTTATCGGAGACTCTCTAGAAGGCCCACAAACTGTTATGGGTACTTTTGGAGATGCAACTTGGGGTAACGTAGCCGATTGGGCATTTGACAATGGCGACGGAACACACCAGTTGCACATGACTTATTCTCCTATCGAAGATTTCGGTTCGTTCAGCGTTCTGAACTCCATCGACTTCTACTACCTAGGTCAGCCTTACCCGAACAATATCGGTTTGGAAGAGCTCGAGCGCAATAATTTCGCTGTAAGTCAAAACTTCCCTAACCCTGCTTCGGGCATCACAAAAGTGGCTATCGAATCCGTAGAAGCTGCAAATTACAACATGGTTGTAATGGACATGACTGGCCGTCTTGTAGAAATGAAAGACTTCGGTCGTCTTGACGCTGGACGTCACATTCAAACGATCGACGTAACAAACTACGCTGCTGGTGTATACTTCTATACTATTGAGAGCGCAGGAAGTAAAATCACGAAGAAATTGATTGTGGAATAAGCACGATTTTTCTCAAGAGCAAAACACCCCCGAGGCTAGCGCCTCGGGGGGGGTTTTTTTATAGCCCCATGCGGCGTCCGCGCGATGTGCTTATACCCACAGTAACTTTTTTAATACTTCAGTAATTTTTGAACGGCTTCTTTCAACTTCGACTTCGCCAAGAATCCCTCCTCTAGCGCGGCATGAAAAGGCACTGGAGTAGCATCCGAACTTACCATAATCACGGGACCGTCCAATGCTTCCCAACACTCCTGGGCAATGCGCGATGCGATGTGCTCAGCGTAGCCGCCCACGGCAACATCTTCTTGCAGCACAATAACTTTACCTGTACGCGCTACACTGGCGCGTATGGCGTTGAAATCTAGGGGAACTAAGGTGCGAAGGTTGATCAATTCTAATTGGCCCATTAAACGTTCTTCGTCGATCAAATCCAGTGTCCAATGAACGCCCATTCCATACGTAACTACAGTTACCGCTGTTCCGGAACGGACGACATCTGCCTTACCCAGTTCCATGAATTGTGCGCCCTCTTGAACTTCCTCTCGAACAGTTCGGTACATGGCCTTGTGTTCGAAAAATAAGACAGGATTAGGCTCATTGAAACTGGACATCAATAACGCTTTCGCCTCGGCGGGAAAAGCCGGGTAAACGACTTTCAAACCAGGAACGTGGGTAAACCAAGCCTCTGTGCTTTGGGAATGGAATGGACCCGCTGCAACGCCAGCCCCTGTAGGCATTCGTATCACAACATCTACGGATTGTCCCCAACGCCAATGTAATTTCGCCAGGTTATTGACAATCTGATTAAATCCGGTGGTGACAAAATCCGAAAACTGCATCTCCATCATGGCTTTACCACCTGCAATACTCCATCCTAAAGAGGCACCCACAATGGCGCTCTCGCAAAGCGGAGTGTTTCGCACTCTATTTGGACCAAATAATTCCGCTAAGCCTTCAGTCGCTTTAAAAACCCCGCCGTATGGACCAATGTCCTGTCCCATATAAATCAAATCCGGCCACAGGGCTAAACTTTCTTTTAATCCATCATGTACCGCATCAATGAGCCGCATCTCGCGCGAGCTTCCGCTCGCGCTTTCAGGAAGCGCAGGCACCTGCGCGAATAAATCACGCGTACTTTCCTCCGCATCATAGATCGGTCCATCTAAGGCCAATGCTGCATGAAAAGCCTCATCCACCCGGGATTTAGCTTTTTCCATTTCTAGTTGCAAGGACTTTTCGTCGGTGGCATAACGATCCGGTTCGTGAAGAATTTTCACCATCGGCTCGTCAGACATCGCTGTGTCTATCATGCCTTCCGGGTAATACTTCGTTCCACTCGCTTCCTCGTGTCCTCGTATTCTAAATGTGTTTGCTTCTAACAAAATCGGCTTGCCCTCCCGTCGTGCATAGTCTGCTGCACGGGTCAATTCAGTATAGCATTCCGCCAAATTATTACCGTCGAATCTTCGGGCTTCCATGCCATAGGCAGGTCCTTTATCTACGAAGCTTTTAAATTTAAATTGTTCTTCTTCGGGCGTGCTCAATCCCCAGTAATTGCGCTCCACAATAAAAACTACTGGAAGGGACCAAACGGCAGCAACATTGAGTGCTTCATGAAAATCCCCCTGTGATGTTGAACCGTCACCTGTGAAGGCAACCACGCACTTACCTGTACCCAACTGCTGCTCGCGCAAGGCCAAACCACAAGCCAATCCCAATTGGGCGCCTAAATGGGAAATCATACCAACGATATGGTGCGATTGACTCCCAAAATGAAAGCTGCGATCACGACCCTTTGTAAAACCTTCAGGTTTCCCTTGAAACTGCGCGAATAAGCGCATTAACGGTACCTCACGCGCGACAAAAACACCCAGATTTCGGTGCATCGTACAGATGTATTCATCCGTTTTTAAGGCATGTACAGCGGCTACTGAAATGGCCTCTTGTCCAAAGGAACTGAACCATTTTGAGATCTTACCTTGACGCAGGTAAATGAGCATTTTCTCTTCAATGGCGCGGGTTTGCAGGAAATCCTGAAGGAGTTCAGGCGGTAAAGGGTGGTTCATAACTTCTGTGGCTGTCATTAAGTTCCATTCGAACGACTGCGAAAAGGTAGTTATTTTTGTTAGATATAACCTATCTACAGACCGTATGTCACTCATTCCAAATTTAGATTTATCCCATTGGACCAGCGGATCAACTGCCGAAAAAAAGGCTTTTGCCGCAGATTTAGGAAAAGCCTACACCGATATCGGATTCGTAACCATTAAGAATCATGGTTTTAGCGATGCGATGCAATCCCAATTGTACGATGAAGTGGCTGCATTTTTTGCATTAGATACGGAAACGAAAAAAAAGTATGAGCTCGAAAAATTGGCCGGTCAACGCGGCTATACCAGTTTTGGGAGAGAACATGCAAAAGGGATTGAAGCAGCAGATCTCAAAGAATTTTGGCAAGTAGGCCAGCCAGTACCGGCATACAACGGCCCGGAATACCACGATAATATATCAGTGAACGAACGTCCTGAACTCGCCCCCACTTTTGTAAATGCCTACCAGCAATTGGAGCGTATAGGAATGGAGTTACTCAGCGCAATTGCAACGTATTTAGAACTGGATGCAAATTATTTTGAACCTTGGGTGAAAGGCGGAAACAGTATCATTCGTGCCATTCATTACCCTCCCATTACTTCAGACCCGGGCGACAGTGTGCGGGCTGGACAACATGAAGATATTAATCTTATTACACTACTTATGGGCGCCAGTGCAGAGGGTCTGGAAGTGCTCAACAAACAAGGCCAATGGGTCGGCATTACGGCCATCCCCGGGTCTTTAGTCGTGAATGTCGGAGATATGCTTCAACGTTTGACGAACGGCTATTTGAAGTCTACTACGCACCGGGTGGTAAATCCCCCGAAAGAAAAATGGTCCGAACCTAGATACAGCATCCCCTTCTTCTTACATCCGGTTGGAAAAATGCCATTGAATGCTTTAGCACAGTGTATTAGCGAAGCTCGACCAAAAGCTTTTGACGACATCACTGCAGGTGCTTATCTGGACGAGCGTTTGGTCGAAATTGGTCTTAAAAAGAACTAAGGTGCGCATTGATATCATCACTGTTTTACCGGAATTATTAGAAGGCCCCTTCGCACACAGCATTCTCAAGCGCGCGAAAGATAAAGGCCTTGCGGAAATTCACGTACACCAGCTGCGTGATTTTGGCGCCGGTAAACACCAACAGGTCGATGATTATCAATACGGCGGTGGTGCTGGCATGGTGATGCAATGTGAGCCTCTGGTAGATTGCATTGAGGCATTACAGAGAGAACGCAATTACGATGCTGTGCTGTACATGACACCCGACGGTAAGCGATTCAATCAACAGGATGCGAATGCACTGAGTTTATTGGGCGATATGATCATCATTTGTGGCCACTACAAGGGTATAGATCAGCGGGTTCGCGACCACTGGATCACGCACGAATACAGCATTGGCGACTATGTCTTAAGTGGTGGTGAGCTTGCGGCAGCCGTGATTTCAGACGCCGTCATCCGCCTGCTTCCTGGCGTTCTTAACGACGAAACTTCAGCGCTTACGGATAGTTTTCAAGACAATTTGTTGGCCCCTCCGGTATATACGAGGCCAGAAGACTTTCGTGGCCATAAAGTCCCCGAAATACTGCTCAGTGGCAATACAAACGCCATCGATCTATGGCGAGAAGAACAGGCGTATCAACGCACTAAAGCGCGTCGTCCGGATTTACTGGACGACTAATACAGGTGTACGTCTTTAATGGCTTCACGGCCTAGATGCTCGTTCATACTGCTCACGATTTTGGACTTCACCATGAGCAGTTCTTTGCGCACAACCGCGCTTTCCAACTGAACGTAAAGAATTTGGTTCTGTACTTTTTTCTTCGTCGTTTGACGCACGATAGAAGGCCCCATCAACTCATCCCAGGCTTGCAATACGCGCGTCTCATCCGTACCTCTACGGAGACGGTAGCGGTCCAGCCAGAGCGATAATGCCTCGCCTATGGATTGTTCGTTAGAGACTTTGTATTTCGCCATCATCAGTTATTTCAAAGGTGCTGTGGTTCAGTTGAAGATTTTCACTCAATTCAAGCATTCGCTCAGGGTGCGTATCGGTAATGAAAATCTGACCAAACTCTTCGGTATGCACTAAGCTCAGTAGATTGGCCACCCGTCCTTCATCTAATTTATCGAAAATATCATCGAGCAATAGTAAGGGCGGCATCCCTAGATGACGTTTGGTAATCTCAAATTGGGCCAATTTTAAAGCGATCAAAAAACTCTTCTGCTGCCCCTGAGACCCCACACGCTTGATCGGGTGCTCCCCCAAATGGAAAACGAAATCATCGCGATGCGTGCCGCTTGAAGTATACTGCAATATACGGTCTTTGGATTCATTTTCAGTCAAAAGATGGGTCATAGAAGACTCGTGAAGCGCACTTTTGTAGCGCACGCCCACAGTTTCTTTGCCTCCAGAAAGCAACTGATAATAATGCGTTAGTAGCGGCAATAACTCAGAAGCAAATGCCTTCCGCGCCTCAAATATAATGGAAGCATTGTGGGCCAATTGCTCGTTGTACAAACCGATCATCTCCCCATCATAGGTGCGGTTTGAAGCAAAATACTTGAGGGTAGTATTGCGTTGAGTTAGCGCCCTATTGTATGCCATTAAGGCGTTCAAATAGTGTTTATCGTTTTGTGAAACCGTCGTATCCATCAATTTACGCCGGGTTTCAGCTGCATCAATGATCAAATCGCGATCCATAGGTGTAATCATGACCACGGGCATGTAACCGACATGATCGGCTAATCTATCAATCTCCTTACCGTCGAGTCGTACTTTCTTTTTCTGGCCCTTCTTAAGACCTAAATCAAGCACGTGCTCACTCCCCTTGCGCGCCAACTTTGCTTTGAGCAATGCCATGCTTTCACCGTGGGTAATGTTCTGACTGTCGTTTGTATTGAGATAGCTTTTCGTTAAAGAGAGGTAATGCAAGGCATCTAAAACGTTGGTTTTACCGTTCCCATTATTGCCTGAGATGATATTGACCTTAGGATTAAACTGCCATGAAGAAGCACGGTGGTTCTTGAAATGGGTCAATTCTAAAGCGTGCACAAGCAGGTTTTCCATAGGAACAAAAATAGGGCTCAAAGCATGAAAATTTATACTATTTTTGGCGGACTCAATTAAAACTAGCTATGGCTAAGAAGAACGCGCCTGCAGAGCAGGATAACCTTGGATTTGATAACGTAGAACAAACGCTAACTAAGACGGAACAGTTCCTAGAGAACAATGCACGTCAGGTAGGTATAGCAGTCGCGGCGGTAGTTGCGGTGGTATTGGCCTATTTCGCATATACGACGTATATCGTAGAACCTAAAGCGAAAGAAGGAGCTACAGAGATGGCGAAAGCAATCAAATGGTTTGAGACGGATTCTATGGAATTGGCCTTAAACGGGAATGGTGCGTACTATGGCCTGCTCGATATCATTGACGAATTCGGCGGAACTGAAGCCGGAAACAGTGCACATTATTATGCCGGTGTTGCCTACTACGCGTTAGGTGATTACGAAAATGCCATTGCATTTATGGACGATTACGATAAATCGGATGCCGCTACTTCAGCAACTGCCTTTGGTGTCATTGGCGATGCTTTTGTTGAATTGGGTCAAATGGACGATGCCGTAGATTTCTACAATAAAGCAGCAAATGCAACGGAAAACGACTTCACTACACCACTCTTCTTGTGGAAAGCTGGATTGACTTATGAAGCTTTGGGTGAAAACGCGAAAGCGGTAAAACTCTACGAACGCATTGCTTCAGACTATCCTAAGAGTCGTCAAGCGTCAGGAATTGCTGGCGTGATTGCTGCGTTGAAATAACCGCATGGCTACTGCTCACCAGCATCTCAATAGTACAGATAACGAAACCGTCCCTTCCGGATCAAGCAAAATAGTTGCTATAGTTCGCGCGGAGTGGAATCATGAGATCACTCATGGCCTTGCTCAAGGTGCTTACGATACACTCGTAGCCCATGGCGTAGATCCGGAACATATTCTTCAAGTGGATGTACCTGGAGCTGTTGAACTCACTTTTGGTGCCAAACGGCTTCACGAGAATGAAGAACCTGATGCAGTTATTGTGGTAGGTTGCGTCATTCAAGGTGAGACGAAACACTTCGACTATGTGTGTCAGAGTGTGACTTACGGCATTACTGAACTTAACCTCAGCTACGACGCTCCAACTATTTTCTGCGTACTTACCGACAATACTATAGAGCAGAGTCGCGCTCGTTCAGGTGGTATTCATGGAAACAAAGGTGTAGAAGCTGCAGTGGCCGCGCTAAAAATGATGGCGCTCTAATCAACCAACCACCACTTTTCTTGTTACTTTTAGGCAAACCCTAAAAACAACTCACATGAAAAAATGGATACTCGGTGCCGCGCTTCTTGCAGTGGCCCTACCGATGAACGCTCAAGAGCTGCCACAACCTTCACCTACGTCTACCGTTGACCAAAGAATTGGTCTCACAGATTTCAGCATCACTTACAGCAGACCCGCAACAAGAGGCCGCACCATCTTCGGCGATCTCGTACCGTATAATGAAGTATGGCGTACAGGAGCGAACGGATGTGTTCTTTTTAGTGCATCCACAGACTTCACCATGAATGGCAACGAAGTTAAGGCTGGAGAATACGCCCTATTTACTATTCCAGGTGAACAAGACTGGACCATTATCTTATCCACACAAACCAACCTCTGGGGCAACTCAGGATATTCTGAGGATAGCGACGTATTGAGATTCAATGTTCGTGCAGGAAAAGGTGATTTCGACGATAACTTCACAATGCGCTTCCATTCTTTGAGCACAGAAGGTGGCTATCTCTTACTTGAGTGGGCAGATACCGAAGTAAGCATTAACCTAGGAGTTGATTCAGAAGGTGAAAGCGGTAAAAATGTAGCAAAAGCACTATCTGATGCTAAGCGTGCATACAGAAATGCCGCAAACTACTACAGCGGTCAAGGCGACCATGAAAAAGCGCCCCAGAACCATCGAAATTGCCTTACAGCTAGATCAGAGTACTGGTACACGAACTGGGTAAAGGCTAAAATTCTTTACGCGGCAGGCGATACTAAAAGCTGCCCTTAAGCAGGGTAAAAAAGCAATGGACATGGGAGCACCTGATTCCTATAGAGCCGGCTACGAAGAAATGAAAGGCTGGAAATAATCCGCTTTTCCCGCTTCATAAAAACCCACCTCGAGCGGGGTTTTTTCGCTATAAGTTAGACTTATTGCAATTCGACAAGACTGTAAAGAGAGTACTCAAAAGCCTTTTCCTTGTACAGGTACAACTCTTTATGATAAGAATTCACCCACTCCTCGACGCTCATGCCAGATTCAAGGCTTGTTGTAGTTCATTTAGACGGCCAATTTTTGAAGAACGCATTGAAAATTCCGGAGCCTCGGATGTAGCATTTTCTTTCCAGTATGCATAGGCTTCAAACAAATAGGTCAATCGATTTCCCGTGGAATTTGCCGTCGTTAGATCCTGGGACAATTGGACCCCACCGCACTGCTTTCCTGAAACTTGGGATACTTCGATCCATGATCTGGCGCAGGTGTGAATCGATGCTCGTACTCTCTTCCCCATCAAGCCACGGCGCACCAAAACAGGTAAATGGCGCATCGGTACCTCGTCCCACAAGAAATGGGTGTACCCTCAAGAAATAACACAAGCTTAGGTAATGCCAGATGGCCTCAATAGAGCGCAGATTGGGCGACGGAGGGGACTTGGAATTCCGTGAAGACCCCATTAGTTAGAATACCCTTTGCAAGTGATAACCTCTATACCGCCTTTCTTTTCGAGGCGGTACGCCCTGTTCATTCTCTGTTGCAGGCATCCAATGCTCACCATAAACCATGGTTATATTCTCCCATGGTTAAGCCGTGTACTACCGGTATGGGGTGCAAACCTACCATACTCTCGAAGCCTGGTTTTAAGATTTGGGACCGTCGATATAATGACCGTTTGGATTGCCTCGATCCATAATCATGAGCAGGACACCGGCTACCGCACGCATCTATCACGTAGCTCAAAGTAGTGCTGTAGGTGTAGAATCGAACCCCCACGTCTTGAATATCATAGATGACCCAATCAAGCCCTCTAGCCATTCGGTTGGTGGACGCTTCGTTTACCGTACAAACTCTTGATGGGTATACCCGTCTTAGGATCGCAGCCGTCTTCCATGCTCTCCAGCATCTTGCTGCCCTCTGAAGCCGTGTTCCGGCGCCCAGACCTGCTGTACATCAACACTCAGCGAAATCAAATGATCCACTGTATGGGTTCCGTTGGGCAATAAGGAGTTGCATTGGCTACTACCGCCACAGATTTTCGGTCAGCTTCATAGTACTCCCAGTCTGGGCAATACCTGGCACGTAACTTTCTTGCCCGCGCGCAGAAAAGCACAGGAGCAATGCCGCGAATAACGCGAGAGTTGTTCTAAATTGCGAAGCGATGAAAGAGGCGTTTTTCATAGCAAGAAAGATACAAAAGAGCACGGGTTCTCAAGTGATTGGTCCTTTGCTAAAATTGAGTATTGTAGCCACAGCTTTGGGTATGGCACTCGTGCTATTGTCCATAACATCCGGTAAAGGCTTGCAGCATGCCATCATGGATAAATTCAGTGCCTTGGAAGGCGATTTTACCATTAGCGCTTATGCACCGAACCGCACTGAAGAACTCAACCCCATACGCTTAACGGATAGTTTGGCGGGCGCCCTGCGCGAAGCCCCTTACGTTCGATCTGTTTATCCAGTGGTCCAAAAAATGGCATTGCTGGTAAATCCTATTGAAGATGCCTTCGACGGCATTCAAATCAAAGGTATGGAGACCGATTATTTAAAGACGTTCTCTGCCCAGTACGGGACCGGTGGAAGTGCCTCCACTCCCACCTCTCGCTATGGTGCCTTACTATCCACGACTCTCGCTCGAGAATTGGGCCTCGGCATTGGAGATACCGCTGTTTTGACCGTACTGAAGAATCAGGGCGAATTGCCGCGCCTCCGAAAATCCATCGTGGAAGGGCTGTTTACCACGGGCTTAGACGAATTTGACCGGCAAACTATTTTAATGAATCAGGAAGATGTTGCTCGACTTAATGGTTGGCGCGGCGATAGTGTGAGCAGCTACATGGTAGTCCTGAATGATCAAGAAGGGCGCGAAATCATTTCGTCCTATTGGAATGCCGTGATTCCGTACACCATGCAAGCGAGAAGCATTGAAGACCGCCATCCCGCAATCTTCGGGTGGCTTGCGCTTTTCGATACTAATATTATTCTGGTGCTCGCTATTGTTCTCATTGTAGCTGTAGCCAATCTGATAACGGCATTGCTTGTTTTGATTATTGACCGTACCCGAATGATTGGTACACTTAAAGCACTCGGCGGCAGTGACCGACTCATTCTTCAGGTGTTCCAGTGGCTGAGCATCCGGATTTTGACGCGCGGGTTAGCCTGGGGCAATGCGCTGGGTTTGGGACTGAGCTTTTTACAGTGGCAATTCAGCTGGGTCCAATTAGACCCTGAAACCTATTACATCGCAACAGCCCCCATCACCTTTGACTGGGCATGGATTCTCGGTGCGAATGCCGTATTCATTGTCATCGCCTACCTCATACTCCTACTCCCCGTTCGCTGGATTGCTAGATTGCACCCTATTCAAAGCATTCGTTTCTCGTAAGAACCCTTGTTCCAGGCATACAATCGGTTATCTTTACGGAACCTAATACAAAACAGATTGGCCCATGCGCCCCATTTACAACAATATCCTTGAGACCATTGGCAATACGCCCATGATCAAACTCAATAAAGTTGCCGAAGATTTCCCTTGTCCGGTTTATGCAAAGGTGGAATACTTTAATCCTGGCCACAGCGTCAAAGACCGCATGGCTTTGCAAATGATCGAAGATGCAGAGGCACGCGGAGACATTAAGCCAGGGGGTACCATCATTGAATGTACTTCCGGCAACACGGGAATGGGACTTGCGTTGGCAGCCATTGTAAAAGGGTATAAGCTCATTTGTACCCTAAGCGACAAGCAATCAAAAGAAAAGATGGACATCCTGCGTGCCATGGGCGCGGAAGTATATGTGTGTCCTACAAATGTTGCTCCTGAGCATCCCGACAGTTACTACAGTGTAGCCTCGCGACTAAATAAAGAAATTCCAAACTCTTTTTATCCCTACCAATACGATAACCTGAGCAACCGCCAAGCACATTACGATTCTACAGGTCCTGAGATTTGGGAGCAAACCGAAGGTAAAGTGACTCATTTTGTGGTGGGTGTAGGAACCGGTGGTACCATTTCAGGGGTCGGAAAATATTTAAAAGAAAAGAACCCAAATGTGAAAGTCTGGGGCGTGGACTCTTACGGTTCAGTGTTCAAGAAATACCATGAAACGGGCGAATTCGACGAGAAAGAAATCTACAGCTACATCACCGAAGGAATTGGCGAAGATATTCTGCCTAAGAATGTAGATTTCGACGTTATTGATTTCTTCGAAAAAGTTACCGATAAGGACGGCGCATTGGCGACGAGAGAATTGGCTCGTAAAGAGGGCTTATTTTTGGGCTACAGTTGTGGCTCGGCCTTTCAGGGCTTACGCCAACTTAAAGACCGCCTGACACCAGATGATGTCGTGGTAGTTCTGTTCCATGATCACGGCTCGCGTTATGTAGGAAAGGTATACAACGACGACTGGATGCGTGATAGAGGTTTCCTAGCACCCGCGAATAAATTGGCTAAAGACTTGATCGATAGCCACAGCCACCTTCCGCTCGTCACCGTAAGTCCAACAGAGCCGCTGAGCAATGCCGCTAGACTGATGAAGGTTCACGACATTACCCAGATTCCGGTAATGCAAAACGGGAAGCAAGTCGGCTCTATTGACGACCATACCATGCTTTCGTGCATGCTCGACCACCCGGTAAACAGCAAACTCATAGGGGATATTATGGGCGCGCCCTATCCTGTCGTGGACTTAACGGCCAGCATCGAAGAGGTTGCAAAAATGGTAAAAAGCGGCCACCGCGCTGTACTCGTAGAAGTGGAGCAAGGCTACCACATCATTACTAAACAAGATATCATCACGGCAATGAGCTAAAAGCGCCCGCCTAAGAATCGACCATGAAGCAGAAGCACTCTACCGCCCAATTACTCCTCTCACTTACACCTCTCGTCGTACTTATGGTACTGCTTTGGTTCAACGTGGGTGAAGTTTATGGCGATGACGCGCTTTCCGGTTCAAACCAGGTAATTCTAATGCTTGCGGCGTTTGTTGCGGCGGTAATTGGCGTTATCAACGGGAGTTCGGTTGAAGCAGTCTTTGCTAAAATCAAGACAAACATTCACGATACCACACAGGCGATATTCATCCTAATCCTTATCGGGGGTTTGGCTGGAACGTGGCTTTTAGGCGGTGTTGTTCCTGCAATGATTTATTACGGTTTAGACTTAATTAATGTCCAATTCTTTCTACCCACTGCCGTCATCATCTCCGCCCTAATCAGCCTGAGTACGGGTTCTTCATGGTCGACCACAGCTACCGTAGGCATTGCATTAATGGGAATTGGTCAAACTATAGGTATTCCTGCCGCAGTAGTAGCGGGTGCCGTAATCTCAGGAGCGTATTTTGGTGATAAATTAAGTCCGCTGAGCGATACTACGAATCTTGCCCCTGCAATGGCAGGAACAGATCTGTTTACCCACATTCGTTACATGCTTTATACGACCGTGCCTAGTATGATTATTACATTGGTTCTTTTTACCGTGCTTGGATTAGGGTATAAAGACGGTGCATTAGATGCCGCGGAAGTTGCGGAGGTTCAATCCTTATTGAGCGCCCAATTCAATATTACACCCTGGCTCTTCTTAGTTCCAGCCGTTGTTATCCTGCTCATCTCACAAAAAGTAGACGCATTGGTCGCAATTACTGTCGGCATCTTCAGTGGACTCGCAGCAGCACTCGTGTTTCAGCAACCCTTATTGCAAGAATTGGGCACTGGCACGCACCCCATTTACGAAATCGCGATGCGAAGTGTCTACGGAAGCATTGCAGTGCCTAGCGAACATCCCATCCTTTCGGATTTACTCAGTACCTCGGGTATGAGCGGAATGCTCGGTACAGTATGGCTCATTCTCAGTGCTATGGCCTTTGGTGGTGCTATGGAGGCTTCGGGATTCCTCGCTACCATTACCAATGCCATCATTCATTTTGCTCGTGGACCTGCATCGCTAATCACCTCTACCCTCGTTGCGTGTGGGGTACTTAACGTCACTGCTTCGGATCAGTATCTAGCCATAGTAGTACCAGGCCGAATGTTCAAAGAAGTCTATCGCGAACGAGGCCTTGCTCCTGAAAACTTGAGCCGTACACTGGAAGATAGTGGAACAGTAACCTCCGTTTTAATCCCGTGGAATACCTGCGGCGCCTATCAAAGTTCCGTGCTGGGTGTGGCTACTGGTGATTACTTTATGTATGCTTTCTTCAACCTGATTTCTCCGGTAATGACCCTAATCTATGCTTGGGTTGGTATTCGAATCAAAAAGATCGAAAACTAACATGAGAAAGGTCCAATTAGGCCTTCGCGAAAACGCCGGTCTTTTCAGCGTCTTGGTACTAATGAGTGCCTTTGTTGGAGCCATGGTAGGATTTGAGCGGTCGCTCCTGCCAGAACTCACGAAGAATTGGTCCGTCTCTGAAATGGAAGCCACACTAATCATGGTGGCTGTCTTCGGTCTGAGCAAAGCGATCGCAAACCTTTTTACCGGAAAATTAATCGCGGAAATTGGGAGAAAGCGCACATTATTGCTTGGATGGGCAATGGCCCTGCAAGCGCCTTTACTGTTGCTCTATTCCGCCGACAGCGCTTTAATTATTGCAGCAAATATCGCTTTAGGTTTAAGCCAAGGCTTTACCTGGTCTACTACGGTGATCATGAAAATAGATATTGTTGGACTAAAACACCGCGGCACAGCCATGGGCTTAAATGAGAGCGCGGGATACGTTGCTGTTGGTGCCTCCGCTGCATTTGCTGCCTATTACGTAGAATCCACGGGCCTAATTGCACCCATTTTATACACGGCCATAGGCATCGTTTTCATCGCCTTCTTATTCGCAGTTTTCGTTATTCCGGAAACGCTGCCTTGGGTGGCACTTGAAGCCAAACAGCACGTAGAGTCGAGTTTAAATGAAAATAAAAAGTCTGTTTTTTATGCCACCACTTTTGGGGATCCGGCCTTACGAACTATCACATGGGCCGGCGTGGTTAACAACGCAAACGACGGTATTCTCTGGGCTGTATTACCCTCTTTACTTTTAGCTAGTGGTGAAAGTCTAACTACGGTTGGTATACTTACGGGTATACACGCCTCAATATGGGGTTTAGGACAACTCTTCACAGGTCCACTTTCGAATAAAGGGAATATACGAAGGCTCCTCATGTGGGGCATGATAATGCAAGGGATGGCACTCATAGGTATTCGGGTTTTTCCTTTGCTATGGCTGCCTTACATAGTATTAGGATTTGGGACTGCGATGGTCTACCCTACTTTTCTAGTAGGCATTAGCAACCACAGTCATCCCAATTGGCGTCCCCAAGCCCTTTCGACGTATAGATTTTGGCGTGATATGGGCTATGTTTTTGGAGCACTAATAGGCTACATCGCATTACAAATGAACGCCCCTGAAGCTGCCTTTATTGGAATTGCTGTTTTGACCTTATTGGTTGGCGGGATTTTCCGCTATTCTAGACTTAAATAACCTCTAATATCTCGAATTGATGTCCGATTCTCACCCCTGCCCAGAATGCAATGGCATGTACGCTTATCCTTTAGATGCATTGCTCATCTGTCCTGAATGTGGACACGAATGGAATCCAAAGGACGAACCGCAAGGGCTTGTCGTTCTAGATGCAAATGGCAATCCTCTACAGGATGGTGACAGCGTCACCGTCATAAAGTCATTGCCTGTGAAAGGTGCACCCAAACCAATCAAACCCGGTACCAAAGTCAGCCGTATCAAACTAGTGGAAGGCGACCACAACATCAGTTGTAAAGTCGATGGGTTTGGATCGATGATGCTGAAAAGCGAATTTGTAAAAAAGGCATAAAAAAAGCCGCCCCACGGGGCGGCTTTTACTTTATCGTACGATTTGTATCCGTTCTTGCGTAATGTTGATGCCGTCCACAATTCTGAGGACATAACTTCCAGCTGCTAGGCTAGATACATTGATTTGTTGGCGTTGATCCCCGTTGCCTTGAACGGCCAGTACTGTTCTTCCTAGGGCATCGGTAAGACTAATCCCACCGTTAATGGCAAAATCACTTTCGATAGTCAACACGTATTGGACCGGATTAGGGAACACATTAAGACGCAACATTTCTGCATCCAAAACACCTAAGTTCTCACCCAAGATCCCTGTTTTCGTATCGCTATCACCACAGGCGTTGTAAACAGTCAGCGAAACGTTATACGCTAGGGAGACCGTGCTGTAGGTGTGTAATGGATAATTCGAGGTGGTATTTGTATTACCATCACCGAAATTCCATTGGAAGGTATTCCCACCAATAGAGCTGGTTCCATCAAACTGTACTTGCATTCCTCCACCGCCGGCACTAATCACCGTAGCGCTCCAGTTCGCTGTTGGCTGCACACATATGGTGATGTATAAGGTGGTGTCCGCCTGATCCCCGCAGTCGTTCGTTACTGTAACATCAACCGCGAAGGTTCCCGAACCACTATACGTATTCGACGGGGTTAATCCGGAGCCTGTATTTCCATCACCAAAGTCCCATGTCGCGCCTGTTGCGCCAGCGGCGCCAGAAGCATCAAAATTAACAGTGAATACACTTTGCGTGTAAATCACATTTGGGAATAGTTCTTCACATACTAAGAGCGTATCGGTAGCTGTCACAGACTGTCCACATGAATCTGTAGCAGTGAGAACAACGGCGTATGAGCCGCCTGCTCCGTACAAATGTGTCGGTTGATCGCCCGTTCCGATATTTCCGTCTCCAAAGTCCCAACTGTAGGTCAATGCAGTACCCGTTGAAGCAGTCGCATCAAAATCTACACTTAGGAATGTTGCTGTGGAGGTAAATACTGGAGCGGGTGCAGGACATGGCGAAGAACAATTGGCCGAACCTTGGTATTTCACACCTGCTGTCATCGCACCTGTTTGACCCGCATTTGCAGCACCGGCCACCGAAGAAACTACAATCCCATTTGGATCCGTCAACACATAACCACATTCACTTTCCCAGTTTCCATTATCTACAAATTCAAGGTACAGCGTATCCCCATCACAAACATTGAATGTGAAGGTTTCGCTGGTTCCTAAGGCTCCAGAAGTATTCGACATAGTGAAACTTGTCACCGTTGTTCCTGAGGTAACGTTCAATTCATGGAATGTGGTTCCCTGATTATTTCCAGTCCAACCGTCTCCAAAATCATCTGTCAACTCTAGGGTGTAGGTACAACCTCCAACGCAGGTAAGCGTGGTCGCCGTTACCGGTCCTATCCAATCCGAAAATTCGGTTGCGCTACAGGAATCACGGACATAAAAGTCATAGGCAACTCCTGAAGTTAAACCTGTAACGGTAAATGGATTCGTCAAAGCATTCACGATAGTACCGTTCCCTTGTACAAATCCTGATTGACCGTATTCCACTTGCCATGAGGTCGCCCCCCCTGTAGTCCAGGACAATTCAATGTCCGTTGGTGAGATTGCAGTTGCCGTTAGTGCCGAAGGGTCTGGACATGTTGGCGCCTCCACAATACTTAAATCATCAATGGCTAAATCTCCTTGCTGTGGCGTTGCGCCGGACGACTTTTGCGCGGTAAATTGAATCTTAACCGTCTTATTCGCATAAGCACTTAAATCCTCCACAACCTCAATCCATTGATTGCCTTGGTTTCCTGAAATTGAATCTAAGGCCACCCAAGTTCCGACGCTCACGTCTTGTATACTCCACGTTAACGTTCCTTGCGAACCATTCTGTGCGAAAAGATGGTACCAGAAATGCATTTCTGGCGTCGTAAGTGCCGACAAATCTATGGATGGTGAAGTCAAGGTCGCAACAGGCGTTCCTGTACTAAAACTTGCCTCTGCATACACGTAACTGCCGTATCCGCTGGTGTGATCTCCATTCGGACCCGTTCCAAAGGTTGCCGTAGTACCGTCGCGCCCTCCCCATCTGTAATTTGTATCCGTATCTGTTCGAGACCAACATGGACTGATCGTAGCGCCAATATTGTGTCCTTGATTACTGTCGGTTCCTTCATCGAAACCATTATCAAAGTTTTCGAAATATGGCGCAGTTGCAGTACCACAAGCCGTTGGTGCGGTTATAGGTCCTGTCCAATCACTCACATCCGTAGCATTACAAGAATCTCGAACATAAAAATCATAATACGTAGCTGAACTGAGACCCGTTACAGTAAATGGATTCGTCGTCGCACTAACGACGGTACCCGTTCCAGGGGTAAAACCTACAGGTCCATATTCGATTTGCCAATTACTTGCTCCACCTGTGGTCCAGCCTAATGTCACACTTGTGGTTGTATTTCCACTACTGGCAAAAGCTGTAGGTTCTAAACACGTCGGTGCATTATCTACTTTGATGTCGTCTAAGCCCCAATCCGCTTGCGTTGAATTAAAACCAAACGTAGAAGAACGGTAGGCTGTGAAACGTACTTTAATCGTATCTCCTGCATAAGAAGTAAGATCAACTACACCTTCTTCCCATGGTGCAGCCGGATTGGCTTGAAGGGTGAAATTTGTACTGTTTACGGTAAGCTCCGTGGTCCAAATTCCTCCGCTAAAAATATCCACTTCTAGCTTATCGATGTTTCCACCTGCTCCGTGCCACCAAAAGGTCAGTTCAGGCGTACTCAAAGTATCTAAATCGATTTCTGCAGTAATGAATTCAGCATCAGAATCCGCACCACCAAAAGCAAAAACTGCTTCAGTATGAACGTACTTCCCGGTACCCGTTGTATGGTCAGCAGAGGGGCCCGTATTGTTTGTAGGCGTTTGCCCCTGTCCCGTTTCCCAGAAATAGGTCGTGGATGTGCTCGTTGTGTAACAGGGATCTATAGCACCCGTAGTCGCGTTAAATGAAATACCATCAAAATCATCAGACCACGGTGCAGTGACCATACCACAGAGTGTAGATATGGTGATTGGACCTACCCAATCGGATACATTTCCTGTACCACAGGAATCACGCACGTAGACGTCGTAAGTGGTATTTGGGTTCAATCCGCTGATCGACCCAGAAGCAGAAGACATTGCTACGAAAGATCCCGTTCCGGGTGTAAAACCGGCTGCACCGTAATTCAGTTGCCAATTCGTTGCGCCACCGGTGGTCCAGCTAAAAGATGCTGAATTACTCGTAACACCCGTTGACGCGAAATTGGTTGGTTTAGGACAAGTAGGTGCTTCGTGAATGTCGAAATCATCAATACTTATATCTACCTGATTACTAAAACCTTGGTAACGGTAAGCGACAAATTTAATTTGAATCGTATCGTTTGCATAGCTCGACAGATCCACCACTTCTTCAAGCCACGCATCTGTAGAGGACGATTGTTGAGCACCTGTTATGGTCGCTACTGTTGCCCAATTTCCACTTTGCACACGTGCCTGTACCACCAACTTATTAATCAGTGAACCGTACATGTGGTAGAAGAAGCTCAATTCCGGCGTTGTCAATGCGGTCACATCGACCAATGGGGATGTGATTGAATTGCTCAAAATAGAACCACCGCCAAAGCCCGTATTGGCTTCCGTAAAGAGGTAACCACCGCTGCCAGAAGTATGGTCCCCATCAGGACCCGTATTGGTAGAATGATTTGTCGGAGGACCGGCTTTAAAGAAGTATTCTATGGTATCTGCACGCAACCAGCATCCGTCAATTTGCCCTGGAGTTTGGTTCGCTCCGGTAACCCATGATGTGCTATCAAAATTCTCTGTGTACGGCGCAGTGTAGGGGTTGCAAAGTGTATTAAATGTAATTGGCCCAATCCATAATGAAGCGCCAAGCGCACCACAAGTATCTCTTACATAGGCGTCATAGGTGGTGCCTGCAGTTAATCCCGTTATGGTATGGGTGGTACTCGATAGATTCGAGAGTCCACTTCCTGACGGTGAAAACCCAACGGCTCCCACCTCAATATTCCATGTCGTGGAACCTCCAGTGACCCAACTAAACGTAGCGCTAGTTGCGCCTACATTAGTCAATGCAAATTGAGACGGATCTGGACATAAGGGCTGATCGTCGACCACTATTTCATCTATAGCGATATCACCCTGAGATCCGTTTCCTTTAGACGATACCCAACGTAAAACAATGGTATCACCAGCGAAACCGGCTAAATCTACCTCTTCAAAAATCCACTGGTTCCCCTGATTTCCTGACTTTGTGAAGTACGTATCCCAAGTCTGTGTAGAGTCCACCCAAACCTGCAATTTCAGCGTATTTACGTAAAAACCAAGCATGTTGTAATAGAACGAAACTCGAGGCTTCAGTAAACTACTTAGATCTAATAGTGGTGATTCCAGCAAGGCCTCTTGATTTGGTGCGCCTTTCGAAGCCTCCGTATACATGTAGTTACCTGAACCGCTTACGTCTGTAGTTGGCCCCGTTTGGCCAGTAGTCGTTGTACCAGAACGTACACCCCAGCTTAATGCTGATGAAGGTAAAGTATCGGCCTCTGGACTTCTAAACCAGCATGCCGCTAAGGCATCCCCTGCGTTATATACCCCACTTCCAGACGTCCAGTTCGTTGAATCAAAATCTTCTGACCATGGCGTCGCAACAGCAGCACAATGCGTTGTACCTAAGATCGGACCGATCCAATCTGACTTATCTGTTGGACCACAAACCTCGCGGATCCAAAATTGGTAGGTAGTTCCTGCACTTAATCCCGTGATCGTGGCCGGATTAGTGGTCACATTACTTGTTGTATTTGCCGTTGCCCCTAAAGCAGCACCAGGTGCACCGTATTGAATGTCCCAACTCAAGGCATTCACCGCTTGCCACTGTAATGTAATACCGGTTGTTGTACGCGATTGAAGTGCTAATAATGATGGGTCCGGACACGTCGGTGCCTCTTCAAATCCAAAGTCATCAATAGCAATATCCGCTTGATTATCGTTTCCAAAACCTCGCGAAGCGCTGAATTTGACGAGGACGGTATCGTCTACAAATTGGCTGAGCGTGTACGTCTGAAGCAAGAAGGTGTCTGAAGTAGCCGTCTGCTGCGGACCGTTAATACTCCCTACGTTTACCCAACCGGTGGATTTTGACCATACCTCCGTTTTTAATTCATTGATCTGTGCCCCAGTCATGTGGTACCAAAAATTCAATTCCGGTACGGTTAACGAACTTAAATCTATCAATGGTGAGGTCAATGTAGCGACACTCTGGTTCGCCGCTCCACTAGCTTCGGCATAAACGTACTGTCCACCTCCGGTTCTATCGTCAGTAGGACCTGTTCCAGCTGTACCTGTACTATCTTCTCCTACACCAAAGGCGTACCCTTGACCATCATCTGGATCTGCAGGATCGCGCTGCCAACAACCGTCTACAATGGAACCGTCATTATCAAAACCAGAACCCGGCACCCAGTTTGTCGTATTGTCGAAATCTTCGGTATAACTGGTAGTAAAGGTGATGGGTGCACATAATGTGGTCAACGAATCTACCGCTGACCATAGACTTACATCATTGGTTCCACAGGAATCGCGCACGTAGAAATCATAATTCGATGAAGCAGAAAGACCGCTCAATACGAAAGGGTTAGATAGCGCTGCTACTCTGGTTCCCGTACCTGGTGTAAATCCTGGTGTTCCATATTCAACTTCCCATTGTGCAGAGCCACCCGTAGTCCAACTCAACTGTGCTTGATCACTCATTACCCAATCTACATTTACTGCGGTGGGCTGGTAACATGTAGGTGCTGGATAGTGGTTAACAACGATCTTCCAACTGCTATCGGCAATGCGCTGAGCGGTCGTATTACAGGCCGTATTGAATTGCTGCCTGAAAGCATTCAACCTAAACACTAGGAATGTATCCGTTACTGCGCCGTTAAAGTCTGTTATGGTGCGGGTGATGGATTCAGTAGCACCATTGGTACCGGAAGTACCGTACGCTAAAGCAGCCTCTTTCGCACTCTCACTGACTAATTCCAAATAAGTGGCTATATCATCCGGTGCAGACCCGCCGAATCCCCCTGAGGTCTCAACGGTATATTCTAGTCGCACGGACGAGATCCAATGACCTGTTGGAATGGAAATCCCTACCGTATCGGCACAAGAACTTTGTGAGTTAATGTTGACTGGAGCAATTATTTGAACACCAATATCACCGGCGATATACAAGGCTGAATCTGACGTTATTTGTGCCTGGATGCTCACTGTGGCAACCATCGCCAACAGACCTGCTAAAAGAAATTTCTTCATGAGAAACTTTAAATATGAATACTTTATGTTGAGAACTGAACTCATCATTTTAGACTCCATCTTTAACTCATGGTTTAATGACGTTTGCGCAATAATTTACAACTCTTTATTGAAATCGGATTTCAAATACGCCTTGTAGTCGGTAATGCTCTGCTTCATATCCTTCCTTAATAAGAAGATTCCCAACAGATTTGGCAGTGTCATTAAGGCTATGGCAATGCCCGCAAATGTCAAACAATCGTGGTATCGATAATTGCAGCTAAAAAAGAATCAATAACGTATAAAACGCGGTAGTAATTCCACATATTTCACCCAAGAGGTAGAGTGACGCTACGTCCACCATAATGGCTCCATGAAATGGCCGTAGAAAATGCAAACAACGAACAGTCCGCAGCCACTATATACTGACCGTAATCACCAAACAATCCCGTGTTGAAAGCAATCGCGGTTAGCGGGCGCTATGCACCAACGACTTTCCTGTAAAGGTGGGCCCCTGCCGTTTTCACCGCAATCGACCTTTTGCACCATTAGAACTCGAATTACGATTCGCTGCTAGAAACCACAACCTCTTCAGCAATAGAACGTGCATGGAGTACAGTTGCTTCAGACTTAATCTTACCTTCCTTAACAGCTAATTCTCCTTGAAACGGAACCAATGTTAGACTATTTAACCACCCCCAGTTATTAAAGTGATTGAACAATCGGCCTCCATCAACTTCTTCAGAGTCCACCCTCCATAATTTCGAGATCAGCAAAGCTGAAATCGTTCAGATACTTTCATTCCAAACCCCTGAACTTAAAGTGTTAATCCCGTGATGGAACAAATTATAATGGTATCAATGAACGGCTCTAAAATGGCCACCATACCTTCACTTACCGGATGCTCCAGCCTTTGCGGCGGCATGCGCTATGGGGGCTGAACCTTGTCAGCTTCATTCGAAAGACCTCGGTTCACACCTCGGTTAAAGGCATAAGCTATAGTTGCACCAAGAAATCCTCCGGCAGCCGATGAACCTGTAAATACATCTGCAAAAATGCTAATGAATGAAGGGACAATATTTTCATAGTTCATCACATTGACCGACAAAGCACCTACTACATAAATAAGTACCATTATGGGAACTAATTTACTCGGTAATATTGCAATTCGCTTTATCCCGCCCAGAATAAGTCAGACCAAAGCAATACCGAGGCACTGTACCGTAACGGTCTCTTCGATGCCAAAAAGTAGCCTTCAACGAAGCTGCAATACTATTGACTTGCGGCATGTTTCCTGTGCCAAACGAACTGATAATAGCTGCAACAGCAAAAGTGTTGCCATCCATTTCATTCAAGCTTATTTTTCATGTAATACATGGGGCCACCAAATAGTTCCATCTTCCCACTTGAATTCGCGGTATTTATGACTTAAGTCACCTCAACAAAATTTTGGTCATACCCAATGCAGCGGTGACAAGCATCCAAAACAAGCAGCAGGACCCCCTAAATGAATAGCAAATGCCACACCTGCGATGTTCCCTGTTTCCTACCGTGCCGACAATGCCGTCGCTAAAAGATTGAAAGTGAGAGGTATGCCACCTTCCTTATCAAACTTTCCGCACAATCGCACAGCATGACCAGTAGCGTATTTGTGGAAATCCTAGGTAGAGCGTGAAAAGATGCCCGATCCCTAGTAAGGCAAACAAACCAGCAGACCGCCGATATATCCGTCCAATTGTTGCAAGAGAAATCATTGATTTAGGATAAATCCATAATGGGTGGGATTTCAAAAGTATTAGGTGGGGTGAATATAATAAAAAGCCCCCACCTTGAGGTGCGAAGGAACTGTTAATTTTGTCCGGTTACTTCACCTCTTCCAAAATCGACATCAGTGACATCATCCGCTGCACCAGCATCACCGCCAGTACCTGCATCAGGGCCTTGATCTCCACCTTGTTGTTGCTGCATCGCAGCTTGAATCTCTGCAGAAGCCGCCTGTAACGCACCATTCAATTTTTCTTGAGCAGCATCACATCCTGCTACATCCTTCGCCGCATGGGCAGCTTTGAGTTCAGTTAAAGCAACATCGATTGGACCTTTTTTATCCTCCGGTAATTTACCTTCGAGGTCCTTCATTTGCTTCTCAACCTGGAACACCATGCTGTCCGCAGCGTTGAGCTTATCAATATCCTCTTTCGCTTTCTTATCCGCATCCGCATTCGCTTCCGCTTCTTGCTTCATACGCTCAATTTCTTCCTGAGACAGACCTGAAGAAGCCTCTATGCGAATGTTCTGCTCCTTACCCGTGTTTTTATCCTTAGCACTTACGTTAAGAATACCGTTCGAATCAATATCGAAGGTGACTTCAATTTGCGGAACACCACGCTGTGCTGGTGGAATACCGTCCAAATGAAAACGACCGATAGTCTTATTGTCACTCGCCATAGAACGCTCTCCTTGAAGAATATGAATCTCCACCGAAGGCTGATTATCTGCAGCCGTTGAGAAGGTTTCCGATTTCTTAGTCGGAATCGTAGTATTCGCTTCGATGAGTTTCGTCATCACACCACCCATGGTTTCAATCCCTAAGGAAAGTGGCGTAACATCTAGCAAAAGAACGTCTTTAACATCACCCGCAAGAACACCACCCTGAATAGAAGCTCCGATCGCTACTACCTCATCTGGATTTACACCTTTCGAAGGCTCCTTACCAAAAAACGCTTTTACCGCATCCTGAATGGCCGGAATACGCGTAGTACCCCCCACTAGAATTACTTCATCGATTTCAGAAGTGGAGTACCCCGCATTTTGCAATGCACTGCGCGCTGGCGCTATCGTGCGCTCAATCAAGCTTGCTGCTAATTGTTCAAACTTTGCACGACTTAACGGACGCACTAAATGTTTAGGACCAGATGCTGTCGCAGTGATATAAGGCAAGTTAATTTCCGTCGAAGTAGTCGAAGACAATTCGATTTTAGCTTTCTCAGCAGCCTCTTTCAAACGTTGCAGCGCCATGTTGTCATCGCGCAAATCCATGTTTTCTTCAGCTTTAAACTCATCTGCCAACCAGTCAATAATGACTTGATCAAAGTCATCACCTCCGAGGTGTGTATCACCATCGGTTGATTTTACTTCAAATACACCGTCGCCCAACTCCAGTACAGATACATCATGCGTACCCCCACCACAGTCAAAAACAACGATTTTTTGATCTTGGCCTTTTTTATCTAAACCATAAGCCAAAGCCGCAGCAGTCGGCTCATTAATGATGCGGCGTACGTTCAATCCCGCAATTTCACCCGCTTCTTTGGTTGCCTGACGCTGCGCATCATCAAAATACGCTGGAACAGTAATTACGGCTTCTGTCACATCAGTTCCCAAATAATCTTCCGCAGTCTTCTTCATTTTTTGAAGAATCATCGCTGAAATCTCTTGAGGAGTATATTGACGACCGTCAATATTTATACGAGGCGTATCGTTATCGCCACCTTCGACTTTGTAAGGCACACGCTTAGCTTCTTTTTGTACGTTCGAAAACTTCTCTCCCATGAAACGCTTCACAGAATAGACTGTTTTCTCAGGGTTAGTGATGGCCTGACGTTTAGCAGGATCTCCTACTTTACGCTCACCGCCTTCCACGAAACCTACAATAGAAGGTGTCGTTCTTTTTCCTTCACTGTTCGGAATCACTACAGGCTCGTTACCTTCCATTACGGATACACAAGAGTTCGTGGTTCCAAGGTCAATACCTATGATTTTACCCATTTTATCAATTATTTAGGTTGAGTTTTTCAAAATCTTACGGCGGGTATAGAACAAGGGTTGTGCCATAAGGAAAAGGGACCAATTTTGCACACAATTTGGCACAATTGCCCACAGAATACTGTCACTATGGAACTTTTCACTGTAAAAAAAGTGACAAACTGTCTTCTTCTGTCTTGCTATAATTCAACAGGAAATCCGTCTACGCAGATGACCGAATCGGTACCTTGAAAATCTACCCAGCCCATATTGCAGGTATAGATACCGCGCCACAAACTGTCCATAGAGGTCGTGCTCAGTTTGATCTGCTTTTTGATGGTATGACCGCGTGAACTAAATAGACCTATACCACCGTCGATGTTGGTGAACAATGGCTTTTCTTGCACAATTCCTTGTGAAGGTTGACTTATATTGATGTACGTGGCATAATCATCCGCAGCAGCCCAAAGCTCAAAGTCAATGCTTTTAAAGACGCGCACTGTATCCGTTGTGGTACCAATATTATTTCTCAAGAACTGGTAATAGGCCGCATAACTGAGCTCGGTCACGTAATTCCCAGAGCCCGTTAAATTCGAACCCGTCCGCGTTGGCAACGCATACGTCACCGTCTTAACTGTACTATCCTTGGGGTTGCGCACCGGTGCCTCTTTGTATTTAAAATGAATGTACCCTTGGTACAGACGGGCGTTTTTAGCAGCATCCCATCCAAACTTTGCATCCTGAATACCAAAAGTCAATTTTTGAAATCCCTTCGGTCGTGTGATTTCTAGCGGGCCGACTACAGGTGTTGTAGCCTCAAAATTATTGTTGCCCGGGATGAATCCGCGAATGCGGTAATCAAAATTGTGATCAATTGGTGCATCGGTCCAGTACAATCGATAATTATCGGTTGTAAAAGTTCCTGATGCTAGGATATTGGTGTCTTTTCTGTAAAACTCGTACGTGTTCAATACATTGCCTTGATCATTCAGCTGGGCTAAATACAGCGCGGCGGTATCGAAATATAAACTATCACTATGGGTTGCTCCCGCAAGCAATCCATCCGTTCCTAAATACGTGCGGTGCAAACGGACCCATTGGGTGTCGCTATCTTTATCGAGAAGACCATATACGACGTTCTCCACATCGTAATCGGCATTAATATCTAATGAGTTGTCGCACGAAAAAAGGGCGATAAAAGCGAAAAATAAGAGAAATAGGTTTTTCATGGGCTTCAAAAATACAACCTATGGTCTAGGATGCTTTTCTTTGTGTTGATTTAATTCACAAAAACCGTGCACTATGTCATTGGCGAAAAAAGAATTTAAAAAGGTTACTACACACAGCCTGCAACAAATGAAGGATCAAGGGGAGAAAATCTCCATGTTGACTGCGTACGATTTTACCATGGCAAAAATGGTAGATGCAGCAGGTGTAGATTGCATACTCGTTGGAGATAGTGCTTCGAATGTGATGGCCGGGCACGAAACTACTTTGCCCATTACATTGGATCAAATGATTTACCACGCCAGCTCAGTAATCCGAGCTGTCGACCGGGCGTTAGTCGTGGTGGACTTACCTTTTGGAACCTATCAAGGCGATTCCAAACAAGCCCTTAATTCAGCCATCCGCGTAATGAAAGAAAGTGGCGGTCACGCTGTAAAACTCGAAGGTGGCGTGGAAATTATCGACGGAATCAAAAGAATCCTTACGGCAGGTATTCCCGTAATGGGGCATTTAGGCCTGACCCCACAAAGCATCTATAAATTTGGAACCTACAGCGTTCGTGCCAAAGAAGATGACGAGGCACAAAAGCTTCTAGAAGATGCGAAAGCACTCGAAGAAGCCGGTTGTTTTGGGATTGTTTTAGAGAAAGTACCTGCTGAATTGGCTAAAAAAGTTGCCTCAGCCCTGACCATCCCCGTCATAGGTATTGGTGCAGGATCTGGAGTAGATGGACAGGTATTGGTTTTTCATGATCTCGTCGGAATGACGCATGAATTCCATCCTCGATTCCTTCGCAGGTATTTAAACTTGTATGAAGACATCACCGGTGCCATAGGTGAATACGTAAACGACGTAAAGCGCGTTGATTTCCCGAACAAAGACGAAAGCTACACGAGCTAATCATGGCTTCCTTGCCTGAAATTATATTTGAAGACAACCATTTGATCGCTATTAATAAGCGAGCGGGTGATTTGGTACAAGGCGATAAAACGGGCGATACTCCCCTACCCGATCTCCTTAAATCCTACCTCAAGGAGAAATTCAACAAACCTGGAGCGGTGTTTCTAGGGGTCATTCATCGTCTGGATCGTCCCACAACAGGCGTGGTCTTATTTGCGCGCACTTCCAAAGGGCTCGAGCGTATGAATGCCGCTTTTAAAAACAGGGAAACACAAAAGGCCTATTGGGCTTTGGTAGAAGGTCAGATTACTGAAGGTGGTCAACTCCTTCATTACTTAAAGAAAAATCCGAAGAACAATAAATCCATTGCCTTCAAGCGCGAGGAACTTGGCTCTAAAGAAGCGAAACTTACTTACCGTGTGCTAAACTGTGGGGAAAGATATACGCTGCTTGAGGTAGATCTTCACACTGGAAGACACCACCAGATCAGATCACAATTG
Organism: Schleiferiaceae bacterium; assembly: GCA_018402665.1. Lineage (GTDB taxonomy): Bacteria > Bacteroidota > Bacteroidia > Flavobacteriales > Schleiferiaceae > UBA10364. Next base: position 68,012 of record JAGYIN010000004.1, on the reverse strand, counting down.
GCGGCTATAGGACATCCTATCAAGGGCGATGTAAAATACGGTGCCCGTCGCGCGGAGCGAGATAAAAGCATTTGCTTACATGCAAGATCCTTAGCGTTTAACCACCCTACTACCAAAGCATCCATTCACATTGAGGCCAGTGTACCAGTGACGTTTGAAGCTTTCCTGAAATGAGAAATGTGTTTATCATAGCCCTTTGCTTGGCTGCCTTTCCAGGATTCAGTCAATTGAAATTTGAAACGTATTACGGCAATATGGCAGGCTGGGGAAGCACCACGGATATTGGAGTTTCCTTCAACGATAAGGGGTTTTATGTGACTTCAAGAATAGCCTATATCCAGTCGTTTGGATTGGGGGAAGATGCGGATAACTTTGGCCTTGTGCTGGGTGCTGGAAAAGATTGGTTCATTGCTGAACATTGGTATGCCGGTGGCCAATTAGACTTGCGATGGGCCGATACCAATCTTCAAGACGTAGGGTTGGGCGTGGCGGCTCCGTCCGTATACTTGGGATATTCTTGGGAAATTGCCTCCTACCAGGTTCAGCTCGGCCTTCCCTATTTCATTGGTGTTCAAGCCAAATTTCCCTTTAAAATTTAAGCATTAGGATCCACGTCGAAGACCACCTTCACGCGGTTAAAATCAGGCGTTAATAGTACTTCTTGATGCGATTTTTTAATACGTTCCCGCACTTTGGCACCAATACTTCCTTTATCTACTTTAACAATGATTTGCATCTGATACAGGTTCTTTAAGCGTGCAATAGGAGCAAACTCTGGACCTAAGAATCGATCGCCGATCTTACTGCGCAATGAACGGGCAAATTCACCTGCAGCACGCTGCAGTAGCTTCTGATCTCGATGTTTCAGGGTGATGGTGATGAGTCGAACAAAAGGCGGGTATTGATATTCTTGGCGAATACTGAGTTCCTTAGCCTGCATCCCCGAAAAATCGTGATTTAATGCCAATTGTATGATGGAGTGACGCGGCTTCATCGCTTGGATAACCACCTTCCCCTTTGAGGTACGCCGTCCCGTGCGTCCCGCCACTTGTTCAATCAGTTGGAATGCGCGCTCATTGGCTCTAAAATCAGGAAAGCTTAATAGATTATCTGCACTCATGATACCCACAAGCCCTATGCTATCAAAATCTAGCCCTTTCGTCACCATCTGCGTACCAACCAAAATATCAACTTCCCCGTTTTCTACAGCACGTATGAGATCACCAAAAGCGTGTTTGCCACGAGTGGTATCTAAATCCATACGTTTCACCGCCGCATTTGGAAAAAGTGCGGCTGCCTCTTCAGCAATTTGCTCCGTTCCAAAACCCTTGTGTAAAACGCTCTCACCACCACACGAACTGCATTTCATCACCGGCGGCACGGTGTAACCACAATAGTGACATTTGAGCTTTTGCGGGCCTTTATGGTAGGTGAGTGAAATATCACAACGCGTGCATCCCTCGATGTGTCCGCAAGTCTGGCATTGTTGGAAGGTGCTAAAACCCCTACGGTTTTGAAAAAGAATGATGCGCTCTCCTTTGCTCAAAGTATGGCGCATGGCATCGATCAATTCAATGGAAAAATTGCCCTGAACTTCGCGCCGCTGCTTCGCACCGAGCATATCCACCACTTCAAGTTCGGGTAAAGGAGCCGTGTGGAATCGCTTGTGTAATTGGGCCAATTCATACCTGCCCTGGCGCGCATTGAACATGCTCTCCAGGCTCGGTGTGGCAGATCCTAGCAAAACGGGACAATCTCGAGCATTCGACATCCATACCGCCGTATCCCTTGCATTGTACCTTGGTGAAGGTTCGTACTGTTTAAAGCTGCTTTCGTGTTCTTCATCAACAATGATCAAACCTAAATCTGGTAAAGGCATAAACACCGCAGATCGAGCACCCAATACAAGTAATGGTCCATCGTTTGTCAACGCTTCGCGCCAAGCGGCTAGACGCTCGGCAGGTGAAAATTTACTATGACTTACTGCAACCGTAAAGTGAATGCGAAGGCGGCTGATGAGTTGCGTCGTTAAAGCAATCTCCGGCAGCAGGTATAGGACACGCTTGTGTTTAGTGAGCGCCGCTTTAATCAACGTGATGTAGAGCTCTGTCTTCCCCGAGGCTGTGACACCATGTAAAACAACGGGTTTCTTTGCCTCAAATCCCTTTTGAATGGACGATAGGGCTTCGAGTTGTGGCGCGGAAAGGGTAATCTCCGTCATGGGCGCTGAAGCTGCGGTAGTACCGTCGATCTCTTCAACTTCCTCAGTGATTCCTTTTTTATTTAGTGCAAGTAGGGCCGTCGACAATATGTTTTGCTTCTTCTGAAAGACGCGTTTGTCTTGAAATTTATTTTCGCTGCCGCAATGTGCAACTAGTGCTAAAAGCGCTTCAGTTTGAGTAGTAGATCTTTTCGCGGCTTCAAAGGCCCCGTCGAGATCTGCTAATGACTCCGATGAGAGGCGTATAAGTTTTCTTCGTTTTGCACGCGCAACCTTTTTCAATTCCTCTTCAAGCAATGCCCACCCTTCTTCCAATGCTTTTTGCACTAAAGGCATGGGTTGCTTTACTTGGCAATATTCGCGTACCTCGTCGAGCGTGAGCTTCGGGTGATTCCGCAAGGCCTCGTACAACTTAAACAAAGCGTCGGACATCGATGATTCATCCGGGACTACTTCCGGATCCAGAACGACGATACTTTGCGACGAAAGCTTTAAACCGGGAGGCAAGGCAGCATTCATAACATCACCGACAGGTGCCATATAATACGACGCCATCCAAGACCATTGCAGCAATTGGTGCTCGAGCACTACGGGATGTTCATCCAGCACACTGATCAGGTATTTCAACTCCGTTTCATCGGGTGCTTCAAGAACGCGGGTGACTATCGCTGCATATTCTTTTCGTGCACCAAATTGGACCAGTATACGTACTCCAGGACGCACCGAACCAACCATCTCTGCTGGAATAGCATAATGGAAAAGTTTATCTAAGGGCAGTGGAAGTATGACCTCAGCGACCTGCATGGTTAGCGCTTCGGAGCTTTAGGTAAATTTCGTTTTACGAATCGAGACTCGCGTTTATTTAACAACCGTATTTCGTTATCAAAGAAACTTAACGTCTTTTTCGCAGAAGCTTCAGTGCTTGAGGCGATAGCATTGAATTCTACGAGGTCGTAACGCATCTTCGTAAGATCTGCTAAAACATCCGCCGAAGCCAATTCTAACAATTCAATGTAATATTTCTGGTACGCCTCATGCAGTTCGGTTTGACCATTGAAAAAGCGCTCCTCACCATAACCGCGGAGTTCCTTACTTAAAGCCTTGACAAGTGCTTTTTGTGCTTTGTAGAGCGCATCCATATCGGTAGTACCTATTTCCGATTGCAAAAAATAACCCACAAGGCTATCTATACTTCATTCGCTCCTCGCTTCATTTCCTTCGTGTAACGGAGCAGGTTCCATTTGTGTTTGGAATCGCTCCAGCTCTTCGGAGGCCTTACATCCACATCATCTTGTTCAATGAAGCATCCATCGCAGCAGGACTGCATTAAAATAGTTCCCCGCCTGATCTACATAGGCGTGTCCATAGTTGGAGCGGGGGTCTTCTTGAAACCAATACCTCAAATTCTCCTGAGTAATTTCAAGCAGGCCACTCATATTTTCATTCACCGCAGCCAGCAGTTCGGCCTCGGGTGCTTCATCTAATCGGTCCAATGAACGTAGACTCTTTCGCCAGATCTTGCTTTGCTCTTCAAAAAGCGGTTGAACCTTTCTGTACGTAGCATAGGTCATTGTACCGTCTATAATATCCGAAGTGACGGCCATTACTTTATCAATCTCTCTCGAAACACGACGCAGATTACTGCTGTAACTCTGTGAAAATGCGGGTAACTGAAGGAGTAAAAGAAGAAGTACAATGCTGCGTTTCATAAGCTGTGTTTATCGATTCAATTTATGGAGTTTTTTAGTCCCCTCATACATATCAAAACGTAGCAATTTACATTCCAGTTCACCGTTAAAGAGGTTCCATTTTCTAGAAGGCCGTAATCCGATGCTTTTGATCGCCTCCATATCTGAGGTAATCCAGTATACTTCCCATCCGGCATATTTTTCTTTCAAAGTATCGCCCATTTGACGGTACATACGGTGTGTATCTGCCTGTATACGTACATTATACGGTGGATTGATCAGCATCAGCCCTTTCTCCGCAGGGGGATCTGCCTCAAAAAAGTCTGCGCGTTTTAACCGAACGGCATCTTCAAACATACTGCGCTCAATATTTGCAGCAGCGGCATCTAAACTGTATACATCGATATCCCGACCAAAGAATTTACCGTCGTAGTTTTTTGCTCGGCTTAATAAGCCTTCTCTTATCTTGACGAACAACTCCTCCTCGAAACCTTTCCAATTAAAAAAGGCGAAGGATTCGCGGTAAATATTCGCTGGCATGTTGTGTGCAATCAATGCCGCTTCAACTAAGAAAGTACCAGAACCGCACATCGGGTCGAGCACGGGCATTCCACCGTTCCATTTACTATGCATGATGATCCCAGCGGCCAAAACTTCATTTAATGGCGCTTTTGCTGCTTCAAGACGGTAGCCGCGACGGTGCAAACTTTCACCTGAAGTGTCCAGGTATATTCGAACCGTATCTCGTGAAATGTGAATATGAATGGGTACCTCTGGTTCGTGCTTATCTACAGAGGGACGGACACCGAGCTTATCTCGAAAGCGATCTACAATGGCATCTTTTGCTTTCAGACCCGCAAAGCTGCTGTGGTTGAGCTCTTCGTTCGTGCCCACCACATGAACTGCAAAAGTTTTTCCTTCATCAAACAACGCTTCCCAAGGAATCTCATAGACTGCGTCATAATAATCCTCAACGGTCTCCATTTGAATCTCATTCAAAGGCAAGAGTACCTTCAAACCAGTGCGAAGCGCAATATTAATTTTGTACACGAAGCCTAGATCGCCAACTACAGCGACAGCTCGGTTGATCTTTTGAATTTCTCGTCCGCCAAGCGAGAGTAACTCTTTGCTTAGAATTTCTTCTAGCCCATAGAGCGTTTTGACAATGAGGCGGTAATCTTTGTTTTCGAGCACCTTTCTGCTATTTAGACTACAAATGTACGCTAACTTTAGCCCCATGTTGGATTGGTTCGAATTAATTGCCCTAGTCATAGGCGGCTTTGCTGCAGGATTGATCAATGTTGTCGCGGGTAATGGATCTGCGATAACGCTTCCATTACTGATGTGGGTGGGACTCGATGCAAATGCGGCGAATGCGACCAATAGAGTTGGTGCACTCTTTCAAACCACCAGCGCCATCAGTGCCTTATCAAAAACTGCACGGACGAAATACATGATGAAACAGAGTTATTTCATTATTCCTCCAGTCATCATCGGGGCCGTTATTGGAGCAAATTTAGCCATAGACTTACCGGAAGACCTAATGCGAATCGCCATAGGCTCCATCATGATTCTCTTACTCATAACCACCCTCACGAACCCCAAGAAATGGCTGATCCCCACAGACGGGTCCAAAAACAAGCGAACGCCTGCATTGTGGCTTGCCTATTTTGGTTTAGGCTTGTATGGAGGGTTCATACAAATGGGCTTTGGTATTTTCTTTCTATCCCTCTCCGTACTGCTTGCTAAATATTCCCTTCGCGACGGCAACATAATGAAACAGTACATCGCTTTTCTGATGACCATCCCCGCATTTATCATCTATGCATGGAGCGGAAGTATTGACTGGTTATATGGTCTTACCTTAGCCTTAGGCACATCGATTGGCGCAAGATTTGGCGCAAAAAAAGTAATACAGCATAAAAAAGCCAATGCCATTACGCGTAAAGTCATGATCGCTGTGATTATTGTAGCGATTGTACTAATGTTTCAGCCTTATATTGTCCCACTGATCTAAACAACTATGAGCCAACCCTGGTACCAAACCTGGTTTAACACCCCCTATTACCACGACCTCTACCAGCACCGCGATCTCAACGAAGCGAGAGGATTTATTGAATCGTTGTGTCAGAAACTGGGCGTAAAAGAGGGAGAACTGGCTATTGATGTGGCTTGCGGCAGAGGCCGACATGCACAGGTACTCGCAAGTCAAGGATTAGATACTATAGGCATCGACTTGAGCCCGGAAAGTATTTCGTTTGCGAACCAATTCTCGCACGAAGGACTCGAATTTCAAGTGGCAAATATGCTCGAACCGCTCGATGTTCCAAAGGCAAATTGGGTGTTCAATCTCTTTACCAGCTTTGGTTATTTTGAAGACGACGCAATGCACGCACACGCCATTTTAAACATGGCCGGTGCACTAAAACCTGGCGGTAAACTGGTTTTAGATTATTTGAATGCGGAGAAAATTGCGGCGCAGTTGGTACCAGAGAATACCATACAAACGGAATTGGCTCGCTATCAAATCACACGTCGTATTGAGGATAATAGCATTGTAAAACGCATAACTTTTGAAGAACCGGACTGCAATATTCTTCAGTTTGAGGAACGCGTTCGGGCTTTTGAACTGCATGAACTAAAAACGTTCATGGAAGCCGCTGGTCTGGACGTTTTGGATCAGCATGGCGACTATGACTTATCGCCTTTTTCACCTAAAGAAAGCGACCGATTGATTATTATTGCGCAGAAACCTTTGGATTCATGATTTGGATAGTTCTACTTCTTAGCGTTGCTCTAGGCTCGGGTGCTGCTTGGGTCGTACCCACAGACTCGAAAGCCTTCAAATACCTGCTTTCCTTTTCAGGTGCATTTCTCTTTGCTACGCTACTGACACACATGCTACCCGAGATTTTCGAGCACGGGAATTGGAATATGGGTTGGTGGATCATGTTGGGATTTGCCATCCAATTGCTCCTGGATCACCTCAGCGAGGGATTGGAACACGGACACTTTCATACCAAAGCATCTAAAGTTCCTTGGCTCGCCATTTCGGGACTACTCTTACATGCTTTTTTAGAGGGGATGCCCCTCGCCAGTACAGGAACTTCTGGCCACAATCATGCTACCGGTGGTTTTCTGTGGGCCATAGCTTTGCACAAGCTTCCCATTGCCCTTCTGGTCACGGGAGCGCTGCGAAAATCTGGTGTTCGACTTTCGACTTTATTGGGGGTATTACTCCTGTTCGCCTTTGCCACACCTGCCGGTGCACTAACCGTAAACACCATCCATGTAGAACAGTGGAGCTTGCAGTTGCTCGCAGTGGCGGTAGGTATTTTACTCCATGTGAGTACAACCATTCTTTTCGAGAGTTCTCAAAACCATAGGTTCAATGCTGTAAAATTGATCTTCGTACTCGCAGGCATGTTATTAGCGGGTTGGATCAATTCCGGAATGATGCTCTAGCTTCTTATATGTCGTCATAGATAAAACCTAATACGATTTATGAAGACAACAGGTTTGACTATCGTACTTTTGGCCCTAGTAAACTCTTAAAACCAAAATAAAATGGCTGTATTAGTCGGTAAAAAAGCGCCAGATTTCACTGCTTCCGCGGTAATCAATGGCGAAGAAATCGTTGAAAACTTCAAACTATCAGATTACGCAGGAAAGTATGTAATCTTATTCTTCTACCCGAAAGACTTCACTTTTGTATGTCCTACAGAATTGCATGCTTTCCAAGCGCGCAAAGAAGAATTTGCAGCTAAAGGTGTAGAACTTATTGCCGTATCAACAGATACTGAGCAAAGCCACTGGGGTTGGTTGCAGATGGGTAAAGACAACGGAGGTATTGAAGGTGTTACCTACCCAATCGTTGCAGATACCAACAAAACCATCTCGCACAACTACGACGTGCTTGACGGCGAATGGTCGTATGATGAAGACGGTAACCTTACTTCAACAGGAGAAATGATTGCTTACCGTGGTTTATTCTTGATCGATAGAGAAGGAACGGTTATGCACCAGTTAGTGAACTTCTTCCCATTGGGTCGCTCTGTAGATGAGGCCATGCGTATGGTAGATGCACTACAGTACTTCGAAGAAAAAGGTGAAGTTTGTCCTGCAAACTGGACCCCAGGTCAAGAAGGAATGAACGCAACACACGACGGTGTGGCAGATTACCTTGCAAAGCACTAAGTATTTTCTTGCTTAAAAGACGAAAAGCCGCTCCCATTGGAGCGGCTTTTTTTATGCCGGGCCGTCGGTATTTTCTGCGAACCGGCTGTTTTAAGAAAAAACTACACTTTTTTTGCAACACTCGTGAACTAGGTTGATACAATTGCGTTACTAATTGAAATGGAACAATCTGCGAAAGCAGATTTTCATGGCGGTTTAGGTAGAAAGGGAGCTTGGCGGCTCCCTTTCGTTTTTTATACACCTGCGCGCAAAATTTCAGACAAAAAAACACCCCCGGGCGCTCCGCGCCCGGGGGTGTTTGCATATGAACCACTGTTGGATTACTTCGTGAGGTCGATCAGTTTGCGCAAGTATTCTTCTTTACTCGCCGCTGCACCTTCTACTAAGGCGCCATCTTTAAACGAAGCCAAGAAGGGTAAATTACTTACACCCGCTGCTTTGCGCGCACCTTCGTTGTGCTCTGCATTTACTTCTAAGAACAACACATCACCGTGCTCCTCTTCGTTACTCACACGCTTGTATTTAGGTGCAAACATCTTGCACGCACCACACCAATCTGCATGGTACTTTACAACCACACGCTTGTGATCGCCTAGTAATTGTTCAAAATTTGCATCTGTTGCTACTGTTACTGCCATCGTATAGAGGTATTAAATTATTTGCTTTAATCAAAAGTACATAGACGGAATCATGTACTATAAAGATTCGCATTGATGTTCTCTATATACGTATTACTAAAGTTCGACTTGTGCTTTATAATCCTTGTGGTACATATCTCGAACAAGGCCGTCAGAAACCCCTATTTTAGGCACATAGATGTGATCGCAACCCGACCAGAGCATGGCCTTTTGATAGATGGGCAGGGCGTGTACAATGATATCAGCACGATCAAAGTTCAGCCCCAATTCGGTCACGCGTTCCTCTGCCGTAAATGCATTCAATACCGCTTGCTGCTCTGATAAATACGCATATTCTAAAGGCGTCTGAAGGGATCGCATGCTGAGCTTGTGTAACTTATTGATGTTTCCTCCAGCACCGATCGCAGCCTTATCTTCAACGGAGAAAGCATGTTTTTGCAACCAACGCTCCATTCTAGTCCACTCTTCTTGATGTACCAGGTTATTCATCAATCGTACACCTCCAATTCTAAAACTCTTCGAAGCCTCTACTTTTTTATCTTGAATGACAGATATTTCTGTTGAACCACCCCCCACATCGATATAAACGAAGTTTTTTTGTGGCGCCTTGATGATGTCGTAGATTTTGGAATTGAACACCAATCGGGCCTCCTCCTTACCACCAATGATTTCAATGGCAATTCCAGTCTCTTTAGCCACTTGAGCAACGATTTTATCGCCATTGCTCGCCTCGCGCATCGCAGAAGTGGCTACCGCTCTAAAATCCACTACTCCGTGAACTTTGAGGTAGTGCGCATAGGCCTTCATTCCTTCGATAAAACGCTTTTTCGTCTTTCCTTTTATTTTACCGTGTTCAAAGACATCTTGTCCTAAACGGATCGGAAGGCGCACCATTCCAGCCTTGCGATAATAGGTATACCCGTCCTTGTAAACCACATTGGTTACGAGACAACGGACGGAATTGGAACCTATATCAATAGCTCCGAGTTTAGTGACAATCATAGATAATTGGTTTCTAGCCTTTTAAAAGCTGCTTCTTAACGTAAGCGTGCAATTCCAATTGCGCACGGATTTTCGGTCCGTTTAATTTTCGATAGGCATTGGATTGATCCGCATCGAAAAGTCGTGATTTTGTATTGTCCTTCCAAAGAATTTCAAAGTGATCTCGCAATTGTCGCTTTATTTTCTCATCATAGATCGGAACCGTAACCTCAACGCGTCTATTTAAATTTCGTGTCATCCAATCTGCCGAGGAGATAAAATATTCAGATTGGCCGTTGTTGTGGAAGCAGAAGGCACGTGTGTGCTCTAAGAATCGGTCCACTATACTCACGGCCTCTATATTACCGCTGAGTGCCGCATCGCTAAAATCGATACAGTTGATACCGCGCACGACCATTCGGATAGATACACCTGCGGCGCTTGCTTCATATAATTTCCCAATCATTCCATGGTCGCTCACACTATTGATCTTTACCCAGAACTTTGCCTCACGCCCCGCTTGCGCATGGGCAATTTCTCGATCAATCAACGCATAAACACCCTCCCTGGTACTGTTTGGGCTCACCATTAAATGCTTGTAATTGTACTGCTTATAAGGTGACTCAATGAAGGTAAAGACCTTACGGACCTCTTTCGTAATTCGCTTTTGAGCGGTAAGCAGGTGGTAATCGGTATATACTTTTGCCGTTCCCTCATGATAATTACCTGTTCCGACTACACAATAATCTACGAGTTTTTCTAATCCTTCATCCCTGCGAATTAAGGTCAATTTTGAATGGACTTTCAAACCTGGAACTCCGCTGACCACTTTAATTCCTTCGGCGCGAAGCATGTTCGTCCATTTGATATTGTTCGCTTCATCAAAACGCGCTTGAAGCTCAATAAACACAGTAACGTCCTTACCATTTTTAGCAGCATTAACTAGGGCAGAAATGATTCGACTCTGGTTGGCTAACCTGTACAGGGTTACTTTAACTACACGCACCTTTGGATCAATTGCCGCCTCGCGTAACAAGCGAATGACTTTTCCAAAATCATGATATGGCGTAAAGAGCAAAACATCCTGCTTTTTCAGTACCGCTATAATACTGCGGTCTTCTTCCAGTGCTGGATGTGGTATGGCAGGTAGTTTTTTATGCTCCAGTGATGCATCACCCACGTTTGGGAAGCGCATCAAATCCTTCTTATTGTGGTAGCGTCCTCCGGCGATGAGTCCATCGAATTCGGAAATTCCCAACCCATCAACCAAGAGGTTGAGGGTCTTATCAGAGATGTTTCCATCGTACACAAATCTTACAGGATCGCCTTCGCGTCGTTCCAGAAGACCTTTCTGTACTTTTTCCATGAAGGATTTACTCACATCATCGTCGAGGGTGAGCTCTGCATCACGTGTAATCTTAACGGTATGCGCCTCGATAGAATCGTAATTGAAAATGTGAAAAATGCTGTCCAGATTATACCGCAATACATCGTCTAAATACATGACGTACTGCTTGCCATATTTAGGCAGTGTAATGAATCTATTCATTGCACCCGACGGGACTTCAATGATAGAGAATTGTTCACTTTCACCCTTAATTAACCGAACGGCTAGATAGATCCCCTTATCCCTGAGGTACGGAAATTCTGGCGCTTGATTTAACATCAAATTCGTCAATGCTGGGCTGACTTGATTTCGGTACACGTCACGAACAAATTTCGCTTGCTTTTGCGTAAGTTGCTCTTCAGTGATGACCTCAATAGCTTCTGCGGCCAATTCCTCTGTGAGGCGTTCATAAATCTCCTGGCTGCGTTGCTGCTGTTCATTGACCAATTTGCTTAATCGTTTCAATAGCTTTCCAGGCGAATGTCCCTCTAAATTATCTTCATGGTTTTTTTCCGACGACAACTGCAATCTCCTCACAAAAGAGTAGCGCACGCGGAAAAACTCATCCATATTGTTGGAATGAATTCCTAAAAATCGAATGCGTTCGATCAAAGGAACCTCTTTATCCTCAGCTTCTTGCAGTACCCGTGCATTAAACTTCAACCAACTGATATCTCTGTTGTAAAGACTTAAATCCTTCTCGTTCATCTATTTTTTGAGTCGCTTAGGGTATTCAAACTGTACCAATTTTCCATCGGTAGCTATCTCGCGCCAATACTTCACATCAAAGGCGATACTCACCACTCCTGTAGTAGGTACATTGGCAATATTTGCTGCTGTCATTTTATTGACGAAATCTGTAATTGCAGGATTGTGGGCAAAATAAAACACCGTATCCGCTAAATCCTCCGATGCCTTAATCACCTCCAACAGCTCGTGTGCGAAACAATCGTACAACGCATCTTTTAAAGTGATCTGAGCAGCAGGAAGTTGGAAATTCTGTGCGAAGATGAGTGCCGTGTGCAACGCCCGGGTGGCCGGTGAAGAATAAAACTTTATACGATCCTGCTGATCCATGCCGTCAGAAAGCGCCTTAGCCACTAAATGAGCATCACGTATCCCACGTCCTTTCAATGGTCGATCTCGATCTTCGATCCCTTCATGCGCCCAAGAGCTTTTAGCGTGCCGAATTAAAAATAGAGTTTTCATAACCCTAAATTACACTATATCAACACGTAAGAGACACCTTTATTATAGGTTTTACAAATTATTAACGCCCGATTTAAATGGGATTAATCTCGCGAAGTGTACTTAGCTTCATTCCACAAAACCTCCATCTCACTTAAATCCAGGTCCGTGAGTGACTTACCCATTTTTCGCGCAGTGTTTTCCATAAAGGTGAATCGGTAAATAAACTTCTTATTCGTTCGTTCTAGCGCCATTTCAGGATCGAGATTACTCAATCGAGCAAAATTCACTATTGAGAACATCACATCACCCAACTCACCTTCAATAAGGTCTTGATTTCCAGTTTTTTGGGCTTCCTCAAACTCAACCAACTCTTCGCGAATCTTTTCCCAAACATCCTGAGGATTATCCCAGTCAAAGCCAGCGCCTCTTGCCTTATCCCCTATTCGGATTGCCTTTACCAGCGCTGGCAAACCACGAGGCACTCCTTGAAGTACGCTTTTCGTACCTTTTTCCTTGAGCTTGATTGCCTCCCAATTGGCCTTGACCTCCTCTTCTGTGGTTGCCTCTACATCACCATAAATGTGTGGATGTCGGTGAATGAGCTTATCGCAAACACTATTGAGCACATCGGCCACATCAAAGGCGCCCTTTTCGCTGCCTATTTTACTATAAAAAACCATGTGCAGCATGAGATCGCCAAGCTCCTTTTTGATCTCATTTAAATCCCCTTCCTCGATGGCATCCGCCAACTCGTAGGTTTCTTCAATGGTCAAATGGCGCAAGCTCTCTAGGGTTTGCTTTTTATCCCATGGACATTCCGCACGAAGCGTATCCATGATGTCTACTAGTCTGCCAAACGCCTCTAACTTTGCTGCACGACTGTTCATACCCTATGCTTCCTTCTCCGTCTCGTCTAAAATAGCGAGCAAATCATTCTTCACCAGTATATTAAACCACTGTACTACTTTTTTAATATCGCTTGCGTAAACGCGCTCTTGATCAAATTTCGGCAGCACTGTTCCAAAGAAATCTTCCAATTCCGTCTTACTGCTCTTATGACTTAAGGCCTCTTTACCACCAGTAACCTCACCCATCGCTTTAAAAACCTCACGCAAAGGAACTTCTTCCTCATAGGTGTAGATCGCAATATCGCCCAAGGAACTTACGTTTGCAGAAGCGGAAATGCTCGTGCGCTTGCCATCGAGAAGGCTTTCCACTACCACACCGCCCTTATTTTGAGCTACTAATTTGAATAAACCCGGTTTACCGGCAATTGACAATACAGTTCTTAATTCCATTATTCGTTATTTAACCAATCTCTTACAGTTTGTATTTCTCCTGTTTCGGAAACACTTATTAATTCCAGAAGTGCTTGAGCATCAGTTGCTAAAGCATGTTCAGGATAGCGTTTTAAGAGTACACGCAAAAACTCGACTGCACGTTCGCTTCCCCCCAATTCACTATCAAAGAATAATGCCAATTGAAGCAAGGCCTCCGGTGCATAACGGTCCTGCGGAAACTTATTCGTGAGTAAGATGAAATTAAGTTTTACCCCATATAATCTGTATTTACCCTCTTGATTCATACAAGGTCAGCCTTTCATTAAATAAGATGCATCTGTTTTTATCAGTGAATCCTGTGCCACAAATGCGCTGCGGCACGGGTATAACCGCCGGCGTTAGTACGTTGCGCTCCACAAGCTCCAAATAATACAAGCAGAATCACTTGTTGTAACTGCACAGAGTAGTCAGCTCCTCGTTTCTTGCGCGGGAGTGGGTTGACAACTCACTACAACCATGAGCAATGCGGCAATCGTAGCCTCATTTCGCTTTTGGGAATTTCATCGGATAATCTGGAGCAATACCGCCCCGCTCCCTATTCGCCCGAGCGCCCCTTTATCAATCTTTTGCGCAAAGGTTTTATTTTCTCCGTAAACAATACCCCTTCAATGTGATCGTATTCATGTTGAATCACACGAGCCGCAAGTCCTGTATGAGTTTCCTCCACCAATTCCCAGTCCTCCGTATATTCTATGACCACCTTCTCCGGACGAAACAGTCTCGCGAACATCAGGAATACTTAAACAGCCCTCTTCCATACCCCACTCTTCACCGGATTCTTCAATAATGATGGGGTTGATAAAAGTTTTTTCAATCCCGTAAGAAGATCAAAGTCTTCACTTCCTTCCTCCACCAAATGGACTTGCATCAACAACAAAAGGCGAATACCTCTTCCGATCTGAGGCGGCTAAACCAACACCTTGCGCATTATACATGTGGTTTCATACATGTTAGCAATCAATCATCTAAACCGGATAATCTTGATCAATTTCGTCGGCTACTCTATGTAAAACTGGATCGCCGTAAGCGACAATAGGTAAAATCATTGCATGAATTCTATGCGCACAAAGATAGTTATCGCTGTGCTAAATAATTCCACCTGCCTAAAATCGGTGGCTGCCACTTCTTGTCAACCGCGCCTTTTTCCTGGCGTTTAGATTTCTTCATACCGCCTTTGACTAGCGCATCTGCAGCAAGGATGAAGTGAAGCGTTCATCTACTCTAATGATGCGCATTTCGGAGCTTCATTCTGACCGATTTTTGACAAGGCCGTCGATAAATTGCGCGACTTCAGGCCGATTGTATAGTCCCAGCGCACCAGATGCAACCACCAACTCTCGATAGGTTCTACTTCCTGGCGGCGCTGTAAAAACGTCAATAGGGATGCTGTTTCAATAGTTTCTAACGGGAACGCCATCATGTGCATCGGGTGGAGTTCTGCGATACCGTTTTATCTAATGCTGCAATTTTTGCCATGGTTCAAAGGTAGTCTAAAGCAAGTGAAAGCCGTACCTTTGAACCTTTAAACTTACACGATTTATGCAAGATTTACGACCAACTATAGAAGCCGCTTGGGATAACCGCGACTTATTAAAGAATCCGCCACTCAACAAGCCATCAGAGCTGTAGTAAACGCACTAGATAGCGGAGAATTGCGCGTTGCTGAACGTCAAACGGCTGGCAAGTAAACGAATGGATAAAAAAGCGGTGGTTTTGTACTTCCCATTCAGCAGATGGAAACGATGAAGTTCCTCCTTTTGAATTTCATGATAAAATTCCGTTAAAAACAGGTTATGCCGCAAAAGGCGTCAGAGTCGTTCCTCACGCCATTGCACGACATGGCGCTTTCTTAGCCAGCGGTGTTATTATGATGCCTTCTTATGTAAATATCGGCGCCTACGTAGATAGCGGCACCATGGTAGATACATGGGCTACAGTGGGCAGTTGTGCTCAGATAGGCAAAAATGTCCACCTCAGCGGAGGTGTTGGTATTGGTGGAGTATTGGAACCGTTACAAGCTGCACCAGTGATTATCGAAGACGATTGTTTTATCGGCTCACGCTGCATCGTCGTGGAAGGTGTTCGTGTAGAAAAAGAAGCCGTTTTGGGTGCAAATGTCGTGCTCACTGCATCAACGAAAATCATTGATGTAAGTGGATCGGAACCGGTGGAATACAGAGGACACGTGCCTGCACGTTCTGTGGTCATTCCGGGGACCATGCCAAAAGAATTTCCCGCGGGTACCTTTAATGTACCGTGTGCCTTAATCATTGGTAAACGCAAAGAGAGTACGGATAAGAAAACCTCACTCAACGATGCATTAAGAACGCACAACGTCGCTGTTTAATGCCTACCCCACTTTCCATTATTATCCTCACTTATAACGAGGCCGATGTGCTTGCACCAACCATGCAAGCTGCTGCTTTAGTAGGGGACGAAGTACTGGTTGTGGACAGCTTTTCTGAGGACCAAACGGTTTCCATTGCGAAAGCGCACGGTGCGACGAGAATTGAAATGCGCGCATTTAAGAACTGGGCAGACCAGCGGAATTGGGCCATGGAACAATCCCAACATCCGTGGGTACTGTTTATTGATGCAGATGAAGTACTGGATAAACAGTTGATCACAGTACTTCAACAGTGGAAAAGTGAGACGCACACAAATAAAGAGCACTATTGGGGGCTGCGACGCACACATTTTTTCATGGGTCGTGCCATGCGTTTTTCCGGGCTTCAATCCGATGTCGTGGTCCGATTATTCCATCATACCCGCCGTTACAGCGACTGCGAAGTTCATGAGCGAATGAATGTTCCTAAACCGCATCCATTGCCGGGTAAACTGCACCATTATACCTACAAAAATTGGGACCAGTGGAATAAAAAGCAGCGGGCCTATGCAAGCAGGAGTGCCAAAGACCACCAGGCAAGAACCGGCACTATTGGATTATTTCATACTGCTGTAAAACCTGCTTTTCGATTTTTTAAACACTTTGTACTACGACTGGGTTTCCTTGATGGACGCGCAGGTTTCTGGTACAGTATTTCCATGGCTCAAGGCGTCTATTGGCGCTATGTCGAATTAAAAAAACTACGACATTCATGACTGGAGGACAAACCACTTTTTTAGTGATCGTAATGATCTTGACCGTTGCTGTTTACAGTTTCAAATGGGCCTTGCACTTTCAATACCTGCGGGTACAAAACAAAAAAGCTCCGGGGCATTGGACCGACTATTTCAAGCGCAACTACATTCACAAAAAAGACCGTCAATGGTGGAAAGAATCCATCATGCTCTTCCCGCTACTCTACCCCGTGATACTCACAGGTAAAGAAAAAGAAGACCATTGGTTGCTTAAAATCAAGCGAACAAACCTCGCTTTGTACTTCATCCTAATTGTACTTTTGTTGGCTGGTATTTATTTCTCAAAAGTTTCGACACTCCCTGCATAAATGAACGATTGCACAAAATTTCTAGATCAACCCAGCTTTTCGTTGATCGGCAACGTAGCGGACCAATTGGGTCAAGAATGCTACGTCGTTGGTGGATTTGTGCGCGACAAACATTTAGGACGCCCCATTAAAATGGACCTTGATTTTGTTACGGTGGGTAGTGGAATAGCATTGGCCCGTGCTGTTCAGAAAGAACTCAAACCGAAACCGAAACTGACCGTATTCAAATCCTTTGGCACAGCCCATATGCACTACAAGGGCATGGACCTGGAATTCGTTGGTGCTCGGAAAGAAAGCTACCGCAAAGACAGCCGCAATCCTGTCGTGGAAAACGGCTCCTTACAAGACGATCAGGACCGTCGTGATTTCACTATCAACGCAATGGCCATCTGTCTAAACAAAGACCGCTGGGGAGAATTATTGGATCCGTTTGATGGTATTAGCGACCTCGGTAAAAAACGAATCACCACACCCCTCGCGCCGGATAAAACGTTTGACGACGACCCACTGCGTATGATGCGGGCGGTACGTTTTGCTGCGCAATTGGATTTTAGAATCGACTCTGCAACCCTAGCTAGTATTCGGACCCATGCGAACCGCATTTCTATTGTCGCCCCAGAACGCGTTGCCGTAGAATTCAATAAAATCATGGAGGTAGCTAAACCGAGCTATGGATTAGGACTCCTCTACACCTCTGGGCTTCTGCAGGAAGTACTTCCTGAATTGATCGCGCTAAAAGGTATTGAAGAGTTGGAAGGTCAAACGCACAAAGACAACTTTTACCACACGCTCGAAGTGGTCGACAATCTCGCAAAAACATCTAATGACCTCTGGTTGCGCTGGGCAGCTTTGCTGCACGACATTGCAAAGCCAAGGACAAAGAAATTCATCAAACCCCATGGTTGGACTTTTAGAGGGCATGAATTCCTAGGAGGCAAAATGGTACCAAAAATCTTCAAGCGGATGCAACTGCCTACGGATGCACGCATGAAATTTGTGATAAAAATGGTGCAAATGAGCTCTCGTCCCGCAGCTTTAGTTGATGAAAAAGTTACCGATAGTGCGGTACGAAGATTGCTCTTTGACGCAGGCGACGACGTAGAAGCACTCATGTTACTCTGCGAAGCGGATTTAACAACCAAAAACGAAAAGAAAAAGCGGCGTTATTTAAACAACTTCAAGCAGGTTCGTGAGAAATTCAAGGAAGTTGAAGAACGTGATCACATCAGAAATTTCCAACCGCCTGTGAGTGGTGAAGATATTATGAAGACTTTTGGCATTGGTCCATGTAGGGAAATTGGTCAAATCAAGGAAGCACTGAAAGAGGCTATATTAGAAGGAGAAATTCCCAACGAACGTGACGCTGCTTTACTAAAAATGAAAACGATTGCCGAAAACCTGGGCATCACACAATAGACATGGAAGTATACCTACGAATCATTGCAGACACACAAGAAACTGTCATTCGCGAACTACGTGTAAAAGGCAGTACCACTTTATTGAATTTCCAACAACTGGTACTCCCACTCTTTAACCTTAGCGAGGGCGAAATGGGAAGTTTTTACTACAGTACTCCCGACTGGGATCAGGGTGATGAAGTACCCATGTTCGCCATGGAAGACGGCATGTCAAGTATGGAAAATACCACTATTGAGGACTTCTTCAAGAGTACAGCGCACGGACTGTACGTCTACAACTTCCTAGATATGAACATCTTTTATGTCGAAAAGACGAAAACCGAGGAAGAGGAAGGCTTTGAAGATTTCGTTGTGCTATCTGCAGTTGGAGAACTTCCCGTACGCGAAACTGCTGCTCCGAGCTTAGTTACTCCCGGCAAAGACCCTTCACAAATGAGTGAAGAAGAGATCAACGCGCTTTACGGTTTAGATGATTTAAGTCCGGAAAAAAGTGGGGATGAGGATGATGAGGAAGGTGACTTTCTTGACGATCCGTATTATTAGACCCACTCCACGGATAAAATACGCTCTACAGGAATAGTGATATCGTCTTTGAGGAAAATGCACCCCCCATAATTCAGCCATATGGTAGTTTGCACCTTGAAAATAGCCGTAGCCGTTTGAAAGACAATAGCTACT
This sequence comes from Schleiferiaceae bacterium, assembly GCA_018402665.1. Classification (GTDB taxonomy): domain Bacteria; phylum Bacteroidota; class Bacteroidia; order Flavobacteriales; family Schleiferiaceae; genus UBA10364. Next base: position 48,824 of record JAGYIN010000004.1, on the reverse strand, counting down.
TTTTCATGACGAATGTTACCCACGTAGGTTGCGGAATGAATGCGTTTTGAGCGTTTGGCACGCGCGAGTGCACTGAATAACACATCGCCCGATGGAAAATCCAACGAGGCAGTATCTAGACGAGTGATATCTACAGGTAGTTCAGTCATAGAATTAAGAAGCGGTCGTACTAAATTTACGTAATTTGAACCAATTATGAGCACAAGTCGCCTAAGAGATTCTCTATATACCATCATATTTGAAGCCCACACTCCCGCTGGTAAGGCTTTCGATGTGGCTTTATTCGCTACTATTGGTGTAAGTGTGGCTGCCATTATGATGGAATCGGTCCCGAGCATATCCGCCCATCCAGTCGCGAGCCAGTGGTTTAAGGCAATCGAACTCATTACCACATTACTCTTCACCATAGAATACGTATTACGACTGTGGTGCAGTCCAAAACCCGGTTCTTACGCACGGAGTTTTTACGGTATCATCGACCTTGTCAGTACCCTGCCTTTCTACCTCGCAGTCCTGTTTCCTGCTTCTGGAACTTTTGCCGTCATTCGGGCATTACGCTTACTGCGAATTTTTAGAGTCTTGAAAATCAGCCGCTTTCTAGATGAAGGAAATCTGCTTTGGCAAAGTCTATTGCGTTCGTCGCGTAAAATAGGGGTATTCCTGTTTACCGTGGTCCTACTTTGCATCATCATGGGAACCATAATGTATACCGTAGAAGGCCCGGAGAATGGCTTCAGCTCTATCCCATTAAGCATCTATTGGGCCATTGTAACCCTTACTACAGTGGGGTACGGTGATATTGCTCCAGGCACTATCTGGGGCCAATTGATCGCCTCTGCCATCATGATTATGGGATATGCTATAATTGCCGTTCCAACAGGGATTGTCACCGTAGATCTGGCAAATAATCACAATACAAAAGAACCAACGCTCAAAACTTGCGAGAACTGTGGAAACAGCTGCTTGAAGGATGCAAACTACTGCCAGGAATGTGGCACTGAATTCCCCTTAAATGACTAAAACATTACTCAACCTATCCGGCCCCACTGCCGTTGGAAAAACCAACGTAGCACTTTACTGGGCTGAAAAACTAGGTTGCCCAATTCTCTCCACCGATTCAAGACAATGCTACCGAGAACTTGCGGTAGGTTCGGCGCCGCCGTCCAGAGAAGAATTGGAACGCGTACCGCATTATTTTATTGCAGATCGCAGCATACAGGATCCTATTACTGCAGGAGAATATGAGCACTTTGCTTTGGCTACGCTCGAGGTACTTTTCAAGACGCACGATGTCGTAGTGGCCGTTGGGGGCTCAGGGATGTACATTGATGCCTTATTGCATGGATTAGACCCATTACCTACTGATCCGCAGGTAAAAATGAAACTGGAAGAACGAGCGGCGACAGAGGGTTTGGCCGCGTTGAAGACGGAACTTTACCATCTGGACCCGGAGCATTCTGCGAAAGTTGACGTTCGTAATCCGCGTCGTGTGATCAGGGCTTTAGAAGTGATTGAAATCACTGGTAAGAAATATTCAGAGCAATTGAACAATACCCCTAAGGAGCGACCGTTTAAGATTGTGAATTGGGTATTGAATTTAGAACGAAAGGACTTGTACGAACGCATCGATCAACGGGTACATTTAATGCTTGCAGAAGGACTTGAAGAAGAAGCGCGTGGATTGATTGCGCACCAAGAGTTAGTGAGCCTACAGACCGTAGGATACCGCGAATGGTGGCCATATTTCAAAGACGAATACGACCGCGAACGCACCATAGAACTCATCCAGCAGTACAGCCGCCGTTACGCCAAAAGACAATTGACCTATTTTAAGCGCTTCAACGACGCGACATGGCTCGATCCTAACGATATCAATGTACAAGAGGAATCTTTACGAAAAGCAGGGATAATGTAATCATGTACATCAACTTCTTTTCCCTTTCACAACTCCTAACAGGATCCATCTATCTATTGGGACAAAAGATGGACGAAGCTGTTCGTTCCAAAAGAGCCAAACATGCTCCCTATCCTACTGTATGCGTTGGGAATTTTCAGGCGGGAGGAACCGGAAAAACTCCAGCAGCACTATGGGTTGCAAAGCAGTTGAGCGCATTGGGCTATTCCCCTATTATTCTCATCCGAGGGTACAAAGGCACCGTTTCGAAAAGTACCATTGTTGATTCCAAAGATGCCTATGCTTACGGCGATGAGACCGTTTTACATGCACAGCACTTCCCCACCATCGTAGGTAAAAGGAGACTTGAAAGTGCTCGGCTCGCGAGGACCCTTCCAGGAGACAAAAAAGTCTTAGTCATGGACGACGGTTTGCAACACTACGAAGTACTCAAAGATTTCAGTATTGTTTGTCAAAAGCGCCTCCGATTTGAATTGGACAGCATGTTACCCATCGGGCGACTTCGACAGCTGCCGCATACAAATATCGATGCTGTTGTATCGCAAATAAATGAGGCCGGTTACCAGCTTGTTGAATCTTGGAAAGGCATCCCGGAATACACCTTTGAACGAAAGACTGTACTTATCTCAGGCAGCAAAAAACAGGGTCTAGTGATTTGTGGGGTTGCGAATCCTGATGATTGTTTGTATCAGATTCAAAAAGCAGGTGCATTCATTGGCGATGAGATAAAGTTCAGCGACCACCATCGCTACAGTGCAGCAAATCTTTCACGCATTGAAAATGCAGCGAAAAAATATGAATACCGCGTACATTGCACCGCCAAGGATGCCGTGAAGTTGGCACCGATGGTTGAAGCAGAAAACAGCCCTGTTAAACTGAGTGTATGGGATGTTCAGATTCATCCTGTTAGCGATGTGCAGCCACTCTTAGACGCCTTGGTATCGAGGATTGAAGAAGTGTATCAAAATCGGGGCCTAAAACAGTCTTAAAAAGCGTAAATTAGCGCTCTAATTTATCTCGAAATGTCTAGCATTTACGACGCCTACGAACCGGTAATTGGTATTGAGGTTCACGTGCAATTGGGCACAAAAAGTAAAGCCTATTGCGGTGATGCAACCACCTATGGCGCTTCTCCGAATACTCAGGTGAGCCCGATCAGCTTGGGCCATCCAGGCACACTACCGGTGTTCAATAAATCCGTCATGAACTATGCTGTGAAGCTGGGGATTGCATGCGACTGCACCATTCGTGAGCGCAATGAATTTGCGCGCAAGAACTATTTCTACGCGGATTTACCGAAGGGCTATCAGATTACTCAGGACACCACTCCTATCTGTACGGAAGGATTTGTTCGAATTAAGGATGCAAAGGGTAAAGACAAGAGAATTAACCTCACTCGAATCCACATGGAGGAAGATTCTGGAAAAAGCATACACGATATCGACCCCTTCAATACGCTCGTAGATTTAAATCGTGCAGGGATCCCCCTGCTTGAGATTGTATCGGAACCGGAAATCAAAAACGGAGAAGAGGCCTACAGCTATTTGAGTGAGATCAGAAAATTGGTCCGTTACCTTGAAATTTCTGACGGTAATATGGAGGAAGGATCGCTTCGTGCGGATTTGAACATTTCGGTGCGCAAAAAAGGGACTACTAAATTTGGAACTAAGGTGGAGGTCAAAAACATGAACTCCTTCCGTAACGTTCAAAAGGCGATTGATTTTGAAATCATTCGTCAAATTGATTTGATTGAAGGCGGAATCCCAATTTTTCAGGAAACCAGAACTTTTGACGCGGTTAAAAACTGTACTATCGGCTTGCGTACTAAAGAGGATGCTCACGATTACCGCTATTTCCCGGAGCCGGATTTAGTACCCGTGATTGTCTCAGCTTCTTACGTCGATAAAGTACGCGAGACCATGCCGCCGCTTCCCTATGAATTGTTTAAAAAATATACAACAGATCTAGGCCTAAGTGAATACGATGCTTTTGTCCTTACCGACAGCAAGGCTTTCGCATTATATTTTGAAGAAGTCATCAAGCATACAACGAATTACAAAGGCGCAACCAACCTACTGATAGGATCGGTTAAATCGTGGCTAAACGAACAGAGCGTTGAAATTGACGAGTTCCCTATCGCACCGGCGGCGCTGGCCAGTATCCAAAATTTGGTTGACGAAGAGAAGATTTCAATCAGTACGGCCACCCAGAAATTATTCCCGGCGTTGTTGGAAGCCCCTACGGCTGATGCAGCAGCGCTCTGTGAACAAAACGGATGGATTCAGCAAGGCGATAGCGATCAACTGCAAGCGTGGGTCGATCAAGCATTGGCTGCTTATCCCGAAAAAATAGAAGAATACCGCTCGGGTAAAAAAGGCCTGATCGGTTTATTCATGGGTGAAGTAATGAAATACAGTAAAGGAACTGCCGACCCTAAAAAAGCAAGCGCACTGTTGCGCGAGAAATTGGATGCGTAAGTTTAGTTTTCTACTCCTTCTTGCCATTATAGGGTGTTCGAAGTCGCCGCAAGGGACGCAATTTTTATTTGCCCTAGAAACGCCCGGAACCTATGCTGTGCAAATGCGAGACGATGTAGGTGAATTTCTAGTGCTCGATACACTCGAACTTACGGGCAATGATGCTTTTACGGTCCAATTCGATACTGCCCGCATCATTTCCTTTCTTCCTATCGAAGGTGAACTACCGGTCATTCATGCAGTTGTAGGTCCGGATGCTAAGACATTAACCGTCTCGAAAGATGGCTTTATTTCTGGGGATGCAGAAAACAATTGGCTTGGCGCCCAACGTAAAATGCAGCTCGACCTCATTTCTTTTACGGATAGCATGGATGTCCTGAGAAGTCATTATGCCGACAGTACTTCATTCGTTGGATTAGAGGCACTCAATGCCTCCTACTACGCCTACGCAGATGCATACAGACAACGCATTCTAGATTCTCTTGAAACACACCCTGAACGTCTGTCGAACTTACTTACCATTTACCACCGCATTGGAACGCAACCTGCGCTAGATTACACTGTAGACCGAGAACTACTGCAAAATATGTATCAGCAACTCCGTTCGACTTATCCCGGTAGCCCAGATGTTACTACTTATGCGATGTGGCTTGCAAAATACGAGGAGATGCTCTCCTTCACGAAAGAAGTAGAAGCTGCACAAGCAAAATTTCAACCCGGTCATCCCTTTCCGGAATTAAAACTCGAAACTCCTGAAGGGCAATCGGTTCATATTAAACGTATGAGTCTAGAAAACCGTGTAATAGCGGTTTGGGCCTCTTGGTGCAGTGGTTGTAGAAATGAATTACGTGCTACCGCTGCTAAAGGCAAAAGCGAAGATTGGATTTACCTCAGTATCGACGGTCTTCCTCAACAACGCAGCCCACTCGCAGAATGGTACGGCGCAATCAAAGAAGATAAATTAGGCGGTTCTCACCTCAGTGACCTCATGGGAAGCCGGAGCAGCATCATCAGTGGCCTAGGCATAACGGAGCTCCCCGTTTATTTTAAGGTGAAGGATGGGGTGATCGTTTCCCGCACTTCGTCTATTGAGACGCTGAACTAATCTTTTTGATCAAGCACTATTCTGATATGCGCCAAATGGTGCTGGCAGTGCCAAGCATACTGCTGTACACTTTCTTTCATAGAGTATTCGCATTCGTCATCCATATGGTAATACGACTTCTCCCAGCCGGCTTTTGTAATCCCATTTAGAAAACTCACCCACTTTTCATGCAGGCTGGCCAATAGAATGATACTTAGAAATGGATCCGTACTGTAATCTGGTAGCTTGGAAAACACATCTTGTGGATAACCTGTAACCGACGGAACCTCTTGAGAAACTACGGCTAAACGTTGACGGTTAAAGCCGTTCATATGTGAGTCCGCTAAATGGTGTACTATTTGACGCGGTGACCAACCACCTTCGCGATAGGGCGTATCCCACTTTTCAGCAGTTAATCCTTTTGCAAACTCCATCAGCTGCTGCGGCATCCGCCCAATAACAGCGATACTGCTCTCGATACGTTCCTCGCCTGGGTTCTTTTCTATAGACGCGCGTCCAATCGGGTATTGTAGAAATTCTAAATCCATGGGGCAAAAATAGCGCTATCACGCGAGCAAAAAAAAGGCCCCACATCCAAAGATGCGGGGCCAAGTATAATTTCGTAAGCCTTTATTAGTGTGCGATAAGTAATCTAGCGAAAGTACCTGGCACTTCCTTAACTCCTACCACATACATTCCATTGGCAACGCTGCTCACGTCAAGCTTAAACGACTGAGCACCATTCTCAGTGGCTTCAAAAACCACAGACTTCACTGAACGACCGTTGAGGTCAATCAATTCAACTGTGTAGTTGCCCGCTGGCAACTCTAAAGCCAATGTCGTGAAGTCCTCAGCTGGATTAGGGAAGAGTTTGACTGCTTCCTCAGCTTCCTCGACTTCTTGCTCGGCAATTCCGATAGGACGAGTTGTCATTAATGAAGTCGTCTGGAATGCACCCCGTCCGAAAGTACCTGCAAAAATATCTCCCTCTTCCACCGACTCATCCGCAGAAGAGCTTTTGTTTGTGCGGTATTGCTTTAAAGTAAATACTGGAACGCGAGCCAGACCACTGTTATCAGCTCCCCATTGAGGAGATGTAGTGTTTATATTTTGTGTTGTGAAAATACCGTATTCAGTACCAATAATGGCATACGCACTATTGCCCTTGTCGAAGGTCGCAGCATACACAGGGAAGTTTCCTAAATTACCATCTTTCACTAAGAAGTTAGGAGAAACCGAAGTGGCGTTACCGCTGTAATACACATAGTTTGAATTGCCATAGTTACCAAGGGTAACTAAAACGCGGTCATTATCGTTAGGATCAACAGCGATGCCAGTAATATTTCTTCCCAAGAAGTTTTGTACCATATCCACTGTAACCGCAGTTGCACCGCTGTCCGCATCTGCTGTACCGTAATCACGAGCAGCGGCCAAACCACCTATTCTGTAGAGACGACCGCTTTCTGTACCAACCCAAGCGTAATTTCCATCAGCACTTACTTCAACAGCTTGAGCTGTTCCCGTAATTGATGCCAATTTATACCACTCTGGAGTTGTACTAAAATCAAGTGCACCACGAGTCATCCACACCGAACCGCTAAAACCAACGATGAACATACTGCTTACTGGATCCTGAACGATCACGCTATCACCCATATTCAACGCAGTAGGCAAGGTATATTTGAAAGGAAGACCATTCGTATTTGAACCCAAAATCACCTCTGAACCTGCGGGGTAACTTACATCGACCGTAGCCACAATTTCTACGGCAGGTGATGTATTGAAAATTACTGTAAAATCACCCGTTGCTGGATCGAAGCTACCGGTTCCATCCCCACTAAGGTTTCCATTCGCATCAGAGGTAATGATCGCTGCTCCGCTTTGTACTTTAAATGTTGCAGCATCCATAACAGCTGAAGCTTGAAGCGGCGCAATGTTTGAAACGAAGGTATCCTGTCCTGCATTTGCGAATCCTAATGAACGAAGCGCACGGTTTACTTTGAATTGAACAGAGTCTACACTCAATACATCATTACTGTTCTCATACAAATAGAACGGCGTCATCCATGAACCTACACCTTGGCTAGAACGGCTGTCCCAGAAAGAGGTGAACGATTGACCTTTATTTTCACTACGGCCAATTCTTCCTTGCTGGTACTCTGTAAAGTAAATCTTCGGTACCAACCAAGACACCGCTGAATATCCACCATCACCCGAGAATCCGTCGACAGCACCTAGGCTGCGTCCTTCATTTGGAGTGTTTCCTGATCCGTCCATTATCCAGCTTCCATTATCCTGCGTACCGCCTACGACAAAACGATCTGCGGATATTCCAATGTTGTAAAACTGAGTAGTTACATAATTCTTATTCAATGTCTGCCAAGTATCTCCACCGTTGTTAGAGAAGTAAATACCTCCATCATTCACGATATAAACTTTACTACTGTCCGTAGGATGCCATACCACATCGTGGTTGTCCGCATGAATGTTGTACGGACCGAAACCATTGACCTGGTTCCAACCTTGGCCTTGTTCCCATTCCCAAACGGTAATTCCGCCGACGATCACACGGTTCTTATTGCTCGGGTCTACACCCACTGCAAGATCATATTCTCCCTGACATTGCGAACTACAGAAAGGATCAAAATAAGTGGACTTCTGTCCAATTTTAGACCAGGTATCACCGCCATCTGTTGTACGGTAAACGCCAGCTAAGGCATTTCCTGAGGTAATCTGAACCACATATACGTAATCCTCATCATTCGCCGCAGAAGCAAACATGATGCGTCCTCCGCTGCGCGGTAGACCTGTCGAACCTGCAGTTGATTTTGAAACTTCTAACCAGTTGGTTCCTCCATCAGAACTTTTCATCGTACGTCCGCCCAGGGTCCCCCAAAGGTTACCACCTGCGTCCATGTGAATGTCCCAACAGGTTCCATTTGAACCTATTTGTCCTTGAAGTGGATTCGTCCAATTCGATCCACCATCTGTACTAACACGAATTCCAGAACTCGTTCCAATAAACACTTTATCGTTATTCGCCGGATCTGTTACAATCGCCCCAACTGAAGAAAAGCCATCTGTAGCGGCAAGCTGTGTAAAGCCCGCATCATTTGCACCTTTTTTGAAAACACCGGCTCCAGGAAATCCAGAAGATGTAGAAGCGCCGTAACCCGTAGTCCAAGTATTGTAGAGACCTTCACCTGTTCCATAATAGACATCACCGTCCTTGCTGTATGCGATGGTCATTACAGCCAAATTCTCTTGATCCGGATTCACTTCAGTCCAACTCAAACCAGCATTGTTGCTGTAGTATAAACCACCACTTACAGACCCTACGTACATTTCGCTTGGGTTAGATGGATTTATCGCTAGACCGCGAGTTCTACCACCACGGTTATTAGGACCGCGCTCTGCCCAATTTAGACCGATCGAACTTTCTGGCATATTTGCCAAACTTTCGATAGCAGACTGTATGTCCTCTTGGTTCACAGTTCCGGTTAATTGATTCGCACGTAAACTGTGCAAATATGCAGCAGCACCCGCGGCACTCTGTTCCTCCGTATTTATTGGAGTATACTTTGGTGCACTTGTGGAAAAGGCAATGACGGCGGCGGTTAGTACTGAGCCCGCAAAGGCGAAACGTAATCCTTTTTTCATGTATAGTAAACTAGTTGTTTCTAATGAAGTTAAAAATAAGGTGCAAAACGCATTAACACAAGTCCCTATGCCAAGTGCTTTTCAGCATGATAAGAACTGCGGACTAACGGTCCTGACTCTACATATTTGAAGCCCATTTCTAGGCCAATTTCTTTTAATCTATCAAAGGTTTCAGGCGTAATAAACTCAAAAACAGGCAAATGCTTAGGCGTAGGTTGCAAGTACTGTCCCAAAGTCAAAACATCGACTCGTGCATCCACTAAATCCTGCATGGCCTCAATAACCTCCTCTTCCGTTTCTCCTAGACCAAGCATGATTCCACTTTTTGTGCGGTGAATCCCCTGATCCTTGAGGTATTTCAACACCATAAGCGAACGGTCAAATTGAGCCTGAATTCTAACTTTCCGAGTCAATCTTCGAACCGTTTCCATGTTGTGGCTCACAATTTCAGGGTTTGCCTCAATGATTCGGTCGACATTGTGTAATTCTCCTTTAAAGTCGGGAATCAACGTTTCCATCGTCGTGTTTGGACTTAGTCGACGAATAGCCTGAACGGTTTCAGCCCAGATGATGGAACCACCGTCTGCCAAATCATCGCGATCCACAGAAGTGAGTACCGCATGTTTTACTTTCATCAACTTCACACTGCGGGCCACTTTTTCAGGCTCTTCCCAGTCGACAGATTGCGGACGACCGGTGGCAACATTACAAAAACCGCATGAGCGCGTACATATGTTACCAAGGATCATGAATGTTGCTGTTCCTTCACCCCAACACTCGCCCATGTTTGGGCAATGTCCGGATTCGCAGATGGTGTGCAGTTTGTACTTATCCACCAAACTTCGAACACTCTTGTATTTTTCTCCTGTGGGCAACTTCACGCGAAGCCATTGCGGCTTTTTAATACGCTCTTTCGTTGCTTGCGGTTTTTGAGAATTGTGCTGATTAACCATTATTCAATAACTTTTGAGGATTGGTTTAGTTTTAACGAATACCGAATTCTTTGCGCCAATTTTCCACTGTGGTTTCTGTAACTTCGTGGTGCGACCCGTGTGCAAGTACTTTGCCCTTAGACATCAGTATGAGTTGCGGACTTTCGTGCCCAACATTTAACTCCTCTGCGAGGGCTAAAGAAAGCGGGCGCTGAGCGACGACATCCAGATAAACCCACGTCTCTTGCCTGTTGACCTCCACTAGATTTAGTCGTTTCATTGCAAACAGACTAACGCTACAACGCGTACTGTGCTTGTAAACAAAAACATACCCTTTTAGACGCAGATAACCCGCAAGATCTTCAAAAGACTGCGGGTGCTCAAATGGGATTCCAGGGGTCTTTTGACCTGAATTATCCGTGCTGCGTAGGAAGCTCAACATGAGAATACGTCGGACATTTTTCAGTCGTTCCACATGAGGAGAGTGCCAGTGTAGTCGCTAGAACTACTGCAAGAGTTAAAACTTTTTTCATCATCTCGTCGATTTGTTTCGCGTAACTTGCGAATGGTAAAAATAACGCACACGCTTCAAACTTCTTGTGTAATGCCCAACTTCCTTTCCACATTTCCACAGAATGCGTGGTCCGACTTCTTTGAATCGGAACAAAAGAAGGCGTATTGGGGCGAATTGGACCAATTCCTCTTTGAAGCGTTTAGCAAAAACACCTGCTATCCACCTAAAGACAAAATTTTCAGTGTTTTTCAGGCATGTGAGCCACAAAACATACGCTGCATCATCATAGGCCAAGACCCTTATCACGGTCACGGACAAGCCAACGGTTTAGCTTTTAGTGTGGCCCAAAACCAGCCCATTCCTCCATCCTTGAAGAATATTTTCAAAGAATACAGCACTGATCTAAATGAAGAACTCCCAATGCACGGTGACCTCAGCAAGTGGGCTAAAAACGGTGTGTTCTTGATCAATACGGCCTTAACTGTCAGGGAAAAAGCGGCCGGCTCTCACAAAGGAAAAGGATGGGAAATCTTCACTCGAAATGCGATAGCGTATATTTTGATGAATTCTTGCGATACCGGCTTCATCTGCTTCGGAGCACCGGCCCATAAACTTGCCTTAGAATGCTGTGAAAATTTCAAGGCTAATGATCCCGTAATTCTACACACCCCTCATCCGTCACCGCTAAGTGCATACAGAGGTTTTTTTGGATCAAAACCCTTCACAACTTTTAATAGCAAACAGGCTGAAAAAGGCCGGAAAACTGTAACTTGGAAACTTCCCTCAAGCCCACAAGGAAAGTTGTTTTAAACTGATACAGAGAACTTTGAACAATCATGACTGAACTGATTTTTCCATTATTAAACCTTCTGCTATTCGCCTATTTGGTCTACCGTATGCGCGGTTCTTCTGACAAACAGGGAGCGCCTGTTGGAAATCAAGACTTACCTGCATGGGCTTCGCAGCAATTGGAAGAATTAAAAGCTCGTATTGAACAGCTAGAAAATGCTTTAGACGCGAGCAGAAAATCAGAGCAGGAAGTTTTATTGAGCAGTGCTACTGAAAAAGCAACATTAGAGAGTGCCTTGGATGCGGCTAAAGAAAAATTGGTTCATCTAGAGCAAATGCATGCCGCACAAAAAGCAGAGGAAGAACGCGCAAAAGAAGGCATGAAAAATGAGTTCAAAGTCCTCGCTCAAACTATTCTCGATGAAAAATCGAAACAGTTTAAAACGACGAATTCGGAAGAGCTGGACAAACTCTTGGCACCTTTCAAGCAAAAACTGGAAGATTTCGAGAAAACAGTAAAAGACAATCACGAAAAAGAAGTCAAGTCCACTTCCGCGTTAATGGAGAACATCAAATCCTTAAAGGATATGAATGACAAGCTTTCTGAGGAGGCAAGTGGACTGGCTAAAGCGCTGCGCGGAGATAATAAGAAGCAAGGGAATTGGGGTGAATTCGTTTTAGAACGTGCACTCGAAATGAGCGGGCTCACTAAAGAGAAAGAATATTTCGTTCAAAATAGCGAAACCACAGCGGATGGGAGGCGCTTACAACCCGATGTTATCATTCAGCTGCCTGGGAATAAGAAGATCATTATTGACTCAAAAGTGAGCTTAGTTGCTTGGGATAATTTTATCAATGCCGCAACGGAAGAAGATGCGGCGGCTGGATTAAAGGCACTAGCAGTAAGCGTTCAAACCCATATCAAAGGATTAAGCGATAAAGACTATCCACAATTGTACGGTGGAGACACGCCAGAATTTGTCTTGCTGTTTATCCCCATCGAGGCCGCTTTCATGGAGGTAACTAAATTCGACCAAGCCTTGTATGAATATGCGTTCTCTAGAAAAATCATAGTGGTCAGTACTTCTACTCTACTCGCTACTTTGAAAACGATTGCAATGGCTTGGCGTCAAGAGAAGCAAACGAAAAATGTCATTGAAATTGCTGAGGCCGGCGGAAAACTCTATGATAAGTTTGTTGGACTTAGCGAAGACCTCAAAAAACTGGGGAGTCAATTTCAAACCGCACAGCATACTTACCAGGACACCATGACAAAGATGATGGAGGGTCGAGGGAATTTGATTTCACAAGTCGAGCGATTGAAGAAATTGGGCAGTAAGACGAAAAAAGAATTAGACAATAGACTTGTGGATAGAGCCGAACTCGGCGAATATTCAGATACACAAATTGAGGATACGTCCTCTGATCAATAAATATGGCAAACGACCAACTCATTTACGGACTCCGTCCGATTCTTCAAGCTGTTCAAGATGGACAGACCATCGATAAAGTCTTCCTTCAAAAAGGAATCAGCGGTGCACTATATACGCAACTCGAAGGAACACTGCGGGATGCGGGAATCGAACCCAAATATGTACCGGTAGAGAAATTAAACCGCGTGACGCGCGGGAATCACCAGGGAGCTGTCGCTTACCTTAGTCCCATTGACTTCCATGAATTGGAAGAGGTTATTATGAAAGTCATAGAAGCAGGACGTAAGCCACTGATTCTAGCTTTAGATCGCGTCACGGATGTAAGAAACTTTGGTGCGATCGCCCGAACGGCCGACTGTTCTGGTGTAGATGCCATTGTCATTCCTAAAAACGACAGTGCTCCTGTTAGTGCCGATGCCGTTCGCACGTCCACTGGAGCGTTACTTGAAGTACCTGTTTGTAAAGTCAACCATATGAAGGATGCTGTATACCTCGCACAAAGTTTGGGTTTAAAGATCATCGCTGGAACAGAGAAATCGGAAACCACGATGTATGATGCGCCTTTTAACGAACCGTGTATGGTCATCATGGGTAACGAAGAAACGGGAGTACATAAAAGCTTATTGCAGTTGGCAGATGCGAAAGCATTAATACCCATGCACGGTCAAATAAATTCACTGAACGTTAGCGTAGCTACTGGAATCATACTCTACGAGGCCGTTCGCCAGAGAAGTTAAAAATGAAAAAAATTGTAGTTGGACTATTTGTTCTAGGCAGTAGTACTGTTTTTGGGCAATACAATTGCCAGAGCACTAAACATGCCCCAACGGTGCAACAAAGCGTTACACCGATCAACTACAATTCTAGATCCGATACCGCTGACTTAGTAGCACTGCATCTCGATATCAACACTACGGGATTTTCAAACGAGCAACTTTCAGGAAAAGCATCGTATCAAATTGGTGTGAAGACTAATTTCTCAAAGCTTCGTTTTGACTTATTAGGATTCACCGTGGATAGCGTTACCAGTCCTTCAGGTGCTGTTTCATTTACGCAGAAGGGAGAACATTTGATTATAGCGCACAACGCAACGGCAGGTGCCATTCTTCATTGGGACATCTACTACCATGGAAGTACGACAAAGGATGGAAGTGGCTGGGGCGGCATACACCACGACGGTGCCTATGATTATAATCTGGGAGTGGGTTTCGCTGCTAACCCCCACGTGTACGGCCGAAGTCTCTTCCCTTGTTTTGACAATTTCGTGGAAAAATGCACCCTCGAAGAAATGAATATCACCACCCCCGCCGGAAAGGTCGGTGTAAGCAACGGCATTCTCACCGCTGTAGATACACTCTCCTCAGGTGATTTGGTGTGGCATTGGGAAGGCCAGGCACCACTCCCCTCTTATCTTGTAAGTCTTGCTGTCTCAGATTACCACAAACAAAGTTGGACGCACGCCGGAAAATCATTCGAACTTTACGGTCGTGCTCAGGATACCGCGAACATGACCGTGGGCTTCGTGCACCTCAACGCTATCTATGATGCCTTTGTAGAAGAGTTTGGCCCCTATGTCTTTGAGAAGGTGGGCTATGCCATGACCATCACCGGCGCCATGGAACACGCAGGGATGATTCATTTACCGCGCACCTTAGCAAACGCCAACCTCAGCGGCGAAGATATTATTGCACATGAGCTGGCTCATATGTGGTTCGGCAACGCCGTGACAACCGAGACTGCCGAGGATATGTGGATCAACGAAGGCTTTGCGGAATTTGGCTCGCACTTTTATGAGGAGAAGGTATACGGGCGCGCTCAGTACGTAAACACGGTACAAAACAACCAAGCCCTCGTATTGAAACAAGCAGCACAAAGCGATGGCGGTCACTTAGCCTTAAGCGGCGTTAACCAGAATCAAACTTACGGTACGCACACCTATCAAAAAGGCGCAATGGTCGCACACAACCTACGTGAATTTTTGGGCGATAGCCTTTTCAGCCATGCGGTAAAACAGCTCATTGCCACCAATACTTTTGGCAACTACAATGCGAATAGTTTCAAAGAGTCCTTCGAAACCTCTACAGGTGAGGATTTGGACGATTTTTGGAACGACTGGATTTACAATCCCGGGTATCACGGTGCTTGGGTAGAGTTAAATTATCCTGAAAATGCGAATTGGGACACGGCAGATAAACAAATAAACGTCCATCACCTCAGCGCCCACACCGGTAATCATAGTGCCACCCAAAAGACTACGCCAATCGTTGTATATAAACACAGTTATAACAATGGGTACAGCGGTAAGGAAGATTTAGGAAACACTGCTTTCTTTACAGCGTCCAGCGCAGATCTCACATTTACCTCGCTATCCACTCTGTTAGGGACAGGGCAAGATTATTGGCTAAGCACAAACGATAGTGCCGAATCTTTAGGTACCTCAGTCTATGATACTTTTACTTGGGCAGAACTGAATGGCACAAAAACATTACCTAGGACAGGAGTTAAAATCACTCCTAAATCCAATACAGCAGGACTTAATGGTACATTTTACGTGTGGCACCACTATACAGAGGGCAATTACCCGAGTAATGGAACTACCAGTCGTGATCATTTTTACTTCATAGGGTATGAGGGAAACCACGATCCTCCTATTGATTATACTACAGCGCTGCCCTTTGAAGTAACGGTATCTTTCAACACGAACCCCAATAATGGGGGCTTAGACAGCGATCTAAACGGATTGCCCGGGAATCAAATGACCATAGCACAGAGCCCCAATCTTAAATGGAAAACAGGGGTCCCCATAGCAAATGCTTCAACGCAAGCCTTAGGCAATACCGGTGTAGGAAACATAACCTTCACACCTCAGCATGTTGCACGTTACTATTTCATCATGAATACCGCCAATATTAGCGTTGAGGAAGGCACCATCAATGGATTGAAAATTTTCCCTAACCCGACCAACGGTATGTTGAAGATTCAAAGCAATATTCGCGCTGCCCATTTTGAATATCATATTAGTGATGCCCAGGGAAAAATCGTTGATCAAGGCACCATAGCGAATACTAATGGCACCAGTGAATTGGAATTGCCGGAACAATGCAGTCCAGGAACCTACCTATTCACTTGTGAGGCAGGTACTACGAAATTTACGCTGCAATAATTACTTAAGAACCAGCATGACCGGACAGTGGTCGCTGCCCATCACCTCGTTCAAGATTTGTGAATCTTGTACTTGGTCCATGAATCCAGCACTGACCATGAAGTAATCCAAGCGCCAGCCCACATTTTTAGAGCGAGCCCCACCACGGTAGCTCCACCAGCTGTACTTTACTGTATCTGGATAAAGCGTGCGGAAAGTATCGATAAAGCCCGCATCAATCATGGTGCTCATGCCATCAATCTCAGCTTGTGTATAGCCGGGAGTCTTATTGTAATTTGATTTTGGATTCTTCAAGTCTATTTCCTGGTGTGCCACATTTAAATCACCACAAACCACCACAGGCTTTTTCTCCTCTAACTTCTTCAGGTAAGCTAAGAATGCTACATCCCATTCCTGGGTGCGGTAATCCAAACGCTTGAGTCCCGAGCTGGAATTTGGCACATAGGTGGTTACGTAGTAAAAGTCCTCGTATTCCGCGGTAATGGCACGACCTTCATTATCGTGTTCTGCAATGCCAATCCCCATCGTTACCGATAATGGCTCCACTTTAGATAAAATGGCCGTTCCGCTATACCCTTTCTTCTCCGCGCTAAACGCATAGATATGATAGCCATTCAACTCCGCCAAAGCCTCTTTGACCTGCTCTGGCGTCGCCTTTGTCTCCTGCAGTCCCACGACATCACAGTCCAATGCATGCAAGTCTTCTATTAACGTTTTTCCAGCAGCGGCGCGCACGCCATTCACATTGAACGAAAGTAATTTCATCTACATATTTCTTCTATACTGTCCGCCAACTTCGAACAGTGCGTTTGTAATTTGTCCCAGACTACAATGTTTCGCAGCCTCCATTAACACATCAAAGATATTCTCATTCTGAACGGCAGCCTGTTGCAATGCGCTAATCATCTCCTCGTTCAAATGCCCTTTCGCCTGCTGAAGGCGCTCGAGCATTTCTATTTGGTATTCTTTTTCGTCGGTAGTGGCACGAATAATTTCCGCCGGTAAAACAGTTGGCGAACCTTTTTTATTGAGGAACGTATTCACACCTATAATTGGGAATTCACCCGTGTGCTTGAGCATCTCATAATGCATACTCTCCTCTTGAATCTTACCGCGCTGGTACATGGTTTCCATGGCACCTAAGACGCCACCGCGTTCTGTGATACGATCAAATTCGAGCAACACTGCTTCTTCCACTAAATCTGTCAACTCTTCGATGATAAAGGCGCCCTGAATAGGGTTTTCATTCTTTGTAAGACCCAATTCTTTATTGATAATCAACTGAATGGCCATGGCGCGACGTACACTTTCCTCAGTGGGAGTCGTTATGGCTTCATCGTAGGCATTCGTGTGCAGCGAATTGCAATTATCATAAATGGCATACAACGCTTGCAGGGTGGTTCGAATGTCATTAAAATCAATTTCCTGTGCGTGCAAACTGCGTCCCGAAGTCTGAATGTGGTATTTCAACATCTGCGAGCGCGCATCTGCCCCATATTTATTCTTCATTGCATTGGCCCAAATTCGGCGTGCTACACGACCGATCACCGCATATTCTGGATCGATACCGTTGCTAAAGAAGAAACTCAAATTGGGTGCGAACTTGTTGATATCCATGCCACGACTGAGATAGTACTCCACGTAGGTGAAACCATTGGCCAGTGTGAATGCCAATTGAGAAATAGGATTTGCACCTGCTTCTGCAATATGATAACCGGAGATGGAAACGCTGTAGAAATTACGCACTTGCCAATCAATAAAATACGACTGGACATCACCCATCAAGCGGAGCGCAAATTCCGTAGAGAATATACACGTGTTCTGTGCCTGATCTTCTTTCAAGATATCGGCTTGAACGGTACCACGAACGGTATTCAGCGCTTGCTTTTTAATGTCTAAATAGACGTCTTTCGGTAAAACCTCATCTCCAGTTACGCCCAAAAGCATGAGACCTAAGCCGTCATTACCTTCGGGCAATGCTCCTTGATACGCCGGTCTCGCTATTCCTTTATCGTCGTATTTCGCTTTTTTGACTGCTTCAACCTGCGCCTCAAGCTGATGGGCTTTGATATACAATTCACATTCTTGATCGACGGCTGCATTCATGAAATACGCTAGCAGCATCGGTGCAGGACCGTTTATGGTCATGGACACGGAAGTAGTTGGGTCCGTTAAACGGAAACCGCTGTACAGTTTTTTCGCATCGTCGAGGCAGCAAATACTCACTCCCGAGTTTCCGATTTTACCGTAAATGTCGGGGCGACGGTCCGGGTCATTTCCGTAAAGCGTTACACTGTCGAATGCAGTAGATAATCGCTTTGCAGGAAGACCAAGGCTCACGTAATGGAACCGCTTGTTCGTGCGTTCGGGCCCTCCCTCTCCAGCAAACATGCGCGTAGGATCTTCACCTTCCCTTTTGAACGGGTAAATACCGGCAGTGTAAGGAAATTCACCGGGAACGTTTTCTAAGAGCAGCCAACGCAGAATATCACCCCAACTCCGGTATTTCGGCAGTGCGACTTTCGGGATTTGAGTATGGGATAAACTCTCTGTATGTGTTTTAATATTGATGGCTTTGCCACGGACATGGAAAGTGTACACCGGATCTTTATAGCGCTGAACCGTCGCCTCCCATTGTTGCAAGCGCTCCCAGTGGTGTGGATCAAGATCCATTTTAATCCGGTCGAAACTCAATTGCAATTGGCCAATTAGTTCCTCGTCCTCTAGGGTTTCCATGGAGCGTTGTAATGCGTACAACTTATCTGCAACCTCCACCTGCGCCATGATCTGATCGCGGTAAATGCGGTGACTTTCAGAAATCTCACTCAAATAGCGTGTGCGGTTTGGAGGAATAATAAAAATCTTCTCGCTCATCTCCCCGGTCAATGTAAAGGTGCTGGTAAATCCTGCATTTGCCTTGTCGTTGAGCATGTTGATGATCGCACTATACAAACTGTTGGTGCCTGGATCGTTGAACTGGCTGGCTATGGTCCCATAAACCGGCATCGTCTCAGGATCTTGTTCCCACAAATTATGATTGCGCTGGTACTGCTTTTTGACATCACGCAACGCATCCAATGCCCCACGCTTATCGAATTTATTCAGTGCAATTAAATCAGCGAAATCAAGCATGTCGATTTTTTCCAATTGCGTTGCCGCACCATATTCAGGCGTCATCACATATAAACTCGCATCACTATGATCTAAGATTTCAGTATCGCTTTGCCCAATTCCTGAGGTTTCAAGGATGATCAAATCAAAACCGGCCACCTTTAAAATGTCTAGCGCATTTTGAACGTGTGCACTTAAGGCCAGATTTGCCTGACGTGTGGCTAAGGAACGCATAAATACATTGCCGTTTTTGATGGCATTCATGCGAATACGATCACCGAGCAATGCGCCGCCGGTTTTTCTTTTCGAAGGATCGACGGAAACCACTGCCAAACGTTTTTCCGGAAAATCTAAGAGGAATCGACGGACCAATTCGTCTACCATAGAACTCTTCCCTGCTCCTCCAGTGCCCGTAATCCCTAAGATGGGCGTAGAAATAGTGGCTGCTTTCGCCGCAACTTCCTCTAAAGCCGACGCATGCTGTTCTCCACAATTCTCAGCTGCACTAATCCAGCGGGCGATCGTCGCCGTACTCGCAGCGGGCAGCGAAGCCAAATCTGAAGGCAACGCATCGCCTACTAAAAAATCGGATTGGGCAACCAAATCGTTAATCATGCCCTGTAATCCCATCTTTCTTCCGTCGTCAGGATGGTACAATCGGGTAATACCATAGGCATGCAGTTCTTCAATTTCTTCCGGCAGTATGGTTCCACCACCACCACCAAAGATTTTGATGTGTCCGGCTCCTTTTTCTTGGAGCAAGTCATGCATGTATTTAAAGTATTCAATGTGCCCACCCTGGTAAGAGGTCATTGCAATGGCATTTGCATCTTCTTGAATGGCAGTATCTACGACTTCTTCAACGGAGCGGTCGTGTCCTAAGTGTATGACTTCACAACCGGTGCTTTGAATGATTCGACGCATAATGTTGATTGCTGCATCGTGTCCGTCAAAAAGTGAGGCGGCAGTGACAATGCGTACCTTATGTTTAGGTACGTACGGAGCCGGGTTTTCCATAGTCTGTGATAAGTATTTGGGACCTCTAAGATAAGGCAGAATCGGGCAATGATTCCTTTCGTTATATTTGAACAAATCGATTTTTATGAAGTCTTTGCGCTCCCTCTTTTTCTACATGCCTCTGCTCCTGCTACTTGCTGTCGATTCCAGCAGTCAAGACGTAGGCCTTTGGCTCCGCATTACGCTCCTTGCTGCAGTCGGTATTGTGGGAAGTATTTTAACGCGAAAGCACGGTGGCGATGGCCTAAGCGTGGTGGGCGTTCTTATCCTACTTTTGCTCCTTCCGTTACTAAAACTGGGAAGTGTAAGCGCAGGTTCGGAGTTACTGGGCTATGGTGCTCGAATCGGTTTATTGTTCACTTGGGTCCAATTCAGCGCTGCATTATTTCGAAAAGAAAAATCGGATGGAATCTTAGCGCTGGCAACGGGCGCCCAAGCAGCGCTTCTGATTGCCACATTCAGCATCTTACCTTCCCTAGTGGAGGCC
Organism: Schleiferiaceae bacterium; assembly: GCA_018402665.1. Classification (GTDB taxonomy): domain Bacteria; phylum Bacteroidota; class Bacteroidia; order Flavobacteriales; family Schleiferiaceae; genus UBA10364. Next base: position 28,242 of record JAGYIN010000004.1, on the reverse strand, counting down.
TACAAAGCATCAAATATCTATTTGGCCAACGGACCGCTTTTTACCCACAAAAACTACGGCGCAGCCACTTTATTACTGCTTGCACCGCTCGCCTTAAGCGCCAAAGAAGAGGGACCTCTAGGGCGTTGGCTGCAGCGCATTAGTGTGGGTCTTGCCATCTTATGTATTTTACTTTTAAGAACACGGGGCGTGTGGCTTGGGGCCTTCGTCATGACGGCCATAGCGGTGGCGTATTACGCATTTAAGGGCAATGCACAGCGCAGGACTTTAGGACTGATTTCGTTGGGTGTAATTTCGATTGGAATCGTAGCGGCCATCTTTGCTGCGGGGAGTGAAAAAATATTCAATAGCGACACCATACAAAGTCGTCTGCACTACTGGAACGCATCTTGGGAAATGTTTATGGACCAGCCCATTACGGGTGTCGGTGGCGGCCAATGGAAAATAGAATACCCGGACACCGGTCTCAGAGGCACCAACGAAAGTGTAATGAATGGGCAAACCGCTATTCTTAGACCGCATAACGACGTTTTGTGGATGTTGAGTGAAACGGGGATTGCTGGAGCTTTACTCTTTATTGCGCTCCTTATAATGGGTTTTGTACGAACGATTAAACATGAAAACGGCTTGTTTTTCGCTTTGACCATCGTAGGCTTCACGGTATACGGCTTCGGGGAATTCCCTCTTGAGCGAGCCACTTTACTACTCCCACTAGCCACTGCACTGGGCTTCGCAGCCGCTCACTCTAATTCAGTGGTTAAGACGCCTGCATTATCGGGAATAGTACTATCCAGTATTGCGGGGGCATTTGCATTCTATGTCGGCCAAAACCGAGTACAAGGCGAGCGTGCTGCTAAAGAGTGTCTCGACGGTTACATGTCAGGAAACGTACGAAGCATGCAGATCAATGCGCAAAAAGCGCAGAACAGCTGTTTCGAAATGGACATCTACAACAATCCTATGGCCTATTTCGAAGGAGTCGCTCATATGCGCTCGACGAATGGCCAAATTCCCTCAGAGAAAAAACTAGCCCAAGCGGAAAAGGCATTTAATGAAGCACTCGAAATTCATCCAAACCACATTTTATCGCTGAACCAATTGGCAGCCGTAAAACGTTACGACAGCAGCCTTGGTGATGCCATTGATTTATATGAGCGCGTGATTGAGATCGCGCCACGCAACGCTAATGCCGCCATGCAGCTCATGGAATTGTACCGTGTAAAGGGAGATGTTTATGGCTCTTTGAGGGCAATGAAGATGTTCTCCGCCAAAGACATTACCTGGTATTGGCGCAATATGAACACTAAAAATTACCAGCCCAAAGGACAAGCAGATGGACAGAAAATGCAGCTGCTCGATTCGTACCGAAAAAGCAGTGTGACAACGTTGAAGTTGTTTGCCGGCATAGACAACCCCAGACCTGCTCTTCAAACGCTACACAAGGATTTACAAGGCAAGAATCCGGCTGAAATGTGGCAAATTTGGCTGAATTGGCGCCAGAATTAAAGAAAATTGTCGGATTCGGTTAATTTTTAGCCCTTTTCATTGAAAAATTAAGAAATAGGTCTACTTTAGCACCCATGCAAAACGCAATGAATCATATTGTCAACTTCAATAGCCGCAATTATATGTGGAAGGGGTTGCTATATCCATACGTGAAGGCATAGATATCGACAAGCAAAGACCCATTATAAATTCAAAACGCCTTCACATTGTGAGGGCGTTTTTTTTTGACTTAATCGCATGAAAAACTTTATCAACACCGTTCGCAAAAGTGGTCCTTTGAGGACTAAAGACAGTTATCTCATTACTCCTTCTATGGTTGATGCGAATGGCGAATTATCCATTTGGAATTTGATGCAAATTCTAACGGAGGTCAAAGGACGTCGCATGCATCAGCTACTGATCAATCCGCAGTTTAAAGACCAAGTGAAGAACATGGACTTAAAAATATACAGCAACGTTGGTTTGGAGGAAGAACTCATCGTCGAGAGCAGTTTCGCACCCAATGGAAAGCGCACCGTTGATCTTAAAATTTACGTGAGTCGTCGCAAAAAAGGATTACCTGCAAAACGCGTATGTAAAGCAGTATACACCCTAAGTATTTGCGCTATTCAATAGATACTTTTCGTCCCTTGACACTGGTGAAATGGTTATTCCCTGGACAAGTTTCTATTAACAGCGGGCACGGCCCACGATGACAAAAGCCCGGCGCATAGCGCCGGGCTTTTGTGTTCTTGCATTGTTACCCTTTCAAAGCTTCTAAACGCTGCGTAATGAGTGCTATTTTACCTTCAGCATCAGACATCTTTTTACGCTCAGATGCTACAACCGCTTCAGGTGCATTAGCGACAAAACGTTCATTGCTCAGCTTTTTTGTTACACCAACTAAAAAGCCTTGGGTATATTTTAGTTCTTCTTCTAGTTTGACAATTTCTTCTTCAACATTTACAAATGCATCAGCAGGAATGGTATAATTTACACCTCCCGCGACAAAACTAAATGCAGATTTCTGAACTTCGTCGACTTCAACAATAGCATCAATATTCGCCATTTTCTTAATCAATGCATCATATGCTGTAGTGTGCGGAGTACCTTTAGCTATCTCAATGGTCAAGACCTCTTTTGGAGCAATACCATTTTCATTGCGAACCGTTCTTACACCACCTACAACCTCGGCGAAATGACTGAATGACTTCAAAATGGAAGTATCTTCAACTTGTAATGAAGGCCATGGGGCAAAATTGATCGTTTCACCTTCTTTGCGGTCCGCGAGGTTTTGCCACAATTCTTCAGTGATAAACGGCATGAAAGGATGCATCACTTCTAAAAGTGTATTAAAAATAGATTTGGTCGCCTCTAGCGCTTCTGCCGAAACCTTTTCGCCACGAGCCGGCTTCACCATTTCTAGATACCACGAACAGAAATCATCCCAAACGAGCTTGTACGTGGTCATCAAAGCTTCAGACAGACGGTACTTTGTGAAGCTGCTCTCCAATTCTACCAAAGCCTCGCCAATGCGATTGCGCATCCAATTCACTGCCAACGCTTCCGAAGCACTCATAGTATCCGCTCCCGTCTCCCACATACCCACCAATCGGAAGGCATTCCATACTTTATTTGCGAAAAAGGAACCTTGAGAACACAAATCTTCATCGAACAGTAGGTCGTTTCCTGCCGGTGCTGTCATAAGCATTCCAACACGTACCCCGTCTGCGCCATATTGGGCTATCAAATCTAATGGATCTGGGCTGTTACCTAACTGTTTGGACATTTTACGACGCTTCTTATCGCGCACCATACCGGTAAAGTAGACGTCTTTGAATGGACGCTTCCCTTTAAATTCGTAACCTGCCATGATCATGCGGGCTACCCAGAAAAATATGATATCCTGTCCTGTGACTAATGTATTTGTTGGGTAGAAGTACGCCTCCTCTTCAGGATTGTCCGCAAACACGCTGTATGGCCAAAGCCACGAACTGAACCAGGTATCCATAACATCTTCGTCCTGACTCACCTGATCTGTACCCAAGGCTTGTACGGCCTCTTCACGCGTCTTGCAAACCACGACATTACCTTCAGTATCGTACCATGCCGGTATCCGATGACCCCACCACAGCTGACGGGAAACACACCAATCCTTGATGTTTTCCATCCAATACAAATAGGTTTTCTCCGTATGCGGGGGATGCAGTGTAATGTCTTTTGATTTTACGCCGTCGATAGCAGGCTTTACGAGATCTGCCATTTTAAGGAACCACTGCATAGAAAGTCTCGGCTCGATCACCGCATCCGTACGTTCACTTCGTCCTACTTTATTGCGTAAATCTTTTGTTTCGACTAATAATCCCGCCTCCTCTAATGCTTTTGCCACAGCTTTGCGCGCAACAAATCGGTCCATGCCTTCAAAAGCGCCACCGTGTGCATTCAACGCTGCATGTTGATCAAAAATATCAATCACTTCCAATCCATGCTTCTCACCCAGCATATTGTCATTCGTATCGTGCGCGGGCGTTACCTTAAGTGCACCGGTACCAAATTCTATATCGACATACTCATCAAAGATGATCGGAACAGCGCGGCCAACTAATGGTACAATTGCTTTTTTACCCTTTAGATGCTGATAGCGCTCGTCGTCAGGATTGACACAAACGGCTGTATCTCCAAAGATGGTTTCTGGACGGGTCGTAGCTACTTGCAAAGACTCCTCAGAGCCTTCTATCTGGTACGTCATGTAGTACAGACGACTGTTCTCCTCTTTATGAATGACCTCCTCATCGGAAACCGCGGTAAGTGCCACAGGATCCCAATTCACCATGCGTAGGCCGCGATAAATCATTCCCTTTTTATGGAGGTCAATGAAGACGTCTATCACTTGTGTACTGCGCGGTTCATCTAAGGTGAAAGCGGTTCTATCCCAATCGCAAGAGGCACCTAAATGTCTGAGCTGCTTCAAGATAATGCCACCGTATTCATCGGTCCAGTCCCAAGCATGCTTTAGAAAGTCTTCCCTACTAAGGTCCGATTTTTTTATGCCTTGTTCGCGCAAACGCTTCACCACTTTTGCTTCTGTAGCGATGGATGCGTGATCCGTACCGGGTACCCAACAGGCATTTAAACCCAGCATGCGCGCGCGGCGAATAAGCACATCCTGAATGGTGTTGTTCAGCATGTGCCCCATGTGCAACTTACCCGTCACATTGGGTGGAGGAATAACGATGGTATAGGGCTCCTTTTCACTGACCTCAGCGTGGAAGTACTTCTTTTCCAACCAATGGTTGTACCACTTTGATTCAATATCTCCTGGAGTATATTTCCCGATTTCGCGCATGAAAAATTGACTTAAGTAAGCGACAAAAATACAAGGCTTCACGCATTCCATGAACCCTGAAGCTAAGAGTTTGTTAATTTCCTTTGAAAGTGCTTAAACTACACTTACATTTGAACAAGAAAAATTCATTTATCAGATTATGAAAAAAATATTCCTAACACTATTTGTAGCCCTTTTTGGCTTTGTTGCACAAGCGCAGGAAGAGAGCGCCAACGGTGCGAAGATTTCATTTGATCAAAAGGTCATAGAGTACGGTAAAGTTGAAAAAGGAGGAAACGGTACGCGCGTTTTCAAATTTAAAAATGAAGGCACAGAGCCGCTGGTATTGAACTCAGTTCGCGCTTCCTGTGGTTGTACCACACCAAAATGGACACGTGAGCCTATAGCACCAGGAGCAGAAGGTGAAATCACTGTGAAGTACGATACCAATCGTCTTGGGAACTTCCACAAAACAGTTACGGTTCAATCCAATGCAAGCAACCAAACTGTTGTGCTTACGATAAAGGGTCAGGTAATGAATCCGGAATCAAAGCCTTCCACCCCAACAAAAACGGGCGGTAGCGTTATTGCAAATTAAGTTTACAGGTGTACCGTGTGCACCTTCAAAGTTTAAAGAAAGCCCCGTATTTTTGCGGGGCTTTTTGCTTTTAAAAACTACACATTATGCCGACTGTATCTAGAAAAGGTGAGGCGATGCCTTCAAGCCCTATTCGCAAATTGGTTCCTTTCGCAGAAAACGCTGAGCGCGCTGGGAAGAAAGTATTTTACCTTAATATCGGTCAGCCCGACATTCACACTCCAGAGGTGGCACAACAAGCCATTAAGGATGCGGATATTCCCGTACTAGCGTACAGCCACAGTGCAGGATTCGCAAGCTTAAGAGCGGGTCTTTCAGCCTACTACCATGGTAAAAATCTTCCCGTATCGAGCGAGGAAATTATAGTAACTACGGGCGGTTCGGAAGCTTTACTTTTCACTTTCGGCTCAGCGATGGACGAAGGCGATGAAGTCATCATTCCTGAGCCATTTTATGCCAATTATAATGGATTTGCTACAGCGAGCGGTGTTAAAGTAGTACCGGTAGAGGCGAATATTGAAAATGGATTTGCCTTACCTCCTGTAAGCGCTTTTGAAGCGGCCATTACATCAAAAACAAAGGGAATTTTGATCTGTAATCCCGGGAACCCAACCGGGTACCTGTACAGTAAGGAGGAATTGGAACAACTCCGTGCTATCGTTCTAAAGCACGACCTATTTCTCATTGCAGATGAAGTCTACCGAGAATTCACCTACGATGGAGCAAAACACTACTCTGTCCTGGGTATGGATGGACTAGAGGAGCACGCCATAGTTGTGGATAGTTTTTCAAAGCGCTATAGTATGTGCGGTGCAAGAATTGGCTGTTTAGTAAGCAAAAACAAATCCTTCATGGCAACAGCGATGAAGTTTGCCCAAGCCAGACTTTCTCCTCCAACCTATGCGCAAATTGCGAGTGAGGCGGCTTTGAAGACACCCCAATCGTATTTTGATGATGTAAACGCAGAATACGTAGAACGCAGAAATGTTTTAGTTGAGGGTTTAAACAGTATCGATGGAGTGTTCTGTCCAAAGCCCAAAGGTGCTTTTTATGCTGTTGCTTCTTTCCCCGTTGAAAGCGCTGAGCACTTCGCCGAATGGCTACTCAGCGAATTTGATCACCATGGAAAGACCTTAATGATGGCTCCTGCCGCCGGTTTTTATGCAAAACCTGAATTGGGCAGACAACAGGCTCGACTTGCATATGTCTTGAATGTTGAAGACCTTAAGGAGTGCATTGAAATCGTACGACACGCATTACAGGTTTACCCTGGAACCATAAAATAATCGTCCATTGATTGTACAAATCAACAAGAGCCTAAAGAAACTCAATACCTTTGGAATAGATCAAAAAGCGGAGCGCTTGATCTGGGCCCACAGTGCTGAGGAAATCTTGAATTATGTCAGCCATCACGGTGCACCTTCCCTTGTATTGGGAGGTGGGTCAAACATGTTGTTGACCCAGGACATCTCTGGTGATGTACTGAAGGTTGATATACACGGGCGAGAAGTGGTTTTTGAGGACGATGATCAGGTACACATTAGATTTGGAGCGGGTGAAAATTGGCACGAGATCGTACTGTGGACTTTAAATCAAGGGCTTGGTGGACTAGAAAACCTAAGCCTTATTCCGGGAAACTGTGGTACTGCACCAGTACAGAATATAGGTGCCTATGGCGTTGAGCTTAAGGACTGCTTCGTCTCTTGCGAGGGGGTACAGATTGACGAAAAACGCTTCTTCGAATTGGACCTTGAAGGCTGTGAATTTGGTTACAGAGATAGCATTTTCAAAAATGACTGGAAGGGTAAAGCCATTATTACTCGAATTACCCTGCGTTTAACCAAACGCAATCACATACTTCGACTGGATTATGGGGCGATAAAAGATGAATTGGCCGCGAAGGGAGTTGCAGAGCCTACTCCGAAGGCAATTAGCGATGCCGTAGTTGCCATCCGTAAACAAAAATTACCCGATCCTGCGGAAATAGGAAATAGCGGTTCATTCTTTAAAAACCCGGTGGTTACAGAGGAATTGGCCCACGCACTTAAAGAGAAACATCCAGATATACCTACCTACCCTGTGGATGGTGGTAGTAAGATTGCTGCAGGCTGGCTGATTGAAAAAGCCGGTTGGAAAGGCTTCAAGGATGGAGATGTGGGCGTACACAAGAATCAAGCATTAGTTTTAGTGAACTATGCCGATGCCACAGGAGCTGAAGTGCTCGCTCTAGCGCACTCCATCATCAACAGCGTACAAGAGAAATTCGGTATTCAACTACAAGCAGAAGTGAATTTGATATGAGTAAATCGGTCGCTTTTCACACGCTGGGTTGTAAGCTGAATTTCGCAGAAACCTCGACTATAGCTAAAGACTTTGATGCGGCAGGGTTCATAACCGTACCCTATACGGATAAGGCCGATGTATATGTCATCAACACCTGCAGCGTCACTGAAAATGCAGATAGAGAATGCCGAAATATCGTGGGTCGTGCATTAAAAGCGAACCCCGATGGATTTGTCGTAGTTGTTGGGTGTTATGCCCAATTAAAGCCTGAGCAAATCATGGAAATGCCGGGTGTCGATCTCGTCTTGGGAGCGACCGAAAAATTTAATGTAACTCAATTTTTAGGCGCCCTCGAAAAACAACAAGGTCCCGCAGAAATCCACAGCTGTGAAATATCTGAAGCCCATTCTTTTGTGAGCTCCTACAGTGCAGGTGAACGAACCAGAGCATTTTTAAAAGTACAGGACGGTTGCGACTACAAATGCACCTATTGCACTATTCCACTCGCACGCGGAATCTCACGTTCGGATACTTTGGAGAACGTAGTGAAAAATGCTCAAGAAATTGCAGCCAAAGGCATACCTGAGATTGTACTTACTGGAGTAAATGTGGGGGATTACGGTAAAGGGGAATTTGGCAATAAGCGGCATGAGCATACGTTTTTAGAATTGGTTCAAGCGTTAGACGAACAGGTGCCCGTAGCACGTATGCGCATCTCCTCAATAGAGCCGAACCTGCTGCGCGATGAAATCATTGCTTTTACAGGAGCGAGTAAAAAATTTGTTCCGCATTTTCACATCCCACTTCAAAGCGGTTCGGACGAAATTCTCAAAAAAATGAAGCGGCGATACATGACCGCACTTTACAATCAACGTGTTGCGGCCATACGTAAATTTCATCCCGATGCAGGCATAGGCGTTGACGTGATCGTGGGTTTTCCCGGTGAAACAGAGGCTCATTTTCTGGAGACCTATAACTTTATCAATAGTCTAGAAATTAGCTATTTACATGTATTCACCTACAGTGAAAGAAGCAACACCGCCGCAGCAGAAATGGATGGTGTCGTTCCAATCCCCGAGCGAAAACGCAGAAACAAAATGCTTCGCATATTGAGCGAAAAGAAAACGCGCCTATTCTACGAAAGTCAGTTAGGCACATCGCGACCTATTCTCTTTGAAGGCGAGAACCGTGGCGGTTATATGTTCGGATACACGGATAATTACGTCCGTGTAAAAACATTCTGGAACCCTGAATGGGCGAATACAATCAAAACTTTCTCATTATCAAGTATTAACAACGATGGAATTGTTATCTTAGATGTACCTAAGAACGCCATCAATGCCACAGATTTTCATCGAATATAAGCCCCTAGTGGGTGAAGATGCTTTCATAAAGCATTGGCAGAAATGCCGTGCCTTACACATGAAAGACGGTCTCGTTCTCAATTCAGAATTGTACAAAATCAGAGAAGGAATGTTCCTTGGTATGATTGATTTTAATCCGGACCATCGAGAAAAAGTACTCACCCTCTACACGGACCATCACAAAGTTCAAAGTGGAATGCAAACTATTTGTAAAAGCATTCATTTTAAATACGCAGCCCTTCGAAAATAAAGAATGAACCTCCCCTCCATTACCAGCGCCGTTGAAGCTATCGCAAAGGAAGCCGGCGCCTTCCTTAGAACACAGCAATCTACCTTTTCGAGGGAACGTGTCAGTTTAAAAAGTCTCAATGCCTTAGTCAGTGATGTTGACGAAAATACAGAGCGATTGATTGTCGAGCGGCTTTCAGCACTACTTCCTGAAGCAGGTTTTTTAACTGAAGAAGAAACCACTACACAGGACTTAGAAAAGGAATGGGTTTGGATCATTGATCCGCTCGACGGTACCACAAATTTCGTTCACGGCCTCCCTATCTACAGCGTATCAATAGCTTTAAAACACAAACAAGACCTCGTGGTCGGTGTCGTCTATGAAGTCGGTATGGACGAATGCTTTTCTGCCTATTCTGGCGGCGGCGCAAGATTAAATGGCCAATCCATCCAGGTAACGGAAACAGATACGCTCAAAGACAGCCTATTGGCTACTGGATTTCCGTATTACGACTTTGAGCATTTGGATGGATTTCAAAATACACTGGCTACTTTTTATTCATCCACTAGAGGTTTACGTCGTATTGGAACAGCCGCAGTTGACCTTGCCTACACGGCATGTGGTAGGTTTGACGGCTACTTTGAATATGGCTTAAGTCCATGGGACGTCGCCGCCGGAATTGTTCTCGTTAGAGAAGCCGGGGGGATAATTTCCGACTTTAGTGGTGGTTCTGAGGTCATTGCATCTAAAAGCATCATAGCAACGAACAAAAGGCTCTACCCAAGCGTTTTCAAAGTAGTTCGTAAAAACATGGGCAATGCATGAAGCTAGAGTATGGGTATTACCGGGGTTAGGTGCCGATTCAAGGATTTTTCGAAATCTTGAATTCCCATGGTCTGCAACGTTCTTGGAATGGACTCTGCCAGAAGCGGAAGAGTCGTTATCGTCTTATGCGGATCGTCTGATGGCCCCCCATGATATTCAAGAACATGATTTGCTTTTCGGATACAGCTTCGGCGGAATTGTTGCGCAGGATTGGGCGAGCCGCCATCGGGTCCAGCGTGTGGTTTTACTGAATTCACTGCACCACAACGCACCGTTACGGCCACTTTTTAAACGGATTGCGGCAACAGGAATATTGAATTGGGCTCCAGAAGGTAGCATTCGGAAGTTCATTTTCTTTATGGCAAGACTCAATAGCCGACCGTCTGCTCATTTCGAAGGGGTATTAGAAATGATGGAACAATTTCCATGTGACTACTACCGTTGGGTTCTTAAAGCCGTATTGCAGTGGAATCGACCCACTCCCCTTTGCCCGGTGGACAGTGTGACAAGTGACTGGGATGTCGTTTTTCCGGAATGTCAACCTTCGGAACGGTGTTGGACACTCAGTCGTGCTACACACTTGAGTTTTTTAACGCATGCAAAGGAAATTTCAGCTCTTTTGAAAGAAAAGGTTGACCCCATGCTTTCGTAAGCTTATCCTGCTATTTTTGGGGTATGCAAATCATTGAGACACCATTGGCAGGGTTACTGCTTATCGAACCGCGCGTCTTCGGGGACGAACGCGGCTATTTCTTCGAAAGTTACAATCGTGATGTATTTGCCGCTCAAGGCATTACAGGAGAATTCGTTCAAGACAACGAGAGTCTATCCGACCGCGGTGTTGTGCGAGGGCTTCATTTCCAAGCGCCGCCTAAGGCACAAGGCAAATTGGTTCGTGTACAACGCGGAAAGGTTTGGGACGTTGCTGTGGATATTCGCAAAGGATCACCTACTTATGGGGAGCATTATGCTGTTGAACTGAGTGGTGAGAACAAACGCATGCTTTGGATTCCTCCTGGCTTCGCCCACGGATTTGCTACGCTTGAAGACGGGACTGTATTTTTATACAAATGCACAGACACCTATAGCCCAGAGCATGAAGGAAGTGTTCTGTGGAATGATGAGTCTCTCGCTATTGACTGGAAGGTAGAAGCACCCATTTTAAGTACAAAAGACCAAATAGGACCAAAATTTAAAGCATTCCATTCGCCATTTACCTATGAGAAATAAATCGATTGTATTTGGGGTTTTGCTTATCGCGCTTGCCTTTGTTGGCCTGCGAAGCGCACAATCCGACGAAGCGCCGCATCCGGTAGAAGTTCGTCCCAGCACAGTAAAACCTTTTGCTCTTCCAAAGCAATTGGATTTTGCAGGTGAAGCTTTGCCGCTCAGTGTGGCAGATGTCAGAGAAAAATTGGACCGTGAAATTTTGGTGAACAGCTATTGGCAGAGCAATAATTTGTTAATGCTGAAACGCAGTTCAAAATACTTCCCCATCATTGAGCCCATACTTGCTAAAAATGGTGTACCGGATGATTTCAAATATTTAGCCTTGATAGAAAGTGGACTTCAGAACGTGGTCAGTCCCGCTGGTGCCGCGGGCTATTGGCAAATCATGAAAAGTACAGGTATCGAAAATGGCCTTGAAATCAATACAGAGGTTGATGAACGGTACCACATTGAAAAATCCACACAGGTTGCATGTGATTATTTGAATGAGGCTTATGGACGCTTTGGGAATTGGACCTTAGCTGCGGCCTCCTACAATATGGGGATGGCGGGGACAGCGCGAAGACTTGAAGAACAAGGCGTTGGAAGTTATTATGACCTTTTATTGAATTCAGAGACGGCGCGATACGTTTACCGCATTGCTGCAGTTAAACACATACACGAAAACCTTGCAGATTTCGGCTATGTCTACCACCAAGATCAGGGCTATTCTTTTCCTGAGATGGATACCATTTTTGTCAATGTAGAAGTTGCGGACTGGATCAGTTGGGCAAAAACACAAGGAATTACCTACAAAACCTTGAGAACCTACAATCCATGGATTCAAAGCCAGCAATTATCGAATTCCACAAACAAAGCATACCAAATTTGGGTTCCTTCTAAATGAGCGAGAACATAGAAGTCTTTGGCGCGAGAGCGCATAACCTGCGCAATGTAGATGTTGCAATTCCCAGAAATAAATTGGTCGTTATTACCGGTCTCAGTGGATCGGGAAAAAGCTCATTGGCATTTAATACCATTTATGCGGAAGGGCAGCGTCGCTATATGGAGACCTTCAGCGCCTATGCCCGTCAGTTTTTGGGGAATATGGAGCGTCCCGAGGTGGATAAGATTGATGGGCTTTCGCCGGTGATTTCTATAGAGCAAAAGACGACCTCCCGCAATCCCCGGTCTACGGTAGGTACGGTAACAGAGTTAAGTGATTTCCTTCGCTTGTTATTTGCCCGTGCATCGACCGCGTATAGCTACAATACAGGCGAGCAAATGATTTCCTATTCCGATGCACAGATTGTGGAATTGATCGCAGAGCGGTATGTCGGTCGTAAAATCGCTGTTTTGGCGCCGGTTGTGCGGGCGCGGAAAGGCCATTATAGGGAATTGTTTGAGCAAATTACAAGGATGGGCTTTATTAGGGCCCGCGTGGACGGCAAAGTGGTTGAGGTGAGTAGTGGATACAGATTGGACCGATACAAGACGCACGATATTGAGATTGTCGTAGATCGCATTATCGTGGCGGCGACTGCGGAGGCTCGGATTGCCCAAAGTGTTGAAACTGCCATGAGTCATGGTGGTGGGACCATTGCGGTGTTGGATTTAGAGCGCGATGAATTGGCCTATTTTTCCAGACACCTGATGTGTCCGACAAGCGGAATTGCCTACCAAGAGCCTGAACCGAACACGTTTTCGTTTAACAGCCCTAAGGGTGCCTGCCCGATGTGTGATGGATTGGGTACAACGAAACAGGTGAATCGGCGGAAGTTATTTCCTGACCCGAAAAAGACCATTAGAAAAGGGGGTATTGCTCCGGTTGGAGAATACAAGAAGAATTGGATGTTCAACCAGCTTGAAATCATTGGATTAAAGCACGGCTTTACAATGGATACTGCTGTTGAAGATATTCCTGAAGCCGCGATGGATATTATTCTCAACGGTAGTCATGAAGTGATGACCATTGAGCACAAAGCCATTGGTGTTACGAAGGAATATAAGTTGAACTTTGAAGGCATTATAAACTTCATCGAAGCGCAAGGAAAAGAAGCGAAGAGCCGAAGCATTCAGCGTTGGGCGGACGAATACATGGAAAACGTTGCATGCAGCAAATGTGATGGTGCGCGTTTGAAGAAGGAAAGTCTTCATTTTAAAGTAGCAGGTCAAAGCATTTCGGATGTAAGTACACAGAGTTTAATACACTTTGGACAATGGATTGATTCTTTACAGGACCTTTTAGGACCAAAGGAATGGTTGATCGCTGAAGAGATTGTAAAAGAGCTGCGGGCTCGAAGTGCATTTTTACTGAATGTAGGACTGGGTTATTTGAACTTAAATCGCAGCGCGCGGAGTTTGAGTGGCGGTGAAGCACAAAGAATTCGATTGGCTACGCAGATTGGCTCCCAGTTAGTGAATGTCTTGTACATTTTAGACGAACCCTCTATAGGATTGCACCAACGTGATAATGCGCGACTAATAGATTCTCTGCAACAATTAAGAGATATAGGCAACAGCGTTTTAGTGGTAGAGCACGACAAAGACATGATTGAAACGGCGGATCATATTCTCGACATTGGGCCGCGTGCAGGAGTGCATGGCGGGGCGATTGTGGCGCAAGGAAATCTAGCCGACATCCTTGCAAGTGACAGTATTACAGCGCAATACTTGAATGGTCAACGTGGGATCGGAGTTCCAAATGTACGTCGTAAACCTAAGGACTGGATTGGTCTTTTCGGTGCAACAGGAAATAATCTACAAGACGTAGATTTAAGAATACCGTTGGGCGTTTTAACCTGTGTGACCGGGGTTAGTGGTAGCGGTAAATCCACGTTAATTAACGGTACCCTCTACCCTATCTTGAATCAGATGATATTCCGAGCGGTGGGTAAGCCACAACCGTACAGGACTATCGAGGGGTTTGAGAAAATTGATAAAATTATCGATATCGATCAAAGTCCCATAGGACGTACGCCGCGGTCAAATCCTGCCACCTATACGGGCGTTTGGTCAGAAATTCGTCAGCTCTTCGCAGGATTGCCAGAGAGTAAAGTTCGCGGTTACAAACCAGGGCGATTCTCTTTCAATGTAAAGGGAGGACGATGTGAAACCTGTGAAGGTGGGGGTTTACGTGTAATTGAAATGAATTTTTTACCTGATGTATATGTGCATTGTGAAACTTGTCAAGGTAAACGTTTCAATCGCGAAACCTTGGAAGTCCGCTACAAAGGAAAAAGCATTTCGGATGTTTTAGACTTAAGTATTGAGGAGGCGCTTCCGTTCTTTGAACATGTACCTAAAATCAATCAGAAGTTGCAAACATTGCAAGATGTTGGCTTGGGGTATATTCGGCTAGGGCAACCTTCGACGACATTGAGTGGCGGAGAAGCTCAGCGCGTGAAATTGGCCACAGAATTGAGCAAAAAAGATACGGGCAGTACCATGTACATACTCGACGAACCCACAACGGGATTGCATTTTGAGGATGTGAAGGTGCTCATGGAGGTTATACAAAGATTGGTGGAACATGGGAATACTGTGCTGATCATTGAACACAATATGGATGTCATCAAGCAAGCAGATTATATTGTCGACTTGGGTCCAGAAGGTGGATCCGGCGGCGGTAGGATTGTTGCTGAAGGAACTCCGGAAGAAGTGATCAAGATTAAAGAAAGTATAACGGGCCAATTTTTAGCTGACGAATTAAAATAATTCATCCGCGCTTTTGCGTATCTTATAGGTAAGAAACTATTTTATCTATGAAGATTCATTCAAGAAAAACCTGGACCGAAATAAAATCAGAAGACAGTTGGGGCTTATTTAAAATAATGGCAGAATTTGTGCAAGGCTATGAAAGTCTAAGCCGAATTGGCCCGTGTATTAGTATTTTTGGCTCAGCTCGAGATTCCACTGAACAACGTTATTTAGATGCGGCCACAGAAATTGCTAAACAACTGACCAGCAAAGGCTTCGGCATTATTACTGGCGGTGGACCTGGTATAATGGAAGCTGCGAATAAAGGCGCTCAGTTAGGTAAAGGCCCCAGTGTTGGTCTCAACATTGATCTACCCTTTGAACAAAACAGCAACCCTTATATTGACCACGACAAGAATTTAGATTTCGACTATTTCTTCGCTAGAAAAGTAATGTTTGTGAAGTACAGCCAAGCCTTTGTGGTCATGCCAGGGGGATTTGGAACGCTTGATGAGCTCTTTGAAGCAATCACCTTAGTTCAGACGAAAAAAATTGATCCGTTCCCAATAATTCTCTTCGGGAGCGATTTCTGGGATGGACTGAAGCAGTGGATAGAAAATTCGCTCAAAGCCACGGGTAAAATCAGTCCTAACGACACAGACCTCATACACATCGCAAATTGCGAAGATGAAGTGGTTTCAATCATTGAAGACTTTTACAAAACCAAAGAATTCACAACGAATTTTTAACGCGATATTGCTCTACGGTAGAAGCATCACGGGGAATGTTTTCGCCTGTGCACCCCATTGTAAACGAAGATAATACGTTCCGTGTGGGTAGTTGTTTTTCAACGTTAACACATCATTCAAAAGACGACCATCCTCGAGCATTCTTCCCTGACCATCCACAAGTTGATAGGTCGCGTCGTCTACGCCACTCAATTGGAATGTTCCATGGTTGGGATTAGGCTGCAGCACTATTGCAGAATGAGCAACATCAGGTGTACCGACGTTGTTGACATTTAATAAAGCAACTTTGAGCGTATCAAATGCACCCGCTTGCCATTGATACGAGGAATGATGTGGAACAAATCCAGCTAACTTTAGATTGATCGAATCCAATACATCTAAATGAGTACCCAAATTTGCCAATCCATCGATGCTACTTTGCACGGTATCCGCTGCTCGATCGAAGGATATATCAACATTACTTAAAGGTGCTTTTGTTATACTATCATAGACCACAACGTGCAGTCGTGATGCTTCGACATATGTAGGGTCAAGCACTGACAAGCCTTCCTCAATATCTGAACAAACAATAAGACCCGACTCAAAATAAGGATAGGCACCCCAATTCCCATAAAAACCGTTACCTGAAAAGGAAGGTGCGGTATCATAGTAGCCTACCTCTACTAGCAATTCCGGGTATTTTGCATCTACAATCTGAACACCTGCTGTATAATAAGAGGTCACCACCCATTGGCCATATACGTGGGCATTGTGGGGAATTACGCTCGTTCCTAATGAGGTTTGAATCCGATCTAATTCCGTGATGTTTGCAAGATCACTCACATCGTAGGCCGTTAAAAATGCATTACCAATCTCATCCGTCGTAAACAACACCGTATTGTCATCACTGATCCAAGTATTGTGGGTGAATGCGTTGGGCGTACCGTGGGTAGCTAGAGTAACGGTACTATCTTTTACTGCAGCATCGACAACAATGAATTTACCTTGGTAAACCGCGGAACCCCAAATGGTATCACCACGGACCATTCCATCGTGAAAGTAATAATCGTCATACATACCTACGTAAGTGGGATTCCAGGGATCCGTCGCTACATCAAAAATAAGCGCTCCACCATTGCCTACATTCGCACCAAACAAATAGGCATAACCGTTTTCGTCGATGTATAAATTGTGCGCCGTTTGTAAGGTATCCATGCTGCCAGCAGGCACCTGAATAACGGGATTCATTGTTTTATAGGTAGGATTCACATTATCAACGCTGTCCAAATCTATAATGAGAAGGCCGTGGTCGGGAATGGTATTCCATGCAAACGTATTATCGTGGGTAACATATGCGTAGTGATCCCAAGTTTTCAAATCGCGCCATATACTGTATGGACCTTGAATGAACTGCTTTTTTGCTGGGTTAACAGGATCTGTAACCTCCACAATACTCACACCTGCAGTGGTTCCAGCCAATGCAAACTCTCGTCCTGTGACAGAGGTATACCCCCATATATCGTTCATATCATTCAAATAAGTCGTTTGACCCTTGAGTGAAATATTGAGGCTGTTTTGTGCCGCGATGCCAAAAGAAGTGACGAAAAATAAGGTGAGAAGTGTGGGGCGCATGTTAAAAATCTAAAGTGATTTGAGGAGCTCTATCGTCCGCATCATAGGAACTCTTTTTTTTCTGCTTTGGTTCAGGCGCGACGGACTTTTTAGGCTCTACGGATTCAACAGGACCTACGGGTTTCACCTCTGTAACCTCAACGGGTGTATCAACCACTGCGATAGCATCTGAAGCTGCGCTATTTTCTACTTCAGGGATAGCTTCCTCCTCAACATCATTTTCAAAGGGTGTATTAACCTCGGGTTCAGGCAACGACTCTAGCGGTTCTATTTTATTTAAGGTATCCGTAGTCAATTGGTTCCCTTTCGCTTTAATTCCTTTCACAGCTATGAATTCAGCCAAATTTACTTCTTCTGGCTCTCGAGCATCTCCCTTCGTTTTACGGTAGATCATTTGAATTCTTGGCAAGGCATCATTCGAAAGGAAGTTTAATTCACTCTTAGGATGCGCAGTAATGATATTTTCTTCTTTATCTCCGCCTTCCCAGTGGAATCGCTTCACAAAGTAGCGCGCTTTCTCACCGTCAAAATAAACGGCACTCAACGGTTTATCCTCTTCCAGCTTTTCAAGATAGATCATATCTGGATCGAAGTGAAGCGACAACTCAGGGACTACCACACGTAATGTTCCGTTTTTTGTCGCTATCAATAAGCGATCCTCGCCTTTGAAACTTCCGACCAATCTACCGCGCTCGTCACTGTTTAAACGCTGTACTGTAGGATCGAACCAAATTTTTCTGGCTTCCAAGGTACTCTCGCCTCTTTCCCTAAGTTCGATGCGCTTCACAGGGAATTTAGTTACAATATTTCCTTTAGACCCTCTTCCCTTAACAGCAATCTCAGCGAAATCAAGATCTATTTTAAGTTTTTTAAGTTTCGCTAGTTGGCGCAGCAATACCAACACTTTCTCGGCTTCACCGTTCGGGTTCGAAGTAAAGTAAGTAATGTGCGATCCTTTACTTCCTGTCGTTACATCATATTCTCTGTCTCGCGTAATACTCTGTACTGCAAAACGTTTCACATAACTCACTTTCGATACGCCGTCGAGGTAGATGGCATTATATACTGTCCGGTCATCGCCTTTTTTCCAAACGGCCACGTGAATGATGTCTTTACCAAAAAACGCTTTATCCTTGACCTTGCTGACACTGTATTTACCGTCTGCGCGAAACACAATGACATCATCAATATCCGAACAATCACCTACATATTCGTCCCGTTTCATACCGTAACCAACAAAACCTTCTTCGCGGTTAACAAAGAGTTTTTGATTACGGATTACTACTTTGGCAGCTTCTACGCTATCGAAGGTCGCAATCTCTGTTTTTCGTTCGCGACCTTTTCCAAATTTCTCTTTCAACTCCTTAAAGTAGTTGATGGCGTAATCTACTAAATGTGCCAAATCATGTTGAACGGCTGAAATTTTACTTTCGAGATCGAGAATTTTATCGTTGGCCTTATCGCTATCAAATTTGGAAATGCGCTTGATTTTAATTTCTGTTAAACGCACGATATCCTCCTCAGTAACTTCACGCATGAGGTGGCCGATGTGCGGCTCTAATCCTTTGGCAATAAATTCAATAACCTGCTCCCAGGTTTCCGCTTCTTCAATATCACGATAAATTTTTTCTTCAATGAAAATACGTTCCAACGAAGCAAAATGCCATTGCTCTCTCAGTTCAGACAATCGAATTTCAAGCTCTGCCTTTAAAACGTCTTTTGTCGCCGCAGTGCTTCTTTTCAAGACATCCTTCACTCCAATAAACAACGGGGTATCCTCATGAATAGAACACGCCAATGGTGCGATACTCACCTCACAATTTGTAAAAGCGTACAACGCATCAATAGTCTTATCAGGGCTAATACCCGCCGGAAGATGAATAAGGATTTCTACATGTTCTGCAGTGTTGTCCTCTATTTTCTTGACTTTTATTTTACCCTTATCGTTAGCCTTTAAGATGCTATCTATTAAGCTTTGCGTATTCGTGGTAAATGGAATCTCTGTAATGACCAGGGTATTCTTGTCCAATTGCGAAATCTTCGCTCTTACCCGCACGCGAGAGCCACGCTCACCATTGTTATAATTTGAAAAATCCGCTGTTCCGCCGGTTGGGAAGTCTGGATAAAGCTTAAAAGGCTTGCCTTCCAATTCTTTAATGGAGGCATCAATCAATTCAAGGAAATTATGCGGCAAAATCTTGGTGCTCAAACCAACCGCAATACCCTCAACGCCCATTGCTAATAACATGGGGAATTTCATGGGCAAGTGCAGTGGCTCGTTCGCACGACCGTCGTAGCTAAGCTGCCACTCCGTGACTTTAGGACTGTAGCCCACGTGTAAGGCAAATTTTGTCAAACGGGCTTCGATGTAACGAGGTGCAGCGGCACTATCACCAGTGAGAATATTCCCCCAGTTTCCTTGACAATCAATGAGCAAGTCTTTTTGGCCCATCTGAACGAGGGCGTCACCGATAGAGGCGTCACCGTGCGGGTGAAAGCGCATGGTCTGCCCGATAATGTTTGCTACTTTGTGAAAGCGCCCATCATCCATTTCTTTCATGGCATGCAACAAACGACGTTGTACCGGCTTTAAACCGTCGTTTAAGGCAGGTACGGCACGTTCAAGGATTACATAAGAAGCGTAATCCAAGAAATAATCTTGATACATCCCTGAAACGCGCGTTATGCGGTTCCCTTCTTCCTCAATGCTCTCAGAACCGGTCAATTCCGGGTCCAATTCTTCGTTAATAGGTTGATTTTCTTCGCTCATCAGTTAAAGAGTTCCTCTTCCAAATTTTTCTCCACGCGTAAGTTTTCGATAATAAACTCTTGACGCTTCGGTGTATTTTTACCCATGTAGAATTCCAATAAGTCGCCTGAGGTATGATCTCTTCCAATCATTACAGGTTCTAGTCGAATATCCTTTCCAATAAAATGCTTGAATTCGTCCGGCGAAATTTCACCCAACCCCTTAAACCTAGTGATTTCTGGTCGAGGGCCCAATTGGTCAATAGCGGAGTTTTTTTCTTCCGGAGTGTAACAGTACCTGGTTTCCTTTTTGTTTCGAACCCTGAACAAGGGGGTTTGTAAAATATACAAATGTCCCTCGCGAACCAATTCCGGGAAAAATTGCAAGAAGAACGTAATCAACAATAACCGGATGTGCATTCCATCAACATCCGCATCCGTTGCAATCACCACATTATTGTAACGCAACTCATCCAAACCATCTTCAATGTTTAAAGCTGCCTGTAATAAGTTAAATTCTTCATTCTCGTAGACCACTTTTTTGGTTAGACCGTATGAATTTAGCGGTTTTCCTTTTAGTGAGAATACAGCCTGTGTATTCACATCACGGCTTTTAGTGATTGAACCTGAAGCACTATCTCCCTCCGTAATAAACAAAGTGGTTTCAAGTCGACGATCACCCTTTGCACCGGGCTTATTATCACTCAAATGTGCGCGGCAATCGCGAAGTTTTTTATTGTGAAGGTTTGCTGTTTTCGCACGTTCACGGGCCAATTTCCGAATGCCCTGTAAATCCTTACGCTCGCGTTCCGCGCGTTGGATCTTCTTTAACAGAATATCTGCAACTGCTGGATTTCGGTGTAAATAATTATCGAGATGTTCTTTCAAGAAATTTCCAACGAACGTTCGAACGTGCACTTCACCCGGTGCCATTTCTAGTGAACCTAATTTCGTTTTCGTTTGAGATTCAAAAACCGGCTCAACTACTTTTAGAGAAACTGCTCCGATCACACATGCACGAATGTCGGCCGCATCAAAGTTTTTACCGTAAAAATCTCGCATTACAGTAACCAGTCCTTCTCTAAACGCATTTTGATGTGTTCCTCCCTGGGTTGTGTGTTGACCATTGACAAAACTGTAGTACTGCTCACCTTGCATGCGTTCTGCATGCGTTATGGCCACTTCTATGTCGTCTGCCTTTAGGTGTATGATATCATGCAAGACGTTCCCATCGAGGTTATCTTGAAGCAGGTCTTTTAAACCGTTCTCTGAATAAAACTTCTCTCCATTTAGATATAAGGTAAGTCCAGGATTGAGGTAGGCATAGTTCCATAACATCTTCTCCACATACTCCAACATGTATTTGTAGTTAATGAAGATATCTATATCCGGGCGGAAGGTGATTTTTGTTCCTTTACGCTGCGAAGACTCCTCAATGGCATCGTCTTCAACCAGCTTGCCGAAGGAAAATTTTGCGCGCTTCGTTTTACCGTCTCGGTACGCCTGAACGATGAACTCAGAAGACAGTGCATTTACGGCTTTGGCACCAACGCCGTTGAGACCTACAGATTTTTTAAACGCCTTACTATCGTATTTCGCCCCTGTATTGATTTTTGAAACTACATCAACAACTTTCCCCAAAGGAATACCGCGGCCGTAATCCCTAACCATGACCTGACCGTCGGCGATTTTCACCTCTACGGTTTTGCCCGCTCCCATGACGTATTCGTCAATAGCGTTGTCTAGGACTTCTTTTAGTAGAATATAGATTCCATCGTCTGGGCTTTTTCCATCGCCCAACTTTCCGATGTACATACCAGGACGTAGCCTGATGTGCTCGTCCCACTCAAGTGACCGTATGTTGTCTTCAGTATATTGTGCTTCTTGTGCCATAAATAAATTGGAATACAGAGGATTCTAATTTAAGAATGCACACGACTTTACCGCACGTTTAATCCGTTAAAGTATACACAGGTTTTACACATTGAAACGGAAGTGCATTACGTCGCCATCTTGAACGATGTACTCTTTTCCTTCAACACGCATCTTCCCTGCCTCCTTTACTGCATTTTCACTGCCCAAAGCATCATAATCTACGAATGAAATAACCTCAGCACGGATGAAGCCTTTCTCAAAATCGCTATGTATGACACCGGCAGCCTGGGGTGCTGTGAAGTTTTTCTTAATAGTCCATGCCCGAACTTCCTTCACGCCCGCTGTGAAGTAGGTCTGAAGGTTTAACAGTTCGTAAGCGGCACGAATCACACGGTTTACGCCGGCATCTTCAAGACCCAATTCTTCAAGAAACAATTGTTTCTCCTCATAGGTTTCTAATTCAGCAATGTCCGATTCTGTGCTTACCGCGATATGAATGCAACCCGCACCTTCAGCCGCCGCCATTTCAACAACACGATCAACATATGCATTTCCGGATTTAGCAGCGCTTTCATCCACATTACACAAGTACAACACTGGCTTATCCGTAAGCAACTGCATTTCTTTGATCAATTCTTGTTCGCGCTCGGAACGTTCAAAACCGCGGACATTTCTACCTTCTAATACAAAAGCGATCAGTCGTTCTAAGGTAGAAACGTTGAGTTTGGCCTCTTTTTCGCCGCTTTTAGCCATTTTTTTGGCTTTATCCAGGCGTTTTTCGATGGTATCGAGGTCTTTGAGCTGCAATTCGGTATCGATAGTTTCCTTATCCCGGATAGGATCTACACTTCCATCGACATGGGTGACATTCTCATTTTCAAAGCAACGGAGCACGTGTATGATGGCGTTGGTTTCACGGATATTCCCTAAGAATTGGTTCCCCAAACCTTCTCCTTTCGATGCGCCACGAACCAATCCTGCGATATCTACAATTTCAACATTCGCCGGTTGCACACGCACTGGATTCACTAATTCAGATAAACGCTCTAAACGATAATCGGGCACAGTTACCTGACCAACATTTGGCTCAATGGTACAGAACGGGTAATTAGCCGCCTGCGCTTTCGCGCTAGACAGACAGTTGAATAACGTACTCTTTCCAACATTCGGCAAGCCGACGATTCCACACTTCATACTAGTTGCTTTAGGGCGGCAAAGATAAACGGATTCTTTGTTAGCAACGTGTGTATATGTGAATTGGATTTAAGAGGGAATTGGGCCTTGTTTTGGCGTAATTTTACGGTGTATTGAATATAACATTTCATCCATGTCACAACAAGACCTACAAGCCGTCGTATCCCAAGTCCGCAGAGATATTGTACGTATGGTGCACGCTGTAAATTCAGGACACCCAGGCGGTTCCTTAGGATGTGTAGAATTTTTGACTACACTCTATTTTGATCACATGAAACACGAACCTAAGGGGTTCAAAATGGACGGTATAGGAGAAGATCTTTTCTTCTTATCTAACGGACACATTTCACCTGTGATGTATTCTATCCTGGCACGTGCCGGCTACTTCGATGTAAGCGAAATGGCAACGTTTAGAAAATTGAATACTCGTTTACAGGGACACCCCACGACGCATGAGGGATTGGAAGGTATTCGCATCGCTTCTGGATCGCTAGGTCAAGGAATGAGTGTTGCCATTGGGGCTGCTGAAGCAAAAAAATTAAATGGCGATGACCGCTTGGTCTACACCCTACACGGGGACGGAGAATTACAAGAAGGACAAGTGTGGGAAGCGGCAATGTATGCTGCTGCCAAAAAAATAGATAACCTCATTTCTACTGTTGATGTCAACGCCAAACAGATTGACGGATCAACGGATGAAGTTTTAGCAATGGGCTCTATTCAAGCTAAATTTGAAGCTTTCGGATGGCACGTAATTTCTGTAGCAAAAGGAAACGACCTGGCTTCGGTTAAAACAGCACTCACTGAAGCGACCAACGCAGCTGGAAAAGGCCAACCTGTTTGTATACTCCTGCACACAGAAATGGGCAACGGTGTTGACTTTATGATGGGCACACACAAATGGCATGGTGTTGCACCGAACGACGATCAATTAGCTGACGCGCTCAGCCAAAACCCTGAAACGCTAGGAGATTACTAGTCCAACGTGAAGCAACTCATCGCCATAGTATTTTTCTTTTTCTGTCTTGCCCTTCAGGCACAGTCACAGGTTGAAGAAGAACGTCCTCCGCTAACGCGAATTTTATTCGTTTTCGATGGAAGTCAGAGCATGTACGGGCGTTGGGAAAGTGGAGCTAAAATTGATGTGGCGCAACGCTTGATGGGACAAATGCTCGATAGCTTGCAGGGAATTCAAGAGGAAGGAAACTTTCAATTGGCCCTCCGGGTCTACGGTCATCAAAAACCCGTCCCACCTCAAGATTGTTCTGATACGCGTTTAGAGGTTCCGTTCAGTAACGGCAACATCTATAAAATTAAGCGTGTGCTAAAGGCCATTAAACCTAAGGGTACTACTCCAATCGCTGGCTCGCTTTTGAAAGCATCGGATGATTTTCCACCTTGTGAGGATTGTAGAAACATCGTCATTTTAATTACAGATGGTGTGGAAGCATGTGATGGCGATCCATGTGTAGTGAGTAAACGTCTTCAACAAAAGGGTATCATTCTTAAGCCATTTGTTATTGGAATTGGCTTAGATGAGGATTTTAAAGACAGTTTTGAATGTGTTGGAACGTATTTCGACGCAGCAGATGAAAATACCTTTAAGAACGTTTTAGGCGTCGTCATTTCCCAAGCTTTAGACAATACAACAGCTCAAATCAACCTTTTAGATAGCCGAGGTAAGCCGACGGAGACAAACGTTCCAATCTTACTATACGATCACACTTCGCAAAAAGTAAGAAAGAGCTTCGTCCATACCTTAAATTATAGGGGCCAACCGGATACTATGGTTTTAGATCCTTTAGTGATTTATGATATGGTAGTTCATACGGTTCCCCCAGTGCGTGTGGATAGCATCGTTATTCATCCCGGTACGCACACCCACATTGGTGCGTCTACCCCACAAGGACAGTTGGAGCTTCGATCAAACTCTAGACAAAGCACAACTATTTCTTGCATTATCAAACCACAGGGTAAAAATGAAATTCTTCATGTGCAGGACTTTGGTACCACTCAACGGTACCTCAGCGGTACGTATGACTTGGAAATTTTAACCCTACCTCGGATTTTTCAAAGTGGCGTAGTTGTTAATCCTAGTACTACAACAACGATAGCTGTACCCCCACCAGGTATGGTCACTTTACAAGCGGGTACAAGCGGATATGGATCTATTTTTGTGCAAAGAGAAGACGGTTTTGAATGGGTGACAGATCTCAGTGAAAGCGGCGAGCGACAGGTATTCCAACTCCAACCTGGCCAATATATGGTCGTATTTAGAAGCAAATTTGCTCAAGAAACGGGCTACAGTAAAACCAAAGAATTTAGAGTGAGCCCTGGCTCATCAACCATTGTGAAAATCAATTAATAATGAAGAAGTACACAAATTCAGGCAATAAAGACACGCGTTCAGGATTTGGCGCAGGCCTCCAAGAATTGGGTCAAAAAAACAAGAACGTCGTTGCATTATGTGCCGATCTTACCGGTTCACTCAAAATGAATGCATTTGCAGATGAAAATCCGGACCGATTCTTTCAAGTCGGTATTGCTGAAGCAAACATGATGGGTATTGCTGCCGGTCTTACGATAGGCGGAAAAATACCATTTACAGGAACTTTTGCAAACTTCTCTACGGGTCGTGTGTACGATCAGATTCGCCAGAGCATCGCTTATAGCGGTAAAAATGTGAAGATATGTGCTTCTCACGCAGGCTTGACGCTAGGTGAAGACGGTGCAACACATCAGATTCTTGAAGATATCGGTCTGATGAAGATGTTGCCGCACATGGTCGTGATCAACCCTTGTGATTACAACCAAACTAAAGCTGCTACCATTGCAATCGCCGATTATGACGGTCCTGTATACTTGAGATTCGGAAGACCGAGCGTTGCCAACTTTACCACTGCTGATGCCAAATTTGAAATTGGTAAAGCGGATGTATTAACAGACGGTACAGACGTTACCATTATTGCCACTGGACACCTTGTATGGGAGGCTTTGCAAGCTGCTGAAGCACTCGAAGCCGCAGGCGTTAGCGCAGAAGTCATCGGTATGGCGACGATCAAGCCGCTGGACGAGAAGGCTATACTAGCATCTGCCTATAAAACTGGATGTGTGGTTACGGCTGAAGAGCACAACCGCTTTGGTGGTTTGGGCGAGAGTGTTGCTCAGACTTTAGTGACTAAGCACCCCGTTCCTCAAGAATTTGTAGCTGTTAATGACAGCTTCGGTGAGAGCGGTACTCCTGCACAATTGATGGAGAAGTACGGACTGAACGCTGAGGCTATAGTTGCCGCAGCGCAGAAGGTTATCTCTAGAAAGTAATTCTTCCGCTTAAACCTTTACTATCTTCCTCCTATCTAAACAGTGATGGAGGAAACTAAAGACATCAAAAGCCTCCTATTGCAACAGCAGTGGGAGGCTTCTTTTTACCAAATGGTGGAGCAGTATAGCGAACGCTTACTTTATTGTGCCCATGGTGTTCTTAAAAACGAGGCTCTTGCTCAAGATGCCTTACAAGAGGCCTTCATTAATATATGGAAAAATCTACATCACTTCAAGGGCAATAGCCACCCTTTTACCTGGTGCTACACGATTGTTCGCAGGAGTGCTTTGAACGAGCTACGGAAGGAAAAGAAGTTTCTAACTGAAGCAATCGAGGATGTACAGGAAAGTCAATCAATGGAGCATTTAAAGTGGGATGGAGATGAAATACAACTGCGTGTTCAACAACTGATTGAAACCCTTCCTGAAAAACAGCAGTTAGTTTTTGAATTGCGATACTACCAAGATTTGAGCTTTAAGGATATTGCCGAACTCACGGGCACCTCTATTGGTGCACTTAAGGCAAATTACCACCATGCTAAAAATAAGATGGAAGAAAAATTAATCGGTCTTTTAAACCTTCCATAATTACGACAACTCTAACAAAAGGATGGATAAACAAAGAACATATACAGCAAGCGATGCTCAGTTAAACGAGCTCAAAGCAAAGCTTCAACGCATTCCGGAGCAGCATCTCGTGGACCGGACCACGAGCCCTGTTGTTGCAACGAAGTCGCGCTACATGCATATTGTTCGCTGGTCCATGACCGCCGCAGCTGCAATTGCTTTAGCCGTATTCTTTTGGCCGAACACTTCAGGTAATACTAGTGAAGTAACCGAAGATTTAATGGCTGAGATGTACAGCCTAGGCTATGTGCAGATTGAGGATATGTACTCCTTTGTGGAGCCCGATTCGCTTGATTTCGCTGATGTCGAGATTGATGCAGATGTGTATTACGATTATTATAACTCAGATTACGAATACTTAGAATTATGAAAAAGACATTAATTTTTGGCCTCTTGCTTTCTACAGCAGCGGTCATGGCACAACCAAAGATGGGCGATCGTGCAGAGCTTGAAAAAAAGAAAGAGAAAATTGAGGCGATCAAAGTAGCCTACATCACCGAGGAATTAGAACTGACTGTAGCTGAAAGCCAAGCTTTTTGGCCAGTATATAACGAGCTTCAAACTAAAGAACATGAGTTGCGCGAAAAGCAACGGGCAAATTTCTTAAGCTTGAAAAATGATGTAGAAATAAGTGAAAAGGAATTAGAAACGATGATTTATAAGATGTCAGATATTCATATTGCCATCGAAGAACTTCGTAAGTCTTACCTCGATGATTTTATTGACGTATTAGGAGCAAAGAAAACGCTTCAACTCATGAAGGCTGAAAAAGAATTTGGTCGTAGAATGATGGAACGTATGAAAGGTAGCGATCGTCCAACAGATAGAGACAGACGCCCAATGCGATAAGAAACACCTATAAACCACCCCGAGGGGTGGTTTTTTTTATGCTCCAATGAATTACGACATTGAAAAAAGGTGTACGGTATTTACCGTACACCGCTTGCGCGATTGCCAGAAATCCCGTTTCCGCGCTAACACACACAAGTACTAAGTTTTCCCTATATTGTTTAACCAGTTTAACTACCAAATAGCAATGGGCGGTATTGTTCAAAAGAACCAGACGGCTTCGTTAAACTATCCCGGATACCCAGGAGAGA
>JAGYIN010000003.1 GCA_018402665.1 Schleiferiaceae bacterium | reverse complement strand
CTATCCAGCTGAGCTACGAGCGCATTCATTATTGTTTGTGCCCCGGGCCGGAGTCGAACCGGCACGGACATTACTGTCCACAGGATTTTCATACCAACTACAACTTTCGTTGCCATCTTAAGATGTTTGTGGTCTGGACTTTCTCTTAACCCTCGTCTTTACGTTAGGGCCCCTCCCGTTAAGTCTCTACACGTTCCCTTTCGGGCTTCGCTCGGGATTGCCATTTTATAGGTTTCCCCGAATTTGAGAGGTTCTACATTAAAGGTTTCCCTTTATGCACTCAATTTAATCTAAGTCCGGCGTGTCTACCAATTCCACCACCGGGGCATTCATTCCAATATGTCAAAGAACTGTTGTTCTGTTTTGATGATACAAATATAAGTCAGGATTTTTAAATGGACAATACTTGTATCAAAAAACTTTGTTACCCCGCCAGGGCTCGAACCTGGACTCTCCCCAGTCAAAGTGGGGTGTGTTGCCAATTACACCACAGGGCAATAAATGGTAGAGCTTAACCTAAAAGTGGTTTACACCTACTCTACCTGGTGGGGGTCTCTTTATGTGGAAAGTCCACAACCCACAGGACCATTCGTGAGACTAGCTTCCTCCAATGGTAGTTACCGTCCTAGTGCTAGTTCAGATAACTGCTGAGGTCCCGGTCAGATTCGAACTGACGACCCCGAGATTACAAATCACGTGCTCTGGCCAACTGAGCTATATCGGCAATGATGTCAAAGTACTTCCGCTTTCTCAAACGGACTGCAAATGTAGTAAAGAGATTCAAACGTGCAATACCTTGAAAAAAAAAAGTGAAGACATTTTGTCTCCACCTTTCATTGTATTTAGTTAACCCTCTGATTACTCTATGGTTTGACTATTTTTTCTTTGCGCTTTTTTAACTGTCGAATGAGCACATCTACCGCAATATCTGCCGCTTCCTCAAAACTCTTGCGTTCTTTTGTCACAACGATGTCGGATCCAGGTACACTCATTCGCATTTCAACGATTTTATTCTTGCGATTATGATTGTTATCTACTTTCAGAAAAACAGCCGTACTAATGGCACGGTCATAAAACTGAGTTGTCTTCGCTAATCGCTCCTTAATGAAGGTGATTAACTTGCCGTCTGCCTTGAAATTTACAGATTGAATGTTCACAGTCATAATCTTATTGTTTACGACCCCTTAGGATGGGTCTGGTTATATACTTTAATAAGTTCCTCAAAGGAGCTTGTCGTATATACCTGCGTCGAACTTAAACTTTCATGGCCGAGCAACTCTTTTACTGTGTTGATATCGACCCCAGCGTTTAGCAGATGCGTGGCATAAGAATGACGTAAAGCATGAGGGTTCTTATCCACCACTGTTGTGGTCCTATTAAGGTAGTATAAAACCCGATTATAAACAAGATTGTCGTAAAGCTTTTTTCCTTTCGCGGTAAGCAGGAGCGCTGGGTCGTGGCAAGTGGGTAATTGGTCCCGGATTTCGATGTAGCCCAAATAGTATTCTTCGAGCAATGAAGGCATGGGGATTTGGCGCTCTTTATTTCTTTTACCTATCACGCGAACAAGCTTCCGCGACCAATCGAAATGTGCGGGGGTTAACGAAATGACTTCAGCACGGCGCAGGCCCAGGCCATAAAGCAGGAGCAATAACAATTGGTCACGTTTTCCTTCGAAATCTGCTGTAAAAAGGTCAGGATCATTGACTAAAGCCCTCAGATCAGCAGCCGGAACGCTCATGACTATTTTTTTCGCCGTCTTCATACTGCGAACGCCTTGTCCTGGATTCTCACTGATTAAAGCTTCACGAATGGCCCATTTGTAGAAGGAGCGAATGCAACTCAGCGTCCTATTTATGGATCGCGGCGCTATGCCTTGCTTATTTCTCCAGACAATGAAGCGCTTGATATGTGCTTTTTGTCCGGTCATTAGCGAAGCCCCTGCCTCTTCAACTAAATAGAGGGACCAGCGCTCCAATTCCTTCTTGTAGGCCACCGAAGTTTTAGGACTGTAGCCACGCTCCGCAATGAGGTAAGAAAGAAATTGGTCAATAAGTGCCGCTGAAGATTCCATTGAGGTAAGGTAGTGCGGGACGTGGTGAAAAACAAAAAGCCCAACCTTTCGGTTGGGCTTTTCTTTATAATCTAAGCATAGACTATTCTGATTCCGCTTGACGCAAAGTCTGAATATATGCTGCTTTCTCATGCATGCGACGCTTCGTTTCCGTTGGTTTCGTATGATAACGATCCTTACGAAGCTTACGCACTACACCCGTTGAGCTGTGTTTTCTCTTGTAACGCTTGAGTGCGCGTTCGATCGATTCACCTTCCTTGACATTAATTACGAGCATAGTAACACCTCCTTTCTTTAGGACTGCGAAAGTACACCGATTTTTCTATTCCGATACATAGTGTTGTAAAAAAGTAGTGTCCACATCAGAAAATTCTTCCCAAGAGGCCAATTCCCTCCAAAGTACGGGGCCAAACCGCTCTCGGTAGAAGACAATTCTTTTGACTTGGTGGAATCGGAAACCATAGAATTCATTCAATTCTGCAAAAGAACTGCTGTTTAAAAAGAGTGCAGGATCTCGGGGAATGACATAAAACACACTGTCCCATTCCGGTTGCCAACGGGCATCGAGGGAGCGGATCTTGCGCAATTGAGAAACGGTTGCGAAATAGCCCCAACGAGCCCTTTCCTTCATGATCGCATGGGCAGACCAAGGACCGATTCCGCGAATGGTTACAAGCGCTGCGCTATCGACTTCATTCAATTCGAATCGTACGAGGCGATCTTTTGTAACGGCCCCGGATTTGCGCTCCTCCCAGGGCACTGACTTAAAAGTTTTACCAGAACTCCTTTCCCACTCCTCTTTCGTCACCTCGGGCGTGGGCGTGGGTGTAAAATCAAAATTGCCTGTTGTGACAAATAGGGTATCCATACCCGGTAAAGATTTTAAAGCCAAAAGGTCTTTAATGGTCCAATTTTTCTTGCATCGGTACCACCATGATTTTTTAGCTGACTCTGGTAAAGGCAAGGTCCAGATGGTGGTTGAATCCAAGTGGTTCACTTTAAGCGTGGGCTGCTCCGACCACCACATCGAAAGGAAGCCGAGGCGCGCTTCGCGCGCCTCGGCCGCGGGCCGTAACCAAATAGTGGCCGCGAGAGCGGCCACTATAAAAAGCTGAAAGGTTCGAATAATTTGTGCTTTGGCCTCGTGCATTACAATTGCATTTACCTGCAAGTTGGGCAGTGCGAGGCTGGACTACAAATTTTGTGAATAACTAATAGTTGCTGACTTAGCTGCGGGGAGCGTTGTCATTGTCTTTGTAGGAATCCGGCTCGGGTTTCGGTGGAGACTTTAGCACCTTGCGAAAGAAATAGATGGTCGCTGCAAGAACGGTCCCTTGCGTTAAAATGATCATGATTAAAGCTGAAGTCGTCATAATTGCAAGGCTTTTTTACGTTTGTTCGATGCGATTTTCACCATGGCTACAAGTCCAAAGAAACAGGCCAAAAGGAAGAATCGGCTCATATCGATGTAGAACATGTTTGTAAGCGCACCATCAGCCATCCACTGCACTCCAGTGTTGATGTGGAAGATCTGATTAATGATACTGTCGTTCGCCCATGGCCAGCCCTGACCGCTGGTAAGGCTATTGAAGGCGGTGGACCAATCGGACAATTCGCCGTTCAATGGTTTAAACAATGAGGTCAAAAAGATGATTCCTATGAATAACGGCGTTACATATTTAATGATGGGACGGTAAATTCTGGGGACACGCATGTCGGCGCCATCGGTAATTTCCTTCCAACCTTTATCCATACCAAAGACCCAAGCAAATAGAATAACCTCTGCCAGTGCGAAGATGACTAAACTCACCGTTCCTGTCCAGTAATCGTATTCATCGAACACTCCTTTTTCAAAGAAAATGATGGTAGGTAGACCCATAATCAAAATGGCAATCCCTAATAGAATAGCGCTCTTGTTTTTCGTCCAACCAAATTCATCTTGTACAAAGCCCATCCAAGGCGTTCCCATGGCTAGGGAGGAAGTAATTCCCGCAAAGAACAGTAATCCAAACCAGGCCACACCAGCGATTACCGCCATAATACTGCCCCATTGATCAAAGAGGAACGGCATGGTTTTAAAGGCCATCATAAATCCTGCGTTGTCCACGACCCAGTCTAAACCGAGGTATCCCACGGCAATAGGAATAACCACTGCTGAACCTAGTACGATCTCAACAAAACCATTCATCCAACCTGCAGACATTGCATTCAGCGCAATATCATCCCGTTGACTGAGGTAGGAGCTGTAACAGTGAATAGTACCCATCCCCACAGAGAGGGTGAAGAATATTTGGCCGGCAGCTGCCAACCATATTTTAGGATTCGCCAGTGATGAGAAATCGGGCTCCCACAAGAAATTCAATCCAATAAAAGTAGAACAGTCATCACAACGGCCTGTCGAGCCTGTCGTCCAAGACATAATCGCAAGAAATGCACCGAAACCGATAAGCAAAGGCATAGCGATTTTCGCCACCTTTTCGATACCTGCACTTAAACCCCGCGAGAGGATGTAAATATTGATGGCTAATGTAATGAGGAAGGCGAGCAGGGCCCAAACTGGAAAATTAATGCCACTGCCTAAGTCGACGTAGTTGTTGAAGTACGTGTCCAATTGGTCAAGATTTACACCAAGGAAATCGCCTTTTAGTGACTTCAATGTGTACGTCAGTGTCCAACTCTCGATGTAGGTATAGTATGCCATGACGCCCATGTTGGTAAAAATTCCAAAAACACCGAAGTATTTCCAGAACCGGCGTTTGGTCATGTTGTCTAAAATGAAAGGCGTACTGTGATCTCCGAAGCGACCGCCAAATCTACCCATCGCCCACTCTACCCAGAGCAATGGAATTCCCATGAGCAGAAAACTAACGAGGTAAGGAATAATGAATGTCCCACCACCGTTCTGTACGGCCTGGACTGGAAAGCGTAAGAAATTACCTAAACCAACAGCATTTCCTGCCATTGCTAAAATGAGCCCTACGCGAGAGCCCCATGCTTCTGTCGATTTTGCCATGCTCCTTTCGGATCTGTTAGAGTGAACTCCGAAAATAGTGGAAAGCAGTGGTCCCTACAAATATGTGCTTACAATCCTGCTTGATTTGCAATGATTTCTAGCGCCTCTTGAAAAGTATGTGGCTTATAGCCCAATTCAGCTCTTGCTTTAGAAATATCAAATCCCGTGCGCGGCGGACGTTTTGCTGGCTGATTCAAAGTGGTGGAGTCGGTTCGTGTAACGGACTCCATGGATAAACCAAAGTGCGCCGCAACCTGCCCTACCAATTCGTAAATGGACATGAAATCCGGTCCTGAAATATTAAAAATGCCCTGTGCACATTGATCGGCGGCAAGCAAAGCTCCCTGGGCCAAATCTTCGGCAAGCGTCGGAGTGCGGAATTGGTCGTCCACAACATTGATTGGCTGGCCTTTCTCTAAAGCGCCTTTCGCCCATAAAACAATGTTACTTCGGCTCAGGTCTTCCGCCATACCGATCACCAAAACGGTGCGTAAAATGCTCCATGAAGGCAACTCCTGGATAATCTCTTCTGCTTCTAATTTTGTCCAACCGTAATGACTTAAAGGCTGCGCCTTTGCATCCTCTTTGTACGGACCATCTTTTCCATCGAAAATAAAATCTGTGCTGATGTGCACGACGTGTGCCCCCACTTCATTTGCTGCATTCGCTATGTTACGCGTTCCCTCAACGTTTAGTAATGAGGCTTGCTCCGGATGCAGTTCACATTCGTCAACATGTGTCATGGCAGCGCCGTGAATGATCACATCAGGCTCAAACACACCAACAACCGCGCTTACATCTTCTGCATTTGTGATGTCCATCGCAGCAAAACTTGCTGTTCCCATCGCTTGGATTCTATTTGCTCCACGAGAGGTAGCTAGAAAAGTGTGCTGGGGATAATTGGCCGTAGCAACGGCTATTTTTTGACCCAATAAACCATTGGAACCGGTAAACAGTATTTTCATAACTAGGAAGCCTGAGTTTGTTTATTAAACCAATTGCGAAACGCACGAATCTGCTCGTCATTACCTAAAACATAAAGCTTTGAGTGCGGTGCAACTTTAAAATCAGGAGATGGATTTACATATAACTCCCCTGACTCATCTACATACCCTATAACGGTACATCCCGTTTGCTGTCGTATTTCTAGGTCCTTAATATTGCAATTAGACAGCTCTTCGGGCAGTTCATCCACCACGATTTCTTCAATATTTGTTGCGCTCGACCCCCCGACACTCAGGTGGTCTAAGAAGTTCATCACACCTGGGTTCATGAGGTTGTGCGCAAGATGCGAGCCCCCTACGAGGTTAGGACTCACGGTATAATTTGCACCGGCAGCTAAAAGTTTTTTCTCTGTACTTTCTGTATTTGCACGTGCTCCGATGACCAATTTTGGATTCAACTGTCGTGCGGAGATCACCACAAAAAGATTATCCGTATCCGACGCTAAGGCAGCAACAAGGCTGTTCGCAAAACCAATATTAGCCTTTTCAAGAATTTCATCATTAGTCGCATCACCAATAAGGACCACAACACCGTCCAGCTCATCTCGGTACCTGTTTGCACGCTCTTCATCCAATTCCAACACGACCACCTGTACACCGTAGGCCTTGAGTTTACTCACTACCTGGCGACCATTTCGTCCAAGTCCGCAGACAATCGTATGATTCTTTATCTTTTCCACCTTACGCTCCAATCTTTTCGTTCGTAAATACAATTGTACTTTTCCGTCTATGGCCAATTGAGCCAAAAGCCCTGCACCATATGCGAAGGTTCCAAAACTTCCTACAATCAAAGCGATGGTAAACCAGATTCCTCCAGTACTCAGTGGGCCAACTTCATTAAACCCTACCGTACTCACGGTCTGAATCACCATATAAAAAGATTGCAGCCAATCAAAACCCTCGAGCCAACGGTAACCCACGGTCCCTGCTATGAGAATCACAGCAAAAACCAAGAATACATTTTTCAGACTTTCGAACGGATTATTCATTGGCTTAAAGGTACGCTCTTGAAAAGTTGGCCTCAAACCTTGGATGCGATTTTATTTCTGGAACAGTCGCGGTTGGTAGCGGTAAATCAGATTGATATTTACCATATCAACTTTATTAATGGTTTGCCCTGCTGTTATAGTTTGACTGCCCAATGGCACCTTATAAACCAGCATTGCTAGAAGCTTGTGCGTTCCTCCTTTCCACTGTTGCCCCCACCAAACGTTCGTTTGTTGATTGCTAGGCATGGCGTATTTGTTGTATTTATAATTGCCCGGTTCTGGACGCACATAAATTCCTGTGCTGACACCTCCATTGTGGCCGACTTTGCCTTGCTGCCATTTACCAGAGGCACCAAAGACAACGGCCGTTGTTCTTCCCATACCTTCTTGACGCTCTCGCCCTTGAAAGGTGACCAGATATTCCCTTCCCCATTCCCTTGGGAACAATAATTTTCCGTTTCCATCAATGTGGGAGATCGCGGAGTAATAATCAACATCGCCCACTTTATTCGAATATTTCAACCCAAAGTATTGACTACGCTGCTGCTGAAAGTAGGCTAGATAAGGATCGGCATTGCCGCCGTTTCCCCATTTTTCTTGACGAATGTACTGGAGCTGTATCAGGTGCTGATTGTGGGCCAATTTCTCATCCCACACTACCGTATGAAAAACGCCTGGTAACCCGTAATACTCTGTAGTCATCGATCCGTACCACTGCTTAAAGACATGTGTATTTTCACCACTGAGATACAAAATACCCGGCGTTTCCACTTGGCTCTTATCATGCCTAGAACCGCTGGTATCTATACCAGGATTGTATTGTGCTAAAGAATTGGCAACGGTTTTAAATCCACTCGTACTTCTCGCGCCAACGTGCGAGATTGCTGCGAATGTATACTTCCATTGGCCACGCTTCCAATCCAAATGAATACCCGTGAAGGTGGATGGTATCATTCGACCGTGCTCCATATTTAGAAAGGTCCCCTCTAAAGCGAAGTTACCAAAGCCCATTTTGAATCGATCACCTCGGTAGGTCCATTCGGCTATGGAAGGCACCACCACTGCGCGCTGCTCTTTGGCATTAACCGCAAATAAACCGCCCTCATACCGGGATGTTTTTGAGGTTAAAGGATCCAATTCCCAAGGATTACCAAAAACTAAAGCACTGCTATATAACTCAGCATCAAAGCGCCATTTGCCCTTTTTAGCATGGAGTAAATAATCCAGCCCTACAGCATTCGCATGATAATCTGTTAAAGATGCATGGGGACCGAAAAGACCGTTTTGTGTGGTCATAGAAAAAGAGGTGAACCGAACCCCTTGCTGAAGTTTTAGAACACTCGCATTTTGCCCCCAAGTCATCACTGGAAGTAGCCACAGGAACAAAGTCTTTCGCATTATTTGGACTTATTGAGACCGTATTCAGCCTTATAAAAAGCAGCAATTTCTGCATACGGACCAAACTTGTGTTGGTCTGCAGAGAACGAATCCGCCCAAGGACCATAAGAAGTGCTCATTGGCTTTAACGTTCGGTCGGGGAAATCCGCCATTTTATTCGCTTTCTCCGGTCGAGCGAAGCTATTGATATATCCAGCCACATCGTAGGCCTCTTCATCCGTTAGCAAGGGCTCATCCGCCGTAGTTCCCAATGGCATATTTCCTTTGATAAACTGGGCTGCGGTAATCACTCGATGCATACCCGCACCGTCATTGTATGAATCCGGCCCCCACAACGGCGGGTAGGTATAGGTAAAACTATTCAAGGCACGTTGACCCTGACCATCGTCCATATGACAGGATTGACAATGCTGAATGTACACCGCTTTTCCATTCTCGAGATCTACACGACGATCTGGAAACTGAACAGAGAGAAACTTATTTCCCTTTATTTTTTCGCCACGAGGCTTATCGTAGCTCAACCATTCCATATATGCAACAATTGCTGTCATTTCTTCTCCATCCACCGGCAAAGGCTTCCCATTCATTGAACGCTGCATACAACCGTTGACACGTTCTTCTATGGTACCCTCTTTATTTTCGCGACTACGAAACTGAGGAAATTGGCTCGGTACCGTTACAAAAGGTGCTGCGAAAGGCTTGCCACCGCCATCTAAATGACAAGATGAGCAGTTTAAATTATTTCCTGCGAAAGGCTTGTTGGTGTTTGGACCGATATGATCGGCAGTTGCGTCGACTAATCTTCGCCCATATGCCACCTGTTCTGTCGTTGGTGGTTGGAGGAAATCAACATCTTTAAAGAGGACATAATCCCAAGGGACATCTGGAACTTCTTCCAGTTGCGGCCCAAAGTTAGGTGGTTCCGGAACTGAGGAACTAACGCCCCACAACGATCCTAAAATCAATACACCAAACAAAATAGCTAGAATGCTCTTACCCATCTGACCGATGAGTAAGGCAAACTGCGTCTTTTTTTCTTGAGGTACTTGATTAAAATCCATACGTCTTAATGCGGTAGTTTATCGCGTAGCACTCCGTACAGGAAGGTTCCGAATAAAGCGGCTATCAAAACGATGATGTAACCCACGAAACCTGCACCAATATTTACAACGATAGGACCGGGACAAGCACCGCTTAATGCCCAACCCAAACCGAAGATAATCCCACCAAAAAGGTAACGAGGTATACTCCAAGCCTTTGGATTAAATACAATAGGTGCACCTGAAAAATCCTTCGCATTGTTCTTTTTCATGAACCAAACCATAGGCACACCTATAGCTACTGCTAGACCAATGATTCCGTACATGTGGAAGTCTTGGAAACGGAACATTTCCTGAATTCTGTACCATGAAGCGGCTTCACTCTTAAACATAATGATACCGAACAACGTACCTGCAAGTAAAAATTTTATCTGTTTCATGGCTTAGTAGATTAATGGGAAGATCAAATGTGTCATGGCGAGGCCACCAATAAAAAACCCTATGACAGCCAGCAAGGATGCGGGTTGAAGATCAGAGATTCCGGAAATAGCATGTCCTGAAGTACATCCTCCGGCATAACGCGCTCCGAATCCTACCATAAAACCACCGAGCGCTAAAATCAAAATATTCTGCCAACTGCTTAGCGCTTCCATACCGAATTGGCTGGCTGGTGCGTAGGCTGTTGGAACAGCAAAACCTAAGGCTCCAAGATCGTCAATGGTTGCCTCTGAAATGGCGACTACATAATCTGGTGTGGTTAGAAAATTCGTTGCAATGTAACCACCCAAACCGGCGCCTACAAGAAAAAACAAATTCCAACTTTGCGTTTTCCAATTGAACTGGAAAAAAGGCGCAAATTTATCAGCTCCACACATCGTACAAAGGGTTCTCAAATTATTAGAGAAACCGAACGACTTACCGAAGTAAAGAAGGAGCCACATCACAAATGCGATGAGGGCGCCGCTCACATACCAGGGCCAAGGTTGAAGAATTAAATCCATAGTGTTTTGATCGTTAATGCGTTAGAAATAAGATGAAGCGGTTAGGGCTTAGAAAACATGGAAACCGCGCCTTTTTAGGCGCGGTCCACGAATTGAGTCGTATTTATAAAGTTGACGGACAAACGTAATCGGAAACGTTAAGTCCAGCTTCCTTAATGGCATTAAAGCCTCCTGCAACGTCCACCATATTGTGGTAACCGCGTGCTTTTAGAATTGAAGAAGCGATCACAGAACGGTAGCCACCTGCACAATGCACATAGAAGGTGCCTTCCTGCGGTACACTAGACATTTGGTCATTGATGTAATCCAACTCTATGTTAATGGCATCGATCAAATGTTCGCTCAAATACTCTCCTGATTTACGAACATCGACTACGGTTGCATTCGCAATACCCTTGAGTTCTTCAGCTGTAACTTGAGGAAGAGCATCTACCTCTTTACCTGAACTCTTCCAAGCATCAAACCCTCCGTCTAGGAAACCGATGCAATTATCGTAACCCACACGCGATAATCTTGTCACGACCTCCTCTTCCATTCCTGGATCGGCCACAATCAAGATTTCTTGCTTGATATCTGGAATCAAGGCACCGACCCACATGGCGAAGCTGCCTTTTATCCCAATAAATATTGATTGTGGAATGAACCCGTGGATGAAGGTGTCCTGGTGACGTGTATCTAAAATCAACGCCTCTGTTTCAGTTGCAGCCGCCTCGAACGCATCCACAGAGAGTGGACGCAAGCCACGTTCCATGACTCTATCCAAACTTTCATACCCCGTTTTATTCATACGAACATTCTCTGGGAAGTAGGCTGGCGGAGGCAATAAACCGTGCGTTACCTCTGCCACAAATTCTTCTCTTGTCATGTTCGCGCGAAGCGCATAATTGGTCGCTTTTTGCTCACCAATGGTCCCTACTGTTTCTTTAGACATGTTTTTACCACAAGAAGAACCTGCACCGTGACCTGGATACACAATCACATCATCTGCCAAAACCATAATCTTATTGCGTAAGGAATCGAACAGTATGCCTGCTAAATCTTCTTGGGTCATACTTGCTGCTTTCTGTGCAAGATCAGGACGACCTACATCACCTAAGAATAGTGTATCCCCTGAGAAAATAGCATAATCTTTACCACTTTCGTCTTTTAGCAAATAGGTAGTACTTTCCATCGTGTGACCCGGTGTATGCAGAACATGAATAGTTACGTTACCCACCTTTAACACCTCACCATCCTCAGCAACATGGCAATCAAACTGCGTATTCGCAGTAGGGCCATAAACGATTTTCGCACCAGTCTTTGCTGCTAAATCAAGGTGACCTGAAACGAAATCCGCATGAAAATGCGTCTCTAAAATGTACTTAATGGTTACACCATCCTTCTCTGCACGATCGAGGTATGGACCTACTTCGCGCAATGGGTCGATGATTGCTGCTTCGCCGTTTGAGGCAATGTAATAGGCACCCTGTGCCAAACATCCCGTATAAATCTGTTCTACTGTCATGATATTGCGATTTTTATTCTATGCTATTAAAGTTGTTTTCCAATAATGTAGACGGCCATCAATAAGACGAACCAGCCGAAGCCTTTCTTCAGTTTTTTACCGTCAATAAATTTATTCAAATAGATACCTATAAAGATACCAAATACCGCAATGGCGGTTACCGTTAGTAAGAGGGTCCAATCCAATTGGTCGCCATAACGTTGTACATCTCCGACAAATCCAATCAAACTCTTCGCTGCAATAATTAACAATGAAGTACCAACGGCTTTTTTCATGGGTAATTTTGCAAAAAGAACCAATGCTGGAATGATCAAAAATCCACCGCCAGCGCCAACAATACCAGTTAACACACCGACAACTACTCCCTCTAAAATAATGGCGGGTACATTGAACTTTGGCAATGCATTTTCGTCCTCTTCTTCTTCCTTTCGCTTGTTACGAATCATGCTTACTGAAGCCGCAAGCATTACCAAAGCAAAGAACACCATGATGGCAATGTCCTTAGTCAAGACATACGTTCCAATGGTCATTATTTCAATAGGAATTGCAGGGACCAAATAAGCGCGAGTAGCGTAAACAGCAATAAAGGCAGGAATGGTAAAAACTACTGCGGTTTTATAATTCACATTACCTAAGCTCGCGTTGCGAATACCACCTACCAATGCGGTTGAACCAACGATGAATAAAGAGTAGGCGGTACTCATTTCTGCCCCAATACCGAAAAGATACACCAATACAGGCACAGTTAGGATTGACCCCCCGCCACCAATAAGACCGAGTGAGATTCCAATAAAAATGGATGCGATGTATCCGATGATTTCCATAATTGAGTTTTAAGATACCTCAAAGTTCGGGCTTCTAAAACTCATGAGTGTGACTCAACGCACACTAGAACAATAGACGCTCCATTTCTTGCTGAAGCGTTCGTGCGGCCCTACCCGCTGCCTGGGCAAAATCTAATCCAATGCTCTGGTAAATGATACCGCGTGTACTATTGACTAAAACACCAAAGTCTTTATTCGTCGCTTGTTTTAATACTTCTTCGAGAGAACCGCCCTGCGCACCAACACCTGGAACTAAAAAGAAATGGTCAGGAGCAATGGAGCGTAAACGTGCTAAATGCTCCGTCTTCGTTGCACCCAAAACAAACATTAACTGATCAGCAGTAGCCCATTCCTGCGCTTTTTTAACAACGCTTTCAAACAGCGCTTCACCTTCTGCGTTCTCAATACACTGAAAATCGAATGCGCCTTTGTTTGAGGTAAGTCCCAACAGTATTACCCATTTATTTGGGAATTCAAGAAAAGGAGTCACACTATCCTCACCCATATAAGGGGCTACAGTGACACTATCGAAATTCATGTTTTCGAAAAATGCCTTTGCATACATTTTTGAGGTATTTCCAATATCACCGCGCTTGGCATCTGCAATAGTGAAAATTTCTGGATACCTCTCATCTAAATATTGAATGGTCTTCTCAAGGCTTTGCCAACCTTTAACGCCCATGGATTCATAAAAGGCAATATTAGGTTTATAGGCAACTGTCGATGCAGCGGTCGCGTCGATGATGGCTTTATTAAAGGTGAACACTGGATCCTCCTCATGCAATAAATGCGCTGGGATTTTTTCCAAATCCGTATCCAACCCCACACAAAGCACACTTCGCTTTGCTCTAATTTGCTCAATTAACGCTTCTCTATTCATCTTGCTCTAATAATCGTCCGATCCTTCTTTCATTTTCTCGGCATTCTCGGCCATGTGAAGTTCGTCAATAAACTTCTGGATATCCCCATTAACCACATCGTTCAGATTATAGCTGGTTAAACCGATTCTATGATCGGTGACTCGTCCCTGGGGATAGTTGTAGGTTCGAATTTTTGCCGAACGATCACCCGTACTAACCATGGTTTTACGCTGAGCTGCCTGCTCCTCCTGCTTCTTTTTGAACTCCATGTCAAACATGCGGGACCGCAATACTTTCAAAGCTTGTTCGAAGTTTTTATGTTGACTTCGACCGTCTTGACATTCTACCACGATACCAGTGGGAAGGTGTGTCAAGCGTACGGCACTTTCTGTCTTATTCACGTGCTGCCCTCCTGCTCCTTGTGAACGGTACGTATCTTTTTTAACGTCTTTCATATCCAGGTCCACATCCACTTCTTCCGCTTCTGGAAGAACGACTACGGACGCTGCAGAAGTATGTACACGACCCTGACTTTCTGTTGCAGGAACACGTTGTACGCGGTGCACACCACTTTCATATTTTAAAATCCCATAAACAGATTCACCGCTAACTTCAAAAGAGACCTCTTTAAAACCTCCAGCGGAACCTTCGTTCATGGTCAGAATCTCTATTTTCCAACCCCTGCCCTCACAATAACGCTGGTACATTCGAAACAAATCGCCTGCAAAAATAGCACCTTCATCACCGCCTGCTCCCTGACGAATCTCAACTAATGCGTTTTTATCATCCTCAGGATCTTTCGGTAATAACAGAATTTTCACTTCCTCTTCTAAGGCTACGAAAGCAGGCTCCAATTCATCCAATTCCATTTTCGCCATTTCACGAAAATCCGGATCTTTCTCCTCTTTCAATACCCCCTTAGCTTCCTCAATACGGCTGGACATTTCCAAGTATTGTTCTCTGACTTCAACTAAAGGCTTCAAGTTTTTATACTCCCTATTGAGCTGAACGTAGCGTTTTCCGTCCGATATTACGTCCGGCTGAATAATGAGATCGTTCACTTCATTATAGCGCTGAAAAATCACATTAAGCTTATCAATCATCGCCATTACTTCTCGTACTTAAAGGTGCCGAACTCGCTACTAATGGTCAATTCCTTAGCTAAACTCTCTTCAACTCTTCCCACAATCTTCGCGGATACCCCAAAGCTTTCACTGATAGCGATTATGGCATCTGCAATGGAAGGATCTACATACAGCTCCATACGGTGTCCCATATTAAATACCTGGTACATTTCTTCCCAGCTCGTACCGCTCTCCTCCTGAATCATTTTAAAGAGTGGTGGTATAGGGAACAGCGCGTCTTTAATCACGTGTCCCTTTTCTAAAAAGTGTAAAATCTTCGTTTGTGCACCGCCTGAACAATGTACCATACCGTCAATTTTACCGCGGTACTCGTCTAAAATTCGCTTAATAATGGGAGCATAGGTGCGCGTAGGACTAAGCACCAATTTCCCCGCGTCTAGCGGCGTATCCGTTAGTTCCGTCAGAGATTTTGTACCCGTATAAACGAGCGACTCAGGAACTGCGGGATCAAAGCTTTCTGGATACTTTGCTGCCAAAGCTTTACTGAACACATCGTGTCGAGCACTAGTCAAACCGTTCGACCCCATCCCACCGTTGTATTCCGACTCATAAGTCGCTTGACCATAAGATGCTAATCCTACTATCACGTTACCCGGTTTGATGTTCGCATTATCTATAACATCCGAGCGTTTCATCCGAGCAACTACTGTACTATCGACAATGATGGTTCTGACCAAATCACCAACATCGGCCGTTTCACCGCCTGTACTGATGATATCTATACCGTGTTTTCTATATTCTTCTAAAAGCGATTCCGTTCCGCCGATGATAGCACTTAGCACTTCACCAGTGATTAAACCCTTGTTACGACCAATGGTGGAACTGAGCATAATATTCTCCGTAGCCCCGACACAAAGCAAATCATCAATATTCATGATTAACGCGTCTTGAGCGATACCCTTCCATACACTTATGTCACCGGTCTCTTTCCAGTACATGTAAGCCAGTGAACTTTTAGTACCTGCACCATCTGCATGCATGACGAGACAATAGTCATCATCACCCGTCAAATAATCCGGAACTATTTTACAGAAGGCCTTAGGAAACAAGCCTTTATAAATGTTTTTGATTGCATTGTGGACGTCCTCTTTCTGGGCACTTACGCCTCGTCCTGTATAGCGGTCTGATGTATATTCATGCTGCAAAAATAACGAGAAAGCGCGCACGGGAGACCCGTGCGCGCTCCTTAATAGTTTATACTACCCAATCCTGATCAGGATCAATGGTCCAGTCTTTTATCACTTTTGAAACCGTTTAAATCACGGATCTCCTTAACGTTAGCCCCGGTTTCCTTCGCAATGCCTCGCATGGTATCGCCACGTTGAACCTGATAATGATCAGCATCGAACGCTGAATAGTCACCGTTAGGCGTTACTTTAATCACCATACCCGGCATAGGGCGCGCGCCACGTAAACCACCATTTAGGTTTTTCAACTGTACAACGTTCATCCCGTTATCCATTGCAATTTTACCTAATGAACGGTCTTTAGGACCTAAAGTCATGGTTTGACCTATAGGGTTCTCATTCTTCTTAGGTTGTGCAGCACCGGCTTCTGTGGATTCACCCGCTGCCACGGAAGTAGAAGGAACGTAATCATCACTTAATACCTTGAAATCCGTACGGCGGTTGATTTGATTCGCTACCTCCTGATCTTCTTTACTAAGACCTTTAATGAACGTTTCTGTTAGATTATCCCCAGCTTTGAATTTGTCAGCACCGAACCCTTTATAATCGGCTGAAATAACAAATGGTTCTTTCTCTCCCATTCCAACTGCCGTTAAACGTTCCGAAGGAATGCCTTTCTGAATGAG
Source organism: Schleiferiaceae bacterium (assembly GCA_018402665.1). Classification (GTDB taxonomy): domain Bacteria; phylum Bacteroidota; class Bacteroidia; order Flavobacteriales; family Schleiferiaceae; genus UBA10364. Next base: position 197,877 of record JAGYIN010000003.1, on the reverse strand, counting down.
GTAATCCACACAACTTTGTGCACGTGCTTGCGAGAGCACATCGTTTTTCGCATCTGTATCACGGTAATCCGTGTGCGAGCGCAGACCAATAGTAATAGTAGGATTGCGTTGCAAGATGCTAAATACCGTATCTAAAGCCACTTTACTTTCTTCGCGCAGTTCTGATTTGGCTAAATCAAAGAAGACGTTAGGAAGAACAATAGGCACCTCAATGGGGTCCATTTCCAAACGAAGACTGTACGATTTAACATAAGCACGCTCCTCTTTTACCTGAGCATAATCATTCAACGCCAAGCCTTTCGTTGTGATATCGCCCACAGCATTTAAAAAGCGCTTGCGACTCATGTTTAATTTGTACGATTTATCCTCTTCCATCTGGCCACGAGGAATACTAAACTCACCCCTTGAATTTGTCGTAACGGTAAAAGACTGACCTTCCTTATTGCTTACTTCAATGGTCACATCACTTACAGGTTTGCCGTTTTTACTACTTACAACAGTACCCGTAGCCTCAAAGAATTTCTCCCATTCAGTCACGTACCATATATCATGCTCACCGCGTGTTCCCTTGCGGTTGCTAACTACAAAACCTTTCTTAGTATTATCGCCCGGTACAAAACGCAATGAAATATCGTCTGCCTCAGAATTGATAGGACTAAGCATGTTTTCCACATCCCCGACAGGTGCGCCATTTTCATCGAGCTTTACACGGAAACAGTCGAATCCACCCATTCCCACGTGTCCGTTGGATGAGAAATACAAATATCCGTCCCCATGGACAAATGGATACAATTCATCACCACGGGTGTTAATATTTAAGTTCGTTGGTGCAGCCCACTCACGCTTTCTGCGATCGTAAGTAGTCATGTAAATATCCTTACCGCCTTTTCCGCCAGCTACTTCTCCAGCGAAGTATAAAATCTGATCGTCCGGGCTCAGCGCAGGGTGCCCTACTGAAGCGCCACTATCAAGCGCGATGACTACAGGCTCAGGGTTTGCCCAATCTTGACCGATTTTTTTTGTGGTGAAAATGGCACAGCCCATCTTCATGTTTTTCACTTGCATACACTTCGTGAAATACATTTCTTTACCTCTTGAGTCAAAAGTTACAACGCCTTCGTGGTCTTTGGTATTGATGACATCGCTCATGGCCTCTAGGTCACCCCAAACGATTTCATTATTGGCATTCGCTTCCTGGCCTTTTTTCTGCTTTTTCGCTTTTTTGCGTTCGCCTTCGATAACAAAAATATCGGAGAAGCGCTGACCCATCCAACCGTCTTCTTTACGACCAGTTGCATCATCACGCATGGAAGAAATCATGAGCGTTAGATCTTCTTTACCGCGCTTTCCTGCGAAAGCAATTGAATAGTCCGATTTTTTAGAATTTAAGTCTTTAGCATTATCCAAGGCGTAAAGGGAGCCTGAAACTACCCATTGTGCAGCTTTTTGACAGCTTTCTATACCACGATCTGCACGAGCATCACTCGGCACTAATTTTTTATAGGCTTCGTACGCTATGACGGCGTCCTCATATTCCCCCTGACATTGCAACATTTCTGCGTAGCCATAATCCGCCTGAGCACCATATCCTAATTTGGAAGCGCGCTGATAGTAGCTCGCGGCTCTTTTACACTGTCCCGTGTAGCGATATCCCTCTGCCATATTGAAGGAAATACGCTGTTTCTGCTCGCGCGATTTCTCTTTAGAATACGCCTTAGCGTAAATTTCAATGGCAACAGAATATTCTTTTGAATCAAAGTATTCATCTGCTTTCACCGTAAGCTTATGGGGCTTAAGATCTACCTCTTCAACAGTGGCGTTCTGAGCGAAAGCTATGATAGGCAAGAAAGCGAGGACAACGGTCCAAGTTCGTAAAATGCGTTTTTGCATGCGAGTCTGTTCTCTTGTGTTTAAGCACCCACAATATAGATAAAATAAAAAAAGAAACCCCGCGCGGGCGGGGTTTCTCTTATGCAAAATTTGAAAAGCTAAAATTATCTCGTGAAGAGCATTTCACGGAACTTCGGCAATGGCCATTGTTCGTCATCAATCATCAATTCTAATTTATCGCTTTCGTAACGAATTACCTCGAAATAAGACTTTACGTTATCGTAGTAGGCAATAGCTTTCTCACGCACATCTTCAAGCGCATTGGCCTGCTTACGTGCCTGAATCATTGCATCCTTAGAAGCTAGAATTTTCGAAATGCGTGCAGAAATTTCTTTAATCATTTCCAATTGCTCTTTTGCAACCGTATTAAACGTTGCCTCATCCATAATGTCCTTAAGACGTTGGACGTTATCGATCAAAACGTTTTGGTATTTAATAGCGGTTGGAACGATGTGGTTTCCCGCTAAATCACCTAAAACACGGCTTTCAATTTGAATTCTCATGAAGTACGACTCCAATAGAATCTCATGGCGTGCCTCTGCCTCACGCTTCGACAGTACATTCAAAGATTCGAACATTTTTAACGAGGCTTCACTGACGTAAGCATCCAACGCACGAGGTGTCGATGGTTCGTTATTCAAACCACGTTTTGCCGCTTCTTCTTTCCAAGCATCGCCGTAGCCATCACCTTCAAAACGAATGGCTTTCGACTCTTTGATATACACTTTCAATACACTAAAGATGGCTTCGTCTTTCTTAAGACCGTCCTTAGCAATGAGCGCATCAACTGCTGCTTTGAATTCGATCAACTGCTCTGCCATCGCACTGTTTAGAACCGTCATCGGTTGCGCACAGTTGCTGGATGAACCTGCAGCACGTAATTCGAACTTATTACCTGTAAAGGCAAACGGCGAGGTACGGTTACGGTCTGTGTTGTCTAGAAGAATCTCTGGTATTTTGCCCACCACATTGAGCTTGAGGTCTGTCTTTTCCTCAGGGGTCATTTTACCGCCTTCGATGTTTTCCAATTGGTCCAGAACCTTGCTCAACTGATCGCCGATAAATACGGAAATAATTGCTGGCGGCGCTTCATTTGCACCCAAACGGTGCTCGTTGCCTGCCGAACCAATGGATGCACGAATCAAATCAGCGTGCTTGTATACTGCCTTGATGCTGTTTACGAAAAAGGTCAAGAACATTAAATTGCTCATCGGCGTTTTACCCGGTGCCAAAAGATTTACACCCGTATTCGTTGCTAACGACCAGTTATTGTGCTTACCAGAACCATTGATGTTTGCGAAGGGCTTCTCGTGGACCAATGCACGGAAATTATGACGACGCGCCACTTTCTCCATAAGATCCATGAACAATGAATTGTGATCCACAGCAACGTTCGCTTCTTCAAAAACCGGAGCAAATTCGTACTGCGCAGGCGCAACCTCATTGTGACGAGTTTTAACCGGGATACCCAATTTACGACTTTCGTATTCCAATTCTTTCATGAATTCGATCGCGCGCTCTGGGATAGAACCAAAGTAATGATCGTCCAACTGCTGTCCTTTAGCAGGAGCATGACCTACTAAGGCACGACCCGCTAACGTCAAATCTGGACGCGCATGGAAATACGCTTCATCCACTAAGAAATACTCTTGCTCCCAGCCTAAAGTGGCATTAACCTTATTTACATTTTTATCAAAGTACTTGCATACATCTGTTGCTGCTGCATCAACAGCTTGTAATGCACGTAATAACGGTGTTTTGTAATCCAGTGCTTCGCCGGTGTAAGAAACGAAAACAGTGGGAATGCAAAGTGTAGTGCCAAAGACAAATGCTGGAGAAGTAGGGTCCCAAGCCGTGTAACCGCGTGCCTCAAACGTGTTGCGAATACCTCCATTCGGGAATGATGACGCATCCGGCTCTTGCTGAACGAGCATGCTTCCTGAGAACTTCTCCATAGCCTCTCCATTACCGGTTGGCTCAAAGAAGGAATCGTGCTTCTCCGCGGTGGTACCTGTCAACGGCTGGAACCAGTGGGTGTAGTGCGTAGCGCCTAAATTCAAGGCCCAAGCCTTCATTCCTGAAGCTACCTGATCAGCGACATCTCTTGAAATCTTTGTACCGTTTTCAATAGAATCGTTCACTGCTTTGAACGCTTCAGAGGTCATGTATTCACGCATCGCTTTTTGATTAAATACGTGCGATCCGAAGTATTCTGAAACGCGCGTTCCAGGTGCTTCGAAGTGCTTAGGCTTGCGCCCCATTGTTTCTTTTAATGCTAGAAATCTTACCGTTGGCATGTGGCTAAATTTTATTTTCGACAAAGGTACCCCTATTTTTTCAGGGGTGCAATGAAAAATTATTAACCAATGTTAATTACAACCCCTTAACTAAAGAGGCGAATCATGTAGGCGGCGTACAGTATGAGTAGGAAGGTCCCTTCAAAACGATCCAATCGGTCCGATTTTATAACGCCCATCAATGGAATAAGCACTAAAGCGAAGAGAAAGCTTATGGGAAAGTCAACGTAGAGCAACGCTTTTTCATCAAGCGCTATGGGCTGGATTAAAGCAGTGAATCCTAAGACGCTCAGAATATTAAAGATGTTGGACCCGATGATATTACCTATAGCTATGTCGGCTTCACCTTTTCTCGCTGCCATAAGACTCGCTGCTAGTTCTGGCACACTTGTGCCAAAAGCGACGAGGCTCACAGCGACCAACCGTTCACTCCAACCCCATTGCGCTGCAAGAGTTGAAATGCCGGAGACAAAAAGTTGGGCGCCAAATTTCAAACCTACCGCTCCTATTATAAGCAGCACTATACCTTGCCATACCGGCATGGCGGGCACGTCGAAATCCTGACCTATGCTTGCTGCGGCACGCTCCTTTCGTGCGCTGCGAATTTTTAATGTATTGTAGACGACTAAGGCGGCAACAAGAATCAAGCCTTGTAGGAAACTGATTCCACCAAAATAAAGGAAGACTCCCAACAAGCCATTCGCACCAAGTAAAAACAACCAATCATTTCTGTAGGTCAGGCGAACCGCTTCCATTTTATACAGCAGTGCCGTCAATCCTAGTATAAGCCCAATATTCGCAACATTAGAACCAATGACATTGCCTAAAGCGATGGCACTTTTACCTTTCATCGCCGCGATAATACTCACAATGAGTTCCGGCGCACTTGTAGCGAAGGCAACGAGGGTTAAACCTATGATGACTTTAGAAATGCGAAGCTTAAGTGCAATTGCTACAGATCCACGAACCAAAAATTCGCCACCCAATAACAACAAACCAAAACCCGCGAATAGGAAGAGCGCCGTCACAGCTTGGTACCTCTTTTAATGGTATCTGTAACCTCTTTGAATGCATCACGACCTTCCGCTACCGTTTTCTTCACTTCCGTTAGGGAATTGTCCTCGGCATTGTCAAGGATTTCTCTCTTGATATCATTGGTGGCATTTTTCACCTGCTTGATCACCTTAGCTGCAGACCTTGCCATGCCAGGTATTTGCTTGGGACCAAATAAGAGTAAAAACACCAGTGCTACTATGATGAATTCTCCGCCACTAATATTAAAGAGTAAAAAGACGTGTTGCATGGCGCAAATTTACAATAAAAAACCCCCGGCGCGCTCGCGCGCCGGGGGTTTTGAAAATTTTGCTTTTCGGTTGCTTAACTCTCTTTGTCCGAAGCGTCGAACATCACAGGAGTAGCGATAAACAATGAACTGTAGGTTCCTACAAGTACACCTAGTAGTAGTGCAAACATGAAACCACGAATAACTTCCCCACCAAATAAGAAGATAACAAGAAGAACAAAGAAGGTCGTCAAGGAGGTGTTGAACGTACGACTCAATGTCTGGTTCAATGATTTATTTACACTATCTGTGTTTTGCTTGCCGCGTGATCCCATGTTTTCACGGATACGGTCAAATACAACCACAGTATCGTTCAATGAGTAACCAATAACGGTTAGAATGGCTGCAATGAATGCTTGGTCCACTTCCAACTGGAATGGTAAGAATCCATCTGCCAATGAGAACACACCTATCACAAAGAGTACATCGTGTAACAATGCAACTACCGCACCGAGCGAGAATTGCCATTTACGGAAGCGAATGAGGATGTACAAAAAGATAATAATCAACGAAAAGATAATGCTATATACCGCACCCGATTTAATATCGTCGGCAATCGTTGGTCCAACAACGCGCGAGCCTACTAGACCAATGGCATCTTCAGTATCGTCCGTAAAGAAGGATTCTAACGGCAATTCTTCCGCAAAGAAATCTGCTACACCCGCATAGAGTTTCGACTGAATGTCCTGGTCAATTGCAGGTCCCGTTTCTCCAATGCGGTAGCTCGTCGTAATGATTACTTGGTTTGCATCACCCAAGGTTTTTACCACTGGGGTGTACGTATTACCGTCTTCATCCACAAAAGCATTGCTCAACGATTCAGCAACATCACTAACTTCTACAGGCTGGTCAAAACGTACCTGGAACGAACGTCCACCCACAAAGTCAACCCCTAGATTCAAACCTTTTGTGAATAGCGAGAACAATCCAATAGCAATGACTACCGCTGAAACACCGTAAGCTACCTTACGCTTCTTCAAGAAGTCAAAGTTGATATTGGTGTACCAATCTTTTGTGGTTTTGGTAGAGAACTTAATATCTTTCTTACCCGCCAATCTTCTTTCGAATACAATTCTTGAGATGAACAATGCGGTAAATAACGAAGTCAAAATACCGATCATCAGTGTCGTTGCGAAACCGCGGATAGGCCCTGTACCGAAAGCAAAGAGAATAATACCTGTTAAGAAGGTCGTAACGTTTGCATCGATAATCGCACTGTTCGAATTTTTATATCCGTCAACGATGGCTGCACGAAGTCCTTTTCCAAGGCGCATTTCTTCACGAATACGCTCGAAAATAAGCACATTTGCATCTACCGCCATACCGATGGTCAATACGATACCCGCCATACCTGGAAGCGTCAATACCGCCCGTAAACTAGCGAGAATACCGAAGATTAAGAACATGTTGATCAGTAGCGCCATGTTGGCCACAAGCCCTGCACCACTGTAGTAGAAGTACATATAAAGCAAAACCAAAGCAAGTGCAATAGCAAACGAGTTGATCGATGCAGAGATGGCCTCCTTACCTAAAGAGGGTCCTACTACATCCGACTGAATGATGCGCGCAGGAGCATCTAATTTACCGGCACGAAGAATATTCGCTAAATCCGCGCTTTCCTCAGCACTGAAGTTTCCAGTAATCTGCGTACGGCCACCAGCAATTTCATTTTGAACTTGCGGATACGAGTATACATAGTTGTCTAATACCACCGCTACAGAACGCTTCGGCGTTTGCGCAGCTGCTTCCGCAGTTAACCGCTGCCATTTCTGTGCTCCAGTGCCGTTCATGGCCATGGTTACAATATTGCGGTTGTATTCGTCCAAATCTGGACGCGCATCTACGATCACACCACCGTCCAATTCAGGCGTGTTCTCACGATTGCCTTTAATCACTAAAAGAGTAATGATATCAGAGTTAGGCTCTGGCTTACTGCTCCATAGGAATTTCGCATTGCGCAACTCTTGGTTCATCATCTGAACGATCTCTGGACGTGCTAAATAAGCATTGACTTTCGCCGTATCGCGAATAAGTGAATACCCTACGCGCGGTCCTTCCATGGCCATTCCAGTTTCACTCACCATAGGGCGGAAAACTTCAAACAATGGATTGTTCATAGATAGCACCTCTGAAGAATCCGTGGCAGACGAATCTGCAGGAACTTCAGCATCTTCGATTGCCAGATCACTAAAATCTGGCGTTTCGTCAACTGTTTCTGATGTCGCTTTTTCGCCTTCAACGATATCGCGCAGTTTGTCATTCGCAGAAACAAGGAAAGGAAGCACTTCTGCACCTTCATACATGTTCCAGAACTGCAGTTCCGCAGTCGATTGTAAAAGTTTCTGAACACGCGCTGGATCTTTAACACCAGGTAGTTCCACTAAAATACGACCAGTTCCCTCTAGGCGCTGAATGTTCGGTTGTACCACACCAAACTGGTCGATACGTGCACGTAATACGGTAAATACGTTGGCAATTGCAGCCTCAACATCGCGACGAATTTCCGCTTGTACGGCATCGTTTGCGGCATTGAAACCTACTTTATCCGTCATTGCTGGCGTACCGAAAAGCGAAGCGTCGCTCAACAACAAACCACCTCCAGTTTCGGCGCTGATTTTATCAAACTCCGCGAAGAACGTGTTTAGATAGTTGTTTTGACCTTGACTCTGTGCTTCGTCAGTATTCGCAATAGCTTGAATGAAACGTGGATCTTGGGCATTAGCCACTAAACCTTTCAATACGTCTTTAACACTCACTTCGAGGATGACATTCATCCCCCCTTTGAGGTCAAGACCAAGGTTCATTTCCTTTTTCTTCACTTCGCCGTAGGTAAACCCAAGTACTGGATAGACCTCTTGCGACATCATACTGTCGAGATAAGCCGACTTAACATTTGCATCTCCTGCGGCGAATGCCTCTGCATCGCTAGCGACGTTGTTCGCAACCCATGTGAACGAGAGCTGGTACAATGAAGCCAGACCTAGTGCAATCGCGAAAACGGTAATTAATCCTTTGTTCTGCATCCTGATGGATTGTTTCAGTTTTTCAATAACGCGCAAATATAGGCAGTTCGATGTGCCTAACCTAAAGTTTTTTGTACCTGCAAGCATCTAAGTTTATCCTATCTTTGAGTACGTATGAGAAGGACCTGTTATTTACCCCTAGTTTTTCTGCTTCTTGGCCTATCGAGTTCTGGTCAAAGCAACCGATTAAATTTTGACTGGACAGCGGGACCTACAGTAAATGCTGGAGGTACTAGCATACCCTATCCGTTTTTGGGCGGGGTGGATTTGCCGCAATGGTCTAAAGTCGATTTGAATTTAGACGGTGTAGAAGATTTAGTTGCCTTTGACCGACAGGGCGGCAGATGGATCACCTTTATCGCCGAAAACGGCAGTTGGGTGGGCAAACCAGAATATGCATCGTTGCTCCCTGCAGTAAAAAATTGGGCATTATTCAGAGACTACAATTGTGACGGGAAAAAAGATCTTTTCGCCTACGTTTTAGGAGGAATAGGTGTATGGGAGAATACCAGCACTGCAGATTCAGTCCAATTTTCCTGGGCATTAAGCAGCAATTATTTAACCACTGATGTAGGGAGTACAACTACCAACCTTTACAACTTTAGCAGCGACATCCCCGCCATTTCAGATATCGATGGGGATGGGGATTTAGACGTATTAACCTTTGGCCAGAGCGCTACCATTAATTGGCACGAAGGTTTAAACGCTTGCGCACTCGACTTTAAGCTCAACACTACCTGCTGGGGCCGATTCGAAGAAAACCTCAGCTCCAACGACCTCACACTAAACGGCTGTGCGGGTGTTCAAAAATTAGAATTCAGTCAGAAGACTTCGAGCGGTATGCATGCCGGCTCCACATTGTTAGTGCTCAACCTAAATGGAGATACCCTTCAGGATGTGCTTATTGGGGATGTCAGTTTCACCAACCTTGTCGCGGCATACAACGGCGGTCATATCGACAGTGCGTTTATGGTAGCAAAGGATACACTCTACCCCCTGGTTCAACCCACAGCCATAGAGTATTTTCCAGCGGCATTTTATGAGGATATTGATTTTGACAGTATTCCCGACCTCATGGTAAGTCCCAATTTGAACGGATCACAGAACACAAAGAACAATTGGCTTTATCCAAATAATGGAACGCTCAACAACCCTAATTGGGGAACATTAGACTCCGCATTTCTAGTCAGCGACATGCTTGATATAGGTTCTGCCGCAAAGCCGGCCCTAGTCGACATCGACTTCGATGGGGATTTGGATTTAGTCGTCGGCGGCAAAGGGCTGTATACGGCACCGAGCACCTACGAAAGCCGTATGCTATTGTTCAAGAACACGGGGACAAACACGGCCCCTGCCTTCACGCTGACCGATTCTGATTTAGCCAATGCCGGGTACAACAACCTCGGCGCAAGCCTCTGTCCGACTTTTGGTGATCTCGACGGCGATTTCGATCCGGATATGATTGTAGGTACAGAAACGGGTGAATTATTTTATTACGAAAACACCGGGTCTTTTACAGCCCACAGCTACACGTACCGCGGAAGTTTACAATCCATCGACGTCGGCAATTTTGCAACGCCCGCATTAGGAGATCTTGACGGCGATGGCGATTTGGACCTTTTAATAGGAAACGAAAGCGGCGCTATTGCCTATTATGAAAATACCGGAAGTATGCCTAACGCTTTTACACTAGTAGATGCGGCATGGGCAGGAATTAATATGACCAGTCCTCAAGCACCGGACGGCTATTCAGCCCCCGCATTTATCTACGGGCAAGACACCACGCTACTCATAGGGTCTGAAAGTCTGGGTGTCGTTCAGAAAGACAGCCTACGCACTATCATGAGTGGCGCTTCAGCGTTGGATTTAGTTGTTGGCGGTGGTACAATAACATCTGCATCGAGAGTAGAAACACCCTTTGGAGGATCCAAGCGAAACGGCCGGACTCAGATTGTCTTCAGTAAGAACGAATTAATGAATGCAGGAGGAATCTACGGACAAATCAAAACCATTGGTTTTGAATTGGGCACCAATACGAGTCTTTATTTGACGCAGGGCTTTGATATCAAAATGACACACATCGCGGACACAACGCAAACCAATTTCGTCACACAAAATCTTCAAACCGTTTACAGTGGAATCCGCGTTATGACGACCGGCTGGAATGATATAGCCTTAGACATGCCGTTCACCTGGAATGGTGAAGATCACCTTTTGGTAGAAATTTGTTTTTCGAAACATGCACAAACAGGTGATATTCCCGTACTACTTCAAAACACCTCCTTCGCTAGCATGCGCTATGGGGAGGTTACCGGTTGGAACGGCATAACGAATGACGGTTGCCAAATGCCTTACGGTGGTCGCATTTCAAAACGTCCCAACATGCGGTTTAATCTTCGCCCAACCCTGCGGAGTGCGGATACTCATTTTCTAGCTTCTGGATCACGTTTACACCCCGCCGTTGGAGATTTGAATGCTGACGGCTACCCCGATGTAATTTTGGGGAATATGAGCGGTGGACTGCACTATTTCGAGGGAAAAGCCTTTAATGATATCTCAATCGAAGAGACGGCCATGCTTCCCTTTACGTGCAAACTTTACCCCAATCCGACGCAAGGTTTTTTCCAATTTGAATGTACAGACCCCCTCATTACTGCTGCACAAATTTATTCCATTCAAGGGCGACTGCTCGGCGAAGTAACCGCAGGCGCTAAAAATTCGATTCCACTTGCAAAGGGTTTGTATTTGGTTGTTTTCAACACCACAAACGGCCTACGCAGGGTAGAACGTTTAATGGTTCAGTAATGCATGCGGTAGTTTTATTTGACGGCCCTTGTACGTTGTGCAACAAGAGTGTCGACTGGATTCACTGTAGAGATTTCTATGACACATTCGCTTTCGCCTCGTTAACAAGCCAATGGGCAAAAGAACATCTACCTGAACATTTAAAGAGTGAAGATTCTGTCGTTTTATTTTTAGACGACCAATTCTACATTCGTTCCAAAGCCGTATTGCTGATCCTAGAAATGCTACCCGGTTACCGTTGGACCAAAGTGTTTCATCTCGTACCTACCTTCTTGCTTGATATTATTTACAGAATCATTGCCAAGACACGCTATCGATTTTTTGGCAAAGGCTATTGCACATTCGTCTCCAGCGACGGCGTAAGAATGCTTAAGTAAGTCCCAAAAAAAACGCATAAAAAACTCCCGAGCGCTGCGCGCTCGGGAGTTTTATTTTGCCCCTACGGGGACTATTTTCAGCGCTGGACTTATAGATTCTCGTCTAGCGCAGCGTTCATTTTACGAACAGCAGCAGCAGAAGCTTCGAACTTATCCTTCTCATCAGCGCTCAAATCGAACTCAACTACATTCTCCCATCCGTTTTTACCGATGATCACAGGGACACCGATACAAATGTCGTCCTGTCCATATTCACCGTTAAGTAAAACTGAACAAGGGAACATTTTCTTTTGGTTGCGTACAATCGACTCCACTAGCTCTGCACCTGCAGCACCTGGAGCATACCACGCTGAAGTTCCGATAAGCTTCGTTAAAGTAGCACCACCAACCATAGTTTCTTTAACAACATGCTCTTGCTGCTCCTGCGTAAGGAACTGTGTTACTGGCATGCTGTTGTAGGTCGCGTGGTTGATTAAAGGAATCATAGTAGTATCGCCGTGACCTCCTATAACTTGCGCTTGCAGGTCGTTTGGAGAACATCCCAATTGCTCCGATAAACGGTATTTAAAGCGTGCTGAATCCAAAATACCTCCCATACCTATGATACGGTTCTTCGGTAATCCCGAAGTTTTTGACGTCAAATACGTCATGGTATCCATTGGGTTAGAAATGACCACAATGATGATTTCAGGGCTGTGCTTGATTAAATTCTCAGTCACCATTTGAACGATCTTCGCATTCGTACCGATCAACTCTTCACGAGTCATACCGGGCTTGCGAGGAATACCAGAAGTAATCACTGCTACGGCAGAACCGGCAGTTTTACTGTAATCATTGGTCGAACCGACAACCTTTGAATCAAATCCATTCAAAGTTGCAGTTTGGTTCATGTCCATGGCCTTGCCTTCCGCAAATCCCTCCTTGATATCAAGCAGTACAATCTCCTCCGCCAATTCGCGGCGAACCAAGTTCTCTGCTACTGTAGCACCTACGTTTCCGGCACCTACAACAGTAATTTTCATATGTATCTGGTTTTAAGTTAAAATGGTTTTACAAATGTACATCACAGCCTTCGGTTACCACAGCTTCGCTGGGGGAATTCCATTCGCGATTGTATGCCTTAATAATTCAATACTCCGTTGTACCTTTGACCCACGAAAAAACACCCTCACCATGGTTGCATTGAAACTTATCGGAATTACCGTTGTGCTTTTAGGATTAGGATTCGCAGGAATCGCTATTAAAATTTGGGCAAAAAAGGACGGAGAATTTGCGGGCACATGTGCCTCTCAGAGCCCGTTTTTAAACAAAGACGGTGAAACGTGTTCCTACTGCGGCAAGGACCCTAACCAGTGTGAAACGAAGCTCGAACAGGCTAGTTAATCGTATACTGCTTCCACCCTGAAGTCTCTACAACTTCAATCTCCCCAAATTTATTACCTACAATAAAGTAGCCTTCTACATCAGGAAAGCGTTCCAGCATGTGCGTGGCGCCACCAATGCCTTTGATCATACAAGCCGTGGCCAAGGCATCTGCCGTCGTCGCATTTGGAGCAATAATGCTGGCGCTCAAAAGATTACTGATCACAGGTCGCCCCGTTTCTGGGTCTATACTGTGAACGACCTTCTGCCCTGTTTCATCTTCCCAATATTTTCGATAATTTCCACTTGTCGCTAAGGACATGCTGTCCAACTCCACTATCGTTTGAAACTGGCCGGCAACCCGCTCTTCTGTGGGTTCTTCAATGCCGATACGCCATTTCCGCCCTCTTGCATTGATTCCTTTACAACGGACCTCGCCGCCTATTTCGACCATATAATTCGCCACGCCTTCGCCTTCCAAAAGGCCCGCTACAATATCGACCGTATATCCCTGGGCAATCGCGTTTACATCAATCGCGTAGCCTTTCGGTAAGGCATACTTTTCCAATCGTTTGCCCGGCCGTTGGGCAACCATTCCTTTGTAACCAACGAAATTCAGTAAGCTATCTACATTGATGGTGTCCTTTCGCGAGCCGCCAGAAAAACCCCACGCTTGAATCAAAGGTGCTATGGATATATCGAATGCACCATCGGTCAGTTCACTAAGCATCAATGATTTTAAAATAACATCATGAAAATCCGAACTGAGAAAAATCGAATCACCATTATTTAGCGCAGAAATCTCACTTTGATCAACCCATAAGCTCATTTGCTGGTCCATAGATAGCAGGATAGAGTCGATCGCAGTACGGTAATCCACACCTTCCGGCACCAGATAGCTGATACTAAAGGTGGACCCTTGAGCGGGGCCCTGGTTGGTCATTTGCACCAATTCGGGACGGTTCGAACACGAAACCAACACCGCGAGTGCGAATAGCGCTATATAGTTCTTCATAACGTGAAAATAAAAAGCCGCTCCTTAGGGAGCGGCTTTAGTTATCATTTTTTTCGATTATCCACCGAAATCATCGAAGCTGACGTTCTCTGGCGGTACACCAAAGTCGTCTACCATCTTCAGTACCGCAGCATTCATAAGCGGTGGACCACAGAAATAGAATTCTATATCTTCTGGCGCATCGTGGTGGTTCAAATAGTTATCAATCACCGCTTGGTGAACGAAGCCTACGAAACCATCGCCATCTGCTTCCATACTGTCTTTAGGACTCCAGTGATCTTCCGGTAGTGGTTCAGACAATACAATGTGGAATTTGAAATTTGGGAATTGCTCCTCAATCTGACGGAAATCCTCCAGATAGAACAACTCACGCTTCGAACGACCGCCGTACCAGTAACTGACTTTACGGCCCGTCTTCAAGGTGTGGAATAAGTGGAACAAATGCGAACGCATCGGAGCCATACCCGCACCACCACCGATGTAAAGCATTTCCGCCTCAGTCTCCTTAATGAAGAATTCTCCATAAGGACCTGAAATGGTCACCTTATCACCTGGTTTTTGATCAAACACGTAAGACGAACAAACCCCTGGGTTGACGTCCATCCAGCCGCCTTTCTTACGATCAAACGGAGGGGTGGCGATACGAATGTTCAACATCACGATATTCCCTTCTGCAGGGTGGTTGGCCATAGAATACGCTCGGAATAACGGCTCTGGATTGACCATTTTAAGATCCCAAAGCTTGAATTTATCCCACTCTTCTTTGAACTCATCCGGCGCCTTACCTAATTTAGGGTGCGAAGTGATATCTATATTTTTAAAATCTACAGTAGTTGCAGGTACGTCGACCTGAATATAACCACCCGCTTCAAAATCAAGGTTCTCACCTTCTGGTAAACGGACTACAAATTCCTTAATAAAAGAGGCTACGTTGTAGTTACTTACTACCTCACATTCCCATTTCTTGATTCCAAAAATTTCTTCCGGAACTTTCACCGTCATGTCGTTCTTCACTTTGATCTGACATCCTAAACGCCAGTTATCCGCAATCTCTTTACGGTTGAAGAATCCGGTTTCAGTTGGCAGAATCTCGCCACCACCTTCGGTAACTTGACACTTACACATACCGCAAGTACCACCGCCACCACATGCGGAGGGTAAGAAGATTTTTTGGCTGCTCAAAGTAGTGAGCAGGGTTGTTCCTGATTCTACCTCAACATCATCACCGTTAATATTCAATTTAACCGGACCGCTTGGTGATAAACGAGCTTTCGCTTGCAATAGAATAGTTACCAGCAAAAGGATCACTACTACGAAAACGACTACCGATGAAAAAATTACTGTGCTAGATAAAAACATAGCTGCCTATAATTATAATTTAATACCCATGAAGCTCATAAATGCAATCCCCATCAATCCAGTGATGATGAAGGTGATCCCAAGACCACGCAAAGGAGCTGGAACATTCGAATAGCGGATTTTTTCGCGGATTGCAGCAATAGCAACAATAGCAAGGAACCAACCCACCCCTGAACCAAGGCCGTAAACCGTAGCTTCTGCTATGGTTCCGAATGCGCGTTCTTGCATAAAGAGTGAACCACCCAGAATAGAACAATTCACTGCAATAAGTGGCAAGAAAATACCCAAGGCACTGTAGAGTGCTGGTGCAAATTTCTCAACGATCATCTCAATCAATTGAACCATAGAGGCAATTACTGCAATAAACATAATGAATGAAAGGAAGCTTAGGTCAACTTCTTCAAATCCTGCACCCAACCATTTGCTCAAGGCACCAGGTTGCAATACATAGTTCTCTAACAACCAGTTTACCGGTAAAGTGATGACCAGTACAAAAGTTACAGCGATACCGAGACCTACAGCGGTCTTTACCGTTTTAGAAACCGCCAAATACGAACACATACCTAAGAAATAGGCGAAAATCATGTTCTCGATAAAAATCGATTTGACGAATAGATTAATTAGTTCTTGTCCCATGTCGGTTTAGTTTTCTTCGATGAGTTTAGTGTTCTTGGCACGTTGCGCCCAGATGATCATTCCTACAACAATCAATGCCATTGGAGGGAATAAAAAGAATCCATTGTTGGCGTAGAATCCTGTTCCCTTGTCCATGTCGATGTACCAGCTCAATGGAATGATTTGTGCTCCTAAAAGCTGCCCCGAACCCAAGAGCTCACGTACAAATGCGACGGCAATGAGAATCACACCATAACCTATGGAGTTTCCAATGCCATCGAGGAATGCCTTCCACGGTCCATTTCCAAGAGCAAAAGCTTCAAAACGACCCATGATGATACAGTTCGTGATAATCAAACCAACGAAGACAGACAGCTGCTTGCTCACATCGTAAGCAAAGGCTTTTAGAAATTGGTCCACGAGAATTACCAAGGAGGCAACTACTACCAACTGAACGATAATACGAATTCGGTTAGGGATCAGGTTACGTATCAATGAGATGATCACATTACCCGCCGCTAGTACAAACATCACGGAGAGTGACATTACGATCGCCGGCTCCAGTTTAACCGTAATAGCCAAAGCCGAACAAATACCCAAAACCTGCACGGTAATAGGGTTATTGTCATTAAAAGGATCTTTTAATAGTTGCTGATTCTTCTTCGAGAACAACGACTCTTTAGTTTTTACTTCCGTACTCATGGCTTAGATGTTTTTGAAGTATTCTGCATAAGGCGCTAGACAATCTGCAAGCATATCGTTCACACCATTAGATGTGATCGTACCTCCAGAAATTCCATCCACCATGTAATCGCCTGACGAGGTACCTTGTTTCACCACCGAAATGGACTGGAACAAACCTGCCTCAGAGATTTTTTTACCCGGGAACTGGTCCGTAAACATTGGCGTAGTGATTTCTGCGCCCAAACCTGGTGTTTCACTCTTGTGACCAAAGTTGGCGCCTACAACTGTATTTCCATCGGACTCCAAACTCACAAAGCCCCAAACGGGTCCCCAGAGTCCTTTACCGCGTAATGGGATGATGTAGTAATTTTCGCCGCCTTTATTTGCCACGTACAAGGGCACTTCGCGATTCATATTCTCTGCTTTGATGGCACCTGCCATATCTACATTGAATCCCGTTTCACGATCCGTGCTTACTACTTTACCACCTTTAATGGTCAATACTTCTTTGATTACTTCGCCGTAAGCGGCTTCTGCCTCGCTGCGATCGACTTCAACGCCTACAGAAGCTAAAATGCTTTGCATTTTTTCCTGTTTAACGTTGTTTTCTTGTTTTGATTTGAGCCCTAAAGAGGCACCTGCTAATAATACGGCTACTAATACTACCATGACAGTAGCGAAAGTGTACGTATATGCATTGCTATTAACGTTCATATTTTAGGGATTAGGCGTTAGCTAAACGTTTGGCGCGACGTTTTACGTTCGCTTCAACTACATAATGATCAATCAAAGGCGCCATTACATTCATGAATAGAATGGCAAGCATGATACCTTCTGGATAGGCAGGGTTGAAAACACGAATCATGATTCCGAAGAATCCTGCTAAGAATCCATAGATTAACTTACCGGTTGTAGTTTGCGCAGCGCTTACAGGATCAGTAGCCATAAAGACCATACCGAACATGAATCCACCCAACATCAGCTGGTGCAAAGGATTTAATCCCATGAACTCATTTACAGCGAAAGCATTAAATATTGCTGCCATTACAAAACCTCCGATGAAGAAACTTACCATAATGCGCCAAGACCCCACTCCTTTGAATACGAGGAATAATCCTCCCAGTAGAATTAAAGCCGCTGAAGTCTCTCCGATTGATCCAGGAATAAGCCCTAGGAAAGCGTTCATGAGTGAGTAGGTGCCTTCCGGACCAAACTGTGCCATGACTGTTTCTGTAGAAGGATTTCCCAAACCTTGCCCCACGGTCGTTGCGAGATCTCCTAATGCGGTTGCACCAGAATATCCGTCAACCAATTGGCCACCATCGGCTGAAGTGGTATTGATCCATACCTTATCTCCTGACATCCAAGTTGGATACGCAAAGAAAGCGAACGCGCGTGCAGTTAAAGCAGGGTTCAATAGATTCATTCCCGTTCCACCAAACACTTCTTTACCGATCAATACGGCAAAAATGGTACTTACTGCAACCATCCACAATGGGATATCTACAGGCATGATCATAGGAATCAGCAAACCCGATACCAAGAAACCTTCGTTTACAGGGTGGTTGCGTTTCCAAGAGAAATAGATTTCAACACCTAAGCCCGCTGCATAAGTAACGATGATTAGGGGCAACAATTTCATGGCACCGAAAATCACGTTATCGATCAACGTGCTCTCTTCACCGAAAGCACCGAAGTGCAAGCGGCCGATGTTCCACATTCCAAAAAGCAGTGCCGGTACCATCGCGAAGATTACAGTTACCATGGTGCGTTTCAAATCTATAGCATCTCGCACGTGTGCACCGGAGTGCGCGGTGTGATCTGGAACAAATGCCATCGTCTCAATTGCGTTGTGCAATGGGTAGAAGATGTTTCTTTTGCCATCTTTTTCAACAAGCGGTCTAGTCTGGTCGAATATGTTTTGTACAAACTTCATAATCTGGCTATTAAATCATTTCTTTTCTAAGGTCATTCAATCCTTTGCGTACGATTTCCTGTAGTGGCAATTTTGAAGTACAGGCTACTTCTGCCAAAGCGAAATCTTCAGGGACAACTTCGTAGATCCCTAATTGTTCCATTTTTTCGATATCTCCAATCAAAATACTACGGAGCAACTGCTGCGGGAAGATGTCCATTGGGATGAACTTTTCATATTCGCCCGTAACAACAAAGGCACGCTCTTCACCGTGCATGTTGGTGTCGAGATCGTATTCGCGGTTCGGGAACAACCAGCTCCAGAATGCGCGATTCATTGAGAATTTACCAAACCCAGGCAACACCCAACCAAAGAATTCAGTCTTGTTTCCTTCCGGTATCGCAGTCAGTTGCGTACGACCGAAACTTAGGAAATCATCTTTTTCAATTTTTGTTCCTGTGAGCACATCTCCGGCGATCAAACGCGTGTTATCAGTGTTCACATTGGCAGATACAAACGATGTTAAGGAAACGCCCTGTAGCGCAGTGGCATATCCTGCATTCATCGCTTTAGATCCAGCAACCGTAACGCGGTATTCTGGACGGTACTCACCCGTTTCAAACGCAGCTCCGATGGTAGGCAGGTCAATCGCATTTACAGTCCAAACAATCTCACCCTTATTCAAAGGAGCTGTTTGAGCGATTTGCGTCCCTACAAGTCCTTTCGGATGTTTGCCTGAAAACGTGATGTGAGTGGCATCCAGCGACTGAAGTGCCTCAATAGGGGCGCGATCTGCATCATGACTGACGTAGACAGTGCCCTCAGTCATCAGCTTCAGTGCTTTCAACGCTGTTGCTATTGATTTTTCTTTGCCCTCGAGTTGGTAAGCAAGGTCTCCTGAAAGAGGGCCACTCTGAATACCATTAACGAAAATTGCACGCGGTTTTTCCGACATGCCTGCAGCTACACCATAAGGTCGAGAAGTAATGAACGCACCCACACCAGTTGCGCTAAAATGCGCTGCTGCTGCCTCTCGCGTTGCTCCCGAAAAACCGAATGCACCGTGATCGGCGTAGGTGGTTTCCGAATCCGCTAAAATTAAAACGGCTAAGATTTTGCGCTTTGCACCGCGCTTTACCTCAGCCACTTCACCGGAGACGGGAGAACAAATTTTCACTTCAGGTCGATCTTTATCGAAGAATAAAGTATCACCTGCTTTAACTTGTGTCCCTGCTTTTACCGCCAATTTCGGGGTAATTCCAGGGAAATCTAGGGGTGTCACGGCATAAGTTGAGGCAGTAATGCGACCCAAATCCGTTTTGGGAGCGCCGCCGATTAACTTAATATCATGACCCTTGCGAATCTTAAAGGTTTGAGACATCGTACTATAAGATGATTTTGGGTTGCGAAATTAGGATACGTGTTTCATTTAGCCTTAAGAATTCGAGACTAATTGTACCTTAGACACCAATATTTATAAATATGTCTGTTAATAAGTCCGTGACATTAGTCATCCTATTGATTTCAAGCCTGCTGAATGGACAGGGTTTGACCGATACTGTGGCTTTTGAATACCTTAAAACGGTTCAAATAGCGCCCATTGGTGCGCCTTTAGACTTTCCCGCCTATGAATTGGGTGTAAAAAACGGTCTGGAATTCAGTTTTGATGACATGGCATACGAATGGAACAATTATGCCTACAAGATTTACCATTGCACGAAGGACTGGGAAAAATCGGACCTGTTGATCAACCAATACCTCGACGGTTTTGACGGCAATTACATCAACGACTTTGCGATCAGCGTTGGAACCTTTGTGCCGTATACGCACTATTCACTTCGCATCCCAAATGCAAATGCCCGTCCGCGCATCAGTGGTAATTATGTCCTGGAAGTGTATCAAAATGACGATCCAACGGATCTCATTATACGACGCCGGTTTATTGTATACGAAGATTTGGTCCTGCCTTCGGTTCAAGTTTTACGCGCAACCGACCTGACTAACTTCTCTAGCGAGCAAATGGTGAATGCAAAAGTTGCCTTAGCAGGATACCCCGTTCAGGATTATTTCCAAGACCTTGATCTGAGCATCTTACAGAATAGACGCTGGGACAACGCATTGACACGCTTAAAGCCGACTTTTATTAATGACGGCATGCTGGAATACAATTTCTTAGGTGAATATGCCTTTGAAGGGGGTGTGGAATTCCATTCCTTTGATACCAAGCGGCTCAATCAGGTGGGAATGGGCGTGAAAGTTTCGCAGCTCGATACCTGCTGGTCAGTGTTTTTGGAGGAAAAGAAGAACAGAAGCATTGCCGTATACAGCTTTCAAAATGACATTAAT
Organism: Schleiferiaceae bacterium; assembly: GCA_018402665.1. Taxonomy (GTDB): domain Bacteria; phylum Bacteroidota; class Bacteroidia; order Flavobacteriales; family Schleiferiaceae; genus UBA10364. The sequence continues at coordinate 176,847 of JAGYIN010000003.1, read as the reverse complement.
GGACGTCGTTTAATTCAACGCGCAGATGTTGGCAATCCGGATTTAGCAGGTGATTATTGTTGGGTAGACTTCTTTTTAGAAAGCCCTGAATTGGAAGTTCCGGTTTATGTTTATGGCCAATTAAGCAATTGGAAATTGGACCCGGAATTTGAACTTTCCTACAACTACAGCAAACAGGCCTACACCGGTAAAGTCCTCTTAAAACAAGGGTATTACAATTACGTCTTTGCGCACCCCGACGAAAAAGGCGGCGTAAGTACAGCCCTCACCGAGGGGACGCACTGGCAAACTAAAAACGATTACACTTTAATAATGTACAACCGTGGCATGGGATTACGATACGATCGTATCATTGGCTACTTAAAACCTTCATCAGCTTTATAATGAAAAAACTACTTTCTCTTACGCTTGTATTGAGCTCATTGACCGCGTTTTCATGGGGATTAACGGGTCACAGAATCATTGGTCACATCGCTATGGACCATTTAAATCCAGAGGTGCGTGCCCACATTTTGGAAACATTGGGTGGTGAAGATCTTGCGCAAGTAGCGAATTGGATGGACTTCATAAAAAGTGACCGTGCCTACGATAGCCTCAAGCCGTACCATTATTGTACGGTAACACATGTCGATGCCATGGACGGACATGTACATCCTGAGGAAGGCGATGTTTGGGAAGGCATTGAGAAATTCTTACTCGAAATAGAAACGGGCAAATTCAGTGTCGATGAAGCATTTGCATTGAAAGCTTTAGCCCATTTAATAGGTGATGTACACCAACCCCTGCACTGCGGAAACGGTACGGATATGGGAGGCAATACGGTGAAAGTAAAGTTCTTTTGGGAAAACTCGAATTTGCACCGTGTCTGGGACAGTGGCATGATCGATTATTGGCAAATGTCCTACACCGAATACAGTGTATGGGTGATGTCTACCCGAGTAGCCGTTGATATCGAATCTTGGAAAAATTCCACCGTAAAAGATTGGGTAAGAGAAAGTGTCCTCTTCCGGGAACAATGCTACGCGTTTGATGATCCTGAGAAGTTAGGCTACAGTTATATCTATGACCACAGTGACTTGCTGCATTTACGGCTGGCGCAAGGCGGTGTTAGGCTCGCGGATGCGTTGAATAAAGCATACGCCGCAAGAGGCTGATTAAAAAAAACCGCCCTCCGGCGGTTTTTTTTTATGCGTGATCTAGGGCTACCAACTCTAAAATTTTCACAATCACATCGGCAGCGCTTTCCATATCTTGAACACTAACGAATTCATACGGGCTATGGAATGCATGCTCACCCGCAAAGACGTTGGGACAAGGAAGTCCCATAAAGCTCAGTTTCGAACCGTCTGTACCCCCGCGAATTTTAGATTTACGCACCGGCAAACCGCAGGATTCAATAGCCTGTTCGGCGTAGCGAACTACATGGGGATGCTGGTCCAAAACCTCTTTCATGTTTCGGTATTGCTCTGAAATTTCAATCTCGTAGGACGTGCGTTTTACTGCTTTCGACGCTTGCTTCGCCAATGCATTTAGAAGCGCTGCATAATCTTCAAGCTCCGCAGCATCAAAGCTGCGAAGAATCATGGTGATACGCACTTCTTCTACTCCCCCTGTTATCTCATAGGGATGAACAAAACCCTTCTCACCTTTGGTCGATTCAGGAGACCACTCTTGACGAGGCAATAGGCTTAGGAATACACCTGCCGCTTTTACCGCATTCCCCATTTTCTTGAATGCAAAACCAGGGTGGGTATTGGCACCTCGAAATACAACTGTGGCACCGTCTGCAGAAAAGGTTTCGTCTTCTATCGAGCCTTTGGTGGCGCCGTCCATGGTATACCCGAATTGGGCACCTAATTTTTCTAAATCTACATGATCCGCGCCGCGACCAATTTCTTCATCCGGCGTAAAGAGTACTTTCATCGTTGCATGCGGCACATCCGTTTTCATCAACGCCTCCACAGCAGTCATGATTTCTGCTACACCCGCTTTATTGTCGGCACCCAGCAGTGTCGCGCCGTTCGATGTCACAATAGTATGGCCTTTCATTTCCTTTAAGGCACCAAAATCATTCGGCGAAATAACGATATTGTCCATGGGAAGTTTCAATTCACCTCCGTCGTAATCGTGATGTAAAATAGGAACTACTCCCGCCCCAGAATATTCTGGCGAAGTGTCCATATGTGCACAAAAACAGACGGCGGGAGCGCTCTCATGCCCCACAGACGCGGGTACCGTCGCGTAGACGTATCCTAATTCGTCCATATGTGCATCTGCAACGCCCATCTCCTTCAACTCCTCCACGAGCACACGGGCCAAATCTTTCTGCTTTTCTGTGGAAGGTACGTTGGAGCTGTGTGGGTCGCTCTGCGTATCTATTTGAACGTAGGTTTGGAATCGACTAAGAAGCTTGGGGTATTTCATCGTTTAATTTGAATGTAAAGTTGCCGGTGCAAATAAAGTGCGCACGGCAGTTTCTATGACTATGCGTAGATCTAAAACTAGTGACCAATGTTCAATGTAGTAGACATCGGCTCTGATGCGCTCTTCGAGCATTTCTGGACGTGCTGCTGTACCGCCACCACGCAAGCCACGGGCCTGCGCCAATCCGGTGAGCCCCGGCTTCGCCCAGTAGCGGATCTTGTACGACGCTACAAATGCTGCATAGGTGGCTCCATCTCCGGCAGTATGGGGTCTTGGCCCAACCATGGACATTTGACCGAACAGCACATTGAACAATTGGGGCAATTCATCTAAACCCGTTTTTCGCATCCAGCGTTGCACGAAATTACTTTCGCCGGCGGCATTCATGCTTTTAAATTTCATTACGGTAAACGGCTTTCCAGACAGTCCTTCTCTGCGCTGGCTAAAAAGTGGCGAACCCGCACCCGTGAGCAACAGCAAAAGTGCCATCAATGGAAACAACCAAAGCCCTACAGCGATTAGTAAAAACAAGGAGGTCAATAGATCAAAAACACGCTTAATAAAAGCATTGGTCCTGTTTGATAAGGGCTCGCGGCGCTGTGAAAAAAGTGGTATCCCCTCAAGATTTTCTAAAAACATTTGACCCGCATAGTTTCCGGGTGCGGGGCGTGGGAGCGGCCGATGAAGCGCAACCCCGCGTTTAAGGCGAAATTCGCAGCGGATTCGTACGCCGATGTTCCCGGTGCATGCGCACAAATGATTTCATCAATTGCTTTGTTCTTACCGTCAAAAGTGCCCTGGAAGGACCAACCCAATTCAGGGCGTAACGCGGTGAGTTTTACTAAGGCTTCTGCTGTGGCATGTGTTCCGGATATAACATACGTCCGTTGCCATTTGCCTCGAGCCATTTGGTTCCGTAAATAGTTTACTAAGAGTAAACGGTAGAGCCATGCGAGACCATAGAGTAACATGAAATAGGTGGCTAGGAAGACGCGACTGTAGTAATAGCCTTTTAAACCGACAACAATGATGGCCAGCATGGCGAATTGGGCCAAAGCAGCACGCAACACATTTGCCGTTACATTCCGTTGTTCTAAACCACTGGTATAACTAAATATACCCGACCAACGACCTGCAGCAAACCAACTGACTACTGTCAAAACCAACAGTTGCAAATAGTAGTTGTAATACTCGGGATTTGCGATGCGCAGGTCATCGAAACGCCAATAGCCGATCACCACAAACAGCACTAACAATAAGGCGCTGTCCGCAAGCAACGTAACGAGTCTAAAGATATTTGTCCCTTGGTTTTGCATTTTCGTGGGGCAAAAGATACTTACTTTTACAACGATGAGCACTACCCAAAGCCCTATAGTCTATGCACCCGGAATTGGTCCGGACCGCGCGGCCCTTCTCGCTGAAGAGTTCGGGATACGGACCATAGCGCAATTCATGGAGCATTACCCCTTCCGCTATGTGGATAAGAGCCAATTCCATTCCATACGCTCGTTACACGCCCACAGCGGCGAAGTACAGATCAAAGGGCAAATCACAAAAATCAATGAATTGGGCGCTCCCAGACAGCAGCGATTGGTCGCAACATTTACCGACGGCGAGGGCATCATCGAGTTAATCTGGTTCAAAGGCGCAAAATGGGTAAAAAAGAGCCTGAAGCTAAATACGCCCCTAGTGGTTTACGGGAAAATCAATGATTTTAACGGCAAGAAAAGCCTGCCGCATCCGGAAATCTACGCTCCTACGGAAGTTGAAGTTTCTGCCGTTGAACCGGTGTATTCCACCACGGAAAAACTGACCAAACGCGGCCTGAACTCCAAAGGCATTGCACGGGTGATGAAGGAGGTGCTTAAAAAAGAATTGGGCCAATTCGATGAAACATTTTCCGAAGCTTTTCGAACGAAACATCAACTAATCAGTGGCGCACAAGCGCTGAATTGGATCCACTTTCCCCCTTCGGCGCAGCATTTAGAGGCGGCGAAAAAACGCATCAAGTTTGAGGAATTCTTCTTTCTTCAGCTGACGCAACAACGCAATAAATTGCGGCAAAAAACGGCTATAAAAGGGTATACGTTTAAAGAAGTTGGCGAGGTCTTCCTTGATTTCTATAACCACCACCTTCCCTTCGAATTGACGAATGCTCAAAAACGCGTCGTCAAAGAAATTAGGGCGGATGTTCGAACGGGAGCTCAAATGAATCGATTGGTGCAAGGCGATGTGGGCTCGGGTAAAACGATTGTCGCCTTACTCGCCATGCTTCTAGCCATAGACAACGGTTACCAAGCGGCGCTCATGGCACCCACTGAAATTTTAGCAACACAGCACTACAACGGACTAAAGGAACTGTGCGATCCGGCAGGTATTTCGGTAGCACTTTTGACCGGTTCCACTCCCGCGGCCCGTCGCGCAGAGATACACACTGCGCTGAAAGAAGGAAGTTTACACATCCTGATTGGGACGCATGCCCTGATCGAGCCCACGGTTAAATTTGCAAACCTAGGGCTCGCTGTCATTGACGAACAACACCGCTTCGGTGTTGCCCAACGGGCGAAACTTTGGAAAAAGAACGAACACCCGCCGCACGTTTTAGTGATGACGGCCACCCCCATACCGAGAACCCTTGCCATGTCGGTTTATGGGGATCTCGATATTAGTGTTATTGATGAATTGCCACCAGGACGTAAGCCTGTAAAAACCTTACACCTTTTCGATAAAAACCGTCTGAAGCTCAACGGCTTCATGCAGCGTGAAATAGCCGCCGGCAGACAAGTATATGTGGTCTTTCCACTGATCGAAGAGAGTGAAAAATTGGACTTAAAAAATCTTGAAGTCGGGTATGAGCAGCTTTTACGCGATTTTCCTAGGCCCCAATACCAGATAGCCGTCGTACACGGCCGAATGTCCGCAGCGGAGAAGGAAGGTGAAATGCAACGTTTTGCGCAGGGCAAAGCGAACATCATGGTGGCCACCACAGTGATTGAGGTTGGGGTAAATGTGCCCAATGCTTCGGTCATGGTCATTGAAAATGCAGAGCGGTTCGGCCTGAGTCAGTTGCACCAATTACGCGGCCGTGTCGGCCGCGGATCCGATGAAAGTTACTGCATCCTCGTCTCCTCCTTTAAACTTTCCTCCGATGCAAAAACGCGTTTAGAAACTATGGTGCGTACCACCGACGGGTTTGAAATTGCGGAGGTCGATATGCAGTTGAGAGGTCCCGGAGATTTACTGGGGACGCGTCAGAGCGGGCAACTTCAATTTAAATTGGCCTCTTTATTAAATGACGGCCCGATATTGAGTTGGACAAAAACAGTTGTGGAACAATTATTGTGTGAAGATGCACTATTGAACCACCCAGACCACCAGAGCATAAAATCGCGCTGGATTGAACTTTATAAAGACCAATGGGGTTGGAATAGAATATCATAGCCCCCAATGCCACAACGAATACCCGCATTTCTTCGAGGATACCACAGATTGCTCCGGCGTTCAGGTGGTTATGCCTTTGTTCGGAAGAATCTTTTCAAATTTTTAGGATCCATACTGGCCGTTCTAGGGCTGCTCTATGCCTTTGATGCATGGGTGATAGATATTAATTCCGCCATCAAATGGATCACGCTCGCTTTGAGTACGCCTGCATTGTTGGGACTGTTTTTCGCGAGCGAAGTAAGTTTTGGAATCATCACTCCTGAATTACTCATCGTATGGGCTGATGAAACACTGAAGCCGCGATGGATGTTGTTTTTTCTCGCTTCATTGAGCTATAGCGCTGGTATCGCAAGTTATTTTATTGGCCGATTTTTGCGCACGCGCGACGTAATTAGGAAGCGCATTATTGAGCGCCATGCGGCCACTTTAAACCAGTTACGCACCTTCGGAGGCCTGCTCATCGTCCTTGCGGCCCTCACCCCATTGCCCTACCCTATCGTGTGTCAACTTTGCGGGCTCAATAAGTTCCCTTTCAAGCACTTCGTTCTACTTACCTTGGTACGCTTTCTCCGCTTCGGAATATATGGATTGGTACTTTTCAACCTGTTCTAATTCAGACGAAAAAGCCTTTGCGATTGTCCTGCAAAGTGTAACTTTGACGTTCAATCAATTTTGACTCAATGAAGATTTCGTACCGCTGGCTTAAGCGTTATTTACCCATAGATCTCAACCCGGAGCTCGTCTGTGAATTATTGACTGATACCGGCCTAGAAGTTGAAGGCTTGGAAGAAGTGGAAACCATTCCTGGTGGACTACGTGGGGTTGTGGTCGGAGAAGTGCTTACCTGCGAGCAACATCCCAATGCAGATCGACTGCGTATTACAACCGTTGATATTGGAGCGGAGGAAGCCGTTCAAATTGTTTGTGGCGCGCCGAACGTTGCTGCCGGGCAAAAAGTTCCTGTTGCAACTGTTGGCACCACATTATATCCTGGCGGTGAAGAATTGAATGTTAAAAAAGGGAAAATCCGCGGCGAAGAGAGTCTAGGGATGATTTGTGCGGAAGATGAATTGGGATTAGGCAGCGGCCATGACGGCATTTTGGTGCTCGATGCGGCGCTAAAACCCGGAACCCCCTGCAGTACCATTTTTGATGTTGAAAGTGATTTCGTTTTCGAAATTGGCTTAACCCCAAACCGGACAGATGCCATGGGACACATCGGTGTCGCCCGCGATTTACGTGCAGCGATGGTTACAAAAGGAATGCATGCTCCAGACCTGGAGCTGCCTCAGCTAACCGCCTCAGAAACAGTCGTTAACCCGATCGCCTTACGTATTGAAGATGAAAGCGGTTGCCCAGCGTATAACGGAACCTATATTTCGAACGTCACTATTAAAGAGAGCCCGGATTGGTTGAAGGAGCACCTCATAGCAATTGGTCTTACACCAAAAAACAATGCGGTTGATTGTACCAATTTTGTACTGCACACCTTCGGACACCCTTTACACGCATTTGATGCGGATACTATAGACGGTGATACCGTGATCGTTCGTCAAGCGAAAGCGGGAGAACAACTCATTACGCTAGACGAAGTGGAACGTGAATTGGACCCGCAAGATTGCATTATTGCCGACGCCTCGAAACCCTTATGCATCGCAGGAGTCCTGGGTGGAGCAAATAGCGGCGTAACGGAAACCACAAAGAATATTTACCTCGAAGGTGCCTATTTCGACAGCGTTCGCGTTCGAAAAACAGCCAAACGTCATGCGATAAATTCAGATGCCAGTTACCGCTATGAAAGAGGCGTTGATCCCAATGCAACCATTGATGCACACGCCTATGCCGTTGCATTGCTTTGCGAATTAACAGGAGGAACAGCCAGTGCTCGAGATCAAAAGGGTCAGCAAGAATTCCCGCGTATTGAAATTGCCTTCAGCCGAACAAAAGTTTTGAAACTTATCGGCGTCGAATTGGACGCGGCGAAAATGACTCAAATCCTTGAGCTCCTCGATTTTGAAATCAAGAGCGTCGAAGGTGATTTATGGTCGGTTTCAGTACCAAGCTATAGAGTGGACGTCACTCGCGATGTAGATGTGGCGGAAGAGTTACTGCGAATCTATGGCTTCAATGAAGTTCCCGTACCAAATCAAATGCGCATAAGCGTTGCAGCCCACGATCCTCGTCCGGAAAAAATCGAGCGTAGCGTTCTGGATCAATTGACCGGAAATGGCTTCTATGAAATCATGAACAACAGCCTTGCGAAAGGAACGGACTATACCACACTCCTGCCTGAAGTTTCCTCATCCCTCATTGAAATGCTCAATCCATTGAGCCTTGATCTGAACGTGATGCGTAATAATTTACTTTTTGGAGGTCTGCAAGCCATAAGTTTTAACCAAAAGCGACAGCAGCCGAACTTACGATTCTTCGAACGCGGAAAAACCTACGGAAAAGGAGCAAACGGCTATTACGAGAATACGCAACTAGACCTTTTCGCTGCCGGTGCTCAGGGTGAAAACTATTGGAATTCTACCCGTCAAAAGAATGATTACTTCTGGATGAAAGGACTGCTTGAAGGGCTGTTTGACCGATTGGGACTGCCGGCAACCTTTACCGCTCAACAGCATTCACTGTATGGCGAATATGTAGCTTTAAAATCAGGAAAAAGCACAGTCGGCTATTTAGGTACCGTCCATCCGGCCGTTCTAAAACATTTTGACATTAAAGATGCCGTTGTGCATGCAAGCATCAACTGGGAACAGTGCAAGCAACTTACACTGCAACGTGGCGCCTCGCTCTTCAAAAGCTTACCTAAATTTCCATCTGTTCGACGTGATTTAGCCTTATTGGTTGACCGTTCTGAGCAGTATCAAAATATAGAAGATTGCATTATGCAAGTCGGCAAAGGTCTATTGACTAATGCATTTCTTTTTGATGTGTATGAAGGCGATAAACTCCCCGCAGATAAGAAAAGTTATGCGGTAGGCATGATCTTCCAGGATGCGAACAAAACACTCAACGATAAAGCGGTAGATAAAACGGTTCAACGCATTTTAGACCAACTGAACAAACGTACCGGCGCTGTGTTGCGGCACTAACATGATAAAAGTCGCCTGGGCGCCCATTTACCATCATCAATTACCGGACAACCACAGGTTTCCTATGTCCAAATACAGCCTTTTGCCTCAGCAATTGTTGTACGAAGGCACCTTGACAAAGGAAAACTTCTTTGCCCCAGATCTTGCCTCAGAAACACAAATCCTGCGCACGCACTGTCCGGACTACTTTCAAAGTTTACTGGATGGAAGTATTGATGGAAAGGCCCAGCGTAAAATTGGTTTTCCTTGGAGCGCCCAACTTATTGAACGCGAACGAACCATAGGACAAGGCACCATCGATAATACCTTATTTGCTATTGAATACGGTTGTTCCTTAAATATAGCGGGCGGTACGCACCATGCTTTTTACGATCGTGGAGAAGGTTTTTGCATGCTCAATGACATCATGCTCGCAGCGCACCACGCATTGGATCACAGCGGCATCACTCGCATTTTGGTCGTTGACCTCGACGTACATCAAGGCAATGGCACAGCTGCCATGGCCGCTGATGACTCACGAATTTTCACATTCTCGATGCACGGTGAAAAAAACTACCCGTACCTTAAAGAATCCAGTGATTTAGACCTACCCCTACCCGATTACATTGAGGACAAGACCTACCTCCGGCTATTGAACGAAACGCTGGATGAACTCTTCGAAAAGGTCCAACCAGAGTTGGTATTCTTTCAAAGTGGCGTAGATGTACTTGAAAGTGATAAACTCGGGCGCATGGGACTTACACTCCACGGTTGTAAAGACCGCGATATTGCTGTAATCTCGCGTTGTTACGATCGTGCTATCCCTCTAGTCATCAACATGGGCGGAGGCTACAGCCCCGATATCAAAACCATTATTGAAGCACATGCGAATACCTTTCGTGTTTGCATGAATTATTACCAATAATACTCTCTTGTGTTTGAACTATTTATTTAATTTCACCTAAAACTATAAGCTTTTCGTGAAAAAAATAATCATTATAGCGCTTTTAGTATGCCCTTATATTTCTTTTGCTCAGAATTTCAGAAAGCAAGAGAGTCCAAAATTGAATCTAGAACTTAGTGGAGGTTACCCATTTGCCAGTTTTGGTACTTCTTTGGACTTTCGTTCGAATAGTGCATTAAAAGTTTATCAATTCTCATCACTCATTGACAGTTCCAAATCTCAGAATCAATGGCTAGGAATGACAAAAAGGATTTCTATTGATAGACAATCGCATATTCATCTGGGACTAGGATTATTTACTCAATTCTCCCATAACCTATTTTTTGACATTGCTCCATCACTTCAATACGAGCGCTATGTAATCGAAAATCTTAGTTTAACCGCAAGTTATATGCATGTTTTTCCTGATCGGTGGAAAGACCAAAACATTCATTCATTACAATTTGGACTGAAATATGGAATTCCGGCGACCGGTAGAAACAATGGCATAGCAAAATATCAACGTTCAAAAAATCGTAACACGCTTACCACATTTGCTTTTGGTAGTCATTACACAATGGGAGGTATCAGCTATTACTTTAAAGACGATTTCGGCATTGATTTAAGAGGATATACTGACTTAGGTTATTTATTCAATGTTGCGCAGAGTATGGATATGCAATGTGTATCTGCTGTTTACTCCACAGATGCATCTAATGATATTAGTTTTGACACCTATTTCGGAGCTTCTTTAAGCCTTCAGGCAAATACCAAGTTTCACAGTCTACATCTATCTGAAAGAATGAGAGTACGATTATATGAAAATCTATGGTTTTCAATCGAATTAACTCAACACTCAAGAGTGCTTATTAAAAACAGAATCCAACCTCTGGTTCACTCTGGCTTCGTTATTGAAATTTAATTTCAAAGAAAACGGCCTCTACTCTCGTAAAGGCCGTCCAAAATTTTAATCAAAAAATTCGATTTATGCACTCAATATAGTTCCAAGTGCATTATCGTAAATATTTTGGAAGTCACTTACGTTACCCCAATCTTCGTCATCAACGCGTATGCTTCCTTTAGTAACATGACCCAGAAGATCAAAGTCACAGCCATTGAGCATCATTAAGTCGATAAACTGATCTTTATTTTCTTCACTTACCGTTACTAGAATTCTCGAGGCAGCCTCGCCAAAGAGCACTGCATCTTTTCTATACTCCGCAGGCAATGTAATATCAAATCCTAGCCCAGAAGCGAAGCCTTTCTCTAGTAAGCCTACCCAAAGTCCGCCTTCACTTAAATCGTGAGCACTATTCAGAACTCCTTCACGAATCAACATCTGTACTTGCTTCTGATTCGCGTACTCTTCTTCTAGGTCAAAGTGCGGAGTAGAACTGTTCAATATGCCGTGGATGTTAACCAAATACTGTGATGAAGAAATATCATCGCGGTTCGCACCAATCATAAAAATCAAATCACCCTTAGCCTTGTAGCTTAGCGTGGTAATGAACTTTTTATCCTCGACCACACCGATCATCCCTATGGTAGGTGTAGGGAATACCGGCTCAATTTTATCTCCGATCTGCGTCTGGTTGTAAAAACTAACGTTCCCTCCAGTTACTGGCGTTTCAAATTTTTCACAAGCCGCGCTCATTCCTTTGATTGAACCTACGAACTGCCAGTACACCTCAGGGTTATAGGGGTTCCCAAAGTTCAAACAATTCGTCACTGCAGATGGAATACCGCCTGAGCAAGTAATGTTTCTCGCTGCTTCAGAAACGGCCATAGCACATCCAACTTCAGGATCTGCATTTACAAACCTACTGTTACAATCCACGCTCATTGCAAGCGCCTTGTCCGTGCCTTTTATGTTTACGACACCCGCATCTGAAGGATCATTAGTCCCCATGTTTCGGGTACCAACCATACTATCGTACTGCTCGTAAATAAAGCGTTTTGAAGCAATGTTTGGAAGCGCCACCATTTTCGTCGCAATCGATTTCAAATCTACAGGCTCCTCAACTGTGTTGATGTCAAACTTTTTAAATTCTTGGTAGTACGGAGGCTCCGACCATTCTCTGTGGTAAACCGGTGCACCACCACCTAAAACAGCACTTTCTGCCGGGACAGTACCCATGAGCTCGCCATCCCAATAGTAATTCACCGTTCCTCCTTCAGTAACTACACCTATCTCTTCACACTCTAAATCCCATTTGTCAAAAATATCAAGCACTTTCTGCTCTTTTCCTTTTTCCACCACAATCAGCATACGCTCCTGCGATTCAGACAATAAGATTTCCCAAGGCTCCATATTTTGACGAAGCGGTACTTTATCTAACCAAATATCCATACCGTGCTCTCCAGCCGCTGACATTTCACAGGAAGAACAGGTAATCCCTGCGGCTCCCATATCTTGCATGCCCACTACAGCATCTGTAGTTGCCAATTCCATGGTTGCTTCTAAGAGCAATTTTTCTTGGAAAGGATCACCAACCTGTACAGAAGGGATGTCTTCAGCCGAATCTTCATCGAGATCCTTTGAAGCAAAAGAAGCACCGTGAATACCGTCTTTTCCAGTAGCAGAACCCACAATAAACACAGGGTTACCGACACCCGAAGAAGTCGCGGAAATTTGCTTGCCTACCTCAACAATACCTGCGGAGAAGGCATTCACTAATGGATTTTGATGGTAACATTCGTCAAAGTAGACTTCGCCGCCGACAATGGGAATACCAAAGGCATTTCCATAATCTCCGATACCTTTACTCACCCCTTTCACTAACCATTTCGTACGGTCCTCTGTAGGCTTCCCAAAACGCAATGAATTCAGTTGCGCTATAGGGCGCGCACCCATGGTAAAGATATCGCGGTTAATTCCGCCTACTCCAGTTGCAGCACCTTGATACGGCTCTACTGCAGAAGGATGATTGTGTGATTCGATTTTAAAACAACACGCTAATCCATCACCTATGTCCACCAAACCGGCATTTTCCTCTCCTGCTTCTACAAGCATGTGAGGGCCTTTTTTTGGAAGTTTTTTCAACCAAACGATGGAGTTTTTATAAGAACAGTGCTCACTCCACATGACACCATAAACAGAAAGTTCCAGGTAGTTGGGGTTGCGTCCTAAAATCTCTTTGATTTTATCAAACTCTTCGGGGCGGAGGCCCATTTCTTGAGCCTGTTCTAAAGTGGCTACGGCAGTGCTGTTCATTATTGAAAAGAATTTGAGCAAATTTAGGTATTCTTGTACCAACTCATTTGTATTCTATGCGCAATCTTTCCCACACTTTTGTCCGATTTGTTGTTTATAACCTTCTCTTCATCTTCTCACTGAGCAATTGTACCCCAGCCGAGGAATTTGATCTGTTGTTAACGAACTTCGAATTGCACACCCCTTACAATACACCAAAAAGTGACGCTGAACAGCCACAATATTCCATCGGAATCAAGGACGGTAAAATCACTTCGATACTGGACCACAGTCGAGGCAAGACACTTCCGAAAGCGAAAGAGACCCTGTCCTTAGAAGGGCAACACCTCTACCCCGGATTCATTGATGCACACGGACACCTATTTGGGTATGCACGAACCTTAAGTACCGTAAACCTGATCGGTGCCTCATCGAAACAGGAGTGTATTGAGCGCATCAAAGCATACGTTGAGCGACATCCCAACGAACGTTGGATCATCGGTCGCGGCTGGGACCAAAACGATTGGACACCGCAAGAATTCCCAATGGCCAAAGACCTCGCTGAATTTTCAAATAAACTCATCTGCCTCACTCGTATTGACGGACATGCAGCTTGGGTCAATCAGACCGTGCTCGACACTTTTTCCATTTCGTCCAGTACAGCCATTGAAGGCGGACAAATTCTTGACGGCGTGCTTGTGGATCATGCAGCATCTTTAGTCACTTTACCAAAACTAACCAACAGGTATTGGCGTGCAGCATTGCTTCAAGCACAAGACAGTTTAGTGAAATATGGACTCACGGCGATGACTGATGCAGGACTTACAGCGAGCCAAATCCTTTTATTAGACTCATTGCAAGAAGAGGGGCAATTCCATCTTTTTGTAAATGCAATGATCAGCAACAATGAAGAAGACTTGGCATATTTCGAGTCAAACGGTCCTATCGAAAAACCGCTTCTTAGAGTAAAAAGTGTCAAAGCCTATCTCGATGGTGCCTTAGGTTCAAGAGGCGCTTTACTGCGTGACCCTTACCATGACTTACCGGATCATTACGGTCTACCACTTCTGAGTCCGAGACAACTCGATGGATTGCGCGAGCGATGCGTTGAAAACGGATGGCAGCTTTGTGTTCATGCTATTGGAGATAGCGCACACCACGTTTTATTAGAGAGTTTCAGCCAATTGGACACCATTGCAGACCTAAGATTCAGGGTGGAACATGCGCAAATCATGACCCCAGAAGACAGTGTTTATTATGCGCATCCGAACATCATAGCTTCCGTACAGCCGACGCACGCGACAAGCGACATGTATTGGGCCGAAGATCGCCTGGGGCCACACCGTATTCAACACGCATACAGCTACCGAAGAATTTTTAATGCTTCGAATGAAAGGGTCGCCTTTGGGACCGATTTTCCGATCGAACACATCGACCCCTTAGCCACTTTCTTCGCGGCAACCACCCGCCAGAACAAGAACCATTGGCCTGAGGGCGGATTTTTACCCGATCAAACCGTTAGCCCAGGAATGGCCATTTACGCAATGACCTCTGGCGCCGCCTATAGTGCTTTTGGCGAAGAGGCTTACGGAAGCATTGCCTTAGGTCAACAAGCCAATTTCACCGTCTTAACTACAGATCTTTTGAACTACTCCCCTGACCTGCGTGAAAGCACCCGTGTGGTCAAAACTATAGTTGGCGGTGAGGTGCTGTATGATCGCAATTCCTTTAAAGGTCAATAGTACATTTTTGCTATATTGAACCTTCGCAAAAACACACATTTTTCAAGAGAATAAAACCATGAAACAACCCACTAGATTATTCGACATTCCCCATTACCAGTTGGAACACATCCCAATGAAGCTGATGATGACTTCAAAGGTTGGCGGTGAATGGAAATCTTACAGTACAAAAGAATTCATTGAAGCCGTAGACCAAACGAGCCGTGCATTACTAGAGCTTGGTGTAAAACATGGCGATAAGGTTGCGCTGATCTCGCACAACAACCGTTGCGAATGGAACATTATGGACCACGCGCTTTTGCAAATTGGGGCCGTAGATGTACCGATCTATCCTACGATGACCGAGGCAGATTACGAGTACATCTTCAATCACAGTGAGAGTATTTACTGTTTTGTTTCTAACGATGAGCTTTACGATAAAGTATCCGCCGTTCTCGGTAAATGCGAGCACATGAAGAAGATCTTCACCTTTGAGCACTATGAGGGCAAGAAACACTGGTCAGAAGTGTTGGAACTAGGTGCGGATCAAACCCGTCAAGCAGAAGTTGAAAAAGCCCGTGATGCTGTAAAACCAGAAGATCTTGCCACAATTATTTATACCTCAGGAACCACTGGTCTACCGAAAGGCGTTATGCTAAGCCACAAAAATGTGGTTAGCAACGTCATTGCAGCTTCACCGCGTATTCCGGGCCTTGTTAAAGGTGAAGCAAAAACATTGAGCTTCCTACCCGTCTGCCACAGCTTCGAGCGTTTCATTCAATACTTATATATGTACAATGGCGCCAGCATCTATTTTGCTGAGTCTATTGAAACCATTAAAGCCGATTTAAATTACTGCCAGCCCACTATTTTCACCGCTGTTCCTCGTCTCTTAGAGAAGTTCTTTGACGGCATTGTTGCGAATGGCACCAGTGCAGGTGGTCTAAAAACTAAAATCTTTGAATGGGCCGTTAGCCTTGCATTACAATGGGAACCGGAACATGCAAATGGAGGTTTCTATCATTGGAAATTAGGCATTGCGGACAAGCTCGTCTTCAGCAAGATCCGTGCTGCGCTGGGGATGACAGAGATCAAAGCTGTCGCTTCGGGATCGGCAGCCTTGCAACCGCGATTGGCGCGATTCTTCAATGGGATTGGCGTGCCTATTCTCGAAGGTTACGGACTGACGGAAACGTCTCCAGTGATTTCCGTGAATACTACGGCGCAACCCGGTATGCTGCGCATTGGCGCAGTCGGTAAAGTGATTGATGGTGTTGAAGTTAAGATTGCAGAGGATGGCGAGATCCTTGCAAAAGGCCCCAACATCATGATGGGCTATTACAAACAGCCTGAACTGACCGCAGAGGTGATGACCGGCGATTGGTTCCACACTGGTGATATTGGAGTCATTGAAGACGGTTTCATTCGTATCACAGACCGTAAGAAAGAAATGTTCAAGACCTCTGGAGGTAAATATGTAGCACCACAGTTGATTGAGAACGAACTAAAGGCATCGCATTTGATTGAACAGAGTATGGTCATAGGATCAGGGCGCAAATTCCCATCCGCAATCTGTATCTTAAATGAACCCGGCGTCAAAGAATGGTGCTCACGCCACGACATCAAATTTACTACTATTGAAGAGATGGCGCAAAACCAGCAGGTGCGTGATCGCGTCTGGAAAGATGTAGAGCGTGCGAATGCAGGGTTTGGAAAGTGGGAGCAGGTTAAAAAGATCATCATCGATACGGAGGAATTCACTGTTGATAATGGTTGTTTGACCCCTACATTTAAAGTTAAGCGCAAGCCGATACTTGCGAAGTACGAAGAGCAGATCGAAGCTTTGTACGCAGAGTAAATTCTGAATCGAATACCGCTTTCAATCCCCGCCTCCGGCGGGGATTTTTTTTGCCCCTACCCCACACAAATGGGGCGGCGAAGACTACAGCGCATGTTGGGTGAACACCAAAAAAAAAACCCGCTTCCATTAGGAAGCGGGCTCAATGAATCTTTACACGGTTAAGAAAGCCTATAGCGCTGCGACGTGCTTAGCCAAGCTTGACTTCAAGTTAGATGCTTTCTTCTTATGAATGATGTTGCGCTTTGCCAAGCGATCAAGCATAGAAGTTACGCGTGGGAGCATTTCTGCAGCTTCCGTGGCGTCAGTTGCACCGCGAAGTTTGCGCACAGCGTTACGTGTCGTCTTGTGGTAGTAACGATTGTGTGCAGCCTTCTTGGCTGTCTGACGAATTCTTTTTAAAGCAGACTTATGGTTTGCCATGTCTTTTAATTCTTAATAGTTGTGACCCGTACGGGAATCGAACCCGTGTTTCTGCCGTGAAAGGGCAGCGTCCTGGACCGCTAGACGAACGGGCCTTAAATGTTCCAGAACATTCCCCTGTTTTGTTTGGGGAGTGCAAATGTAATCACGTTTTTCAGATTCACAACACATTCACACAAAAAATCGAAAATTATTTCGACCTCCCCAGATCACAGGTTAATACGCCTTAGCGAAGACTACACGCTGCTTGCTTGGCTTTCCTGTAAGCACACAAACCCCCTCTTCGGAGTTGGAATCCAATGGGATACAACGGATGGTCGCCTTCGTCAATTCTTTGATTTTATCTTCCGTTTCTGTCGTTCCGTCCCAATGTGCATAGACAAATCCTGGATTTCCCTTCATCAATGCTTCAAATTCTTCCCAGGAATTGGCCTCCTGTGAATGTGCTTCTCTAAAGTCCAGCGCCTTTTGGAACAGTGATTTTTGAATCTCTTCCAACAACGCTGGCACGGTAGTGGCCACATCTTTCTGATCTACAAACTGCTTTGTAAGGGTATCTCTGCGTGCCAATTCGACACTGCCCTTCTCAAGATCCTTAGGACCGATAGCAATGCGCAAAGGAATCCCTTGGAGTTCGTATTGATTAAATTTCCAGCCCGGCTTATGCGTATCGCGGTTGTCGTATTTCACAGTAATCCCTTGCGCACGTAATTGGCCCATTAAGTCTTTAGCCACTTCACTAATGGCATCCAATTGCTCTTGACCCTTATATATAGGTACGATCACTACCTGATACGGTGCCAATTTAGGCGGCAACACGAGTCCATTATCGTCACTATGCGTCATAATAAGCGCTCCCATCAGTCGTGTACTCACGCCCCATGAGGTTGCCCAAACGTATTCTTGTTTCCCTTCCTTATTCTGGAATTTCACCTCAAATGCCTTGGCAAAATTTTGACCCAAGAAATGAGAAGTACCCGCCTGCAGCGCCTTACCATCTTGCATCAAAGCTTCGATACAGTAGGTCTCTAACGCGCCCGCAAACCGTTCACCTTCGGTTTTCAAACCGCGCAACACTGGAATGGCCATGATGTCTTGAACGAAATCTGTGTATACGTTCAACATAGTTTCTGCCTCCGTGATGGCCTCTTCCTTTGTAGCATGAGCAGTATGGCCCTCTTGCCATAAAAACTCTGATGTTCTTAGGAATAAGCGTGTACGCATTTCCCAACGTACCACATTCGCCCACTGATTCACCAGTATCGGCAAATCGCGGTAGCTCTGGATCCAATCTTTATAGGTATCCCAAATAATGGTCTCGGAAGTAGGACGAACGATCAATTCCTCTTCCAATTTCGCCGATGGGTCTACCACAACACCACCTCCATTAGGATCGTCCATTAATCGGTAATGAGTAACCACTGCACATTCTTTCGCGAATCCATCCACATGCGACGCTTCTTTTGAAAAGTACGATTTGGGGATAAACAGCGGGAAATAGGCGTTCATGTGACCCGTTTCCTTGAACCGTCTATCGAGGTCCGCTTGGATGCGTTCCCAGATCGCAAAGCCATAAGGCTTGATCACCATAGATCCACGTACGCCTGAGTTTTGAGCCAAATCTGCTTTGACTACCAATTCATTGTACCATTTCGAATAATCGTCCTCGCGTGTTGTGAGATGTTTTGCCATGTAATTGAGCTTGGTATAACTTTTGTACCTTGTAAATAAGAACGCAAATCTACTGAAGTTATGAAGAAGCCCATACTACTACTATTCATTTCTTCCCTCATGTTATCATCATGTGGGACTTCAGTGAGTTTAACGGACAATTATTTCGAGGACGAAAACTATTACAACCCCGCGCTTCCCGCACCGCGTTTCGCCAATGCAAAAGCGATGGGAACTATGGATAGCGAACCCTATACGGATGAAGATTTTGCGCTTATTTGGGAAGGCGAACAACCCTTTGTTTCAGCACCACTTCAGGGCAGCACAAATGCTTGGTGGAACAATGGCAGAAGCTATTGGACCCCTGGATTCGGCACCTTCTTCTACCCCCAATGGAACAATACCATGGGACTCAACTCCTGGAACAGCATGGGCGGTTATCATCCCTTCGGCTACAATGGCTTCGGCTACGACTCCTTCGGCTGGAACAGCGGGATGGGTATGGGAGGATTATCACCTTACGCCTTCGACCCTTACGGATGGAACAACGGCTGGAATTCGGGTTGGGGAATGGGCTATAATCCCTACGGCTACACTCCTTATGGCTACAATCCATATGGATTTGGCTGGAATGCATGGAACGGCGTGACCAATTTCGGATCTACCGCCTCATCGCCTTCAAACGAGCCCACTCGGACCGGCATCAACTATGGCGGCAGACGCCCGAACAAATACCGCAGAAGCGGAGGTCAAGGCAGTACAAGCGGCCGCACAGACAACTACTCTACAGATTGGCGCGCACCCACCGTGCAAGCACCCAACACTGCACCCGTTTCCACCTCCCGAGGCTGGGCACAACCGCTCGTTGAAACGGCACAAAAATCCCTACGCACGTCTGCCACCACAAGCCCTCGCGGCAGCAGCAGACCCAGCACAACGGTAAAACCTGCTCCGTCGGTTCGCAGCGATGTAAATTATTCGCAACCCAATACAAGATCTACTTACGAGCGCAGCGGCAATTACCGCGTTGAAAGCGCACCGGCAACACGCAGCTCAAACACCTATACCCCATCCGCACCTGCACGCAGTGGTTCCACCTCTAATTCTAGCGGTTCACGTAGACGATGAAAAAAACACCCGTACTGGCACTGCTGATCTTCCTTTGTTTTCAAGGAAGCGGACAAAGTGTAGACTATTTCGCTGAGCTCAACCAGCCCGTGCTCTGGGGAGATGCGCGCTACAACAGTCTTTCAGGTGCGATGACTGCAATGAGCGGTTCTTTTACGGCACTTGCGGAAAATCCAGCTGGAGCAGGCCTTTATCGACAAGCCGCCTTCGGAAGCGATCTTTCCATGTACAGCACTACTAATTTTAAAAGTAGCAACGCATTCCCGACCGGCAACGCTTTGACCTTAAATATGGCCAATGTGGGCTACGTCGGCACAGAACCTGAAACCGGATGGAACGTATTCTTCACCTACAATTCCGACGACCTGTTCCGTCAAAATTTACGCTACACCCAAAAAGGTGGAGGAAGCATACAGCAACAATGGATTGAGAACAGCCATTATGTTGCTCCAGACGATCTGCCTTGGGTAGGGCCGTATGAAGATATGCTGTATCAAAGCTACGCATCGGACCGCAACGACACCACCGGTGAATACTACAGCACCGCCAATCTAAACAACACAGATTTCGTTCACGACCTTCACAGAACCGGGATGAAAAATCAGTGGATCCTAGGTTTTGGCGCATCGGCCAACAAACAATTGTATTATGGAGCCTCCGTTAAAATCGTGCATTCGTATGAAAAGGTAACGGTAGCGCACGAAGAGAGTTACAGCGAAACCACAGACCTCACGTCTTTCGATGTTTTGGACTATTGGGACAATAGCGGCGTGGGAATTACGGCAAATGCTGGTCTTCTTTACCGCCCAAATCAAGCGCTTCGCTTTGGGCTGGCTGTCGACTTACCGCAAGTATACAGTTTCACTCAAAATTGGGATACAGAAATGATTGCCTACCGCTCTTCTGTCAACCAAATCATTACGCAAGCAGAAGGCTATGGACTGCTCTACCAGTGGAGTATGATGACCGCGCCGAAGTTGAAGTCGGGTCTCACACTAGTCGGTGGCCGATTAGGACTCATTACCCTCAGTCACACCTACATCCCACACAGTTTTTCCGCCGCTTTAAGCAGAGCAGAGCGCTACCTGAACCCCATTATCAGCGAAGAATTAAGTGACCAACACACCCTAGCGGCAGGCGCAGAACTGCGATTAGGCCCGATCACTTTGCGTGGTGGAGGCGGCTACACCAACGCCTTTCAACAAGTGCGTGCTGCGCAATGGCGTCGTAGTTTAGGCATCTCGCTACAGAGCGAGGGCAACACCTTTTATATGAGTTGGAGCCAACTCCGTCAAGCCACCCAATATTATCCGTTCAGCGCTGCCTATACCGAGTCGCTAGCTCTATTAACACAGCGCTCAATGCTTTCCATCGGTTCGACCTGGAAATTCTAAGGCATTTTGCATCTTTTAACGTAATTTGCAGGGACCGCAGCGCATTGCGGTCCAATTCATTTTAAACCTACTTTCGAATGAGCCATTCATTTCGTCGTGCTACAACAGCCGTAGTCGTTCTCTTTGCAATTCTATGCACACTTCCCGCAGGCGCTCAACGCAAAAGCAAGGAAGACCAACCACTCTGGGCAAAAACGAGCCTCAGTGCCTTTAAGTTTCGCAATGTAGGCCCGGCGACCACTTCGGGGCGCATTGCCGATCTAGCGGTAGATACCAAAAATCCTGGAACCATGTACCTGGCTTTGGCCTCTTCCGGGGTGTGGAAAACCACCAATAACGGAACCACCTTTGAACCTGTTTTTGACAGCGAAGGAAGCTACAGTACTGGATGTATAGCCATTGACCCAAGCAACGCTAATGTTATTTGGGTGGGCACTGGCGAGAACAACAACCAACGCTCAGTCGCCTATGGAGACGGACTCTATGTGAGTCGTGATGCCGGCAAGAGTTGGACCAAAAGCGGTTTAGAATCTAGCGAGCACATTGGAATGATTGCCATAGACCCGACCGATGGGAACCACCTCTATGTCGCTGCTTATGGACCGTTGTGGTCCTCCGGCGGAGAACGCGGTATTTACGAATCAAAAAACGGCGGTCAAACTTGGACGCGCATTCTATTTGTCGACGACCATACAGGTTTTAACGAAATCCACATGGATCCTCGCGATCCACAAACACTTTATGCTACGGCACACCAACGCAGAAGACACGTGTACACGCACCTCAGCGGCGGCCCCAACAGCGCGATGTACAAAAGCACCGATGGCGGAGCGCATTGGAATAAGGTAGGAAACGGATTTCCGGGAGGAGATCTAGGGAGAATTGGTATGGATATTTCACCTGCAAATCCAGATGTACTTTACGCAACTGTGGAAGGACATGGGACATACGCCTCTACGGATCGCGGAGAAAGTTGGAACAAACGCTCCGGTCATGAAACCTCTGGGAACTATTACGTGGAGTTCATTTGTCACCCGACGGATGTGAATACGGTATACAGCATGGATACCTATGCGCAGGTGAGTGCAGATGGAGGGAAAACCTTTAAAAACATACCCAAGCGTTTCAAACATGTGGACAACCACTGCTTGTGGATCGATCCGACGAACACGAACCACATGTACATTGGTACAGATGGTGGGTTGTACGAAACATGGGACGGAATGTCGAGCTGGAATTGGAAAGCGAATTTGCCCACCATCCAGTTCTATCGTGTGGCTGTCGACAACGACTGGCCGTTTTACAACATTTACGGCGGGACCCAAGACAACAATAGCCTAGGCGGCCCGTCGCAAACCATCAATCAACGCGGCATTATCAACAGCGATTGGTTTGTCACTAATGGCGGTGACGGCTTTGAAAGCGCTACAGACCCGGACGATGCAAACATCGTATATGCTCAAGCGCAATACGGATGGTTGGTTCGTTTTAATAAACAAACCGGTGAAAAGACACCGATCCAGCCACAGCCCCGTTATAAAGAGGCGCCATACCGTTGGAATTGGGACGCACCGCTGGTAGCAAGTAAGCACCAGAAAAAGACCTTGTATTTCGCGGCAAATAAAGTATTTAAAAGTACCGATCGCGGCGAAAGTTGGACGACCATTAGCGGCGACCTCAGCAGGCAATTGGACCGAAACACTTTACCCATCATGGAGCGCTACTGGGGACCTGAAGCCATTGCCTTGCACAAAAGCACATCCATTTATGGAAACATTGTGACGCTTCGCGAAAGCCCTTTAAATGCTGGACACCTGTGGGTGGGAACAGATGATGGTTTGGTATGGAAATCAGAGGACGATGGTAAAAATTGGAACAGTATAAAAACCTTCACCGGCTTACCTAAAACACAGGTGGGATCTCTAAATCTACCGTTGGTTTATGTGCAGGACCTCATGCCTTCGCAACACGACAAGAAAGTGATTTACGCTGCGTTCAACAACCACAAGAACGGTGATTTTAAGCCGTACCTTTTCAAAAGTGCTGACGGGGGGAAAAGCTGGGAAGATATTGCAGCAGATCTACCAGAACGCGGCAGTGTGTACAGTATTGCTGAAGATCACATCAATCCCAATTTACTTTTTGTCGGTACAGAATTCGGTGTATTCTTCACACTAGATGGAGGCGAGAATTGGGTCCCGTTGAAGAGCGGGCTGCCCACTATTGCCGTACGAGATATTGCCATCCAGGAGCGCGAGAACGATCTGGTTCTTGGAACTTTCGGACGCGGCTTTTATGTGCTTGATAACTACAGCCCACTGCGTGAATTGGAATATGTGCTCGAACAAGAAGCTGCATTTTTCACCACGAAACCGGGGTTGTTGTTCCGTCGCGCCAGCATCGGTGGTACGGATTATAAAGGTGCCCAACTCTACAAAGCCAAAAACCCTGAAGTTGGAACCACCTTCGAATGGTATTTGGCAGAGGGCGCGATACGCGTAAAGAAAAATCGGCCCGAGGCAAATAACGAACTGCCCCACTACCCTAGCTTAGCGCAGCTCCAACAAGAAGACTGGGAAGAAAAGCCCTATCTATTGTTTGAGATCTCTGATTCTTTAGGCAACCCTGTCGCTCGCTTCACAAAGGCGGACACTAAGGGCATCTCACGTCACACATGGGATGGACGTATGAGCAGTAAAGCGGGTATTCGTACAAATGGCGAGCCCATTACGGAGGCCTACGGAACCACATTTGTGCTCCCTGGCACCTACTACGTAAGCTTGAGTAGATCGACCAACGGTACACTTGAAACTTTAGTTGATCGTCATGAATTTAAAGTCAACCATTTGTACAACTATGAGGGCATCGATATGGAATTCAACCAAAGCGTTGATGCACTAATGGCGCGTTCGAACGAGGTGAAAGCACTGTATACAGAGCTGAACGAGGAATTGAATGAATTACGAGCAGGTCTTAGAAACACACCAGGTGTGGATCTTGAAAATATATCTGAGGCGCGCGCTATTGATCTCGAATTGAAGGAGATTGGCGTTTTACTTAACGGCGACGGCACACGTAAAAAGCATGAATTTGAAACATCCAGCTCTTTAGGAGATGTCACAGGATTACTGGCTTGGGGTGCGTACAACCACCGAGGAGCGCCGACAGGTACAATGCGTGCTTTGAAAGAAGATGCAGAGGCTATGATTAAAGATGCAGTTGCGGCGTTGGAAACTATTGATGAAAAACTCGATGAATTAGAGTCTAAAGCGCGTGAACAAGGGGTGCCTTTTTGGGATTAATAGTTTGTACCTTTGCCGCCCTTAAAGCATAGACTAAAAAAAATGTCTGATACTATTAACGAACTTCTCGCCGATGAAATTGGCGATGCACACGAGAGTTTTACCGCAGTTACACCACTACGCGCGGATGCTTTTGTCCTTTCTAATGAGGAAAAAATTGCAACCATTTCGGAACATGTAAAAGGTATCTTGAACACCCTTGGCATGGACCTGGAAGACGACAGTCTTAAAGGAACGCCGATGCGTGTGGCAAAACTCTACGTCAACGAAGCGTTTGGCGGACTAGATCCTGCGCGTAAACCGGGCATGAGCACCTTTGATAATTCCTACCGCTACAATGAAATGCTGGTAGAGAAAAACATCGTTGTGTATTCTACCTGTGAACACCACCTTCTACCTATTGTAGGACGTGCACATGTGGCCTACATTTCTAAGGGAAAAGTAGTCGGTTTGAGTAAGATGAACAGAATTGTTGATTATTACGCAAAACGCCCTCAAGTACAGGAGCGCCTTACCCGCCAGGTAGTTCAAGCGCTGCAAGAAACCTTGGGAACGGATGATGTCGCTTGTGTGATTGATGCAAAACACCTTTGTGTGAATTCACGAGGCATCAGAGATATTGAGAGTTCGACCGTAACTGCCGAATTTGGTGGTGCCTTCCAAGACGAAGCAAAAAAGAGCGAATTTTTAGATTACATCAACCTTACAACTGATTTTGGCGCTTAGTGGAACCATTATACACTTCTTACCCCTTAAGTATTGAGAATAGCCTGACCGGTGAAAAGGAGGTTTTTGCCCCCGTTCACGAAGGTAATGTGGGTATGTATGTATGTGGCCCAACAGTATACAGCGATGTGCACTTAGGTAATGCACGAACGTTTACGTCCTTCGACATGATCTTTCGTTACCTCAAGCATTTAGGCTATAAGGTGCGCTATGTACGAAATATCACGGATGCGGGGCATTTAGAGAACGATGCAGATGCTGGTGAAGACAAGATTTCGAAAAAAGCGCGTTTAGAACAATTAGAACCGATGGAGATTGTGCAACGGTACACCGTTGACTTTCACAAAGTGATGGATGCACTTAACGCCTTCCCTCCATCTATAGAGCCTACTGCCACTGGACACATATCCGAACAGATAGAAATGGTTCAGACCATTCTAGATAAAGGTTGGGCCTACGAAAGTAACGGCTCAGTGTACTTTGATGTGACTGCCTACAATGCAAATGGAGGAGATTACGGTATACTTTCAGGGCGTAAAATGGACGAGCTACAAGCCGGCACCCGTGCTTTAGATGGCCAAGAAGAAAAACGCAACCCTGCAGACTTTGCACTTTGGAAGAAAGCATCACCCACGCACATCATGCGTTGGCCTTCGCCATGGAGTATAGGATTTCCAGGCTGGCACTTAGAGTGTTCAGCGATGAGTACAAAATATTTAGGCGAGTCGTTTGATATTCATGGCGGTGGAATGGATTTGAAGTTTCCGCACCACGAATGCGAGATTGCACAAAACAGCGCTTGCTCAGGGCACAAAGGCGCTCGGTATTGGATGCATGCAAACATGTTGACGCTGAACGGAAAGCGCATGAGTAAGAGTACCGGCAACACGATTTTACCGAGGGAATTGTTCGCTGGGGATAGCCCACTTTTAGAGAAAGGCTTTAGCCCCTCTGTAGTCCGATTCTTCATGATGCAAGCGCACTACAGCAGTGTGTTGGATTTCAGTAATGATGCACTACTCGCAGCAGAAAAAGGGCACCAGAGATTGCTAAGTGCGCTTGAAAAATTGGACACCTTAGAACCGTCAAAGGAATCCACCATTGCGCTGCAACCTTGGATAGACAAATGTTATCAAGCGATGAGCGATAATTTCAATACGCCCATTCTCATTGCACATCTGTTCGAGGCCATAAAATGGATCGGCACTGCAGAAGGCACGATTGGACTTGATGCTGACGATTTAGTCACATTTAAAACTACTTTACATGCTTTCACTTTTGAGCTCTTAGGCTTACGGTCAAAGTCCGTAGATTCTTCAGACGCACATAAAGACGCCTTAGATAAAGCCATGTCATTGGTGATTGAATTAAGAGCACAAGCCCGCTTGAACAAAGATTGGGGAACGGCAGATTTAATCCGAGACCAATTGCAAGTAGCAGGTATCCAGCTCAAAGATGGTGCAGATGGCACCAGCTACAGCCTCTAAAAAATGAAAGCTGTGAAGGATGTCGTTTTGAAAGTGCTCGGAACTCCCTTACTTGCATTGATTTGGTTGTACCGTGCGGTATTCTCCCGATTGCTGGGTCCTTCTTGCCGCTACCAACCCACCTGCAGTGTTTATGCAGCCGAAGCGGTTAAGATCCACGGTCCATTTAAAGGCTTTCTGATGAGTCTAAAAAGAATTGGCAGTTGTCATCCTTGGGGTGGACACGGCTGGGACCCAGTGCCAGGAAGCGCACTTGAAAAAGAATTAAAAGATAAAAACATACGCTAATCTCATCTCATACAATGAAGAAACTCTTGCTATTCTCCGCGGCATTTGCCTTGTTCGCCTGTCAATCTAACTCTGAATCTGCAGATGGTGCGAGCGGAGCGACTTGGGAGGACAAAATCAGTTACGACGAAGAAATTCATCTTGAAGGCATTCGTCAATTGACTAATGGCGGCGATAATGCTGAAGCCTATTTCAGTTTTGACGGAACCATGCTCACCTTCCAGAGTAATGCGGAAAAGTGGGGAAATCAATGCGATCAGATCTATGCTTTTAACTGGAATACTGATACCATTTGGGACAAAGAACCGCAGCTCATCTCGAATGATTTAGGTCGCACGACTTGCGCCTATTTTATGCCCGGTGATACTACGATTCTTTACGCCAGTACATTTAGAGGGGACACTGCATGCCCCGCGGTTCCAGAACGCGGTGAAAGTGGCGCATACGTGTGGCCTATCTATGCTGATTTTGACATTTACGTCAGTGATCTAAAAGGGCACTTTGTAGACACATTAATTTCTGGCCCAGGTTACGATGCGGAAGCTACTGTAAGTCCAGACGGAACTAAAATCGTATTTACATCCGACCGCAGTGGTGATTTGGAACTGTACACCTGCGCTATTGACGGATCGAACATCACTCAAGTTACGAGCGGCTTAGGGTACGACGGTGGCGCTTTCTTCAGCCCAGATAGCAAGAAATTGGTCTTTAGAAGTTCACGTCCGCAGACTGAAGAAGAGGTGAAGAAATACAAAGATTTGCTTGCACAAGGCATGGTCGAGCCTACGCATATGGAGATTTATACGTGCAATGTAGACGGCTCAGAATTGACCCAAGTTACCCAACTGGGAAATGCCAATTGGGCCCCATTCTACCACCCGAGCGGCAATAAAATTATATTCTCAACCAACCACCATAGCGAGCGCGGCTATCCTTTCAACCTATTCATGATCAATACCGACGGAACGGGGCTCGAGCAGGTAACCTACGACGGCGTTTTTGACGCGTTCCCGATGTTCTCGCCGGACGGTAGTAAATTAGTCTTCGCTTCAAACAGAAACAACGGCGGGTCGCGCGCGACAAATCTGTTTATTGTAGACTGGAAAGAATAACACTATGCTATTGACCATTCTCTGGGACTTTCCCAACCACATCCCTATCGCAGGCTTTGAACTCCGATTCTATTCGCTGATGTTTATTATAAGTTTCGTTCTAGGCCAGTACGGGATGCAATATGTTTTCAAAAGAGAAAACGTCAATCCTAAACTCATGGACAGTTTGGTGTACTGGATGGTAGGTGCTACCATTGTTGGGGCTCGACTGGGACACGTTATTTTTTATGACTGGAGCTACTACAAGGATCACCTCGGTGAAATCCTGATGGTATGGAAAGGCGGCCTAGCCTCGCACGGCGCGGCCATCGCTATTGTAGCGGCCATGTTCTATTGGAGTAAGAAATTGGCAAAAAAGCATCCTTTGTGGACCTTAGACCGCATCGTTATCGTTGTAGCGTTAGCGGCGGGCTTCATTCGTATGGGCAATTGGTTCAATTCCGAAATTTATGGTGCGCCGGCCAACAGCGCCTTTGAGACGGTTTTTGTAGAAGATGGACGCAATACCTTGATGCGGGGATACGGTGGGACCTTAAAGTCCGCTACTTTTAAGAAAACGGACCAATTCGTCCTAACCGATTCCATCACCTACCCTGTACTCAACGCCACCTTAACCTTCGTACGTCTTAACGACGTCCAAACGCAGCAGTACGCTACCGACTTTTTACCGCGCATTCTCAACACACAGGATCCCGATAATCAAAACCTTTTGGTCCAGGGCATTCCGGAGGTAACGGTATATGAAGATGAAAATGGCTGGCACGCGCAGACCCAACTGATCGGTGTACCTCGCTACCCTACACAGTTGTTCGAAGCAGCGGGTTACTGGCTCTTTTTCATTGTTCTCGCTTTGCTCTACTTAAAAACTGTTGTTGGAGAAAAGCGCGGGTTTCTATTTGGACTTTTTCTAGTGCTTGTTTTTGGCTTCAGATTTTTCATTGAAAATTTCAAAGAAGTTCAAGTAGATTTTGAACAAAGTATGCAACTTAATATGGGCCAGTGGTTGAGTATACCGCTGGTTGCAATTGGACTCCTATTTATCGCATTAAGCCTGCGCAAAAAATCATCGTAATGAACGCATTTAGAAAATACGCCGTTTGGATTGTTGGCCTCGGTTTGGCCGCATTTATCATTCCTTCCATCGTAGGAAGCATTGGCAAATTCAGTTCCAACACTAAGCCTTCCGTGAAACAACCCAATGAACCCTACGAACCGCCCTTTCGCGTCGATGGTACAGTTTGGGCAGTAAATGGTACAGATACCGCTACTGTTTTTGAAACCGAATATGCAACAACGCCAGAGGCTATAGAGATCGGTATGATGTACCGCAGATCTACACCACCGAATAGGGCCATGCTCTTCTTCATGCCAGGTGGCGACCAATTACGAAGCTTTTGGATGAAGAATACCCTTGTCGCGCTGGATATCATTTACATCAATGCAACGAATGACGTCGTGAGCATTCAAGCCAACGCCGAACCTCTTTCGACAAAAAGCCTTCCAAGCGCTGCACCTGCATCGTATGTTCTCGAAGTCTTAGGCGGTCAAGCAGCAGCGCAAGGGATCACCGTAGGTACAAAGATTTACTGGAGTCCAGTAGGCACCGAATAATTTTCAAAAAGCCGCTCAGAGTGAATAATTTATCTATCTTTGCGGCCTTATAGCATTACAAACATCTAAAACGATTTTGGTATGTACCTTACTAAAGAAAAGAAAGAAGAAATTTTTGCCGAATTCGGCACATCAGCAACGGACACTGGTTCATCTGAAGGACAAATCGCTCTGTTTAGCTACCGTATCGATCATTTGACCGGTCACTTAAAGCAAAACAGAAAAGACCACAACACTGAGCGTTCGCTCATCCGTTTGGTTGGTAAGCGTAGAAAACTACTGAACTACCTAAAGCAAACAGATATCGCGCGTTACCGTGCGATCATCGAGAAACTAGGCTTGAGAAAATAATCCCAGCTTAAGAAGTACACAAAAAGGCAATTTTTACAATTGCCTTTTTGCGTATAAAAAAGTATCTATTTACACTATATATGATTCCACAAGCAATTACTGAAACTATCGTACTTCCTGACGGAAGAGAAATCACACTTGAGACCGGGAAACTGGCCAAACAAGCAGATGGCTCAGTTGTCGTTAAGTGCGGTGGGACAATGCTGTTGGCCACTATTGTGTCCAGCAAAGAAGCGAAAGACGGCGTTGACTTTCTTCCGCTTACGGTAGATTACCGTGAAAAATTTGCGGCCAACGGTCGCGTACCTGGAGGTTTCCTTAAAAGAGAGGGACGTCCTTCAGACAATGAAGTGTTGACCATGCGTTTGATCGACCGTGTATTGCGTCCTTTGTTCCCAAAGGATTACCACGCTGAGATTCAACTCATGATTCAGATGATCTCCTACGACGAGAATGTTGAAGCAACCTCATTAACGGGTTTAGCTGCCTCTGCAGCGATCGCAGTGAGTGATCTTCCATTCGACGGTCCTATTTCTGAAGTGCGCGTTGGTCGCATCAATGGTGAACACGTGATCAACCCTACCCCAGCTCAGATTGGTGAGCTTGAACTCGATATGGTGATCGGTGCGTCTATGGACAGCGTCGTTATGGTCGAGGGTGAAATGCAAGAAATCTCTGAAGAAGAAATGGTTGAGGCAATCAAATATGCCCACGACGCCATTAAAGTTCAGATTGAAGCGCAATTGCGTTTGGCTTCTCATGTAGAGAAAGCACAAACTAAACGTGAATACAGCCACGAAACGCACAATGAAGAAGTGCGTGAAGAAGTAATGGCTGCTACTTACGATAAAGTATATGAAGTTGCAAAAAGTGGTTTACCAAAGCACGAACGTTCTGCAGGATTCAAAGCTATTCTAAACGAGTATCTTGAAAGCAAAGACGAAGAGTGGTTGGCGGCAAACACCGGTTTTGCAAAAACGTATTTCCACGATGTAGAGTACAAAGCCATGCGTGACATGGTGTTGAACGACGGACAACGTTTGGACGGACGTGCAACTACAGAAGTTCGCCCTATTTGGTCAGAAATTGACTACCTACCTGGCGCACACGGTTCTGCTGTCTTCACACGTGGAGAAACGCAATCATTAACCACTGTTACCTTAGGTACTTCGTTGGACGCAAACAGAATAGATGATGCAACCTTTACAGGTGAAGAGAAATTCTATTTGCACTACAACTTCCCACCGTTTTCTACCGGTGAGGCACGTCCTATTCGTGGGGTTAGCCGCCGCGAGGTAGGTCATGGTAACCTTGCACAACGTGCATTGTACCAAATGGTTGATCCAGAAAACCCATTCACTATCCGTGTCGTTTCAGACATCCTTGAATCAAACGGTTCGTCTTCGATGGCAACAGTTTGTGCAGGAACACTAGCACTTATGGATGCAGGTGTAAAATTGGTTCGTCCTGTAAGTGGGATTGCCATGGGATTGATTTCTGACGGTGAGAAATTTGCTGTATTGTCCGATATCCTCGGTGATGAAGATCACTTGGGCGATATGGACTTTAAAGTAACGGGTACTGAAAAAGGAATTACTGCTTGTCAGATGGACATCAAAATCAAAGGTTTGAGCTACGAAATTTTAGTTCAAGCCCTGAAGCAGAGCTTAGAAGGTCGCTTGCACATCTTGGGTGAAATGCTGAAAACCATGCCGGAATCGCGCACGGAATTAAAGCCGAATGCTCCTAAGATCTACAAGCTTACTGTGAAGAAAGAATTCATCGGTCCAATCATTGGCCCAGGTGGTAAAAATATCCAAGGAATCCAAGCAGATACTGGCACAACGGTAACTATCTCTGAGGTTGACGATCGCGGTCACGTGGAAATTTCAGGAAAAGACGCCGCCATGATGGATAAGGCATTAGAAATGATCCGTGCCATCGCATTCGAACCAGAAATTGGTGAGGTATACGAAGGTATTGTACGTGGTGTACAGACTTACGGTGCATTCGTTGAGATTGCTCCGAAAATTCAAGGATTGCTTCACATTTCAGAAATTGACTGGACCCGTATTAAGAACGTTGAAGACGTACTTAAAGAAGGTGATACAGTTAAAGTGAAGCTTCTAGAGGTTGACAAAGCCGGTAAGATGAAGCTTTCTCGCAAGGTGCTACTCCCGAAACCGGAGAAAGACGGCGATAAAGCTGAAGCATAATTCTTATCTTTTGAACTTGTGTAGTGCGTCTTTGGTTAACAAAGGCGCACCTACGCTAATAAATTCATCTCGAGCATGAGACAGTTAAAAATCACAAAACAGGTAACGAATCGCGAGACGGCTTCGTTGGACAAATACCTTCAGGAAATCGGTAAAGTGGAGTTGATCACTGCTGAGGAAGAAGTGGAATTGGCTCAGCGAATCAAAGCCGGCGATCAGATTGCCCTTGAAAAGTTGACCAAAGCCAACCTTCGATTTGTGGTTTCTGTAGCAAAGCAATATCAAAACCAAGGTTTAACCCTTCCCGATTTGATCAATGAAGGAAACCTCGGTTTGATTAAAGCTGCGCAACGCTTCGATGAAACACGCGGTTTTAAGTTCATTTCTTACGCCGTTTGGTGGATTCGTCAGAGTATTCTGCAAGCACTTGCAGAGCAGAGCCGTATCGTTCGTTTGCCATTGAACAAAATAGGTTCAATCAATAAAATCAACAAAGCATACGCATACCTCGAGCAAGAGCACGAGCGTCCACCAAGTGCTGCTGAAATTTCTAAGCATTTGGAGATGAGCGAATCTGACGTGAAAGAAAGTATGCGTAATAGTGGTCGTCACGTAAGTATGGACGCGCCACTTGTTGAAGGTGAAGACAGCAATTTGTACGATGTATTGAATTCTTCAGACAGTCCACATCCGGATGAAGATTTGATGATGGACAGTTTGCGTACTGAAATTGAGCGCTCATTAGCGACACTAACACCGCGTGAAGGCGATGTTATTCGCCTGTACTTCGGTTTAGGTGGACAGCATCCAATGACGTTGGAAGAGATTGGTGAGAAATTTGACTTAACGCGTGAACGTGTTCGTCAGATCAAAGAAAAAGCCATTCGTCGCATGAAGCATACCTCAAGAAGTAAAATCTTGAAGACTTACCTCGGTTAATAAACTTGGTATTAAGTTTTTTATGGAACACCTCGCCTTCACGGGCGGGGTGTTTTACTTTTGTACGGAACTTAAACGCATCAGCATGGCTGCACCTATCATCTCACCATCACTATTAGCTGCCGACTTTGGCAACCTCCAACGCGACTGTCAAATGGTCAATAAAAGCCAGGCAGACTGGTTCCATATTGATGTAATGGACGGGGTTTTCGTGCCTAATATATCCTACGGTATGCCTGTAGTAAAGACGATGGCTGAAAACTGTGAGAAGGTGATGGATGTGCATTTGATGATCGTACAACCAGAGCGTTACATTCAAACGTTTAAAGACTGCGGTGCAGATATCTTAACGGTACACGCAGAAGCCTGCACACACTTGCACAGAACTGTTCAAGAAATTCACAACGCCGGAATGAAAGCAGGTGTTGCGTTGAATCCGCATACCCCCGTAAGTGTGCTAGAAGATATCATACAAGATCTAGATGAGGTACTCTTAATGAGCGTGAATCCGGGATTTGGCGGTCAGAAATTTATCGAAAACACCATTAAGAAAACCGCACAAGCGCGCGAACTGATTGACCGTACGGGTTCTAAAGCACTCATCGAAATAGACGGTGGTGTTAATCTTGAAACTGGCGCACGTTTGCTAGCGGCAGGGGCAGACGCACTGGTTGCCGGTTCGTTTGTGTTCAAAAGTGATGATCCTATTGCGACGATTGCCGCTTTAAAAGCACTTTAACGACGGAATTCCGAAGTCTGTTCGTATACGGCTTGTAAGATTTCTTTCTCCACGTCATCTACTGCTAAACCGCGGCGCTGCATCATCCGGTGCGCCGTATCTAAGGCTTTGTCGAGTTTATACTCCACGGTGCCTTGAGGTCCTCCCCATGAGAATGAAGCAATGAAATTACGTGGAAATCCAGCGCCATATACATTGGCACTCACTCCCACCACGGTCCCGGTATTGAACATGGTATTGATGCCACTTTTACTGTGATCGCCCATAATCAAACCACAAAACTGTTGACCGGTTTTAGCAAAACGCTTACTTACGTAACTCCATGCTTTGACCTCGTCGTAGTTGTTCTTTAGATTTGAATTGTTCGTATCGGCGCCTAGATTACACCATTCGCCTAAAGCGCTATTGCCTAAAAATCCATCATGGCCTTTATTGCTGTAGCCTATAAGTACACTATTATTGACCTCTCCACCGACCTTACAATGCGGTCCCAACGTGGTAGCCCCGTAAATCTTTGTGCCCAATTTCAATGCGCTATGCGCACCCAAGGCTAATCCACCACGAACCACGCAACCTTCCATAATTTCTGCATCCTTTGCGAGGTATATGGCACCCGACGTAGTATTCAAGATACTGGCCGTTGCCTTCGCTCCTTCTTCTAAAAAGATTCGATCTCCGATGACCGTGCAGGTCTCATGAATCGGTGCACTTGTGCGCCCAGCAGTAAGCAACTCAAAATCGGCCTCCAATTCCGCTGCATTCAACCCCCATATATCCCAAGGACGAGCGACGATATTCAAAGGTCCTTCAAAACACAAGCTGCCCGAGGTCTCTGCAGGTTTTTCACCTTTCCAAGCGATAACGGTATCGCCCTTGCAAAGGCTCTGCCCCATAGTAAGCGCGCGGGCAGCGGCAAGGAATTCATCCGTCGGACAGACACCGCCATCTACGGCTACATCGGCCTTGGCAAGGCTCGGGTATTTACGCTGCAAATACGATTGTGTCTCATTCCCTACTGTGTGCCCGCGTCGGGTATATTTTTCCGTAATGGTCAAAATCCCACAACGCAGCTCAGAAACCGGACGTGTAAAGGTTAAAGGCAGCAAGTGATCGCGGTTGGAAGAATCGACTAATTGTATACGCATCTTTAGGTAATGACTTTGGTTATGGAAAGTTAGGGCAAAAAAAAGACCCGCTGCAAAGCGGGTCTTGTATTTTATAAAGTCTAAACTTAACTTTTCTTTCCGTAACGGCTGCGGAATTTGTCCACACGACCCGCTGTATCTACCAACTTCACTTTACCAGTGTAGAATGGGTGCGAGTAGCTAGAAATCTCCATTTTGATTAATGGATACTCTACGCCTTCAACTTCGATAGTGTCTTTTGCATCTGCACAAGACTTAGTAATGAACTGATCGCCAGTACCCATGTCTTTAAAGACACACAAGCGATAGTTTTCTGGGTGAATACCGTTTTTCATTTTCTTCTTTTTATTTAATAGCCTGAGTTTTGGCCCAGACCCCTGTTTCTTTATGGACGGCAAATATAGGTTAAATGTTCATAACCACTTCATTGCGAGTACAAAAATACATGAGTAGCTTCGTAGAAATGAAAAAGGTCCAATTCTTTTTGCTTCTCATCGCCATTGCCGCACTCTCTAGCTGCCGCAATACTATTGATTTCCAAGGCAGTAACGTTGAATTGAACTTCTCCCAAGACACCATTTACCTCGATACCGTTTTTACAGGATTGGGCAGTTCCACGCGCATTTTAAAGGTGTACAATCCCTCGACGGAGAACATAACCGTCGATAGGATTCATCTTGCACGAGGCGCAAACAGCTACTACCGAATGAATGTCGACGGCATCAGCGGTAAATCTGTAGAAAACGTAGAAATCTTAGCTGGTGACTCCGCGTACGTCTTTATTGAAATCTCTCCAGACGCTCAGGGATCTGCGGAAATGATTTATACCGATAGCATTTGGTTTGAAAACGGGGCGGTTAAACAACACGTAGACCTCATCACAGCCGTTTGGGACGCCTATTACCATTTTCCTGACCGTGTACTCACCATCACTCAACCGGAGCCGTATCCGGACATTAAAATCCCCTATTCCATCTTGCCCTGCAATGCCACATGGAACAACGATAAACCCCACGTTATTTACGGCTACGCTGTTGTCGATAGCGCATGCCAGCTGACCATTAACGAGGGAACACAAATTCATATTCACAAAGGAGGCGGACTCTGGGCCTATCGCGACAGTCGGCTGATTGTGAACGGTGGCGGTGACGACGCGAACCACATGAGTCAACCTGTTGTTTTTCAAGGGGACCGATTAGAACCCGGTTACGAATGGGTACCCGGCCAATGGGGCGGCGTACTAGGCGGAATCTTCCTCATGCGCTCGAACCAAAACCATGAAATCAAAAACACCATCATAATGAATGCAACTACAGGCATTCGACTAGATAGTGCCGCCACTTTAATTGCCGATCAGCTCATCATCAGCCACAGCTCCCGCGTCAATCTGTACGGAGGTTTCGGTGATGCCACATTGACCAATTTTATCAGCGGACCCGCCGGCGTCTATGGCCTATATGGACTGGGTGGGCACTACGAGGCGCGAAACAGTACCTTCTTGAATACTTGGAGTTATTCGTCACGAGGCGGAACAGCTGTGGGATTAAGCAACTTTTTTGAAGACGGGAGCGGCACGCGCTACAC
This sequence comes from Schleiferiaceae bacterium, assembly GCA_018402665.1. Lineage (GTDB taxonomy): Bacteria > Bacteroidota > Bacteroidia > Flavobacteriales > Schleiferiaceae > UBA10364. The sequence continues at coordinate 140,074 of JAGYIN010000003.1, read as the reverse complement.
GCGTCCGATCAGCGCTTCATTCTTTGAATGTATTGTCGATGGCTCACTGGATAATGAGGTGAGTCTTGCCATCGATAATGGGGAAGATTTTGATGTGGTGTTCGAAAAATCGGCCTTAACCATAGATCCTAACCCGGAAGGAGGTCACTACGCACTTACCGATGTGGACATGTTTGTAGGAAGCGATTTATTCTACAATGAAAATTGGGGATATACGACCGGACCGCTGTTGCCTAATTCGAATTTTTCATACGTACCGGATAGTGTGAATGCGCTGATTAACGCTGTCCAGCGCGATATTTCAGGTCCGCAGTACGACATCCACGGCAACTTCCGCAACAACTACATCACGCTTGGCGCTACCGAGCCGCTGTAACCTAAAGTTGCGCTAAGAATTCCATGGTATTTACCCCATCCGCATAGTCCCACAATTCAGGTTTCTGGGCTTTCCCAAATGGAATATGGCCGTGGCCAACCACGCACTGGATTTTCGCACCCCAACCGGCAATCTTATCTGCGGCGCCGGCCTCATCTTTGTAACGACTGATATGAAGTATGCCCACTGGGGTATGCAACTCTTCGTTTTCACGTACGATGACAAAACCGTTTTCTAGGAAATCGTCCTGATTGAGCAAGAACAGGGCGCGGTAGTATTCGTAGTTGTTCCCGTATTTATTGTTGTTTACGATCCCGTTCCAATCCACAATGTTTGCAAAGATGCGCTGCACGTCAAAGGCCTCAGGCACCACAACATGGCCTACATTTCTGCATCCCATACCAAAGTAGCGGAAGATATCTTCACCCAATGCGACCAATTCTTCATCGGATTCGCTGCCGTCGAGCAAGGCGACAGACGTCCTGTTTTTACGTATAATGTTGGGGTACTTTCCAAAGTAATAGTCAAAGTAGCGCGCGGTATTATCACTGCCTGTGGCGATGACTGCTTCCATGTCGTTTAATCGGTCTACAAAGACCCAATCGCCTTCGAACAACGGATCGTGACGCAATAAAACTTTAACTAAGACAGGAATGAGGTACTCATCGTCACTGCTGCGTTTTACCAATGCGAAATGTCCCGATAAAAATACGGCTAAAAAATCGTGCAATCCGACCAACGGAATGTTTCCCGCCATGACGATGCCTACACGTGTTCTGCTGATTTCTCGAGTCCCCCCTTCACGCTCGCGCCACTCTAAAAGGGCTTGATGAGAAAGTGCTTGACCCCAAGCAGCTAGGGCATGGCGCTGATTTTCTTCAATGAACCAGCCGTTGTTACGGTGTGACTGGACCATGGCAGCCAGAAGTTCCTCTGCGATATCTTCATGACCGCCAGAGATGGGCACACCCTGGGAAAATTCCCTTAAGAATTGGCCCAAGTTCGAAACTGCTTGAATCCTATGGTCTGAGAAAAACATTGGCGCTACCTTTGTGTTAGATTTGCAAAGCTAAAACACTACGCGTAGAAATGGCCATTAAAATCACAGACGAATGTATCAACTGCGGCGCATGCGAGCCGGAGTGCCCGAATAATGCAATTTATGAAGGCGCCATGGAGTGGCGATTCAACGAAGGCACTGACCTGAGCGGAAAAATCGTTACACCAAACGGCAATGAATACGATGCAGACGAAGCACAAGAACCCGTAGATTACGACGTTTATTATATCGTAACGGACAAATGTACTGAGTGTATTGGCTTTCATGAAGAGCCACAATGTGCCGAAGTTTGTCCCGTAGACTGTTGTGTGCCGGATGAAGACAACGAAGAAACCGACGAAGAGCTTTTGGCTAAGAAAACCTTCATGCATTTGGATGATTAATCCGCTGCGTCTTTTGTTGGCCACGTTCCTATTGAGCGGTTTTGCCACGATGGCCCAGGTTACAGAGGCGCGACTTGCGCAGCTGGGCCAATCCTATTTACTTCCAGAGAACGAACCCTACCGGGATTCCCTAGCCGAAATCTTCGCAGACAGTCTGTGGGACTTTATACGCGTAAGCGAACACTACGGCGATGCATTGAAAAGCGTTCGCAACCTAAGTGTCCAGCTCCCTGAAGACCGGAGCTTCGCACTGTATACCTGGGCAGTACCGCAATCGAGCGGTGAATTCACCTTTCACGGATTTCTTTGGAATCCAAACTGGAAAGACAGCCCTAGACTGGTATTGAAAGATGTCGGCACCGTCGATGCCCCCTACCGTTGGCTGAAGGGTGGCGAATTCGTAGGTGGTATTTGTTACGATATTCGAACCACACGCTACCGCGGCGAAAAGCATTACACGCTATTGACCTTTCGCCCGGGACGAACAGTAAACACCAAATTTATTGATGCTATTGAATTGGGCAGCAAGAGCGCTAAGGTGCACTTTGGCTCACGAATTTTTAATATCCGCTACAATGGCGATGAGCGCTACCAGCGCAGACCCTACCGCATTCAATTTCGTTACAACAGCACCTTAACAGCAGCCGTACGGTGGGATAAGAAGCACCGTGGATTTATTTGCGATCACCTCTCTCCTTCCCAGGAAGGTTTAGAAGAACGTTGGTTTGCCTACGGCCCCGATTTCTCTTATGATCGCATCTATTGGTCCAATGGTAAATGGGAATTGGACGAAGCCTATCCGTTGGTTCAAAACTTAGAGGTCGCACCGACCAATAACAATGTGCCTACCTCATTGGACCCAAAAAAATAGCGCCCATAAAAAAGCCCCGCGATGCGGGGCTTTTTTATATCTCACCTACACCGCGCGCTGCGCGGCCTAGGGTTTTTAATGATTCAACATCACGGGCATCACGAGCATGAGAAGGTCTTCGCCATCGTCTATGCCGTCCGCTGGAATAAGCAGCCCTGCGCGGTTTGGTGCACTCATTTCCATACGCACATTATCACTACCGAGATTGCTTAACATCTCAAGCAAAAAGCGCGAATTGAAACCAATTTCCATATCATCGCCTTGATAATCGCACGAAATACGCTCGTGTGCCTTATTACTGAAATCTGGATCTTCAGCGCTTACAGAAATCTCTGCACCGGCCAATTTCAAACGGATCTGGTGTGTAGTCTTATTAGAGAAAATCGCCACACGCTTCACTGAAGATGAGAAGGCACTGCGGTCAATCAGCATCACATTGGGATTCGACTGCGGGATTACAGCTTCATAGTTCGGGTATTTACCGTCGATCAAACGACAAACCAAAACCACATTATCAAAAGTGAATTGCGCATTCGTGTTGTTGTACACGACCTCTACTTCAGAACTGTCATAACTCAATGATCCACGTAACATGTTCAACGGCTTCTTCGGCATAATGAATTCCGCCGTATCCGCTGCGCCTAAATCTGTTCTACGGTAACGGACCAATTTATGCGCATCCGTTGCCACAAAAGTTAACGAGTTGGATTCAAACTGAAAAAACACACCGCTCATTACTGGTCGAAGTTCATCGTTTCCTGTTGCAAATAAGGTCTTTGTAATCCCCGTAACCAACGCTTCTGCAGGCAAATTTGCTTTCGATGCACCTTCCAACTCAGGGAATTTCGGAAACTCCTCGCCGTCAATGTAGGCCAACGAATACTTTCCATAATCTGAAGCCAGCTCGATAGAATGTGCGCCTTCGTCAAAAGTAAAAGTCAATGGCTGCTCTGGGAACGTCTTTAAGGTGTCTAATAGCGTCTTTGCGGGTACCGCTGCTGCGCCATGGTCCTGGCTCTCTACTTCTAAATTTACGCTCATCATGGTCTCCAAATCTGAAGCACTGACGGTCAACTCACCCTGCTTTAATTCAAACAGGAAATTATCCAAAATAGGCAAAGTGTTGTTGCTCTGAATAATGCCTCCAATCAACTGGAGTTGCTTCAAGAGTTTAGAACTAGATACTATAAACTTCATACGGGTTGTATTTAATGCTCGTAAGACAAATATAAACGGGCGGACGCCTTTCTACCGGCCCATCGCCCAATTTTCTTATACACAATTGTTAATAATCAAATACGCTGTAAATCACTGTACTTCAGCAAAATCCCAGCGTAATTTTAAGAGGTTTCTCCAGCCATAGCGCTGTATTAAGACCATTCGTCCGTCCGGTAATTCCGCATAGAATCGATCGGGATCCCAAACGTGTACCGTTCCGTCCGCCGCCTGCTGCTGCCCCTCCGGCTTCTTATAGTAGGCACGGGTGCGCAACTGCTGCCCATCCACGGTATGCACAAATAACTCAAAAGCCGGCGTTGATGCAAAAATGCTGTCTTTTTTCGCCCACACATTGTCGGTAGGAATAATAGCACCTTCGTATTTCAATGTTTGGAGACTCTTCACTACCGTGAACAAGGCCAACGGATCATTTACGGGCACTGCCTTAAATTTTTCGTCCACCATCGACCAATGCTCGGGTGCTGATGCTGGCTCGAGCAATGGGCCATCCGGCTGCTCTAAATTCTGACGCGTGATCACCCAACCGCCGCTAGGATCTTGAGGCAGTACCATTTCAATATTTTTAATGGCTGCGGGCGCTAAACTAAAAATGGTTCTGTCACGCCACAAAGTAGATTCCGTAAAAAAACGAGTGCTTAAATACCCATTAAACCCTTGTATGTAAACAGAGAAAGGGAGTTCTGCGCTTACCATTTTATAATAGGTTCCCAGCATATCTGGAGTCTCTGTACCCACGATGTAGTGCTTTACGCGCTCTTCACCCACAAAAATCTCTACCCACTTGCCGTACACCTCCATGCGTTGCTCGATCTCTGGAACGGCACTTTCAGTGACGAAGTTTTTCAATCGAACCTCGCCTAAGGTCTTCAACAGCACTTCGATCGCATCCTTCCGGGCAGGGTGCACACTGTCCACTACCCATCCTGTAGGTGTACGTTCTAAGGTTACGGAAGAAGGTTTCTTATCGCGGATGACCACTTTCGTAATACTCGATGTATCCGGTACTGCGAAATCGTACTGCGCCTTAAGGGCTTCAAGTCCATTACTCTGCTCCCCGCCTGTACAAGCGGTAAGGAATACTGAGGTGAGCAGTGCACTACTTACTAGGTTACGAATACGCATATTTTCTTCGACGTAAGAGGTTAAATAACAATGCTGCAAGGAGCAAGAGCGCCTCGGGTATTGCTACATTAATGAGTTTCCATTGGTTGGCTTCGGCCACCAGCTTTTCTCCATCCAATAAGCGCAGCTTAAAGTCGCGTGTTCGGGTTTGCATGAGTCCTTTGTCGTCCAACATGTAATCAACCACGTTTAGAACCAAATCATCATTGCCGTATTGCACCCCAGTATACTGATCATACCCCAAAGGTAAGGGCTGACCGCGCGGCAATTCCGGATTGATTAAATTCACTTGGTTGCGTATAAAATCACCATCACTGAAAACCGCCATTGCGCTCACAGGACTTTCTTTTAACTGCGGCAAGCCTTCACCTGCTGCTTTCGGCGCAATACGCTGTGCATAGGCACTGGTAAATTTCCCTTCTAACAACACCCCAGTGACTAAATCGCGTTGGGTAAACGCTCTGGGATCAGGCCTATTGTATAACGCTTCTAAACTCACCGTATGCGGTGCTGCTACCGCTTTGGAGTTGATCGAGGTTCGAAGTAAAATAGACGAACGTATACTTGGGCTTTCTAGTGTATCTAAGGTCGATGTAAATTCACCTTTAACCGCATTTAGATTCTGAACCGCCGGGTGATTTTGAGCGGCTAAAAGCGGGAAATAGACCCAAGGCTGAATACTTCTGCGGTCGTTAACGCCACCGCAACGCACGTCTTGTATGACATCCGCATTAATGCGGACGCCGTACTTAAACAACAGGTCGACAATATTGAGATCGTAAATTGCTGGATACGCCAAGAATTCCGGACCAAAACTCAGACTGTCCATTTCTGCATGCACCCCGTCGATGAACCACATGAGTTTTCCGCCGCCCATGACGTATTGATCCAGCAGGTATTTGTCCAATTCTGAAAACGCTTCTGTTGGCTTCGCAACAATCGCACATTTGTACGTATTCAAGCGGCGAATCATATCCTGTAAGTCGGGATCACCGTTAGGCAACGCTTTATAGGCAGTCATCGAAAACCGGTCTACCGTGTAATTCTCGCTCATCGCCAGACCAATACCAGCCGTTTCAACAGCACTTAACTCACCGTGTCCTGTGATCATGGCAACCTTTGGCTTGTCAGTGGTCAGGAGCGTATTCAGCGCTTTTGCTAGATTAAATTCCAGTTGCTGAATGCTAATATTCACCTGTTCTGCAGGATCGTATACCATCACATCTTCTAACAATACGGCAGTCGCTTCCCGTTCTTGGTAGCTCAGAATGGCACCTGGAAAAACGTTGAGCACACTTTGTCCGTCCTTATTTTGAACTTGCAATTGGACGGCATTAATGCCTTTGGTGCCCAATTGATTTTTAAACTCGTTGGCATTATCTACGGTGTTCGGATTGATGAACTCAAAAAAGACGTTACCGTTCTTTGCGCTCCACTCTTCTAATTGGTGTTGCGTCTCGCGTTGAAGTCGCTCAAACCCTGCTGGAAAATCCCCCGATAAGTATACTTTAATCAATAACGGTTCTTCAATCTGTGAAAGCAAAGATTCTGTCCCTTCACTCAACGAAAAACGTTGCTCCTCGGTAAGGTCAAAACGGAATCGGGCCGAGAAAGAAAGTAGCAGTAAAAGAATTGCTGCTCCCACATAAACGCCTGCTTTACCCCAAGGCGATTTTAAATGCGGGCGTCCTATTACCGCTACCGTTGCACCGATGAACAACAAAACTAAACTCACGAAATAACCCAGATCACGTGCATCAATCACCCCTCGTGACATCGAACGGTAATGCTCGTTGATGCCCAGGTTTCTCACGGTCAGCTCCCAACCTGAAAATTTATACAGATCAGCCAAAGCCTCAAAACCCAGATACAACCCCATGTTGAAGGCCACACCCAGTACGAAGGCGACCACATTATTCGTGGTAAGTGCGCTGGCAAAAACGGCCACAGCGGTATATGCTGCGCCTAAAGCAATGAGGCCTATAAAGGAGCCTACCGCAGCACCCCAATCAAGATTTCCAACAGGTGAACCTAGCGCGTTTACACTCCATAAGTAGACCAGCGTTGGCAATACGGCCAATAAGACCACTGCCAGGGCCCCTAAGAATTTTGCCCAAACCAATTGAACCACAGAAATGGGACGTACCACGAGCAACTCCATCATTCCAGACTTCAGCTCGTCGCTAAAAATCCGCATACCTATCGCCGGTATAAGAAACAGGAAGACCCAGGGCGCTAAACCAAAGTAGTTTTCCAAAGAAGCATACCCGCCCTCAAGCAGGTTGAATGGGCCATTGAACACCCACAGCATTAACCCATTGATGAGCAGGTAAATGCCTATAATTAAGTACCCTAAAATACCAGAGAAGTAGACTTTAAGTTCTTTACGAAGTTGTGCAATCATTTGGTCATATGCTCTAATGAGTTACAGGTCCAAGCCTGAGGCTTGCCTGAAAATAGCGCTTTAGTTTTGGGCCAAACCACCCCAAAGGTGGCGCTGTCCCGATACGCATTTAAATCGTTTTCACTGTCCCACCAACTGTAGGTGAAAAAGCAATTTGACGCCGCCAATAGCTGGACACGTTGACAGCCCGACGCAGCCAAAATAGCCGTTTTATAGGCTTGAAAGAGCGCCTCAAATTCAACGCCGTTCGGAGTTCCGGGCACAATAGGCAGCTGGACGATTCTTACAATCATATGAAATCCATTCTGACCCAATCGTGCACTTTCATCCCCAAGAGTTCGTTCGATCCTTTTACATGCTCGCCACCACTTTTCCCGACCACAATACACAAATGCTGGTGTTCGTCCCAAATAGCGGCAAGTTTTCCAGGAGGCACATCGCCAATACGGTCGTAAAAGCGGCCTATACTCCGATTGCGCGGCGTTTCTACGGAAGGTTTGCGCCCTCGTAATTGGGCATCAAACATGGATTTTGTAATGTTCGTAATACAAGTCCCGTAATGATCAATATAGACCACTGACCCACGGATCATTTGCTCCTCAACCATGGGTTCGTGTTCCTTAATGCGTTTGATCCGCTGCACTACAGGACCGAGCAGTTCTAATTTCCCTCCTTCTGCTAAATGGGCCGCAGCAGTGGCGAACAATGCGAAAACATCGCTCGCATCTACACCGCGTATATCCAATGTTCTTGCATCCGTAATCTTCGCCTCCATCAAAAGGCTCGGTAATATGCCGTTATTCGCAGCAATAAAGTATTGACCGTTCGCTTTAATGCAAACGTAAGTCAGCCCTTGCTGTGGACTGCTACCTACAAAAACCACGTGAATAGTACCCGTCGGAAAAGCTGTAAAAGCGCGTTTTATAAGAAAAGAGGCTTGCTGAATGTTATGTGGTTCAACCTCATGACTTATATCCACCCATTGCAACCCCTTGACACGGCGAATAAAGTGCGCTTTTGCCTTCGCAAGTGTTGCGTCTTTAGGTCCAAAATCTGAAGTTGCTGTGATGACCGCCATAGAAGGGCTAATGCCGCGTTGTGTATTGGTAAAAATGTAGTTACTTTGTCAAAAGTAAGGCAATTCCGCCTTCATTTACACCATACAAGGTAGCAGTAATTGACAGAACGCATATTTGAACTCACAGGGGCCGATCCAGCACAACTTTACGGACCCAGTAATACGTTCCTAAAGCAGATTGGAACCTATTTCCCAAAGCTGAAGATTGTTGCACGTGGCCACAAAATAAAGGTGAGTGGTCCTGAAGAAATCGTCCTAGAGTTTGAAGATAAACTTGACGGTATTCTCGCGTATGTTGAAAAGCATAAAACCTTAGATCAGCGTGCCTTCGACAACCTCGTGCAAGCGAACGATGCGGCAAAAGAAAATTACACCCTGCTGAAGGATGAGGTGATTTTGCATGGTCCATCCGGACGCATCATCAAAGCGAAGACGCCGAATCAATATAAACTCATCGAGTCCAGTATCGACAACGACATGGTTTTCGCAATTGGGCCAGCGGGTACGGGAAAAACCTACACAGCGGTAGCATTGGCCGTACGTGCGCTAAAAAATCGTGAGGTACGACGCATCATTTTAACGCGACCCGCGGTGGAAGCAGGAGAAAACCTTGGCTTCTTGCCGGGCGATCTAAAGGAGAAACTGGATCCCTATTTGGCCCCGCTGTACGATGCATTGCGGGACATGATTCCGAAAGAAAAATTGGAATTTTACCTTGAAAATAAAACTATAGAGATTGCGCCATTGGCCTTTATGCGCGGACGCACCCTGGACGATGCCTTTGTTATTCTCGACGAAAGTCAAAACACGACTACCTCGCAAATGAAGATGTTTTTGACACGTATGGGAGAAAGCGCACGGTTCATTATTACTGGGGACACCTCTCAAATCGACCTGCCAAAGCATCAGAAATCTGGACTCAAAGAGGCCATCAGCTACCTCAGTGACGTGAAAGGAATTGGTTTCGTTTATTTGGACGGAAGAGATGTCATTCGCCATCCACTGGTGAAACAAATTATTAAAGCATACGAACAAAAAGATTGATCATGAATCAAGAGCCCACTTATCAGTTTTCCGGATTAACGCATTTCTACCGAGGAAAAGTACGCGATGTATACACTATAGGACGTGATGTTCTGGTAATGGTTGCATCGAATCGCATTTCTGCATTTGACGTGGTGCTTCCTCGCCCCATTCCAGGAAAAGGTCAAGTATTGAATCAGATCGCAGCGCACTTCCTTGAGGCTACAAAAGATATCGTTCCCAACTGGCGTCTTGCATCTCCTGATGCTCAGGTAACCATCGGCCATCGCGCAGAACCGTTCAAAGTGGAAATGGTCATTCGCGGTTACCTCGCAGGGCATGCTGCTAGAACCTATAAGAGCGGCGTTCGCGAATTATGCGGGATTGTTCTGCCTGAGGGAATAAAAGAAAATGATGCGTTCCCGGAACCTATTATAACTCCTGCAACAAAAGCGGAACACGGCGCGCACGATGAAGATATCTCACGCGAAGACATTATTGCAAGAGGTATCGTGAGTGAAGCCGATTATCTTCAATTAGAACACTACACCCGTGCTCTGTTTAAACGCGGCTCAGAAATGGCCGCCGAACGCGGGCTCATTCTTGTGGATACAAAATATGAGTTTGGAAAACTCGCTGATGGTACGATCGTGCTGATTGATGAAATTCACACACCCGACAGTTCTCGTTATTTCTACGCTGAAGGTTATGAGGAGCGACAAAATGCCAACGAGGCGCAGCGTCAACTTTCTAAAGAGTTCGTTCGGGAATGGCTCATGGAAAATGGATTCCAAGGCAAGGACGGTCAACAGGTGCCTGAAATGACGGATGATTTCGTAGAATTGGTCAGCAATCGGTACCAAGAACTCTATGAAAAAATTACTGGAAAAACATTCCATAAAGTTAGTGACGAAGGGGCTGAAGAGCGCATTCAAACGAACGTTGAGAACTACCTCTCCACCTTTTCGGGATAAGCCTGTTTAATTTGGAATCGTTTTTGTTGATATATAGAAAAGTATACATGAAACACAGCCTATCGCTTATCGCCTTCTTACTTCTCTCGAACCTCAGCTTTGGGCAGTTCAAGGTGATAAAATTCGGCGTAAAAGGCGGCGTAAATTATCCGCAAAGTGCGCTGAGCGCTGCAGATATACTTGCCATCTACAACGACCAAGCCTACGACATATCCAACCTTCAAACGGATTTTCAAAACGGATTCCATTTCGGAGGAATTACGCGAATCAGCCTTCCCTTAGTTCCGGTTTATGTCCATGGTGAAGCCCTGTACACGCAGTTTAAAGAAACACTCATTATTACAGACGGTGGTCAGGAAATTGACCTAAGCTCCACTGTAAGACGCTTGGATTTCCCCATTAGTGCGGGTGCTAAATTTGGGCCGGCGTACGCAGGTTTAGGAGGCACCCCATCCCTACCCTTTGCTGATGCAAGCGCATTGTGGTCAAACGACCAGGAGGCTAACCTCACATGGGGCTGGCATATTCAGGCAGGACTAAAGCTATGGCGCCTCATGGGAGAAGTAAAGTACGAAGGAGGTTTCGGCATGCTTTCGAGAAACGTGACCTACACAGATAACGGAGGCACCGATTACAACTTTAATTTAGATGCGAGACGGAGTCAAATCATGGTGAGTCTCACTTACTTTTTCAAGTAATTAACCCAATACTTTAAGGTAGCCTAATTGCAGGTAATGGTGCATCACTCCTACGGTATAGGCATCACTTTCTAGGTGCACCATACGCTTCTTCAGTTGCGCGATGTTCGTTGAGTCTGTCGCCAGATAAAAATACGTGTATCCGAGCACTCGGAAATTCTCTACGATGATGGCACATTGCTCTGTTGATTTTCGTCCAGGACCGATCAAAACGCCATCCTGAGGCAACATGTAACTGCGCAAAGTACTTATGCCGATACGCTTACTTTTAGCTTTCCACTGTAAATTTTGCGTGTGCTTGAAATAATGCTCGCGGTCTCTGTCTAAGAGAAAGACAAAGGGATCCAGTCCCTCGGACATCATTACTTTTTGCAACCAGGGATAAATGGTTTTAGGACCTTCAAAATAAAAATCGGGGGCCTTATGACGTACCGGAAAGACTCGTACATGATCTATTTCCGCTCCCTTTTTCGCATCTACGAAAATACCGAAGTTTAAAAACTGCTTTTTCTTTGTGACATTGTAAATGGGGCGATGCTTATCTAGGGTCGATCGTACCAAAACCTCAGCCACAGCCTCATTACCTAACTCTTCGACCTCAAGTGTTGCCGCCTCCTGCTGCAAGGCCAGTGCTATTTTATTATCGGCAACGAAATGTCGGTTGATGCTGTTTTGCAAATCCTTACTTGAACCCACATAAATGGCCTCGCCTGCCTCATTATAGATGTAATAAATGCCCACTTTATTCTGCATGTTCTTGACCTGCAGCTTGAACGGATTCTTACGTACGCTCGCTTCTTTACTGACGTGAACTTTGTTCAAATAAGCATCGCGATCTTTTTCCAGCAATAGCTTTAACAACTCAAGGGTCAATCGTGCATCGCCTTCTGCTCTATGGCGCGCTGAATTCACCAATCCCAGTTCTTTGCTTACCGTCTTCAAACCGTAATTTTCCCAATCCGGGAAGATGCGCTCGCAATAGGGAATGGTATCGAGGGTAGCACGGTGGTAATCGAATCCCATAGATTCAAATTCCTGCTGAAAAACGCGGTAATCAAAGCTAATGTTGTGTGCGACGAACGTACAATCCTCAGTGATCTTCACCACGCGTTTGGCCAATTCATAAAATTTTGGAGCCGTGCGCACCATTTTATTGGTGATTCCCGTCAATTTAGTCACGTACGGATCAATGCCTTTTTCAGGGTTTACGAGAGATACCAATTGGTCCACTACTTCCCCATTTTCCAACACGAATATGGCGACATCAATGATTCGCTCCGAACCAAATGTTCCACCGGTACATTCTATATCAACTACTGCAAATTTCATGGCGCATCATTTCTTGCACCAAAGACGGCAGAGCCTATTCTCACGTGCGTGGCACCACATTCCATCGCAATGGCATAATCGCCGCTCATTCCGATACTTAAAGTATCCCAATGCTGCGCCTGCGCATGCTTTTTATAGAGGTCGTTGAGGTCCAAAAACTCTCTACGCACCTGATGCTCATCGTCAGTGTTTGATGCCATTCCCATCAATCCGCGTACGCGAACATTTGGGTATAGGGACATATGCGGCAATAGCGCTTCCAATTCCGCCACAGACCAACCAAATTTCGTTTCCTCCTGGGCAATATGGACTTGCAAAAGACAGTCGATAATGCGGCTTACTTTCTTTGCTTGTTTGTCCAATTCTTTTAAGACTTTTTCTCGATCAACCCCGTGCACCAAATGAACAAAAGGCGCCATGTACTTGATTTTGTTCGTTTGTACATGACCGATCATGTGCCAGCGGATGTCCTCAGGCATGGTCGCTGCTTTGAGCGCCATTTCTTGAACCTTGTTCTCGCCAAAATCACGCTGCCCAGCTTCGTACGCTTCCAATAAAAGCGCTACGGGCTTCGTCTTACTCACTGCTACCAGCTCCACCCCTTCTTGAAGTGAGGCGCAAACGGATTTTAAAGCTGATTGAATTTGTGTCATTTAAAAAGATGAAGAAGTAAACCGCTCCTTAATTTGGGTTCAATATACGTGCTCTTTGGCGGCATAGACCCCTTATTAACAGCGATTTCTTTCAATAGTTTTACACTTACCGGCGGTAAGCGAAATCCCAATGCATACCCCTTTCGCACCATCTCGGCGCTACGGTCCAATTCCGTTTGTCTGTGATAATGTAAACGCCCATCATTTCTAGGATCCACAACATCAAGCAGCGGATAAAGAATAGTATCCAGCAACTCTTGAGAAGGCAAGACCTCTCCCTTCGAGGCTCTACTGCGTAAATTATACCAACTTCCTTCAAAGAAGCATTGGAAACTGATGCCATTAAAATGGTCCGTTGGCGCTTCAATAGGCTCGAGGATATAGTGCGCCTCAAGATCAGCAAGATCGAAGGAATCATTGCTTAAGTCGAACCAACGTTCAAATGATTCGATACCGACTTGCTCCTCCGCCATGAACATACAAAGTACCCCCTGTGCCAATGGATTGTCCGGTGCATCCTGGGCTACGCGTACCGATGAGGCCAAACGATGGTGTCCATCGGCAATATATTTCGTCCCCGATTGCTCGAAGAATTGAACCAATTCATGGGCATGTTCCGCCGGCACCACCCACATGCGGTGACGGTAACGATCCGTAGAGGAAAACTCATACTCCGGTCGTTCCTCCTTGATACTTTCGACTAACGCTGTATACGATTCATTAGTCGAACCAAAGACCAAAACCGGTTCCGCTTGAAACCCAGTAATACTTAAATACCGAGCAAATATGTGTTCTCGTTTAGCAATGGTTTTCTCGTGTGGAAGGGTTGTGCCATTCACCACACTTTCAGCATCCAGCAAGCCTATGACACCCGTATAGGTAGCCGTTGGCGTTTTCTGCTCGTAGAGGTAATACGTTGGATGGGTTTCCTGCATGAAAATACCTTCTTGCTCGAAACGGTTGTAACGGCCACGAACCGCACTGAAACGGTCCTTGTAATTTGCATCCGGCAATGCGTTTGGATTAATGACGTGCAGGAACGTGTACGGATTGTTTTCCAATTTATCATCGAGCTCCTCAGCACCGTAGGTAATGTAGGAACGGGTAGCTACAAGGTAAGCTTTGTCTCGCGTAGGACGTACCGCTTTAAATGGTCGGAGCATAGCGCTATACTGTTGGTGGTTCTTGAAGTGAAATTACACAATCAAAAAAGAAAAGCCCCGCGGAATCCGCAGGGCTCATCAAAAAGTTTTGAGTCGTCGTTAAAGACTTGCCGCGAGCGCATCAATATGGGATGCCAATTCAGTCCCTATGCGATCTTGTGCCTCCCCCGTTGCTGCACCAATGTGCGGAGTAAGACTCACTTTTCCATTCATTAATACTTTTACAGCAGGCGTAGGCTCATTCTTGAAAACATCTAGTCCAGCTCCAGCTACTTTGCCGCTCTCAAGCGCATCAAGCAATGCCTCTTCATTAATTACTCCGCCGCGCGCAGCATTTAATAAGAATACACCGTCCTTCATTTTTGCAATTTCCGCTGCGCCAATCAAATCGCCGCCTGGAACGTGTAGTGAAATGAAATCCGATTGTGCCAACACGCCTTCCAAGCCTACATTCTTACATGTGAAGCTTAACGATTGACCGTCAAAGAATTCCAATGCCACATCCATATGATCATTGTGCATATCGGAGAAAACGACTTCCATTCCCGCACCAATAGCCAATTTCGCCAAAGCTTGACCGATGCGACCGAATCCAACAATACCTAAAGTTCTACCGCGCAATTCCATCCCGCCGGCATAGGCTTTTTTCAACGACGCGAATTTTGAATCACCGTCGAGCGGCATGTTTCTATTGGAGTCGTGTAGGAAACGTACCAACGTTCGCATGTGTCCCATCACTAATTCCGCGACAGAATCTGAAGACGCTGCAGGCGTATTAAAGACTTTGAGGCCTTTCTCACGCGCATACGCCACATCGATATTATCCATACCTACGCCACCGCGACCGATGCCTTTTATTGAAGGACACGCATCAATCAATTCCTTGCGCACCGTAGTTGCTGAACGCACCAAAACCACATCAATCTGGTGTTCGTTGATGTAGCTTTCCAGTTGCTCTTGAGCGACTTTAGTGGTGATTAATTCGTGCCCTGAAGCCTCTATCGCTGCGATTCCCGAAGCTGAAATTCCGTCGTTTGCTAATACTTTCATGCGTGTGTTTTTTCTAATTCTTGCATACAATCCACTAACGCCTGAACACTGTCTAAGCCTAATGCATTGTACATCGATGCACGGTAACCACCAACATCGCGGTGACCGTTAATTCCGTTTATTTTAGCCGCTTTAACCAGCGCTTCAAAGGCCGTTTTGTGCGCCTCATCTTTCAATAAGAAACATGCATTCATCGTAGAGCGGTCCTCTACCTCAGCAGTCCCCACAAAAAGTGGATTGCGATCAATTTCGTTATACAACAGCGCTGCTTTAGCCGCATTGCGCGCTTCAATCGCTTCAACGCCACCGTTTTCTTTCAACCAGCGCAAAGTCAACATACTGACATATACTGAGAATACAGGAGGCGTATTAAACATGCTGCCTTTGTCTATATGAGTTTGGTATTTTAGCATGGTAGGTATGTAACGGCCCGATTTCCCTAAGGCATCCTTGCGCACAATCACTAACGTTGCCCCAGCAGGACCTAAGTTCTTTTGGGCGCCCGCATAAATCAAATCAAATTTGCTTACATCTACCGAACGAGAGAAAATATCGGAACTCATATCGCAAATAATCGGCACATTCGTCTCGGGAAAAGACTTCATTTGTGTACCGTAAATGGTATTGTTTGAGGTACAGTGGAAGTAATCCGCATCCGAGCTAATGGCATAGCCTTTTGGAATGAAATTATAATTCTTGTGCTTCGACGATGCGATAATAGTCGCACTACCTAAACCCGCTGCTTCTTTGTGCGCTTTAAATGCCCATGCGCCTGTATCGAGGTATTCCGCGGTACCCGTTTCGCTCAAAAAATTGAACGCGACCATTGCGAATTGTAAAGAAGCACCACCTTGAAGGAAGACCACTTCGTGCGTATCCGGAACCTGTAAAAGTTCCTTTACTAGTGCCACCGCTTCATCCATCACTGCAACAAAGTTCTTACTGCGGTGTGAGATTTCGATGACAGAGAGCCCTAAATTATCGAAGTCGATCAATGCCTTAGATGCTTCCTCGAATACTTGACCCGGTAGAATACAAGGTCCAGCGGAAAAATTATGCGTTTTCATAGTTTGCATTAATGTGAAACACAAAGTTACACGGATGAGCAAAGTCAACATCGATGCGGGATGAAAAGTTTAGGTTATTTTTCACGGGTAATCAACAATTTAAGGACATCTGTGAATCGTTTTCAGAGTTACTGCAATTCCAATCTCTAGTATGTAACTTTGGTACTTCAATTAAAGAACCAAATCCCACGAATATGTCGAACGGAATTTTTCAAGTACCCACTGCCACCAACGAACCCATTTACGATTACGCACCAGGAACTCCGGAGCGTGAAGCGCTGCTAGCTGCCTACAAAGAGCAGTTCAACAGCACAGTAGATGTACCCATGTACATCGGCGGCAAAGAAGTACGCACTGGTGATTTAGGCGAACTTGCGCCACCTCATGACCACCAACACAAATTAGGTGTCTTCCACAAAGGAGATGCAAGCCACGTGAGCGCAGCCATCGATGCAGCATTAGAAGCACGCAAGCAATGGGCCGATATGCCTTGGGAACATCGCGCTGCCATTTTCTTGAAAGCCGCAGAATTAATCAGCACGAAATACCGCTACCGTTTGAACGCTGCAACCATGTTAGCGCAAGGAAAAAATTGCTTCCAGAGCGAGATTGATTCCGTTTGTGAATTGGTTGACTTCTTGCGTTACAACGTGGAATACATGACCCAGATTTACAGTGAGCAACCGGAAAGTTCAGTTGGCGTTTGGAACCGTTTGGAATACCGCCCGTTAGAAGGTTTTGTGTTTGCTTTGACTCCGTTCAACTTTACGGCCATTGCAGGTAATTTACCAGCCTCCGCAGCCTTAATGGGTAATACCGTGGTATGGAAGCCGGCCAATTCTCAGATTTATTCTGCCAATGTCGTCATGGACATCTTCTTAGAAGCTGGCCTTCCCGCAGGTGTCATCAACCTCGTGTACGTTAGCGGACCCGTTGCTGGTGATGTGATCTTTAACCATAAAGAGTTTGCTGGTATACATTTTACGGGCTCAACCGGTGTATTCCAGAGTCTTTGGGGCACCATTGGTGCAAACATCAAAAAGTACCGCAGCTACCCACGTATTGTTGGGGAGACAGGAGGAAAAGATTTTGTTGTTGCACATCCTTCAGCAAAAAGCAAAGAAGTAAGTACTGCGCTAGCCCGCGGAGCTTTCGAATTCCAAGGTCAGAAATGTTCCGCTGCATCTCGTGCTTACATTCCTGAGAGTATGTGGCCTGCTGTTAAAGAAGAATTGGTTGCAGATATCGCTACGTTCAAAATGGGTACGCCTGAGGATATGGGTAACTTTATCAATGCTGTTATTGATGAAAAAGCATTTGATAAAATTGCTTCGTACATCGAATACGTGAAAGAACAAAGCGACGCTGAAATCATCGCTGGAGGCGGATACGACAAGAGCAAGGGTTACTTTATTGAGCCCACTGTTGTAGTGACGTCAAACCCTAAGTTCCGTACCATGGTAGAAGAGATCTTCGGCCCGGTATTGACCATTTATGTATATGCTGATGCAGATTGGGACGCTATGCTCAAATTAGTGGATAGCACCTCTGACTACGCCTTAACGGGTTCCATTTTCTCTGGTGACCGTTACAAAGCAATTGAAGCTGCGAAAGCATTGGAAAATGCAGCCGGTAATTTCTATATCAACGATAAACCTACAGGTGCTGTCGTAGGCCAACAGCCATTTGGAGGTGCACGTGGATCGGGAACGAACGATAAAGCCGGATCGTACCTGAACCTATTGCGTTGGGTCAATGCGCGCACCATCAAAGAGACGTTGGTTCCACCTACGGACTACCGCTACCCTTTCTTGGGCTAAGCGAAAAATTTTGAATTGCATGAAAAAGGCGCCCGATGGGCGCCTTTTTTTATCCTCTAAATTGGTTGATTTCGCTTTTCGGTAGGTAGACGACTTTTTTCGTTTCAAAGAATTCCGAAGTGAAAACATTCGAAAGGTTGGAGATACGAGCCTTCATAGTGCCGAGCTCCTCTGCAAGGTCACCGCCCTTCAAATACAATAAACCATTGACCCTTTCCGGATCCAGGTTCTTTTGCGAAATTTTACCTTTAATCCAGGGTACAAAACGTTGCATTTGGGTCACCGCACGTGAAACCACAAAGTCATACGGCCCTTTAAATTCTTCAGCGCGGCCGTGATCTGCACGAACGTTTTCAAGACCTAAAGCTTCGGCCACTGCCAAAACTACCTTGATTTTTTTTCCAATGGAATCCACGAGATGGAATTGCGTCTCCGGAAAAAGAATGGCGAGCGGTATACCGGGAAACCCTCCTCCAGTACCAACATCGAGCACTTTTTGTCCTGGCTGGAAGGAATACACCTTCGCGATGCCTAAAGAGTGTAAGACGTGTTTCTCGTAGAAAGACTCCATGTCCTTACGGGAGATGACGTTGATCTTGGCGTTCCATTCCGTATATAAGTCATGGAGTGCTGCGAATTGGTCCCGCTGGCGCTCGGTCAAATCCGGAAAATGTGAATAGATGAGTTCTACTGTTTGCATGGACCAAAGATAGCGCGGGTGCCGTACTTTTGCGTACAATGAAATTTACTTTAGAACACAACGACCCAAAGAGTGCTGCACGTGCCGGAACCATTACGACGGATCACGGCATAATTCAGACACCCATATTTATGCCGGTAGGTACCGCCGGCACAGTTAAAGGGGTGCACACTAAAGATTTACGAGAAGATACCCAGGCTCAAATCATCTTGGGAAACACCTACCACCTTTTTCTACGTCCGGGCACGGAAATTTTAAAAGCAGCAGGTGGGTTGCACAAATTCAATGGGTGGGACCGCCCCATTCTTACGGATAGCGGCGGCTATCAGGTGTATAGCCTCGCGAATCAGCGCAAAATCACGGAGGAAGGCGCAACGTTTGCAAGCCATATCGATGGCACGAAACATTTGTTTACACCGGAGCGGGTGATGGACATTCAGCGTGAAATCGGCGCAGATATTATTATGGCATTTGACGAATGTCCGCCGTACCCCAGCACCTATGACTATGCTAAGCAATCGATGCACATGACGCACAGATGGCTGGACCGTTGTTTCAATAGAATCAATGAAACGGATCCACTTTACGGATACGAACAAACCCTCTTTCCCATCATTCAGGGCTCCACCTACGAGGATTTACGCAACGAAAGTGCGGAATATATAGCGCGTAAAAATGCCGACGGCAATGCCATAGGCGGGCTGAGTGTTGGGGAGCCTGCAGAAGAAATGTACAAGCATGCCGCAGGGGCATGTGCCATACTACCGAAGGATAAACCGCGTTATCTCATGGGTGTTGGCACGCCCGCGAACATATTAGAAAACATCAGTTTAGGAATAGACATGTTTGATTGTGTCATGCCCACAAGAAATGGGCGCAACGGTCAAATCTTCACAAGTGAGGGCATCCTAAATCTGCGAAATAAAAAATGGGAGAACGTACATGAGCCACTGGATCCGAACGGCACAAGCTTCGTAGACAGTCAGTATACCAAAGCCTATGTACGTCACCTCATCCACAGCAAAGAGAGTCTGGGGGCACAAATTGCCTCTTTACACAACATTCGTTTCTACCTCTGGCTTGTGGAGCAGGCGCGTGAACACATTATCGCAGGAGATTTTGCGTCATGGAAAAACCAAATACTGCCAAAATTAGAGCAGCGGTTGTAGTATGAATACATTGGATCGATACATATTGCTCAAATTCATCGGGAGTTTCTTCCTTACGATGGTATTGATTCTTTCCATTGCAGTGGTTTTCGACATCAGCGAGAAATTGGACGATTTCCAAAACGGCGCGTCGATGAACGAAATTATCTTTGATTACTACATCAACTTCATCGCTTTTTACGGCAACCTTTTCAGCGCACTGATTTTATTCATTTCGACCATTTGGTTCACCTCTAGAATGGCGTCCAATTCTGAAATCGTAGCCATTTTAACCTCAGGGACCAGCTTCCGTCGCCTGCTCCGTCCCTATTTTATCGGTGCCTCCATCATCTGCGCGCTATCGCTGACGCTGAATCATTTGCTCGTTCCACAAACGAACATCAAACGCATTGCATTTGAAGAAAAGTACGTGACCGGTGTCAACCGCCCGATCAGTCAGAAAATGCACCGCCAAGTGCTGCCGGGGCACTATGTCTATTTTGAAACCTTCTCCGGGGTGCGCGAGAGCGGATACCAAATGACCTATGAGGTTTTTGAAGACCACCAACTTAAAAGCAAACTCTCCGCGGATTTTGTCCGCTTAGATACCGCAACTGGACGTTGGCGTCTGGACAACTACAGACTCCGCACGCTCGATGACAACGGGATAGAGCAGATCTCTTTCGGTCGTAGAATAGACACTGCCCTCGCCTTCACCTCAGAGCAAATTGCACCCAAGCTCAATTCCATTGCTACCATGAACAGTAAAGAATTGAGCCGATTCATTGCTCAGGAAGAGCTCACCGGCAACGAAAACATTGCATCCTACCAAATGGAAATGCAACGCCGGACCTCCTACCCCGTCAGTTCTTATGTCTTTGTTTTGTTAGCCGTAGGGCTCGCGAGTCAGAAGAAAAGAGGCGGACTGGGTGTGAACATCGCAATAGGACTGGTTTTAACGGCCATCTATATTTTTTTCATGCAGCTTTCCGAAACGTTTGCAACGATAGGATTGCTCAGCGCTGAAGGTTTATTGGGAGGACCTTTGGAATGGATCGGGATTCAGCCCGCCGAATTTGCCGTTTGGATACCCAATCTCATTTTTGCTTCAATCGCACTTTGGCGCTATCATAGTGCGCCGAAATAAATCTCTCGAATGCAACCACTGAGCAGTCATTTCAAAGACCAATTGAGTCTTCACTTCATCGTCTTCATTTGGGGTTTTACCGCCATTTTAGGACGCTATATTTCTATCGATGCCCTTTCGCTTGTGTTCAATAGAACAGCACTTACCTCAGTCGCCATTGCCGGGTACATGCTTTGGAAAAAGCGTCCGTTCAACGCCAGCGCCAAAGAATTGTGGTTCATGGCTTTGTGTGGGGTTTTGATCGCTGTACACTGGATCACGTTCTTTGGGGCCATTAAAATTGCCAATGTCAGCATCACTTTAGCGGGAGTTTCAACGGGCGCATTGTTTTCGGCCTTGCTCCATCCCATTTTGAATAAAGGAAAATTGGACCCTATTGAGCTGGGGCTTGGCGCTATAGTGGTTGTTGGAATCGTTATCGTCTTTTATGAAGAACCTAATGCGGCATCCATTAAAACCTACGCTTGGGCGGGTTATTCATTGACCAATTACCAATTGGGCCTGCTCATCGCACTTTTCAGTGCCTCGCTAAGCGCGAGCTTTAGTATTTTGAATAAACAATTGGTCGCACGCTATCCGCTGCCCGTTCAAGTCACCTTTTGGGAACTCTCTTTCGCCTTCATCGGTGTAGCGCTCTATGACCTTATAGCGGGAAGTCACAACCCCATGACACTGTGGGCAACTACCGCTAACGACTGGTGGTTTCTTGCGCTTTTAGCCCTCCTATGTACCGCCTACCCCTTCATTAAAAGTGTCGAATTGCTCAAACGCCTCTCCCCCTTTAGTGTCATGCTCGCCATTAATCTAGAACCCGTTTATGGCATTCTACTCGCGGCCTTACTTTTCGGAGCTGAAGAGAATATGAATCCCCAATTTTACTTTGGCGTACTCATTATTTTAGGCACCGTGATCGCCAATGGGATTATAAAAGCACAAAAAAGGAAGTCCGGGTCCTAAGGACTTTGTATTTTGCACCACTGATTCAGAACGTAATTATGGATTATTTATCATTTGAAAAACCCATCGAAGAACTTGAAGTTCAACTGTCTAAGGCATTAGAGCTGGCAGATGAAACCGGCGTTGATATGGCGAAAAGCATCGACGATATCCGCCAGAAACTCGATGAGGCTAAAAAGAAAATTTACGGCAACTTGAGCGCGTGGGAACGTGTCCAATTGTCCCGTCACCCACAACGTCCTTACACTCAGGCCTACATCAATGCCATTACTGAAGGGAACTTCATCGAGCTCCATGGAGACCGCGGCGTGAAAGACGATAAAGCAATGATTGGAGGCTGGGGTAAAATCGGCGATCAGTCCTACATGTTTATTGGTCAACAAAAAGGGATCAATACGAAAATGCGTCAGTACCGTAATTTCGGTATGGCAAACCCAGAAGGGTACCGCAAGGCCTTACGCCTCATGAAACAAGCCGAAAAATTTGGCAGACCTATTGTTACTTTAATCGATACACCTGGAGCTTTTCCAGGACTTGAGGCTGAGGAACGCGGTCAGGGTGAGGCAATTGCTAAAAACATCATGGAGATGTCGCGCCTTAAAGTGCCTGTCATCTGCATCATCATTGGTGAAGGCGCTTCAGGTGGTGCCATTGGCATCGGTGTTGGAGATAAAGTTTTAATGCTTGAGAACACGTGGTATAGCGTGATCTCGCCAGAGAGTTGCTCATCTATTTTATGGCATACTTGGGATTACAAGGAAACCGCTGCAGATGCGCTAAAACTCACGGCGAAAGACATGAAAAAGAACGGTCTCATTGACGGCATCATCAAAGAACCACTGGGTGGCGCTCATGCGAATCCCGAGGCCATGTTCGAGATTGTAAAAAGAGAAATTACTAAACATACCAAAGTCCTTCTGAAAATGGATCCACAAGAGCGCGTCGAAGCGCGTATGGAGAAATTCTTCAGCATGGGAGTCTTTGCTGAATAATACCCACTGTGGCTGAACAACCCAATAACAATAATGCTGGTGCACCTGGAAGACCTTCCGGGAAAACAACCCATCTAACTGCGGGAGGACGTATTCCTCCGCAAGCAATAGATTTGGAGGAAGCAGTATTGGGTGCCCTGTTAATCGATAAAAACGCACTTTCACGGGTCATTGATATTCTTCACCCAGAGGCGTTTTACAAAGAGCAACACCAGCTCATTTACAAAGCCATTGGCAGCCTTTTTGGAGATAACCAACCGGTAGATATTCTGACCGTTGCTGCGGAATTACGTAAGGAAGGTCTGATGAAGCAGGCCGGAGGTGAGCGTTACCTGGCCCAATTGAGTCAAAAAGTCAGCTCAGGTGCGCACATTGAGTACCACTCTCGCATCGTTTTACAGAAGCACATCCAAAGAGAATTGGTCCGTATTTCTAGTGAAATTATTGAAAGTGCCTTTGACGAGACCACAGACGTTCTAGAACTTCTCGACACCTCTGAGCAAAAGCTTTTCGAAGTGGCGCAAGGCAACCTCAAACGGAATTACGAAAGTGCTGAAGATCTGATTCGTCAAGCTTTGGATCGAATCGAAACCATTTCGAAACAGGAAGGCCTTTCCGGTGTTCCTTCAGGCTTTGCCGCATTGGACCGCGTGACTTCCGGATGGCAACCTTCGGATTTAATCATTCTAGCCGCTCGTCCAGGTATGGGGAAAACGGCATTTGTACTTTCGATGGCTCGAAATATGGCTATTGATCATAAAAAGCGCGTGGCCGTATTTTCGCTTGAAATGTCTTCGGTCCAATTGATCACCCGTATCATTTCTTCCGAAACCGGCATCAACTCAGAAAAACTACGTAAAGGAGACCTCACCGATGGCGAATGGAACCAACTAACCTCTGGTGTCAAAGACCTCGAAAAAGCGAAACTCTTTATTGACGATACGCCAGCCTTAAGCGTTTTCGACCTTCGTGCTAAAGTGCGTCGTCTTCACTCCACCCAAGGCTTGGATTTAATCATCATCGACTACTTGCAGCTCATGACTGTAGGAGGTTCCAAAGCTCAAGGAAACCGAGAGCAGGAAATCTCCACCATCTCCCGCTCGCTCAAATCCGTTGCAAAGGAATTGAACGTACCGGTAATCGCCCTTTCACAGCTCTCACGTGCTGTTGAAACGCGTTCCACCTCAAAACGTCCGCAGCTCTCTGATTTGCGTGAATCTGGTGCAATCGAGCAGGATGCCGATATCGTAAGCTTTATATACCGTCCAGAATACTACGGAATAGAAGAATGGGAAGATGGCGATGCCTCCATGGGACAAGCAGAAATCATCATTGCCAAGCACAGAAACGGTTCGCTCGATGATGTACGCTTGCGCTTTATCGGGGAACTGGCTAAATTCTCTGATCTTGACCAAGGTGATACCATCACGATGGAGAGTAAAATGAACGACGGTCCCGGATACGGATCGGGAGGATTCAATTCCGACGATACTGGCGGTTACACCAACCTTCCTACACCGGGACTTGACGGCGGCGACGTACCTTTCTAAGCCATGCACACTAACCACAAAACGCACTCTGTTCTATTGAGCGTACTATTGTGGGCGCTCTCGTTCTTAACTCCAACACTTTCTGCCCAAGTCCTTATTCCCATGGACGAAAGCCAACAACGCGACCACCTCAAAGCCTATGGCCTCCTTTACAACGCCATAGAAGACGGGTACGATTGCCATTGGCTTTTGAATTATAGAGGAGGCTCTTTCGCGATTTTAAACGCCGATTCAAAACTCATTCAACAGGCGCTTCTTCGAGGCGTGTCTTACGAAACGAGCTCGGCCGCCCAATTGGTCAAACTCATGGCCGATCTAAAAAGTCCCGCCAAGAACACCAATACGGTCGCACTACAACGGGTCCCAAAAATCGCCGTTTATTCTCCAGACGGTGCACAGCCCTGGGACGATGCCGTTACGATGGTTTTAGAATATGCCGATATCCCGTTTACCACCATCTACGACACAGAAGTCCTCGACGGCAGCCTCGGCGACTACCAGTGGCTGCACTTGCATCACGAAGACTTCACTGGACAATACGGTAAATTCTATGGTTCTTATAGAGATGCAGCTTGGTACATCAATCAGAAAGCTAGTTTTGAAGCTGCAGCGATCGAAATGGGCTTCCCTAAAGTAAGCCAGCAAAAACTCGCTGTCGCTAAAACGATAGCAACCTTTGTGGAAAATGGCGGCTTCCTGTTCGCTATGTGCAGTGCTACCGATTCATACGACATCGCATTGGCCGCACAAAAAACAGATATTTGTGAAAGTATGTTTGATGGAGATCCCATGGCGCCAGGCGCGGCCTACCAGCTCGACTACGCTCCTTGCTTTGCCTTCAAAGATTTCACCTTAGAAACCAATCCCCTTCGGTATGAATATTCAAACATCGATATTACAGACCGCCGTGTACGTTCCATGAAAGAAGACAACGACTACTTTGAGCTCTTCGACTTCAGTGCGAAATACGATGTCATACCAACCATTTTAGTTCAGAACCACACCGACCTTGTCAAGGCCTTTTATGGCCAAACCACGGCATTCTTACCCAAAACATTAAAACCAACCACTACCATATTAGGCTCCAATGCCGTCGATGGTGCAGCACGTTATATTCATGGCACGCAAGGCAAGGGTTACTGGACTTTCTATGGTGGTCACGATCCAGAAGATTACCAGCACCGCGTAGGCGATCCACACACGGATCTTAGCAACCACCCTAACAGTCCGGGCTACCGCTTAATTCTAAATAACATTCTTTTCCCTGCAGCGAAGAAGCCGCCACAGAAGACCTAGTTGAACAAGGTCCAGCGCGCACTCAGTTGAACCCAACGGTCCGTCCTTGGTGTTGCACCGAAAGCATAGTAATTGTAATTTGTTAATCCCTCTAGGGCATTTACGACTCTCACGCCTGCGATAAAATTCGCTATTCGTGCTTCAAAGTAAGCTGTTGCCCAAGGATAACTCCCTGCTAAATAATCGGTTTGCATGGCCCAAATAGGGACACCCACTAAATACGTTGGTGTATAGAAAGCATCTTCCATACTTACGTTTATACCGGCCTTCCATTCAAACTTCGTCCCTATGCTGGTTTTGTAATTCACTTCTGTGAATCCGCCCCAATTCGGTGTAGCAAATCCTCCAAACGAAGATTTGTAGGCGCCATATCCTTGAACGCAGGCATTCCATCCCTCTTCATCACTGCGTACACCAAACTGAATCCTGCTATACAAACCGTCCCAAGTAGATAATTGGTCAAAGGATTCGAAATAGCGCATACCGCTCATCTGTGCACCGTAGACTACCCCTTCCTTTATCCATTTCTCACCCAAAATCCAATGTGCTTTTCCCTCATTTTTAAAATAGGGCACATCAATGGATCTTAAGTCGTACGAATGGCCGTACAACTGCTCAAATCGGTACATCTGAGGTTGGCGTAAAATGTTCCATTGTAGTGATAATTCCCCTGGTACAGAAAAGAACTTCGCGCTAACCGAGGCATCAAATGCACCGGCATTGTATCCCAAGGCATTGAAATTGAATATGGCCCTGTATTTAAAACTCTGTATGGAGATGTTCCCAAGCATGATACGACCTCGAACAAAGGGTCTAACATCCGAATCAAAGGCTTGCGTAAAATGAACCGAATCTCTTCTAAATCCATCCCATCCCAAGGAATTACTCTGCAAATGCTCTAAACCCGTGGCCAAACTAGTCTCAATAAAGCCTGGAAAAGGCCGTCTTATTGGACCATTTAATGCAAGGCTATGAGAAAAGTCCACCTGCACTTTGGTCAACCTCAAAGAATCAGAATACCTCAGAGTACGTTGCTTTACCGTTGGAGCTGTACCTGTACTGTCCCAGAAGTATTCGGCTGCCGAGGTAGAATTATTCACAGCCCAACTCTTTGAATTAATCGATATACTACCATTCAAATTTGGAGAACCCAATGCGTCCAACCTAGCCCAATACTTAATGTCTAATTCCTCTTCAAAAAGCAATCCTTCACCATCGTTAACGGCGAAATTCCGCCTCAGTGTGGGCACATTACTTTCGAATAGAGTCGGACTAGACAACCCTCCATTCTGACCTGATCTCGAATTGAAATAAGCCACCTCCAATTTCGCTTGCGTCCAAATATTATAAGAATCCAATTGCTTAATCGAAAAATGCAACTCATGGCCATCTGTACCTTCATTACGAAACAATCCCAAAGTATTGTTACGTAAGTAATCGACGTACAACTGTTTAGTTGAATCAACCGGTGAGAGTGCCGTAATACCAAAGACTTGCCCACCACCTATACCGGTATGAAGTCGCAAATCCGAACGAGGAGAGGACGAACGAAAATCGCGTGGCATCTCCGAATAGCTTTTGGAAAATCTATGCCAACCGTCTAACCCGGAATTCACTATGGGCTGTAAGGAATTATAAGAAAGTCCACCAATAGCAGAATTTTCCCTTTCGGTCCAATTCCATGAATCCTGCAACCAAATCTCGTCCTCCGCTTTCCTGTCCAACAGCACTGTCAACGAATCCCAGCGATCTATTTGGTATAGGTAATACCCCTTGCTATTATATGGATACGAAACGTATCTATAGCCATCCACTTTAACTCCGGTGTTCGGTAATGAAACCAAGGTATCAATATCCTCAAGTAAAGTAGAATCCACTTGGCCAACCATTGAGGTTGAGAGCAATACGAATAATGAAAGTAGATATGGCCTCATACAGGCGTAAACTTAAACAATAATGGCTCAATAACGTCCAAAGCGAAACTTTAGCGCATAAAAAAACCCAACCTAGTAGAACTAGATTGGGTCTGAAAAATGGCAGCGACCTACTCTCCCGGAAACCCAGTACCATCGGCGCAAGTGTGCTTAACTTCTCTGTTCGGAATGGGAAGAGGTGATCCACACTGCAATAACCACCATAAACTTTAAATAAGTTTAAATGCGTTAACACATTGGTATATGAACATATAAAGTCTTCGTCTTGAAGGCCACGGGTAATTAGGTACTTCTCGGCTATGACATTGCACCTTTACACTAGGCCTATCAACGTCCTCGAACGACCCTTCAAGGAAATCTCATCTTGAGGTGGAAGCTACAGCATATATGCTTTCAGTGCTTATCAACCAATAAAGCTACCTGCAATGCTTCTGGCGCTGAGCATGAGTACACTGGGGCTGTCAACTCAGTCCTCTCATTACTGAGTCAACTCCTCTCAGATTTCCAACCTTGGCAATTGAGACCAGACATCTGCGACGTTCTGAACCAGCTCGCGTGCCCGCACAATGGGCAGACAGCCCAGCCTGGGACCTTCTCCAGCCCCAGGATCAGGCAGGCCGACATCGAGGTACCAGCCCCCGTCGATGTGAGCTCTTGGGAGATCAGCCTGTTATCCCCGGGTACCTTTTATCCTTTGACGATGGCCTTCCATGCCGGAACCACCGGATCACTATGTCCTCGCACCATTACCTGCTCGACTTATTGTAGTCACCACGGTCGACATCCTTGTGCCATTGCACTCTACGTACGGTTGCAGCGTGCTGAGATGCCTTTGAAAGCCTCCATTACTCTTTTGGAGGCGACCACCCCGATCAAACTACCCACCATGCACTGTCCACATACCGGTGGGCATCAAACAAGCGAAGGGTGGTCTTTCAAGGATGACTCCGCTGCCTGGCGACAACGACTTCAGTCTCCCACCTATCCTACATCTTATCAGTATCAATACAAAGTTGTAGTGAAGGTTCTGGGGTCTTTTCGTCCCGCTGCGGGTAATCAGCATCTTCACCATTTTCCACAATTTCACCGAGCTCATGGCTGAGACGGTGCCCAGATCATTACACCATTCATGCAGGTCGGAACTTTTACCCGACAAGGAATTTCGCGCTACCTTGGACCAGTTATAATTGCGGCCGCCGTTGCACAAAGGCTTCAATTCAATGCTTCGCCGAAGCTAACATCTCTCACGCCAACACTTCCAGCGCAGGGCGGTGTCGGACTCACCCATCATCTTTCCCGATTTGGCAAGTCTGTGTTTTGATAAACGGTCGCCTGGGCCTTTTCACACTGCGGCCTGCCGGAAGCGGGCGTCCCTTCTCCCAGGTGCAGGACCAATACACGCTGGATTCCTTAGCCATGAATCCTCGAGCTGTGAGATTCTCACATCCATCCTACCTGTGTCAGTTGGTACGCGTTGTTTATACCACGGAAGCAGGGTTTTCTTGGATGTTTAGGCCACTATCAGGTATCCGAGACTCTTGAGTGATACTATCGACCTTCTCCGGGATCTGCGAGTTTGCCTGCAGTTCCTGAATGCAGTCTTCAGCACTATTCCGTCCGGTGCGCGGTGCTTTCAATTACATCGTCACCCCATCGCGAAGTATAAACAAGTGGGAATATTAACCTGTTGTCCATCGACTACCCCGTTCAGGTTCATATGGGTCGCGACTAACCCTCAGCTGATTAGCATGGCTAAGGAACCTTAGATTTTCGGCCAAATGGGTTTCTCACCCCTTTGTCATTCTCATTCCTCGACGTTTTCTTTCTAGCCGCTCCAGCAAACCTCCTGATTCACCTTCGGCGCATTCAGATGCTCCCTACCCATTTTTCATGTCCACATTTGGCCCCATTGGTCTCACTTGTACCCCGATTGTACTTCATGGTCCGCTCATTTATTGAGCTGTTGCGCACTCTTTAAAATGATGGCTGCTTTAAACCCAGCATCCTAGCTGTCTAAGCAGTCAGCCACGTTTGATCAACTTAAAAGTACCATTTTGAGGACCTTAGCAGATGGTCTGGGTTCTTTCCCTCTCAGACCATGGATATGCTTTTCTTACCCTCCTGCTATAGAAACAAATGCAGCCAGCATTCCGGGTTGGTTGGCGTGGTGATGAAGCCCCCTCCAACCAGTAGCTCTACCTCCCTACTCTAACAACACTAACGCTGCTCCTAAAAGCATTTCAGGGAGAACAGGCTATTTCCAGGTTTGATTGGCCTTTCACCCCCACCCACAGGTCATCCGAAGACTTTCAGCATCCAGCCGGTTCCGGTCCTCATCTGTCTTGCAGAGCTTCTTCTGCCATGGGTGATCACTCAGTTTCGCTCACCGCCACTGACTACCGCTATTCAGACTTGCTGTGGCTGCGGACCTGGAAGTCGCCAACCTTGCCAGTGACGAGTAACTCGTACAGGATCATTATACCCAAAAGGCGCGCCGTCACATCTTATGGTGCCGACCGCTTATGTCAAACGGTTTTAGATCCTATTCCTCCTTATTCGGGTGCCTTTCACCTTTCCCTCACGTTACTAGTTCACTATCAGTCTTTGGAGTATTTAGCCTTATCAGATGGACTGGCGGAGTTAGACCAAGTTTCCCACATGTCCCGCCCTACTCAGGATACCACACGAAATAATTCCTTTTTGCCACGGGTTCCTCCCTCAGACTTAGCTTTCCAGTTGATTCTAATTCCTTGGAACACATCTCACATCGTGGTCCTACAGCCCCCAACCTTGCCAGAAATAAGATTGGTTTGGGCTCTTCCGATTTCCCACAACTCGCCGCTACTATCGGAATCATTAATTCAATATACTCTTCCTCCGGGTATAGATGTTTCAGTTCTCCGGGTTTGCTCCTTTCGGTGACTGGTCTTCCAACCCGGCCGAGTTTTGCCCCATTCAAATCCGTATCAAGGTTATATACCTCCTCGTAGCTTATCGCAGCTTCCATCATCCTTCATCGCCTCCTGCAATAAGGCATCCGCCGTTTGTAATTACTTAAGACCTTTACTTTATATAACTCATACCAATATATCAAAGAACTTTCTGATCTCTAATTAAGAAGTGTTAGCAGAATATCAGGTCAGACCGATGACCTCCACGTGCAGAGCAGGCGCTCTAGCCAAGCTGACCTAATTCCCCTTTCTGTATCTACTTGTAGTCTCAGACAGGCTCAGACCGCCACGACCTCTACATTATCAATTGTGGTAACTCTAACGGCTGAGCTACGAGACTTCAGAAGGTTGTATTTGATTTAAAGAAGGCAAGAAAGAAAAACCTCATTAAAATTGAGTCATAACTAAATCTTTCTCTAGAAGGAGGTGTTCAATACACCTTCCGGGTACGGCTACCTTATTACGACTTGGCCCCTAGTTAACACGGTTTTACCTAGGCGGCTCCCTTGCGGTTGCAAACCAGGTGCCCCCAGCCATGGCTTAAAATAGGCGGTGTGTGCAAGGCTGAGACGTATTCACTAGCACGCCATGGCTGATGCGCGATTACTAGCGATTCCAGCTTCACGGAGTCAGGTTGCAGACTCCAGTCCGAACTGAGATAGAGTTTAAGGATTCGCTCCTGTCGCCAGGTGGCTGCCCTCTGTCTCTACCATTGTGGCATGTGTGGCTTGGAATAGGTAGCGATGATTTGACGTCATCCCCACCTTCCCTCTCAGCTTGCGCTGGCAGTCTTCTTAGAGTCCCAGCCGAACCGCTGGCAACTAAGAATAGAGTTTGCGCTCGTTGCAGGACTTAGCTAACACCTCACACGGCACGAGCTGACAGCCATACAGCACCTTGTAATCTGCTCGAAGGGAAGGCCTGTTTCAAGCCCGGTCCTTACTACATTTAAGCCCTGGTAGGTTCCTCGCGTATCATCAATTCAAACCACATGCTCCACCGCTTGTGCAGACCCCGTCAATTCCTTTGGGTTTCACCGTTGCCGGCGTACTCCCCCAGGTGCATCACCAGCTGCTTTCCTTGGCCGCTGACGGTATATCGCCAGCAGCGGTGATGATCGTTTACGGCGTGAATTCTGGGTATCAATCCTGTTCGCTCCGCTTTCATCCCTCCAGCGTCAGTTACATATTGTCGGCTGCCTTTATAATCGGTGTTCTGGGTCATATCTATGCATTTCACCGCTATGGCTCATTCCGCCTGCTCTACCATTTGTATGTGCTCCATAAATTCTCAGTATCAGTAGCGGAACTCGACGGTTGGGCTGTCGGCTTTCACCATGACTTAAAGACCCGCCTACGGACCTTTAAACCCAATGAATCCGGATAACGCTTGGATCCTCCACATCATTACCGCGGCTGCTGGCTTTGGAGTTAGCCGATCCTTGTTCGTAGAGTACCGTCAGTTGTCTACACGTAGACAAGTTTCTTCCTCTATAAAGAAGTTTACAACCCATGGGCGTCATCCTTCACGCGGCATGGCTGGTTCGAGTTGCCTCCATTGACCAATATTCCTCACTGCCTCCGTAGGGTCTGGTCCGTGTATCTCAGTACCAGTGTGGGACCTACCCTCTCAGGCCCCCTACCCATCGTTACCTTGGTGAGCCGTTGCCTCACCAACAGAAGCTAAATGGGACGCATACCATCTATACCGAAAACTTTAATCCACCAAAAACATGCAGAATTCGGCCAGTACTATGGAGTATTAATCCCCGTTTCCAGGGGCTATCCTCCAGTATAAGGTGAGTTGCATACGCATTACGCACCCGTGCGCCGGTCATCAGCAAAGCAAGCTTTCCTGCTTACCCCTCGACTTGCATGTGTTAGGCCTGCCGCTAAGCGTTCATCCTGAGCCAGGATCAAACTCTCCATTGTAATGTATTTGTTTGTATCTAGCCTATTAACTTCAAGATAATTGACAAGGAGTTTTTGATCCTTGTTTCGCCAGCCAATATGTAAAAGAACTTCTTTTCTTAATGTCCCTTTCTCTCGATTGGGCGGCAAATGCTACAATTAGTTTTGTTACTAAACATTACCGTAATTTATTTTAGACATTTTTTGTCTGGTGAGAACACGTTGAAATCTGCCTTTTATTGTTGCCCATTTCTCGATAACTCAATTGGGACGGCAAATGTGCAACGGTTTTTAAACCTCCACAACCTTATTCGTCAGTTTAATTGCTACTATTTGAAGTGTAAAAAAGAAGCCAACCTAGTGAGACTGATTCTGGGTCTGAAAAATGGCAGCGACCCTCTCCCGGAAACCCAGTACCATCAGCGCAAGTGTATGCACGCTTCTCTGTTCAGGAATGGGAAGAGGTGATCCACACTGCATGTACCATAAACTTTAAATGGTTTTGATGGGTAACACATTGGTATATGAACATACTCTAGTCTTCGTCTTAAGCCACGGGTAATTAGTACTTCTCAGCTGCTGCCATTGCTGCCTTCACACCTGAAGCTATCAACGTCACCATCTCCAGACGACCCATAAAGAAATCTCATCTTGGGGTGGGCGCTGTACCCTTATATGCTTTCAGTGCCATCCCAGCCAGCCGTAAGCTACCCACACGTTATTCTGGCGAAACAGGTACACTAGAGGCTGTCCAGCTCAGTCCTCTCGTGCTAAGGGTAGCTCCTCTCAAATTTCAACGCACAGATGGAGACCAGACTGTCGCGACGTTTCTGAACCCAGCGTGCCACTTTAATGGGCGAACAGCCCCAACCCCTTGGGACCTTCTCAGCCCAGGATTGCGGCGAGCCGACATCGGTGCCGACCCCCGTCGATGTGAGCTCTTGGGGAGATCAGCCTGTTATCCCGGGTACCTTTTTATCCCTTTGAGCGATGGCCCTTCCATGTGGAACCACCGGATCACTATGTCCCTACTTTCAATGCCTGCTCGACTTGTTAGTCTCACGGTCAAACGTCAACCCCGCGCATTTACTCTACGTACGGTTACCAGCGTACTGGGAGATGCACCTTTAGAAGCCTCCATTTCTTTCTGGGCGACCACCCCAGTCAAACTACCCCACCATGCTGTCGCCGGGTTAGGGCATCAAACAAGCGAAAGATTGGTATTTCAAGGATGACTCACGCTGCCACAACGACAACGCTTCAAAGTCTCCCACCTATCCACCTACGCATCTCTTGTCAATGTCAATACAAGGTTGTAGTGAAGGTTCACGGGGTCTACTTTTCGTCCCGCTGCAGGTAATCGGCATCTTCACCGATTACTACAATTTCACCGACTCATGGCTGAGACGGTGCCCAGATCGTTACACCATTCGTACGGGTCAGACTTACCCGACAAGGAATTTCGCTACCTTAGGTTCGTTATAGTTACGGCCGCCGTTTACTGGGGCTTCAATTCAATGCTTCACCGAAGCTAACATCTCATAACCTTCCCGGCACCGGGCAGGTGTCAGACCCCTATATCATCTTTCAGTTAGCAGAGTCCTGTGTTTTGATAAACAGTCGCCTGGGCCTTTTCCTGGCCTGCCGAAGCAGGCGTCCCTTCTCTGAAGTTACGGGACTATTTTGCCTAATTCCTTAGCCATGAATCACTCGAGCGCCTTAGAATTCTCATCCCATCTACCTGTGTCAGTTTACACGGTACGCATTGTTTATACCTGAAGCTTAGAGGTTTCTTGGATGTTTTTAGGCACACTATCAATTGTCGAGACTCTTGGTACTATCGACCTTCTCAGGATCTGCGGATTTGCCTACGGATTCCTATGGGCTGATCTTCGCTTACTATTCCGTCAGTGCGCGGTGCTCATTTTGTCGTCACCCCATCACCCAGTATAAACAAGTACAGGAATGTCAACCTGCTTATCATCCAGCTACCCCGTTCAGGTTTCGCCTTCCGGTGCAACTAACCCTCAATGACTGATTAGCATAGCTGAGAGCCTTAGATTTTCGGCGGGCGGGTTTCTCACCCGCTTTATCATTACTCATTCCTACATTTCTTTTCATGCTCCAGCAAACCTCACGATTTCCACCTTCGGCGCAACTAGAATGCTCCCCTACCACATTTTCATCCATTGCTTCGGTAGTATACTTATGCCCGATTATTATCCACGCCGGACCGCTCGACTGGTGAGCTGTTACACTCTTTAAATGAATGGCTGCTTCCAAGCCAACATCGCTTCTCTAAACAGTCCAGCCACGTTTGATCAACCAGTGTCTGTTTTGGGGACGCCTTGAATGGTCTGGGTTCTTTCCCTCGGACATGGACCCTTAGCACCCATACCCTCTCCTGCTATGAAACAAGTAGTAGCATTCGGAGTTTGACGATTTGGTAGGCGATAGAGGCCCCGCATCCAACCAGTGGCGTCTACCTCTACTACTCTATAACATAACGCTGCTCCTAAAAGCTTGTTTCAGAGGAGAACAGGCTATTTCCAGGTTTGATTGGCCTTTCACCCACACGGTCAATCAGAGGAACTTTTCAACGTCAACCGGTTTCGGTCCTCCACTCTATGTTACCGGAAGCAACCTGCCCTTGGGTGATCCTTGGAACCGCGTCTACCGCCACTGGCTCCTCACGCCCTATTCAGACTTTGCTTTTTAGCTGGCTGGTTGAAGTCCTTAACCTTGCCAGTGACGAGGTACTCAATGAGATCATTATGCAAAGGCGCCATGCATCTTATGATGCTCCGACCGCTTGTAAGCAAACGGTTCGGATCCTATTTCATCCTTATTCAGGTGCCTTTTCACCTTTCCTCACGGTACTGGACTTCATATCGGTCTTGCAGGAGTATTTAGCCTTATCAGATGGTTCTGACAGATTTGAACAGGATTTCCACATGTCGCCCTGCCGATACACTAGAAATAATTCGCACGCCCACCTGCCGGGACTATCACCCTCTGCGGGTTCAACTTTTTCCAGTTGGTTCTAATTCGTGAACATCACATCGTGGTCCTCAGCCCCAACCTTGCCGAAACAAGATTGGTTTGGGCTCTTCCGATTTCGCTCGCCGCTACTATCAGATCATTAATTCATTTTTCTCTTCCTCCGGGTACTTAGATGTTTCAGTTCTCCGGGTTTGCTCCCTTTCGGTGACTGGTCTTCCTTGACCGGGTTTGCCCCGTTCGAAATCATCAAGGTTAGCACTCCTCGTAGCTTATCGCAGCTTATATCATCGCTTCGCCTCTACGAAATAAGGCATCCGCCGTTTGCTCTTAGTCACTTTCTTAAGACGCTTACTTTGTAGTACCAATATGTCAAAGAACTTTCCCAATCTGGGTCAAGAGACCGTTGTGGAATATCAGGTCAGACAGTGGCCTCCTGCGTGCAAACAGGCGCTCTATTGGCTAGGCTAATTCCCTTTCTGTATCTACTTGCCAAGTCTCAGGTGGACTCTCAGAGTATGACCTCTATTATCAGTGTGGCGCTCTAGCAATGAGCTGAGGACTTCAGGACCTTTGATTGAAAACAAGAAAGAAAGAAACCTCATAATTAAAATTAAGTCCATAGCAATCTTTCTCTAGAAGGAGGTGTTAAGCCACGCTTCCGGTACGGCTACCTTAAACACGAGCTTAGCCCTAGTTACTAGTTTTTACCCTGAGCGGCTCCTTTTTGGTTACCGACTGGGTACAGCTTCCATGGCTTGACGGGCGGTGTACCGAAGGCCGGGAACATGTCCTGCGCCATGGCTGATGCGCGATTACTAGCGATTCCAGCTTCACGGGTCGAGTTGCAGACTCCGATCGAACTGGATAGAGTTTAAGGATTCGGCTCCTGTCGCCAGGTGGCTGCCCTCTGTCTCTACCATTGTGTAGCACGTGCTTAGCAGCCCAGGACCTTGGGGCCGTGATGATTTGACGTCATCCCCACCTTCCTCTCGGCGCTGGCGGTCTTCTTAGAGTCCCGGCCGAACCGCTGGCAGCAGAATAGGGGTTGCGCTCGTTGCAGGGACTTAACCTAACACCTCACGGCTGGGCGCGACGACAACCATGCAGCACCTTGTAATCTGCTCCGAGAAGGCCTGTTTCAAGCCCGGTCATACTACATTTAAGCCTAGTAGGTTCCTCGCGTATCATCGAATTAAACACATGCTCCACCGCTTGTGCGGGCCCAAATCAATTCGCTTTGAGTTTCACCGTTGCCGGCGTACTCCCCAGGTGCATCACTTAATACTTTCAGCGGCGCTGACAGTATATCGCCAACAGCGAGTGATGATCGTTACGGCGTGGACTGGGGTATCTAGTCATTCGCTCCCCGCTTTCGTCCCTCAGCGTCAGTTACGTAGTAGTAAGCTGCCTTCGCAATCGGTGTTCTGCTGAGTCATATCTATGCATTTCACGCTACGCGGCTCATTTCCGCTACTTCATTTGTACTCAGGTCTCCGATCGCCTCAATGGCGGTTCGACGGTTGGGCTGTGGCTCACCACTGACTTAAAGACCCGCCCACGGACCCTTTAAACCCAATGAATCGGATAACGCTTGGATCCTCCATGTTACCGCGGCTGCTGGCGCGGAGTTAGCCGATCCGCATTCACGCCAGAGTACCGTCAGTTGTCTACACGTAGACAAGTTTCTTCCTCTATAAAGAGTTTACAACCTTAGGGCCGTCATCCTTCACCACGCCGGCATGGCTGGTTCAAATTTATATCATTGACCAATATTCCTCACTGCTGCCTCCATGGAGTCTGGTCCCGTGTCTCAAGTGCCAGTGTGAGGACCACCCTCTCGGGCCCCTACCCATCGTTTGCCTTAGTGAGCCGTTACCTCACCAGCTTGAAGCTAATGGGACCGCGCACCATCTCGCATACCCGAAAACTTTAATCACAAAAACATGCAGATTCGATACTGCCGGGTAATAATCCCGTTTCCAGGGCTATCCTCCAGTATGAGGGTAGGTTGCATACGCGTTACCGCACCCGTGCGCCGGTCGTCAGCAAAGCAAGCTTTCCTGTTACCCCTCGACTTGCATGTTAGGCCTGCCGCTAGCGTTCATCCTGAGCCAGGATCAAACTCTCCATTGTAATGTGTTGTTTGTGTCCTAGCTATTAACTTCAAAGATAATTGACAAGGTTTTTTGCATTCCTTGTTTCTTAAACCAATATGTAAAGAACTTCTTTTCTTAATGTCCCTCTCTTGCGATTAGGGGCGGCAAATGTATAAACCGTTGTGGTAATGACACTCGCTTTCCAACTACTTTTTAGAACTATTTCTAGTTTTAAAAAACCGGCTCGTTAGCTGGTTTGAAGTAGCGCTCTAAAGGCGTTTCGTTCGGGGTGGCAAATGTAGAATGAATTCCGACACTTGCAACACAAAGTGAAAATTTAATTTTTCTTTGTTTTTCCCGGTTGTTTAAAGAACATGCTTTGCTTCCAAAGCGGGTGCAAATGTATTGTACTAATCCCTTTATTCAACCAGTACAAACCTCTTTTTTTTTTACTTTTTTCTTGACTTCTCGTTATCAAGGAGTTGACATTGAAACAGGGAGCACTTTTCCACGCATCACGAGGTGTGCAGTGGTTGCAAAGGCAAATATGAAAGGACTTAATTGCTCCGGTTGAAGGGGCGCTTGTAGGCCTGGGAAGGCCTCATTTAGCATTTCTGTCTGGACCGCTCCCAACGCAAGTGCATTAAATGACCATTGTGTATTCTGCTCAAACTCCGTTTGGAGGCATTCAGTGAGCACATTTATGGCTCCTTTTGCAGAACTGTATACCGATAATCCGGCGAATTTTACGCTACCTTGAATACCGCCCACGGAACTTATGTTGACTACGTGTGCCTTTTCAGTGAATTTAGGGAGCAATTTCTGTATGAGGAGATAGGGACCAAAGACATTTACACCATAACTTTTCTGCAAATCGGCCAGAGAAACCTCTGAAAGTGGCTTGTTGACCAATGCACCTGCATTGTTGATGAGGATGTCTACGGGAAGATTGGGCAATTGGACCCCGTCGAGTTGCATGAGATCCAGCTTACAAATGTGTAATCGATCCGGATAGTCCCTTTTCAGGGCGTCCAATTTTTCAACGGCTCGCGTTAAGACAACCACTTCCCATCCTTCAGAAAGGAACTTTACAGTGGTAGCAAAACCGATTCCTCTTGATGCACCCGTGATCCAAACTACTCCCATATGCCCATTTGATTTTGTTATGTACTATATATGTATACAAAAACGGCCCAGACTTGTTGTCTGGGCCGTGTAATATTAAAAGTAAATTGGTTTTACACCAACATTGTAACTGGATTCTCCAAGAAACCTTTGACCGATTGCAAGAATGCAGCACCGCTTGCGCCGTCTGCCACACGGTGATCTAAGCTCAAGGTTACTTTCATTACATTCCCTGGAACCACTTGTCCATCCTTTACTACAGGAACTTGTTTGATCCCTCCTACAGCAAGAATACCTGCATCCGGTGGATTAACAATAGCGGTGAATTCTTCCACACCGAACATCCCTAGGTTGGAGATCGTGAAGGTATTGCCCTCCCAATCCGAAGGCTGCAACTTTTTATCTTTCGCTTTACCTGCCAAATCTTTTACACTTGCTGAGATTGTCGCAAGTGGCATTTGGTCAGCGTGACGAAGTACAGGAACCAATAGTCCATCTTCAATCGCTACTGCAACGCCAATGTGTACATGGTGGTTTGCGCGAATAAAGTCGCCCATCCAAGAACTGTTAATTACCGGATGCTTTTTGAGTGCTAACGCACATGCCTTTACCACTAGATCGTTGAAAGATATCTTGACCTCACCGCTTGCGTTCATTGCTTTGCGCGCTGCAATAGCATTATCCATATCAATGTCCATGGTGACATAGAAATGTGGTGCGGTGTTTTTACTTTCTGATAAACGGCTTGCAATTACCTTGCGCATTTGACTTACCGGAGTATCTGTAAAGCTTTCTTCACCTACAGGTGCTGCTGGCGCCATAGCGATACCAGGCTGTGGCGAAGAGTGAATAGCAGGATTAAAGCTGTCAATATCTCTTTTCACGATACGTCCGTGATCGCCGCTTCCTTTTACCATGGCAAGATCTACACCTTTTTCAGCGGCCAGTTTACGAGCCAATGGAGATGCTTTGATACTGCCGTCGGTTTCTGTCGCCACTGGAGCAAATGCCGCTGGAGCCGCCGCAGCAACCGGAGCTGGAGCAGACGTAGCTGCAGGTGCCGGGGCTGGAGCTGCTGGAGCAGCAGGTGCTGGAGCAGCTGGCGCTTCCGTTGCCGCAGCAGGAGCCGTTGCTTCACCACCTTTTAATGCTTCAATGTCCTCGCCGTCCTCACCGAGAATTGCTAATACGGTATCCACAGGTGCAGTTTCCCCCTCACCCGTTCCTATGTAGAGTAGCTTCCCTTCTTGTCCAGGAAAAGCTTCGAATTCCATCGTTGCTTTATCGGTCTCAATTTCAGCCAATAAATCGCCTTCATTAACAGAATCACCAATTTGCTTGTGCCACTTTGCTACAACACCTTCAGTCATGGTGTCGGAAAGTCTTGGCATATTAATTACTGTCGCCATCTAGAATTAGTTTTTGATGAATGGGTAATCTTCTTGAGCGTAAATCCCTTGGTACAATTCAGAAGCATCAGGGAAATCGCTTTCTTCAGCGAATTTCACACATTCTGCAACCAGCTCTTTCACACGCTGATTGATAGAATCGATTTCTTCCTGTGTCGCCCAATTTTTCTCTTGAATCATATTCAAACAAAGCGTAATAGGATCTTTTGCTTGGTACTCTGCCACTTCCTCTTTTGTTCTGTACTTCTGAGGATCTGACATGGAGTGTCCTTTATAGCGGTAGGTTCTGATTTCTAATAAGGTCGGTCCATCTCCGCGACGTGCACGTTCTGAAGCTTCATACACTGCGTCATACACCGCGATTGGATCCATGCCGTCTACAGCACGGTTTGGCATATCGTACGCCTCCCCCAACTTATGAATTGGCGTGTGGCCGGCAGTGCGCTCGACAGAAGTTCCCATGGCGTATCCATTGTTTTCAACACAGAAGACTACAGGCAATTTCCATAGCATCGCAAGGTTAGCAGTTTCGTGCCAGGCTCCTTGACGGATGGCGCCATCACCCATGTAAGTTAAGGTTACATTAGTACGTCCCAAATACTTATCTGCAAAAGCAAGACCCGCACCTAACGGAATTTGACCACCAACAATACCGTGTCCACCCCAAAAACCTTTATCTGGAGAGAACATGTGCATTGAGCCACCTTTCCCACGAGAGGTTCCCGTTACTTTTCCCATTAGCTCAGCCATGATGCGTCTTGGATCTTCACCCAAAGCCATAGGTTGAACATGGTTTCTGTAAGCGGTAATCATATTATCACCCTCTTCCATAGCATAGGCAGAACCTGCTAGAATAGCTTCTTGACCGTTGTAGAGGTGAAGGAAACCACGGATTTTCTGTTGGATGTACAAGGCTGCTGCCATGTCTTCGAACTTTCTCCAGAAGAGCATGTCTTCGTACCATTTCAGGTAAGTAGCTTTTGTGATGCGCTTTTTTGCCATTTCTATCGATGTGTTTTGTGGGAGCAAAAATAACGCAAAAGCCCACCTAGCAAAACAACTTTGTATATTTAGTTCTGCACGATGAAATTAAAGTTGCGAAACTTTGCTAAATCGGTAAAAATTGGACTATTGCGCTAAGAATCCGTCAATATTGAAGGCCATAGAGAAACGTAAGGTATTCTCTAAA
This sequence comes from Schleiferiaceae bacterium, assembly GCA_018402665.1. Classification (GTDB taxonomy): domain Bacteria; phylum Bacteroidota; class Bacteroidia; order Flavobacteriales; family Schleiferiaceae; genus UBA10364. Next base: position 98,357 of record JAGYIN010000003.1, on the reverse strand, counting down.
GGTGAGCGTGTGGTTGGACTCGCTGGAATCAAATAGGCCATATCTATGGTAAATACCTGATAGGCGAGACCAAAACCTAAAGTAACGTACTGACGATTGCCCTTGAGTTTGTGCTCATGCAAGTAGCCCGTGCGCGCAAATAAGAAGTCGTTGTATTTGTACTCCATACCGAAGTTATAAATGTTCTCTTGCAGCATTTCTTCGAATCCGCCTGGCTTTGATGCTGGGTTGAAACTCTCAAAGACTCCCATGAGTGGCGTAAGATCATTATCATCCACCCCAGCGATGATTTCGCCGTTGGTTCCTAATAGTGGTGGTGTCGGAACTAAGAGTCGGTTGATATCGAGATACACAGACAGTTTGTTGTAATCATCTATTTCGAGGTGGTACCCACCGCCTACACGGAAGTTTGTAGGTAAGAAATCAGCGTTACCGCTTTCTGAATATGCGATTTTAGCCCCGAGGTTCGTCATTGCTATACCTGCGGAGAATGCTTGGCGACGTCCGCCTTTGATGTTTTTGTAATCCCCTTGGTAGTAGAAACCTAAGTCCGCTGCACCGCTTTGTCCTGGTTTAGTTTGCAATCCCTGGACCACTTGACCTTGTGCTATATCAGAAAAGATCCAACGAAGTGCCGTTCCCGCGCTCCAATGATCACTTAATTTCAAGGCGTAGGCCACATCGAAGTAAAACTCATAGGGATTGAAGGTACCCATGCTATTGCCTTGCTCGTCTGTAAAGTTGATCTCTCCCAATGAGAAATAACGCAATGATGCACTGATTCCTTGACGGTCACTCAATGCTTTCGTGTAATTTACATACGCTAAATCTATATCTGGGACCAATTTTGACATCCACGGCGTATAGGATAGCGCCATAGAAGCCTTTTTATTTTCTAGGAAAGCTAATTTCGCGGGATTCCAAGCGCTTGAATTTGCATCAGGCGTGCTCGCAACACCCACATCACCCATGGCACCGGCCCGAGAATCTGGGCTCACCAATAAAATGGGAACAGCGGTAGTTACCACATTGTATTTCAAATCGTTCTGGGCTGAAACCTTAACGGTTGTAGCGAGGATAAGCAGTGCTAAACTGAGTTTTTTCATGTGTAATAGCTTCTTGCAGCGCAAGTTTAACGTATATATATGAGCTTTTCTTGTATTGTAGCCGATTTTCCATCAATTAATCGCGTCCATTCCACCCGTACAGAATAAAATCCCGCCCCGGGAGTTTGACCCGGTTGTTCCGACATGGTAAAGGTAGGCAACTGTGTTGTAGCATCATTTAAACGCAAGGTTTGTGTGCGTTGCCAAACCAATTGGCCCTGATTGTTCGTAACGGAAACTTTTAACTCGCCCTCTTCGCCCTGCTCTTGATGGGTCAATTGGAATTTTACCTGATCCGTGAAGGGGTTTGGAAAAGCGAGCAACTGCTCTAAAATGGGAGTGCTGGGTTCTATTACAACAAACGCAATGCTGTCGTAACCCCATTGATTCAGAACGTCCCAAGCGCGCAGGGACAAGGTATGTTCGCCTAATGCAAGGTCATTGAATGGATAACGCAACGATCCACGCGTAAAATCATCTAAATCCGATTCATAATAATCGTTCACATTGATTGCCTCCCCATCCAATGTAAGGGTCATGTTGTGGCCGATTCCCAAGCCCACGGCATTGATTCCACTTTCATCGTAAAGTAAACCCAGGCCAGTGGCATCCGATTCAACACTACTGCCCGGGATGAACGCAGTATCATTCATAAACAACCGCACCTCAGGACCTTCCGTATCCGTGATAAGGCCGTCGAAAATACCACCCATTAATTGGTCGTTCGAAGCGCCCCAAGCGTCCGTCTCGTAATCTGTAGCGTAGGCACTGATCTTTGGAGGACCGTAACTCAAATTAATATCTAAAGGAACTCTAAAAGCCACGGTATACCGCCCGTTCACCACGCTGGCTTGGCCTTTAAACACGGCATTGTTTTGTGTCGTAAAATTAAACGGCGTGCCACTTTGATCATTCACCTTCGTTTGTTGCATTTGCGGCTTATCGAAGACGGTCACCCAAGCTTTTCCATTAAAATTATTCAACAACGATCCGCTCTGTACATCCCGCACACTGCCCTGAATTTGCACCCATGAAAGCGCTTTCAGCGTATCTTGAAAATCCGACCAGGCCATACCGTTTAGGGTATCGAAACTCATTTGATGTTTTGGACGCGCCAGTGGTAAGGCAGCATCACCGATGAGTGAAAACTTAATTTTATCCCCGCTATTGTTGTTGTTTTTCGTTTCTCGGAGGACATCGCCTAATCTTGGGTTGTCTAATTGCATCATTTCCTCATTCAACAAGGCATTCAATGCATACGTACTGTTGGTTGCAAAAACACTTCGAGTGGTCGAAAACAACCCTATAGCTCCACCGTTTGGATTCAAAAACAATTGTTCACCAGCACTGACGCGCAAGGGATCGTCGAATCGGGTAAATTCACAAGTAATAGTCGTAACGACCGGCTGCTTCGAGGTGTTATTCCATCCGTTGATATCTTCCAATTGCAATATGCGTTCAGTAGTCCATCCTACCTCACCCCCATGACCAACAAAGGAAACGGCTAAAGCTCCTTGTTCTACTTCATTGAATAGGGCTTGACGCGCCTCTGGATAACGCTGCGAACCCGGCTTGGTATCCTGCAAATATGCGTCGGAGTAGATTTTAATTTGATTCAATTCCGCTCTTGTCGTGTCCAAAGTTTTTGCCAATCGGTCTTGATACACCGCGAATTCCTTTTCCCAGGGTTCATCGGCATCATCCACCACAAAAATCCCACGGGCACGCCAGGGTCCGAACCGGTCGGCCCCCGTCATGTAATTTGCAATTTTCGCGACCGCTTCTTCTGCCTCACTTACCGTTCGTACTGGAATTCTACCAATACCAATATCTAAATCATCCAGAAACCAATTCACGCTTTCCCCGGAATCCAAATACCCGTAAAAATCATCTGTGATGTACGAAGTGATCAACGAGAAACTCGCATTGGTGTGGTAGGTAGGGACCACATTTGAATTCGCGCCAGAAAGTATGCCCTTGTAATCATATGAGGCATCACCTAACAATGTGAGGTATTTGAGCGAATTGTAATCGGCATAAGCTTTCACAAGGAATTTTCTAATGGCGCCGATATCGGGATTTCCCGTATTCATTACATCATAGATATAGGATAGTGAAACCACTTCAGCAGTAACTCCTGACGCGCGTTCCAATTCCGCAAGATCACTTGCAGCATGGAGTAAAGAATCGGGGGTAATAATGATACTTGCTATGCCATCCAAATCTGTAAAAGTTGCCGATCCGATTTCGCCAAGGTTCACTTTCTCATCCACCACATATGCTAGTGGCTCATTACAATCACCGATCATATACGTTCGGGATAAGTCCTCGTGAGAATACCACTTGCTCCTGGTTCGATCCGGACCTAGAGAAGTTACAACCGCGGGTTCCACATGGGTGGTAATCCGTTGATTTTCTAAACCAAAAATCCTTAAACAACTGCTCCCCTCTACTTCAAAGTACGAGTAGTTTCCTGCACCACGAGGCTGATTAACCATAAATTGATTCGGACATACCTCTGCCTCCGAGGTCTCCCAATCTACGATCATTTCATCCAGCCACATGGCTGCAGCATTGTCCCCTGCTTTATCATAGGTAATGGTAAGCGTTGTGCTTTGATCTGCAGTGAAATCTACATTGAGCAGTTTTTCCTGCACGTAATTACTTACCGACCCCGTTTGTACCGCCGGGAAAGTTACGGTCTCACTTTGTGCGCCATAGTGCACAATCAGTTTCGTCTCGCTGATGCTCGAGCGTGCAACGGCTTTAATCTGAACTTTTATTGTGCTTCCGGACACGGGCCGATTAGCACCGGAGTTATTCAGGGCAGTGCGTTCGCGAAAATCATACACTCGAGTGGTCGTAAAATCAAACAATTCACCCATCCACCTGCGACCAGTTCCAACAAGATTGTACATCGCAGTATCGTAAACCCAACTCGCACGAGCATTCAATGCTCTAGAACTGTCTTGTTCCGGCACTATTTCTGGAGAAACGCCCTGGTAGGCAGTATTCCCGCCACTGACTAAGAAGTATTTTTGATCGCTGAATGGGTTAGCAAGGTAGAACGACTTACCTGAAGCAGCATCATAATTCAGCGTGTAGCTCGGCGGCACGTAGAACCAGAATTCCGTAGCATTATCAACAATGGAGTCGCTATCAACGATGTAGTAAGGAATCGAAAAATCACCGCCTATAGGCTCGTTGGCGCTATTTTGCGGAGAAAGTGTTCCGTCTAATCGACAACGTATTTCTAGGGATTCGTTCCGAGACAATTCTGAAAGAATGCCTAAATCTAAAACCTCTCGACCACTCATCATGTACAAGCCAGATGACGCTTGTCTTCCGTATTGGGGTCCAGAAATTCCGTGATTTAAGGTTTTAAATCGAACGTAGGTACCCGTATCAAAGGACATCTGACCCGCGACCAAAATCGGGAACAAAAGGACACCAAGAAGCGCTATGATTTTTTTCACTCTGACAAATCTAATGTGTAATAGATAACAATCGGCCTAAAAAAAGCGTTTAAAGAGGAACGTCAAGCAAGTGCAAATCGTACTTTTTTTGCTTATACTTGTTGCTTGAAAACATAGGTTAATTCATGAACGCAGTGAAAACGCGCATACTAACATTGGCTACAGGCTTGATTTTTAGCACTTTGAGCTTTGCTCAAGATGCACACTTCAGCCAGTATTATGCCAATCCAATCTATCTAAATCCAGCATTTGCGGGTCTAGAAAGATGCCCTACGGTACACAGTAATTACAGAAATCAGTATCCTGAGCTCGGAATTTACCAATCCTACTCTGCTTCTTACGACCAATATGTCGATAAATTAAACGGTGGAGTTGCTATCATGGCACTCAAGGATGATGCTGGAAATGGAGCATTGAACTTAACTGAAGTAAGTGGTGTGTACAGTTACCATTTAGAAGTTAATCGTCATTTTACGTTATTGAGTGGTTTTCAAGCAACCTTCCGCCAGCGCACGTTGGATTGGAATCAGTTCACGTTCCCAGATATGATCGATCCCTTCTACGGATTCGTTCTACCTACAAGCGAAGTAGCTCCGGGCAACAATTACAATAACCACCTGGACCTAAGCTTCGGTATGCTAGGATTTACAGAGCGTTGGTACATTGGCGTTGTAGGTCATCACCTTACAGAACCCAATGAAGCGTTCTTAAGCCAAAGCCGTCTTCCATTAAAATTGACCGCACATGCAGGTGCAAACATCCCATTGGGAAGAAAGCGCCTACACAATAGTTTACAGTCTTACATCGTTCCTAATGTAGTGTACCAACAACAAGGTGCTGCATCACAGCTAACGGCAGGTGTAAGTTTCGCACGCGGACCATTAGCAGGCGGTCTTGCCTTGCGCCAGGGAAGTTTCAACCCGGATGCAGTGATTTTCATTTTGGGAATCACACCCCCTGATTTGCCTTGGACTTTCGGTTACAGCTATGATTACACCATTAGTGACTTAACTAATACCCTAGGCGGTGCACATGAAGTCAGTATGGGATACAAATTCCCTTGCCGTTCGCGCCGCAGCAAACTAAAAGCACTCAAGTGCCCTAAATTCTAAGAAGCCTAACAACTGTTTATCATATGAATAAGTTTATCCAGTTTTCAATTGCCACTATTTCAGCTGCGCTTCTCGCGAGTTGTGCGGGCCCTGAATCAAATTCAACGGGCTGGGCAATCAACAACAAAAACAACGGTGGATTTCAAGCAAATCTAAGCTACCAAGGACAAGAAACAGGACCGGGTCTTGTATTCGTCGAAGGTGGTACGTTTATGATGGGTCAAGTCGAAGAAGACTTTATCAAGGATTGGAACAATGTTCCACGTCGCGTTACTGTAAGTTCATTCTATATGGATGAAAATGAGGTGACCAATCTAGATTACCGCGAATACCTCTACTGGCTACGTCGCGTTTACGACTACGATTATTACCCAGAAATCTACCGTTCTGCACTGCCTGATACCTTAGTGTGGAGAGATAAATTGGCATACAACGATAACTTCGTAGAAAACTACCTGCGTCACCCCGCGTACAACTACTACCCTGTAGTAGGTGTGAATTGGCTGCAAGCACAGCGCTACTGTTCATGGAGAACGGACCGCGTTAATGAATCCATCTTAATCAAAGAAGGCATTCTTAGAGAATTACCTGAGCAAATGGATGCGGATCACTTCAACACTGAAGTGTACCTCTACAAGCAAGAGTATGTAGCTCAAAACAAAAAAGGACTCAAAGATCTCAATCCGAACTCTGCCTTCGGAAAAGAAGGCCGTCCAGCGCGTATTGAAGACGGTATCGTTCTTCCTAAATACCGCCTTCCGACGGAAGCAGAATGGGAATACGCAGCGTATGCGGATGGTGGTAAGCGTATTTACAACCGCGTCGTTGACAAGAACAAATACACTTGGAACGGAAACGCGACGCGTAACCCAGATAAACAAGATCGTGGCGATATACTCGCCAACTATAAAAGAGGTCGCGGTGATAACATGGGTACATCAGGTTGGTTGAATGACCAAGCAGATGTTACGATGCAAGTTCGTTTCTACCCTCCAAACGACTTTGGTCTGTACGACATGGCTGGTAACGTTGCAGAATGGGTATTGGACATCTACCGCCCTGCCAACTCTTACGACGTTACTGATTTCCGTGCCTTCCGTGGTAATGAATTCAAAACCTTCGATAATAACTACCAAGACATTGGTTCTTTAGAGGTTTTACAAGATCCACAAAAAGAAGTCCGCAACGGTGATACTGTTATCGTTCGTCTACCGGGCCAACTTCCAGTACGTTCAGTGACTGTAGAAGAAAATGTAAAACGTCGCAATTACCAAAAAGGCGATTACCGTGATTACCTCGACGGTGATAACGAAAGTTCTAAGAACTACGAAAATCCGGTTGAAGAAGGTGAAGCAGCTATGTATGATTACGGCAATAAAACGCTCATTGGTAACACTACGCGTGTATACAAAGGCGGTAGCTGGAAAGACCGTGCATACTGGTTAAGCCCAGGTACACGTCGCTACCTTGAAGAGGACCAAAGCACGGATTACATTGGCTTCCGTTGTGCAATGGACCGCGTAGGCTTCCAAAACCAAAGTAGCAATAGAAGTAAGCGTCCTGCAAAAGTGAAACGCCACAACTTCAAACGTTACAAAATGTAATTGGCATTTTCGTTAAGAATTTTAAAGCCCCACCTTCGAGTGGGGCTTTTTTGTGCCTTAACTTTCCTTAACAGAACAATCTTACACTATGCAAGTATTTGAAGCTTTCCTTTCTTGTGGCAGCGTTTGCACGGATACCCGGTCCATTCAACCTGGAAGCGTATTCTTTGCACTTAAAGGTGCCTCATTCAATGGCAACACTTTTGCACTGCAAGCGCTAGAGGCGGGAGCCGCGTTTGCTGTTGTAGACGAGCACGTAGGTAATGACGAACGCCTTATTAAAGTAAGCGACGTACTCGCGGCGCTGCAACAATGTGCGCTTGACTACAGACGTCACTTGAACCTACCAACAATAGGACTGACGGGGAGCAATGGGAAGACTACCACTAAAGAATTGTTCCACGCTGTTCTAAAAACTAAGTATAAGGTCCATGCTACAAAAGGCAACTTCAACAACCATATTGGGGTGCCGCTAACGATACTCAGCGCGCCGAAAGAAACCGAGATACTCATTGTTGAAATGGGCGCAAATCATCAAAAAGAAATTGGGCTTCTAGCATCCATTGCGGAGCCATCTCTCGGATACATTACTAATTATGGGAAGGCACACCTCGAAGGATTTGGCGGTGTAGAAGGCATCATTAAAGGCAAAAGCGAACTGTATGATTACATCGCACAGACCCCGAAAGGTTTGGCCTTAGTCAATGCGGACGATGCGATACAATTGGAAAAAAGTGCAGCTTGCCGTCGCACGACATTTGGAAAAACCAATGCGCAATTCACCTATGCCATAGAAGAGCACGATGAATTTGCAGGCATCCAGTTTTCAATAGCGACAACATCCTATACTGTTAAAAGCAACCTCAGTGGTTCCTTTAATTGTACGAATCTCGCAGCAGCAGTAGCGCTGGGGCGCTACTTTGATGTCCCCGCGCCTGCTATAGTGCAGGCTTTGATCGACTATGTGCCTGCTATGAATAGAGTTGAATGGCGAAAAACTGCTTCGAATCGGGTTTTATTAGATGCCTACAATGCAAACCCAACGAGCATGTCGCTCTCCATTGAAAATTTTGCTAAATGGCATAAGGACGGATGGATGGTGTTGGGCGATATGTTTGAACTGGGTGAAGCAAGCGCCGTGGAACACCAGGCGATTGTAGAATTGGTCCAACGGACAAATATGGAAGAGCGTTGTATCCTCGTGGGCAAACACTTCGGCCTTGCCGCTTGGCAGGGCCTACAATTCGAGACGACCGGAGATCTAGAATCGTATTGGAAAGAAAACGGCGCCCCAAAGGACGCCGCTATTTTATTGAAAGGTTCAAGAGGAATTGCACTTGAGCAACTCCTACCCTTGCTTTAATTAAGAATTCTTGATCATATCACGCGAAATCACGATGCGTTGGATCTCTGAAGTACCTTCATAAATCTGAGTGATTTTTGCATCACGCATCAAACGCTCTACATGGTATTCCTTAACGAAACCGTATCCACCGTGCACTTGAACGGCTTCTGTAGAAACCCACATTGCGGCTTCTGACGCGGCCAATTTTGCCATCGCACTTTCTTTGTCGTAAGGCATGCCCTGATCCTTCAACCAAGCCGCTTTATATACGAGAAGTCTAGCCTGTTCAATCTTCATCTCCATATCCGCCAACTTAAAGGCGATGGCTTGATGCTCGTGAATAGGTTTTCCAAACGTGGTGCGTTCCTTTGAATAGCTCAGTGCCAAATCAAGTGCTCCCTGAGCAATACCTAAAGCTTGAGCCGCGATACCGATGCGTCCGCCACTTAAGGTTTTCATAGCGAACTTAAAGCCGAAGCCGTCTTCACCAATTCTATTTGCCTTAGGCACCTTCACATCGTTAAAGAGTAACGTGTGCGTATCCGATCCACGGATACCTAATTTATCTTCTTTCTTACCAACCACGAATCCTTCCATGCCCTTCTCTACAATCAAGGCATTGATTCCGCGGTGTCCTTTTTCACGATCCGTCTGTGCAATTACTAGCGCAATTTCACAAGTACCACCGTTCGTGATCCAGTTCTTCGTTCCATTCAGTAAATAATGGTCGCCCATATCCACAGCGGTGGTCGCTTGAGAAGTTGCATCCGAACCTGCTTCGGGCTCACTCAAACAGAAAGAGCCAATGATTTCTCCGGAGGCAAGACGAGGTAGGTATTTCGCTTTTTGCTCAGCAGATCCGAAGGTTTCAAGCCCCCAACAAACCAAACTATTATTAACACTCACTACTACAGACGCCGAAGCATCTATTTTCGACAATTCCTCCATGGCCAGAACGTAACTCATAGTATCCATCCCGGAACCACCATTCTCTGGTGATACCATCATGCCCATGAAGCCTAATTCGCCAAGTTTTTTAATTTGTTCTGCAGGGAATTCCTGCTTTTCATCTCTTTCAATGACTCCGGGTAACAGCTCGGTTTGCGCGAAATCGCGCGCTGCATCACGAATCATCAAATGCTCCTCTGATAGGTTGAAGTTCATCGATTATTCTGTTTATTATTGGGTATTGCAAATGTACAACGCACACGTCAATGTTTTAGGCTTAATGAGCGGAACCTCACTCGATGGGATGGATGCCGCTGTGGTCCAATTTTCAGAGGATCCCGAAACAGAATGGAAACTACTGTATTTCAAATGTTTACCCTACCCTGAAGCACTAAAGAAATGCATTGAAGCAACCTATGAAAACACCCATTTAAGCGCAGATGCCTCGGCTGCTTTCGCGGCATGGACTACGGAAGTCATTCGCAGCATTCAGGTCGATTTTGACGGGAACATTGATTTAGTTGCGAGCCACGGCCAAACTATTTTTCACAAACCCGATCAGAAACTTACCTTCCAGGCCGGCTGCCTGCCAGAAATTGCCACAACTACCGGACTTCCGCTGGTAACCAATTTCAGAGTTCAAGACGTGTTGCTGGGTGGCCAAGGTGCTCCGCTCGTCCCATTTGGAGATCATAAACTCTTTGGAAGTTATGAGGCCGCACTCAACTTAGGTGGTTTTGCCAACTGTAGTTTGGGGGCGCCACTGCTAAGCGACGGTATTTCTGCGGCGTTCGACATTTGCCCACTGAATAGAGTTTTAAATGGCTTCGCCAACGAATTGGGCCAGGAATACGATAAAAATGGGCTTTTCGCACGTCAAGGTCGCATTAACCCATGGGTTTTGGACCAATTAAACAGCCTCCCCTATTACGACCTGCCTGCCCCCAAAAGCTTGGGTCAGGAATGGATTGATGAAACTTTCATTGAGCTTGTTGATGTTCTCGCACCGAAGGATGCCTTAGCCACCTGTGTTCAACACATGGCAGATCAAATCGGCATGCATTTGGCGGGGAAGCGCACCATAGTAACGGGCGGCGGGGCTTTCAATACCACCCTTTTACAAGCGATAGAAGATAATGGTGTAGACATCGTATTGCCTGAGAAAACCATTATCGAAGCAAAAGAAGCCATTGTCTTTGCGCTGCTCGGATACGAGCGCTTTATAGGCAAGATGAATGTCATTGGCACCACTACAGGTAGCGGAATATGGCACAGTTCTGGCACTGTATTTCACCCCTAAAACGTACCTTTAGGCTCCCTTATAACAGAGCACTAAATGAAAGAACAACTACGCGCTTTTGAAGAGCGCCCCGCAGAAGTGGTCTTCCACTGGCACGACGCTGAAACCGAAGCTAAAGGCTGGGTGGTCATTAATTCCCTTCGAGGTGGAGCCGCTGGTGGCGGTACAAGAATGCGTTCTGGACTTACAGAAAATGAAGTCCTTTCGCTAGCCAAAACCATGGAAATCAAATTCACCGTAGCAGGACCTGCTATAGGCGGTGCAAAAAGCGGTATCGATTTCGACCCTAATGACCCGCGCAAAGAAGGTGTATTAAAACGCTGGTATAAAGCAATTTACCCGCTACTTAAAAATTACTATGGCACCGGTGGTGATCTCAATGTGGATCAGAAAACTGAAGTTATCCCCATTACCAGTGAACTGGGTATTCTTCATCCGCAAGAAGGCGTTCTTAACGGCCATTACCAGCCAGGAGATTTCGCTAAAGCACGTAAAATAAAACAACTCCAAAATGGTGTGAGCCTTACCGTAAATGCGGAACGACTTACCCCTTCAAAAGTCGGCAACTTTAAAGTGGGTGATTTAATCACAGGCTATGGAACCGCAATGAGCGTCGAACATTTCTACGCAATATGGGGCGGAGACCTCACACAAAAAAGAGTGATTATTCAAGGATGGGGGAACGTTGCATCAGGCGCGGCCTACTACCTGAGTCAAATGGGTGCAAAAGTGGTCGGTATTATCGATAAAGTTGGAGGGCTCATGGATCCTGAAGGATATACTTTCGACGAAATCACTCATCTATTCAATGCTAAAGAAGGCAACGCTTTGGCCGCGCCAAACATGCTTTCCTTTGAAGAAGTGAATAAGAAAATCTGGTCGATGGGAGCTGAAGTGTTCATTCCTGCAGCGGCTTCGCGACTCGTCAATAGAATGCAATTGGCCCAAATGTTAGACAACGGACTGGAAGTAATTTCCTCTGGGGCAAATGTTCCGTTTGCGGACCAAGAGATATTCTACGGCCCAATTGCTGAACTCGCGGACTCGAAATGTGCTGTAATTCCTGACTTTATTTCCAATTGTGGAATGGCGCGGGTTTTTGGCTATTTAATGCAAGAGGATGCCGTAGTTGAAGATGAAGCAATATTTGAAGACGTTTCTAACACCATTTTCAATGCACTTCGCGACGTTCACACTATTGATAATCAAACAAAACTTATTACATTTAAAGCATACACTAACGCTCTGAAACTGCTCATATAATGATCTACACTTTAATGCTGGTTGTATTTGTTCTAGGATACGCCGCGATCGCTTTCGAACACCAGTTAAAAATTGACAAAGCTGCCGCTGCCCTAGTTACTGGCGTAGTAACCTGGACCCTCTACGTTCTCACGAGTCATCACGTACACGAGGTCGAAGGCGAACTGTTACACCACCTCAGTGAGATTTCTTCGATTTTATTCTTCTTGATCGGAGCCATGACCATCGTCGAATTGGTGGATGCGCATGAAGGGTTTTCGGTAATTACGGACAAAATAAAGACTACGAATAAAGTAAAGCTGATGTGGATCATCGGTATTCTTAGTTTCTTCTTCTCCGCTGCCCTTGACAATCTTACAACCTCCATCGTTATGGTGAGTTTACTACGAAAACTCATTGAGGATCAAAAGGACAGATGGTTCTTCGCAGGGATGGTTGTAGTCGCTGCAAATGCTGGAGGGGCTTGGTCGCCTATCGGTGATGTCACTACGACCATGCTTTGGATCAAAGGACAGATCACTGCTGGAGCTATAGTTACGGACCTCATTCTTCCATCACTCTTCACACTTCTAGCGCCCTTGGCCATTCTCTCTTTCCGATTAAAAGGAAATGTAACGCGGCCCATGAAAGCAGAAACTGCTGAACACTATACGGACCCGACGACACCTTTTGAACGCAATTTCGTGTTTTTCGCCGGTGTTGCTGGACTCATTTTCGTTCCTATTTTTAAAACCGTAACTCACTTACCTCCTTTCATGGGAATGATGCTTTCCTTAGGTGTGCTTTGGATCATCACAGACCGCATGCACCGCAGAAAGCCAGCAGATGTAAGACATCATTTGAGCCCCCTAGGGGTTTTGCAGAAAATCGACACCCCTTCAGTGTTGTTTTTCTTGGGAATTCTACTCGCCGTAGCGTCGCTTCAAAGCATGGGCCAATTAGGCGATCTCGCCGTAGCCCTAGACAACAGCATCGGCACGGATACTGAAGGCGGTGTATTCATCGTAAGCATCATCATCGGTCTACTTTCTTCCATCGTAGATAACGTACCGCTCGTCGCCGCTGCAATGGGAATGTATGAAGTCACTGCCGACGGCCTATTTATGCAAGACGGCGTCTTTTGGCAATTCCTCGCCTACTGCGCAGGAACCGGCGGTTCTGCTTTGATTATCGGCTCTGCAGCCGGGGTTGCTGTGATGGGATTAGAAAAAATACCATTTGGTTGGTATTTGAAGAATATTTCACTGCTTGCGCTCGTTGGATACTTTGCAGGGGCGGCTGTTTACATCCTAGAACGCACATTGTTTTAGAAGGTATTCATCTTGTTGATATTTCAAAAGCCCCCGCGTTGCGGGGGCTTTCTTTTTATGGATTTTTGAGTAAATCAGTCAAAACAAATGAGCACACTATTTCTACAAATTCAAACCGGTGCAGAGGCCGTAATAGCTGAAGAACCTACAGAGAAAACCATGTCCATATTGGAGTTAATGACTTCAGGAGGTATTGGTGGTATTCTAATTATGACGTTCCTCGGTATACTGAGCATCTTCGCGGTATACATCTTCCTCGAACGTTTTGGCGCCATTCGCAATGCAAATAAGGTGGACCCCAACTTCATGAACAATATCAAGGACATGGTGATGGATGGTAAACTGGATGCTGCGCAGGCTTTATGTACTGCAGAAAGTACGCCTGTAGCTCGAATGATTGAAAAAGGCATTACCAGAATTGGCAAACCGCTTGGCGACATCACTCAGGCGATCGAAAACCAAGGAAAACTGGAAGTTACCCGATTAGAAAAGGGTCTCCCTATGCTCGCAACCATTTCCGGTGGGGCGCCTATGATCGGTTTCTTAGGAACCGTTATTGGTATGATTTTGACCTTTAAGGAAATGGCCAACGCAGGCGGTCAAATCAAGCTGGATATGATGGCCGAAGGTATTTATACGGCCATGACCACGACCGTTGCCGGTCTTTTAGTGGGTATTATCGCCTATTTCGGATACAACTTCCTAGTAACTCGTGTGGATCGCGTGGTTTACAAACTGGAGGACAGCGCAATGGCCTTTCTAGACTTATTGCACGAACCGGCCTAAAAACAACGCTATGAATTTACGCAGCAGAAGCAAGGTTAGCGCCGAAGTCAACATGTCCTCCATGACCGATTTGGTCTTCCTATTACTCATCTTCTTTATTCTCGCCTCTACCCTGGTGACTTCAAGCGCGCTTGATATTATTTTGCCAAAAAGCGGTGCACAGACCGTTAAAAAGAAAAACATTACCCTCACCGTGAATGAAGCATTAGAATTTGACGTAAATGGAACCATTGTCGGCTACGACCAGGTCGAACAACGTCTAATGGCTGAAGCCCGAAAGTTAACCGACGGCGAACAAGCAGTAGTGGTTCTGCGCGCAGATCAAAGCGTTCCTACCGGAGAAACGGTACGACTTTTGGATATAGGTTACCGGAACAATCTAAAAATGATCATCGCAACTGATCCAAAATAGGCATGGCATTTAACGAGCAACGCAATAAAAACAAGGCAAAGGTTTGGACGGTCATCGTCCACATCCTACTCATGCTTTGGTTTGCGTTTTATGGCTTAACCTACCAAGACCCACCTCCAGAGGAAGGAATTGCAATTAATTTTGGGTATGAAGAAACGGGGGCTGGACAAAATACGCAAGCTGCTCCCACTATTCCCCCACCAACGCCTGCAACTCCTGTAGAAACTCCACCAGTACAAGAAAAGGTGGTTACCCAGGATGTTGAGGACGCCCCCGTTATTGAATCTACCGATGATCCCACTCCAACCCCACCTGAGGAAGTGGTCGAGCAGCCTAAGGAAGAAACTGAAAAACCGAAAGAAACCGTTCAGGAGCCCGAACCGGATCCTCAGCCCACTGTAGAAGAATTGGAGCGTCAACGCCAACAAGAACGGTTGAATCGTATGTTCAATACCACCCGCAATGGAACAGGCCAAGGTGAAGGTGAAACCACAGGCGGCGGTGATCAAGGCGACCCCAACGGCGATCCATTAAGTCCAAACAGAACCGGGAACGGCGGAGCTGGTGGAAATGGTAAATATTGGATGTCTGGAACGCCTATCAACTTACCTGAACCAGAAACGGGCTGTAATTATGAAGGTGTCGTGGTCATTAAAATTGCGGTTACAGAGGCCGGAAGCGTTTATGAAGCGGAACTCGCTCCAAATAATCAAATTCCGGATTCATTACCCAAATCTAATTTTGGTTCCAATACCTGTCTAGTGAATAAAGCGAAGGTTGCCGCGCGCAATTCTAAATGGAGTGCAGATGCAGGGAACAGTCGTCGTGTTGGATTTATTGTCTACCGTTTCGAATTGCAATGACGTACGAACAAGCAGTGCAGTGGCTGTTCGATGCAGTACCTAATTTTCAGCGAGACGGGGGAACGAAAGACTATAAAATTGGTCTAGAAGGTCCGCTGGCCTTATGGAAAGAATTGAACTTTCCTGGTAAAAAGATACCAACCATACATGTGGCAGGCACCAACGGTAAGGGCTCCACTGTGCATTTGCTTGCCTCAGGAATGAAAGAGATGGGGCTTCGTGTCGGTGTCTTCTCCTCCCCGCATCTCTTTGACTTTAGAGAACGTGCTAAAATTGGCACTACGCTCGTCCCGGAAGACTATGTGTGTCAATTCGTGGAAACAAATAAAGACTTCTTCACGGCCGGTGGATTCAGCTTCTTTGAGCTTACGACCATGCTGGCCCTATCATGGTTTGAGCAGGAAACTGTGGATTGGATTATTTTAGAAACCGGCATGGGCGGCAGGCTAGATGCCACAAACATTTGCCTTCCTGAATTGACCATCATCACCAACATCGGACTCGACCATACCCAATGGCTCGGCAATACCTTAGGTGCTATTGCTTCAGAGAAAGCAGGCATTATGAAAGATGGTGTTCCTGTCATTATCGGCGAAAAACATGCGGAAACCCAAGAGGTTTTTACAAGACATGCACGCGCTAAAAACGCGCCACTTTTCTGGAGCGCACCCTTAGATATTGCTACCGACTTAACGGGCAACTATCAGGTGTTTAATAGCAATACCGCCGCCACAGCGCTCGCATTATTATTTCCCGAAGAGCGTGCCTTATGGGAACTAGGATTTAGTAGAGTAATTCAGAATACCGGACTACAAGGTCGCTGGCAACAAATTGGCGCCAACCCAATCATTATTTGCGATACAGGACACAACGAGCATGCATTGAAGCACATCGTTAAGCAGGCCCACGAAGCAGCAAACCACGTCCATTGGGTGCTAGGAATGGCCGCAGATAAAGAACATGCCAAAGCCTTGAGCTTATTTCCAAAAACGGATTCCTTTTACTGGACTTCTACTCGCAGTCCACGAACGCTCGCTGCAGCAGCGCTCGCTGAAATAGCCTTATCTAGTGGATATCATGGAACCGCGTATTCCAGCGTTGAAGAAGCATTACAAACGGCCGTACAACATGCAAAAGCAGATGACCTTATCTTTGTAGGAGGCAGCACTTTTGTCGTAGCAGATTTAAAAATATGAAAACACTTATTTTCACTTTACTCGCATTCGCACCACTCCTGTCCTACGGGCAAGCGGAGGAATTGAAACAACGCACCGCCTTATTTCTTGAAGAACAGGCCGCGAATTATAAAATTAAGGAGCTCAACGGTAATGAGCCGGATTACGGTGTTTTACCAGAAACCCAATTCATCCATCATTCGTATTTCCAGCTCAAGCAAATTGAAAAAGAGTTAAACGACTTAGGAAACAACGTTAAGCCAAAATACGATCTCAGCACCTATGCTTATGAGGACGAGGAAGAATTGAAATATGCGCTCAAATTCTGGTTCAAAGAATTCATCGGCGACAAAAGAATCACTCCCGGCCGAGACTACCGCACCGTGGATCATATCGTTCCGGGCATCATCATCATTGAGAAGAATTACATCGCCATACTTACCTTGAGCTGCTACAGCGTGGACATCGAAGAGTTCAGAGTATGGCGCAGCAGCATGCTGGGTGTGTTTGGCAGCCCGAATGCTATGGTCGTAGAACTGGGATGCAATGGACCTATTGAGTGGACGAAAAACGCACCCGATCCTAAAGATCCTAGCTGGCGACGTTAAGCCCGAGTGCCTCTGGTCTGAACCCTTTGTACTTCTGGCATCCCCATGGCATCAAAACTTTGATTGTATTCACGTCGATCTGGGTTCATAAGCGCCAAAC
This sequence comes from Schleiferiaceae bacterium, assembly GCA_018402665.1. Lineage (GTDB taxonomy): Bacteria > Bacteroidota > Bacteroidia > Flavobacteriales > Schleiferiaceae > UBA10364. Next base: position 80,949 of record JAGYIN010000003.1, on the reverse strand, counting down.
CGGCAACAATGTGCTGCATCGTAACCGCTTCCACACCGTCTAAATCTGCTAAAGTTCGGGACAATGCCAACAAATTTCGCTGCGCTCGGTTCGATAGGTTGTAGCGCGCAGCCATTCTGTAATAGGCCCGCCAATCCCTTTTAGTCATCATTGAATACGCCTCTAATTCATCCAAGCTTAATTGTGCATTTTGCTTGCCTTGTCGCTGTATTTGTCTAAGCCATGCCGCTTGAACACGTCGGTAAATAACCGCTGAACGTTCCGTTGCATCCTCTTCTTGCCAACTCATGGATGGTACGAACAGGTACATATCAAAACGTTCTAAGAGTGCACCGCTGAGCATACCTTGAAAACCAGATAATGACGAAGCCGTACACCGGCATTTCCGGTCGTGATGACCGAAATTTCCACAATGGCATGGATTCATTATCCCTATGAGCTGATGGACATGATCGTTCATAGGCTGGAGTAACATGTCCCGAATGCGCGCGCTAGTAGTATGGAGTTCATCAATACAATACACACCTCCCAAAGTTGCCAATACATCCCCAAGCACCTTGGGCGCTGCAACAGGAGGGTCTAATGGAACCAGCGCTTTGCGGAATTGCTGAACCACCTGCCCTGCTGTATCGGGGAGTGAACCGAGCAATTGGCGTTTAGTCAATGGTGGACTGCGTTTTAAAAAAGGACGTAGGTTTTGAAATACTAAAGGGTTTTCTTCGCTGGTTCCCGAAGAATGAATGCCATTGAGCCACGGTTGGTCACAGGGGGTGATCGGAGGTAAAATAGACGGCAGACGTTGACAAAGCATCGTTTTTCCCACTCCTGGCGGCCCCACAATCAACGCGTGATGTCCGCCTGCAGCAGCTACTTCCAGCGCCCGCTTTAGCGGGCGCTGGCCGGCCACCTCTGAAAAACAACCAAAGGCAGCACGCTCCTGTCTCCACTGCGCTGACTGAGGTTGAGGTGGCCGGAGCGCGGCGTTAGCCGCTGCTGGAAGCTGTCCGGTTTGAAAAAAGGAAACGGCCTCTTTCAAAGAACGGACCACGCACAGCGCAGGGTGTTGGCGCTCGTTTAGGTAGGTGTGCTGCGCACTGTACGTGTTTAAAACAACCCCCTTTTTACCCAATCTTTTTGCCAACTCAAGCAATTGATAGGGCTGTTCAACGGGTACAACGCCTCCATCTAAACCCAAGGTCCCTACAATGAGGTACGCTTCTAAACGGTCCGTGGGGAACTGCCCACTTGCAGCCAATACACCCAAAGCAATAGGCAATTCCAGCAGTGTACCAAATTTTCGCGTCGTCGTCGGTGCGAGATTAATGGTGATGCGTTGGCCTGGCCAATGAAACTGGGTGTTTTTAATAGCCGTATAGATCCGTTGTTTGCTCTCCTTTAAAGCGGTATCGGCAAGACCAACGATGAAATATTTAATTCCACGGGTGATACTGACCTCTACAGTTATGGGAGTTGCATGAAGGAACTGGACTAAGCCAGACTGAAGGGTTACGAGCATGATGAAGGTTTTTGAAGTTGTTTCTCTTCAAATTGGACCCTTCTGTCGTTACTTCCAAATAATGTGAAAAAGTAGCACTTTTCCACAACCAGAATTTTGGGATTTACGAGAACGTGAGCACCGCTTGCCCAGGAATTCGGAGGCTATGCTTCGGTTTTATTCGCCAATTGCCCGCATGCCGCGTCAATATCCTGTCCGCGCGAATGGCGCACTGTAGCGACGATACGACGTTCCTCTAATATGCGTTTGTACATATCCACAGCAGCTTGAGATGCTTGTGTATAGGGGCCGTTATCGATCGGATTGTACTGAATGATGTTCACTTTAGTAGGAATGGCGCCACAGAATTTTGCCAATGCAACGGCATCTTCTTCGGTATCGTTGATATCGCGCCAAATCACATATTCAAACGTGACGCCTCGGCCGGTTTTCGCATACCAGTACTGTAAACTTTCGCGCAAATCCACCAGTGTAGTACTGCGATGGGCTAAAGGCATCAATTTCGCGCGTTTTTCTTCAATCGCACTGTGGAGTGAAATGGCAAGACCGAATCGTACACCATCATCGGCCATTTTCTTGATCAGCTTCGGCACACCAATCGTGCTCAGAGTGATGCGCTTTGGGGACATACCCAACCCTTTTGGGTCCGTAATTTTATCAATGGCCGCGAGCACGTTATTGTAGTTGAGTAGCGGTTCGCCCATCCCCATAAAAACAATGTTCGTCAAAGGCCTGCCGAAGTGTTCTTTACCTTGACGGTCAATCACCACAACTTGATCGTAGATCTCATCGGGATCTAAATTTCGCATACGCTTTAACCCCGCTGTCGCGCAGAACGTGCAGTCTAAACTGCACCCAACCTGCGAGCTCACACATGCCGTAATGCGTTTCTCTGTGGGTATCAATACGGATTCAACGAAGGCGCCATCGTGCAACTTCACAGCATTCTTAATGGTACCGTCGCTCGACTGTTGCATAACATCCACCTCCAACTGCTTGAATTCGAAATGGGCATTCAACAATTCGCGTGTGGCCTTGCTGAGATTCGTCATTTCTTCAAAGCTGTTGGCACTTTTTTGCCAAAGCCATTGATACACCTGCTTTGCTCTAAAGGCCTTTTCACCGTGCGATTCAAAGAAGGCGATTATGCCTTCTTGACTTAGCGTACGAATGTCTTTTTTAATTTCTCCCACAAGGCAAAGATACGAGAGGCCAATTGGCCCACGGCATCGAATTACGGTAAATCGCGTTCTACTAAAAAGCCCATTTTACCTTGCTGGTAATCGCGCATGGCTTCCATAATCTCGGTCTGATTCGTCATCACGAAAGGTCCATAACTCTCCACCTTCTCATTGATGGGCGCCGCAGCAATAAAGAACACCTTCGTCTTTTCAGAAGGAGTGAACGTATACGTGCCTGCATTGAGCTGGTACAACATATGCGCTTCAATCAAACCGTAACCCTCTAAATGTCCTGCGCCGTCAAGCAAATACAGCAAACCGTTTTCTCCAGATTTCACCTCAAAGGTCGCCGCAACGTCAGCCTCCATGGCTCCGTGTGCTGCAGTAATGGGATACGAAGATTTTAATGGGCCTTCGGATGCATCAACGACAGGGGTTCCAGAAGTAATCCGAAAATCAGGATGGCCAGGGACCTCTGGCATTTCGGCTTTTTGTAACGGCATGTATTTCGGCTCGTCCATCTTTCGCGCGCTTGGGGTATTGATCCAGATTTGAATGATCTCCTGCATACCGCCTTCTTCGGCCAATTTTGCCGGCGGACGTTCGCTGTGAATGATGCCCAAACCAGCATCCATCCACTGTACCCCGCCATCATCGACTATGCTATTATTCCCGCGACTGTCTCTGTGATGCACGCCACCCGACCACATAAAGGTCACGGGTGAAAAGCCTCGGTGCGGATGCGGACCAACGCCTGCATTCCAACGATCCGTTCCCGCGGGAACTTGATTCGCATGGTGGTGGATCAATAAAAAGGGATCAATTTGATCTACACTTTGTGTAGGTAAGGGTTGTTTTAATGGGTGGTCGCCCATCATCACTTCATAGGCAGGTAAAGCGCGTACTACTGGCATGTTTTACTGTATTTAATTTGGTAACACTGGAGATGGAATTTTGTGCAGCACCGCGGACAAACGGACTATACGATCTCCAACAATTCTTTTAAATCCTCAATCTCGTATGTGATTTTTTCGGTGTGTTTTATTCGTTTCGGATTGAAGAAGACTTGATCAATTCCTTGCTCGCGGGCGCCGACGCAATCCGCAATGAGGTTATCACCAATCATCAGACTCTCTTTGCGATCGGCGCCCGCAAGCTGAAGCGCACGACGGAAAATCTTCGCATCGGGCTTATTTACGCCAACCTGATCGCTACACAATAAAACATCGAACAGCGGCTCCAGTCCACTTTCAGCGAACTTTATGTTTTGGCTTTCATGGAAGCCGTTAGTAATGATGTGCATGCAGTAGCCCCGTGCCTTAAGGGTTTCCAGCATTTCCCTGGCACCATCAATCAAATGATTTTGATACGGGGTTTCATCAATGTATCGGGTTTCCAGTGTCCAAGCCACATCATCGGCCTTCACGCCAAAGTGCGCAAAGGTTTCTTGAAAACGAGATTCGCGCAGACCTTGCTTGGTGATTTCTCCTTGACGGTACAAATCCCATTTCAAATCATTGATTGTTATGTATTTCTCAAAAAACAATTCAAAAGAAGGCATACCAAGCGCTTGCAAGCCTAAATCAACAAAGAGATTGCGAAGAGACATCTCGGAATTCTTTTCAAAATCCCATAGGGTGTGATCCCAGTCAAAAAATAAATGCTTGTACCTCACGACTGTGTTGTTTTAGGTTTCATCCATTTTGACCACCAGGGCAAACGGTTATCGACATGGAAGTAAAAAGGTTCATCGGATGCGCCAAAGCCTTGATAAAAGCGCGCAAGTCCGGGTATGCTGCTTCCTTCAAAATCAATGCAATGGTCTAATCCTGCCTTTGATTGTATCATTTGATCTATGAGCAATGTTGGTGCCCCGATCGCTTTACCCTCGGAAGTACTCGCATTTAGCAATAAGGTGGAACGGCCTTGCCACTGCACCCAAAATTGGCCGGCGACTAAACTGTTTCCCTCTCCATAGGCAGCGAGTATCTGACCTCGCTTTTGATACACACAAAACTCCAAAACTTTACCCAAGCTGCGCATATTTTCATCGGTGATTTGCGTGCGCTCTTGCGTCGTATTTTGCCACAATCTGATCAAATCTTGCACCGTAGGCCAATTCCCAAAATCCAATTTCGCCTTTTCGGCCTTTTTTAGATTTCGTTTCGTTTGTGCGGAGTAGCCACCTTTTAATTGCTCATAGGGGACGTTCGTATTCAGCACAAAGTTTGAAAAGGTTTGCCCCGTCCAATGCCCAGGTCGTGGTACTTCCGGAGAAATAAAGAATTCACCGTACTGGACCTCAGCCATGACGCGTTCAATAAAATCTTGAGTCCATTCAGCGCTAAGTGGTATAGTCGCAAAAGGACCTAGTGCTTGTGTACCGTAAGGACGAGTAGTAAAAGTAAATCCCTTTTTAACTTGGGGGAATACCGGTAAAACGGCTTCATAATCGCCATAGACGACCGCGGTCCAGCCTGGAGCTACCCAATTTAAATACCAGCTAAAACCATAGGGTTGCGGTTTATTGCGCGCACCAACGCACCGATCCCATCGCTCAAAATCTATTTCTTTATGATCTAAATACCTAAGGTTGAGCGGCATGAATAAATGTTTTATAGGTTTCAGGCCAGCCTTTCCACTGTACCTCGTGTTCTGAGAAAGTTCTATTGTGCCACACTGAGATGAGCGTACCGCCGACCTCTTTAACTCTTGGGATCCATTGCTTCATTTCTTCTGCCGCCTCCTCTGGGCGCAAATGTGCATATGTGATGTCCATGAAGGCAAAAGGTCTAATGAGCAGCGGCAATTCTGCCTCCATTTCCAAATCATAAAACGTGTAGGAACATGCCATGCTTGATCTAAAGCCCGGAGTGTAGGTGAACCCCATACTGTGTTCTTCTTTCACCCCTAAATCCACCAAATTCCTGAAAGTTTGTGGGGTACGCATTCTGAGGTAGTGTTGGCGTGAATGGATCACGGGTCTTCTTAAAACTTCTTGGAGCTGCACGCGCTCTTTCTGCACTTTTTCTGCATCGCTGTTCGAAGCATAGCTCGGATGAATACCCACCGCTGACCAATCCGCAATTTCGCGGAGCTTCACAGCCGCTTCGGTACTGTGTGGACTCACATTTCTATCCTTTGGACCAAAGGGTGCGAAGAGCATGAAATAAATGGCTTTGATCCCGTGCGTCTTATTCCAATTGCGCTGTTTACGAAACGTATCATAGGGATCGCGTCGAAGATTAAAAAGGGTCGACACTCGTTCCTTGAGTTTCCAAAAGGAACCGCTACGTATATCCTTAGCAAGTGCTCCTATAGTGCGAAGCGCACCTTTACCCTTGTACGCAAAAAGGTTGTCGATATCCACCGTAGTGAGGTAGTCGTAATGTTGGGCCAATTCGAATTGGTCACCCAGTAAACGTTTTCCCACAGCCAACGCCCACTCTCCCACCAGCGGACGCGATAAAAAGCCACTGCTAAAAGCAAAACTCTGCTTTGCCGGAAAGCGACCGTGCTCATCCGGGATGAAGGGCAAATATTCTTCGTAGCGGGATACGAGGTAAAACGTTGCTGCCAACGGGTCAAATGGAAGATCACCGATCTGACGTTGGCAAAAAACAGGCATTCCTTCCCAATCTGAAGTGTAGAATTCTTGATCCGAAATCTCGTGCTCCCAAAGTAAACCCTGTGGACTAATATTGAACGCATCTTGTCGCATCTCAGGCGAATAATTCACCTTAATCCCTTCCGCTTTCGCAAAGGCTTCTTCTGAGGTATAGATGACCAAATCAAGCCGCATGGCATTTTTAAAAAACACCTTTGCCGCCCATTTAAAACGGTTCGTGAGCTGAGGAGTATATAGCGCTATTAGGGCATCCATTGACCGCCATTTATATGAAGGGTTTGCCCGGTAGTATATTCGCTATTTATCAAATACTTAAGGGCTGCAACAATCTGTTCAGGCCGACCAAAATGGTCTTGAGGTATGCCCTTTCTGATTTCGTCTAAAATGGGTTGAGGCACATCATTTAACATGCCTGCATTCATGTATCCATAGGCAATAGTGTTCGCCGTAATTCCTTGAGTGGATACGTCCAACGCCACCCCACGCATATAACCTTCCAGCGCACTTTTTGATGCCGTGTAGGCACTGGTGCCAAAAGCCGGTTTATGCGCAACTACAGAGCTTACGGAAATGATTCTGCCATAGCCTTTTAATCGCATGCCTTGAAGGGCAAGTTGTGTGCAGCGTACTGCGCTGTAAAAATTAACTTCCATTAAACGATGCATTTCTTCAGCGCTCAGCTTCCAAGAAGCAGCCGCGTGAGAAATACCGGCATTATTTATCAGTACGTCCACACCACCAAAAGTCTTCGCCCAATCAAAGAGGGCTTCTACATCTTCTTGCAGGGTGAGGTCCGCACTAAAAACCTCCGCTTGTATGTTGTTTTCTTGACAAAACGATTCTAGCGCATTTCCTTCCCGAGTGGTTAACAACAATCGAAACGGTTCCGCAGCCAATAAAGAAGCAATGGCTTTAGCAATGCCACCACCACCGCCTGTTAATAGTATATTTCTCATGAGCCTTGTGGCGTATACATAGTTGTTCCATTCTCTTTATAGGCATCCAGTAAAACCCTTTTAAAGGCCTTTGCATCCGCAAGTAAAGCCGGAGCTTCCCCAATAGCAACACGAGTAAGGGCCCCTTTTGTTTCAAGCAACGGAATGAGACCGTCGCATTTACGGAGCGCACTCACCTCAGGATTGTGGCATTTGGTTACTACCGTAACATTTCTGCCGTCTTTCAATTGTACTGGAAATGGCTTACTATCCTCTAAATAGATGGGAAATGAAAACGATTTCCATCCAATTGCATCTTCAACCGCGTGTAAACTAGTACCGCTATTGATGAGTGTAGTGCCTATGTAGAGCAACTGTCCACCGCTATCCAAATGCTTCCTCCATGGACTTTGCAATCCATAAGGTGTTCCATCCGTATGGTGCCCTTTCACGTACATCAATGCATCCGGTCCATCAACGGCAACAGGCTCTAACGGATGGGCACTGCGCTCAGTAGCAACCTGCGTTCGAAAGTACTCTGTTATGGCACCCATTTTACTGGGAGTTTCAAGTACTTGAAATACCTCTTGTGGGTGCATCGCCTGAAGTGTCGTTACTGGACTGGTAGGCATGAGAAGATTCGCATTCGGACCTATGACTTCACGCAATGCGTCCACCACAGTTTTGGGTCCTCCTTCAACGTAGCCTATAGCGCTCATCGAACTGTGTACGAGTAGATCTGCCCCCTCTTGAACCCCTGCAGCACGCAATGAACGGACCAAACGCTCTTTCGTCCAGGTCTCACCGGAATCTTTCTTTTTCGCGAGTGTTTTTCGTACCTGATCTTTTTTACGACGGCGGTTCCAAGCTAAAACAGCGGAAGGAACTAAGGACCTTAAAATATCTCTAGCGCTCATTAGACCAATTTAATTCATTCATCAAACTATCTGCCATGTATTTGGTCGCCCAATTCGGCAAACCAAAGGTTTCATACCTGCCCCACATAGGGAAAGAACCTTGTAAAGCACCTCCTACATCGAGCGCCGTGCGCGCTCCATTAGTCGCAATAACAGAAAGTAAAACATTCATACTACTCCGTGCCTCCTCTGCCCAGAAAGCCTTTGTATCTGCCCTCGAAATTTTATGCCAAAGGATGGCCAACTGGGCACCGCCCGTGGGTATAAACGCTTCCGAACCGTGCCACCCCTTATCATATCTACCGTGCAATAATCCACGTTCTATAAATTTCTGCGCCAGTATTTCGGCGCCACCAATGGCCGCATTCCTATACTTCTCATCCTTTAACAGACCTCCGGAATCAAACAACCCGTCGAGTGTGTAGGCGATGGTATGAATGATGGGTTTATGGTTTTTATGTTCGGTATTGTCACAATTGGCCAGCCAGAAGTTATCCTGCTGCTGCGTCAACACCCAATCTAAATGCAATCGAGCCTTTGCTTCCCAACCGTCTTTATCTGCATCAAAGTGTGGCAACCACTCTAGAATGGGCGCTACCACATAGGTCCCATAGACGCGCACCGCACCCATGAAATCATTCGAAGAGAATTTACCTTCAGCGTCCAATTGTTTCCACACCCATAGGATTGCTCGGTGTGCCGACGCTTTGTATTTTTCTTCTCCTGTAAAAAGATAAAGCGCACGCATGCCACGAAGAATTTGGCCCGTATTGAACACCAAAGCGCCTCGTTTTTGGTGCATGTAGCCGCCCGGCCAACCGCCGTCTGTATGCTGTATTTCCAGCAGCCATTTTCCAGCTTCCAATGCTGCAGTCTCGGCGTTTTTCGCCCAGGGACCCTCTTCATTTTGAGCATAGCGTACTAGTGTCGGAATGATATAGCCTGTAGTTTCAGGATACGATGACGTCCAACCGCTGTGATGGTAGTAGGTTCCAGATCCGCGATCGGTACCCCTAGAGATGCTATGAATAAGCCAGCGTATGCCGTGATGCAGGGACTTTTCAAGAGCACCCGTGTTGTGGTGCTTGCGGTACGATTTTAAGTACACGATTTTATTCCACTCCGCAAAAAAATAGCGCCAATGGTCGTACTTCTTAAAAAATGCAACCCATCGCTGACTGTAGGCCAATGCTCCCATTACAATAATCCCTGATCTGAAAAGCTAAAGTAGCCACTACCGGCCACAATTAAGTGGTCCAGCAACTTGATATCTAAAGTATCTGCAGCAGCGCTTAATTTTCGTGTCATCCGCTTATCGTTTTCACTGGGTTGCAACGATCCACTCGGGTGATTGTGGGCGACAATGATTGCTGTCGCATTCCAATGCAATGCCCGTTTGAGAATTAAACGCACATCCGTTACGGTACCCGTCAATCCTCCCTTGAACAATTGGTGTCGCGCCAATGGGGCGTGCGCTCGGTTCAAATACAAAACATGAAACTCTTCGTGCGCCGGAAATTCTAGACTTTTAAAATGCTGATACGCATCTGCACTTTTTCGAATCACCTCTTTAAGTGGCTTGGGTGCACTCCACGCTTGATGCAAGGCTAAAACGGCCATGATTTGTTTTGCCTTTGTAGGTCCAATCCCTTTAATTTCCCTCAAGGCATCTTCATCCACTTGAAGGATTCGATTAAAATCTAAAAAGTATTCATTTAATGAGGATTCCAGCTCATCGACACCCTGAAATCGGGCACCAGCATTCAAAATATAGCTCAATAACTTTGCCTGCGACCACTGCCGCGATGCTTCAAAAAAGGATTGTTTTTCCATGTCTGTTGGATTTTCATTAACGGGGTACTTATTAAACTAAGAGAGACGGAAGAAATATCCTACTTTTAACGAGTGAAGATTGCAGTGCTAGGATCCAGAGGGATTCCAAACCGATACGGAGGCTTTGAAGAAATGGCCGCCCACACCGCACCGTTATGGGTAAAAGCGGGTCATGAAGTGGTGGTTTACACCATTAGCAATCACCCAGAGAAGGTCGCTGAATTCAAAGGGGTACAGATTTGTCACGTTTTCAATCCAGAAAAGCGCCTAGGTCTTGCGGGCCAATTTATCTACGATTTGTTGTGCATCATGGACGCGCGAAGAAAGAATTTCGACGTCATTCTTCAATTGGGCTACACAACGAGCGGGATTTGGTCCTTTCTCTGGCCGAAGCATAAAACGGTTACGAATATGGACGGTTTAGAGCACCAAAGAGCCAAATATGCCGGGCCACTCTCCATTTTCTTACAATGGAGCGAGCGACGAGCCGCGAAGCGTTCAAAACTTTTAGTTGCTGACAATCCAGAGATTGCCAAATACCTCAGCAAATACAAAGTACCCACATCCACTATCGCTTACGGAAGTGAAATTGTAGAAGAACCTACCGGCGCCATCGAGATTTTACAACACAACCACTTACCCACAGATAACTTCCACCTTCATATTGGACGTATACAGCCCGATAATCACGTATTTGAGATTCTCGATGCTGCAGCGAGCACGGGAGAAACACTCGTAACCGTTGGTGATTACACGACACGCCACGGTCGTAAACTTAAAGCCACCTTTCCCGAAGCCAACATTATTTACGCGGGCACCATTTACGATAAAACCCTACTTAATGCCCTTCGTACGCGTGCAACATTTTATCTGCATGGACACAGCGTAGGTGGTACCAACCCTGCCCTGCTCGAGGCCATGGGGGCTGGTGCCATGGTATTGGCTCATGAGAATCCATTTAACGCAAGTGTTTTAGGAGGACTTGGCGCTTTATGGAAAGACGAAGAAGCGTTGGCCCTATTGTTAACACAACGTCCATCTAATGCAATCCGGGAGGAACAGTCCCGTCTATCTCGCGAGCGAATTTCGGCACATTTTAATTGGGAACATGTTGCCTCAAGCTATCTACACGCCTTCACCACTGCACAATAAAAAAGCCCCACAGTAGCTACTGCAGGGCCTTAATTACGCATTTCAATCTGTCGATTAGATGATCAACATGGCATCTCCGAAAGCGAGGAAACGGTATTTCTCTTTTATTGCTTCGTTGATCGCGTGCATGGCAAGGTCGTGTCCCAACATTGCGCTGTTCATCATTAATAAAGTCGAGCCAGGAGGATGGAAGTTAGTCACCATCGCATCAGGCACTTGTATTTCATAAGGAGGGAAAATGAATTTGTTGGTCCAACCTTCACTACCGGTTACGCGGCCGCCTGTGGTTAACGAGCTCTCGATGGTACGAACGGTCGTCGTCCCAATAGCACATACCCTACGTTTTTCTGCTAAGGCCGTGTTAATAGTATCTGCCGTGCTTTGAGGCAAGAAATACTGCTCGCTATCCATCTTGTGTTTGCTCAAATCTTCCACCTCAACCGGACGGAACGTACCCAGACCTACGTGGTGGGTCAATTCCGGCAAATGAACACCCTTAATTTCTAAACGCTTCATCAGGTGTTTAGAGAAATGCAGTCCGGCTACAGGCGCCGCAACGGCACCTTCAACCTTTGCAAAGATGGTTTGGTAACGTTCGCCGTCTTCTTCTGTCGGCTCGCGATCGATGTATTTAGGCAAGGGCGTTTCCCCCATTTCCTTCAATTTCGCGCGGAACTCTTCATAGCTACCGTCAAAGAGGAAGCGCAGTGTTCTCCCGCGCGATGTGGTATTGTCAATAACCTCAGCTACTAAAGAGTCGTCGTCGCCAAAGTACAATTTGTTGCCGATTCGAATTTTACGCGCCGGATCTACCAGCACATCCCACAAACGGCTCTCTGAATTCAACTCGCGAAGTAAGAAAACTTCGATGCGCGCACCGGTTTTCTCCTTGTTTCCCCACATTCTAGCAGGAAAAACTTTGGTGTTGTTGAGGACCATTACGTCGCCATCGTCGAAATAATCGATGACTTCGTGAAAGTGCTTGTGTTCAATTTCACCGGTGTCTTTGTGTACGACCATTAAGCGACTATCATCGCGGTGAATTGTGGGTTCTTGCGCTATAAGCTCCTTTGGAAGGTCATAGGCAAAGTGTGAGAGTTTCATTTTCATAGCTTACGGGCTTTGAAAAATTAATATTAAAAAAACGGTAAATATACGATTTCGACAGCCCCCTTGTCAAGTTTTATAAGAACCAATTGATTTTAAACAATGCAATACCGACATTTGTTAAACCTACTCGCCACACATGGATTGAACGCACGCATTCAAACATATTATTATGGGAGTTAATCTACACCAAAAGTTGAGCGATCAGCGCTCGAAAAACGAAACTTCAGCTCATCTGGACGTGCTGGACGGATTCAAAACTTTACTTAACGCGCCTTCTGATGGAGCCCGCATTTTGGAAAACCTCTTTGAATCGACCGGCGACTTGGAGTCGTTGAACTTTGATGCCCTTGAAACGGAACGAATTTACCACATCTCGGACATCAAAAAACTATGCGTTGACTACCGTCTTCGCTTCTTAGATTCCAAACACTTCAACGGAACCTTCCCAGCAGAAGCCTTAGATGCAGTCAAGGATTTTGAAGCTGCACAAGGCCGCGAGATTAAAGGATTCAAAATGATTGCGCCCGCCGGCATGTTCAAATTGGCTGAAAAAGACAAGGACCCCTTGCTTTTCGTCCCTATGGGCGGCGGCTATCATTACCTGCTGGCCAAATGGGGTAACGACTTGCACCCATTACGTAAAGCTTTGGTGTATCCATTCAGAGATTTTGAAAGCCTAATGAAGACCGTCTTTGGATTTTGTTTGGCAGTAGCTCTACTCTTTCCAGAAAGCCTAATTCGAGGACCAAAAGACACAGGAACCATACTACACCTTCGTGTAATCTTCTTCTTTTGGATGGTCTTTTCAACGGGTGCGATGACTGCACTGTACGGCTTTAGCAGAATGAAAAATTTCAATGCGAATCTCTGGAAAAGCAACTATTTAGACTAGCCTTCCAAGGAGGACTTAAAATACGCAGACCATTCCATCGGGTTCTTTGCGCCATCGGCAGTGAAGGACCCGATTTTCGTTCTACGTAAACCACTCAAATGCGCCCCAGAATGCAGTGCCTTGCCTAGGTCGTGCGCTAAAGAGCGGATGTACGTTCCTTTACCGCAAAGCACACGTAGCTTTAGTACATGATCTGAAAAAGATAAAATTTCTAGTTCATCAATTTGAACCGTACGCGGCTCCACAATCACTTCTTCGCCAGCACGCGCTTTTTCGTACATGCGGACACCTCCTTGTTTGATGGCTGAAAAGATGGGTGGATATTGCTGAATTTCTCCCTGAAATTGAGGAAGTATCTCTGTTATTGCGGCAGCAGTAATATGCTCGGTTGGATAGGTGGCATCAATTTCACTTTCTAAATCATACGACGGCGTGGTTCCACCAAAAGTAATTTCAGCGACATACTCCTTTTTCTGTCCCATAAAACCAGCGATCTCTTTGGTCTTTTTACCGACACAAATGATCAGCAACCCCGTCGCAAGGGGATCGAGCGTACCAGCATGTCCTACTTTAAGCTTTTTAAGACCCCATTCTTTTTGAAGGGTAAAACGAATCTTCGCGACCGCTTGAAAGCTGGTCCACTCGAGAGGTTTGTCCACCAGCAGGACTTCCCCGGCCAATATCGATGCTTTAGTCAAAGCTTAGACGAGTTGACTGATCAACACGATGGCAGCCACCGCGAAACAGTAGTAAGAGAAATATTTCAGTTGACTGCGCTTCACAAGCGCCACCATCCAATTACATGCTACAACTCCACTAAGGAAAGCAGCCAATAAACCAATAATTAAAACGGCACCGCTGACTTCTTCGCCCATAGTCTCTCCTGCGACAATATCTTTTGCATCTAAAAATGCTTTACCCAGGATTATGGGAAGCACCATTAGAAAAGAGAATCGTGCAGCCTTTGCACGGTCTATACCTAGCAGTACAGAGGTGGAAATGGTTGCCCCACTGCGGGAAATTCCCGGTAGAATCGCAACCGCTTGAGCCAATCCTACGACAAACGCATCAATCCCTTGAACACTTTTACGCGTTTCTTTCGCGCGGTCCGCAAGAAAAAGCAACAGTCCTGTGAGCGCTAACATTGCACCGATCAAAAGTAATTGGCCCTCAAATAGCGCACCGATCTCTTCTTCGAAGACTAATCCTATAAAAGCGGCAGGAACCATGGAAATCAAGACGAAACTCGCAAATTTTGTCTCCGTATTCCATTTGAATTTCAATAACCCAGTAATAATTTCAGCAATATCCTTCCGAAAAACGACGATGGTAGACAGTGCCGTTCCAGCGTGAACAACGACATCAAAGGTCAGACTTTGTGCGCCGGACATCTCGAGACCAAAAAGTGCTTTTCCTATTTCAAGGTGACCCGAAGAACTTACTGGCAAGAATTCCGTGAGGCCTTGAATAAGGCCTAGAATTAAGGCTTGAATTGGCGTCATATCGAAAAATTAATCTTCCTTTTTCTTCATCATAATTGCTGCGATAGGCAACAATAATCCAATAAAAATGAACCATGGCGCAACGCCGATGCGCTGTGTACCGAAAATCTCTTCGTTGAATTCGTCCGGCGCTTCTGCGCCGCCACCAAGCATTAATGCAAACCCGATAGCTAGCATGACCAATCCAGCGATCAGTACGATATATTTTCTGCGGTCAAAAAGGAAAGTATCTTTATTTTCCATGGTCAATAGTATAATTCGTTCGTTCTTAATTTCAAATATTTACGGATCGCAATGGCAGTGGAAACTCCAGGCACTAGCAAACCTATAGACAATAAGGCAGCAAATACTACCAGAATAGTTTGACGTTCGAAGAGTGCTAAAAGTGCAGGGAAATACGTTCCCAGCACCCTACCTAAGGCGATGAGCAATCCCATGCTCAATACAGCACTAAGCAGGCCTAAAAATAAACTATTCAAAAGATACGGCCTTCTGATAAACGCCGAAGTTGCCCCGACCAATTGCATGGTCTTTAACAAGAATCGCTTCGAGTAGATGGTCAGTCGTATGCTTGAATTGATTAAAGCCAAGGCAACCAGCAGCAAAACGAAAACTGCTCCACCCAGTACCCAACTGATTTTTTCAATGTTTTGATTAACGAGTGTAATAAGGTCAGGATCGTAAAGTACATCGTCGATATACGCCTCATTTAGGAGCGATTCCCGAAGTTCTTCAAGGTTACCCGAAGCCACAAAAGTGCCGTTCAAATGCAAGTCCACTGTATTTGAGAGTGGATTATATCCTAAGAATTCCACAAAATCTTCACCTAAATCCGCCTGAAGTGCCACTGCAGCCTCTTCTTTTGTGACCAATTCAGCACTTTTCGCGTAGTCCGCTAACTGCTGTGACTTTACCAATGTCCGCAACTCTTCTTCTGGAACCGATTCATCCAATACCAAGGTAAACGTGAAGTTTTCTCGTACAGCCTGAGCCAATGCCTTTGCGGAAAATACGAGCGAACCCAACACGCCGAGTACAAACAAGACGAGGGTCATGGAAACGACAACGGACAGGTACGACGACCGAACGCGCGAAGAAGTGAATTTTTGTTCTTTGGAACTCATTGCAGCGAAAATAGTAAATCTAGCGGCGCATTCACTAATTTCGCGCATGTTCAACACTTCTTTAACGCTATGGAGTACAACCACAACGAAATAGATAAAAAATGGCAGCAGATTTGGGCCAAAAACGGCACCTATCATGCTCCAAACTCGAGTGACCAACCCAAGTTTTACGTGTTGGACATGTTCCCCTATCCTTCAGGTGCAGGATTGCACGTAGGACATCCGCTAGGATACATAGCCTCAGATATTTACGGCCGCTACAAAAAGCAAAAAGGTTTCAATGTACTGCATCCCATGGGCTACGATGCCTTCGGCCTTCCAGCTGAACAGTACGCCATTCAAACCGGCCAACACCCGGAAAAAACCACTGCAATCAACACCGCCCGCTACCGCGAGCAATTGGACAACATTGGTTTTGGTTTGGACTGGTCGCGTGAATTTAAAACCACCGACCCGTCGTATTACAAATGGACACAGTGGATTTTTATTCAACTTTTTGATGCTTGGTATGACCATTCCAGCGGAAAAAGTCGTCACATTAATTCCCTCATTCAACATTTGAATGAACACGGAACGAAGGGGCTTCGGGCTGCAGAAACCGAAGCAATCGTGCTTACCGCGGAGCAGTGGAGGGGCTTGAACGAAAAAGACCGATCTGAGGTACTCTTAAATTACCGCTTGGCCTACCGCAGCGAAAGTAATGTAAACTGGTGTCCGGCATTGGGAACCGTACTGGCAAATGATGAAGTAAAAGATGGTGTAAGTGAAAGAGGCGGCCATCCCGTAGTTCAGAAAAAAATGATGCAGTGGTCCATGCGCATTACCGCATTTGCAGACCGCCTGCTGGAAGGACTGGAACGTATCGACTGGAGCAATGCGCTAAAAGAGACGCAGCGCAATTGGATTGGTAAGTCTGTAGGAGCCGCGCTGTTTTTTGACATTCAAGACCACCCCGGACAGATCGAAGTTTTTTCGACTCGTCCCGACACGCTTTTTGGTGCCACTTTTTTAACACTTGCACCTGAGCACGAATTAGTCGACGCTATTACAACGGCCGAGCGCAGCGAGGCCGTAGCAGTCTATAAAGAAAGAGCCGCATCGCGCAGTGAGCGCGATCGAATGGCAGATACAAAAACCATCAGTGGCTGTTTTACCGGTGCCTATGCACTTCACCCTATGACCAAAGCACTTGTACCCATATGGATAGGTGATTATGTATTAGCCAGCTATGGAACAGGGGCGGTGATGGCTGTGCCTGCGCACGACAGCAGAGACTATGCCTTTGCTAAGCACTTTGACCTTCCTATCGTGGAAGTAGTTGAAGGAGGTGATATTACAAAGGAGAGCTACGATGCGAAATCGGGTAAAATGGTGAATTCAGGATTTCTCGACGGCATGGATTGCAGGGACGCGAAGGAAAAAATGATTGAACATTTAGAAGAAATTGGCTACGGAAAAGGCGCTACACAGTTTAAACTGCGTGATGCCATCTTCGGCCGCCAACGGTATTGGGGCGAGCCCATTCCTGTATTTTACGAAAATGGGATTCCAAAAACGCTACCGCTCGAAGATCTTCCATTGACACTGCCCGCAGTAGATGCTTACCTACCTACTGAAGATGGGGAACCGCCATTGGCCCGAGCGGAAAACTGGACGTACAACGGATACCCTCTAGAAACCACCACCATGCCCGGTTGGGCCGGATCTTCCTGGTACTTCTTGCGTTATATGGATGCACACAATGAGAACGAATTTGCTGGTGCGTCAACTGTAGCGTACTGGAATCAGGTCGATCTTTATGTGGGCGGCTCTGAACACGCTACCGGCCATCTGCTCTACTCCAGGTTTTGGACAAAAGCGCTGTATGATTTAGGCCATATTACTTTTGATGAGCCGTTTAAAAAACTCATCAATCAGGGGATGATTCAGGGCATCAGTGCCTTTGTGCATTGCATCAATGGCACAAATACGTTCGTAAGTGCAGGCTTGAAAGACCAGTACGAAACGCATCCACTGCATGCGGATGTAAGTTTCTTGCATGGCGATGAATTGGATGTGGAAGCATTTAAAAATTGGCGTGAAGAATACAAGAGTGCAGAATTCATTTTGGAAGAAGGGAAGTACATCTGCAGTCGGGAGGTGGAAAAAATGTCCAAATCGAAATTCAACGTGACAAATCCCGACGAAATTGTCTTAAAATATGGCGCCGATGTACTCCGCATGTATGAAATGTTCCTAGGACCCATTGAACAGAGTAAACCATGGAATACTCAGGGATTAAGCGGTGTTGCGGGATTCCAACGTAAATTCTGGAAGCTCTTTCATAGGGACGGTACCTTTGCGGTCAGCGATGCCCCTGCAGATAAAAAAGCGCTTAAAGCAGCACATACCTGTATTAAAAAGGTAGGCGAGGATATTGAAAACTTCAGTTTCAATACTTCGGTGAGTGCTTTCATGATCGCTACGAATGAATTGACGGAGTTAAAGGCAAATAACAGAGAAGTGCTTGAACCACTAGTTCGACTCATCGCGCCGTTTGCGCCTCATTTAGCAGAAGAGCTCTGGGAAAAATTAGGCGGTACAGGTTCTGTGACCCATGCGTCTTACCCGCAACACAACGAAAGTTATTTAATCGAAAGCAGTAAGAATTACCCGGTTTCTTTCAATGGAAAAGTACGTTTCCAATTAGAATTACCGCTGGACATGGATAAAGATGCCATTGAAAAAGCAGTTCTCGAAGACCCTCGGACCATAGAACAGATTGGTGAGAAGCAAATACGCAAAATGATTGTCGTACCTGGACGTATTATCAATATCGTTATTGGGTAAGGGAGTCCAATTCTTTTTTCAATTTAGACATGTACGACTTGTAGGCTTCCATTCTGTCGTCTTCAAGCGGCTTGGCATCAGGTAACTTCTGCTGGTACGGATCTACCTGCTTTCCATTTACCCAAAAGCGGTAACATACGTGTGGACCGGTGGCTAAGCCCGTAGAACCTACATACCCGATGACGTCGCCCTGTTTCACGCGCACACCATTGTTAATACCCGGCTTGATTTTACTCATGTGCAGGTATTGCGTGGTATGGGTGCTGTTATGGCGAACTTTCACATAATTCCCATTGGCAGATGTATACTGTGCGGCAATTATAACACCGTCAGCTGTCGTCATAATAGGCGTACCCGTTGGTGCAGCATAATCTGTTCCTAGGTGTGCTTTCCATCGTTTTTGTACAGGATGAAATCGGCGACCGGAATACCGCGAAGAAATGCGCGTAAAATTCAGTGGTGCGCGAAGAAACGTTTTTCTTAAGCTCCGGCCTTCCTCGTCGTAGTAGTCGTTAAAGCCCAATTCATTTTCATAAGGAAAGGAATAAAAATCATTTCCCATGTGCGTCAGATTTGCAGCGATGATATTTTTAAGCCCCACATAAACCGTATCGTCTACATACTCCTCTTCGTAAATAACACTAAAGGCATCCCCCTTTTGAAGACGGAAGAAATCAATGGTCCATGCATATACCTCTACCAACGACATGGCAAGCGCTTGGGTTCCGCCGGAGCGTCCCACGCTTAAATAAAGGGCATCATCTATGGTTCCGGAAATGGCTCTCCGGCGCACCTCACGCTCTTTTTCCACCTTTTTTGCATAAATGGAATCTTGAAGACCAATGATCCAATACTCATATTTACTTTCTGGGTAGATAAAATAAGCAGGGAAAAGCGCACTGTTTCCCGTGGCGAATTGAACTTCAACGCCAGCGCGAATGCGGCGGACATTAAAATCGTCCTCAACGGCGGCGGCAATTTTATATATCTGAGCGGTTCCTATGCCTCTTTTACCCAAAAGTGCACCAAAGCTTTCGCCGGATGCAATGGTATGCTTTTCGAAGCGCAAGGTATCGGCAGGCAAGGTCAAAACCACCCTAGGTTCCACGATTTCAGCCACCTCTTCGTGTTCTTCAAGGACCGTTACCCGTTCATTTTTCGAAGAAATAACCCAAATAATGAGCAAAACAAAAAGCGCCGCTATCGCGATCCAGGCATTCTTTTTCAAACTCATTTAACTGCTTCTATTTCTCTTAATACTTCTTCAACCCAGCTTTTACCCCATTCAGCACGTTGGGTCGCCGTCCACAGTTCGGGATAGAAAATACGGCGCTGGAATCTCGGAGGCAAGTATTTCTGCCAATTCGTTCCGCCCGTCGCAGCAATGTCAATAGGCTTTTTAGACAAATAGCGTACGGCCGTTTTATAATGCTGTAAAGGCCAATTCACATTGACATTTAAATCCAATAAACGCAGGGCGTTCTCGAGACTTACCAATTCGTCATCACTGAGCCCACTGCGTTTTAATTCACAAAAGCGTTCCCAAATATTACAGTGTTCATAGGCTTCGGCTGCAAATAGGAAATCATCCCAATACTTGTCAATGAATTGAACAGCGGTATAGGCCGGCTGTCCTGTGGATTCAATTTTAGCACCATCGCGCCAATAAATGGCTTCCATCTGCTCTTGAACAGAGGAACGGCGTACTTCTTCACGCTTCGATTCTGCAACGATATTGATCACCGGTGCACAACCCAATTCTATCATACGGTATTGTGCGCTTTGGAAACCGGAAGCCGGTGCCAAGGCATCTCGAAAAGCCAAAAATTCGGACTTTTTCATGCCGTGTTCCATCACACCGAAACTACTACGAAGTGCACCGAAATAGCGGTTTAAACGATCCAAACGCTCCTTAAAATCACTCACTTCTAAAGCTTCGGCAGAAGCGATTGCATCTATTTCAATGCGCGCGAGTTTGAAATACAGCTCGGTGATCTGATGGTAAATGATAAAGATGGGCTCATCCTGTATATCCGTAACAGGGCGTTGTAGACTCAAAAGAGTCTCTAATTGGATATAATCCCAATAATTTTTGAACTGCGCACGCTGCCAACCGTCAACATACGTCTCAAAATCTTGGCCTGTGCTTTCGATCTTACCGCGCAATGCAGCAAGCTTTTCCATTAATTCAGAGGTCCACTCCATGGTTTTTCAAGGTTTACCTCAAAATTAACTACCGCACCATGCGGTTCCCAATTTAAATAGAAAGGTTTTACACGATTTATCGCTTCACTTTGGCAAGTGAAAAAGTAAACACGGAGCCCACACGTTCTTTAGAACTTACCATGATTTCCTCTCCGTGTGCCTCTACAATATGTTTTACAATAGACAGTCCCAAACCAGAACCTCCTTCACTCCTTGCTCGAGCTTTATCAACGCGGTAAAATCGCTCGAAAATTCGCGCTAAATCGCCATCGGGAATACCAAAACCATGATCACGAACATCTATGTACACCCTATTATTTTTCTCACGTATCACAACAATAACTGAAGACCCAACAGGACTGTATTTAATCGCATTGACGATCAAATTGTCCAGCACCTGCTCCATTCGAGCAGAATCACAAACGACTTGAACATCTCGCTTTACTTCCCAAACTACTTCTACCTCAGCCTTGTGTTTTGCGATGAAAGACTCCAATGCTTCCATAGAATCGTCGATCAAATTGCGCAGCACCACCGGGCGCAATTGAATTTCATACAAGCCGCTTTCAATCTTAGAAATGGCTTCCAAATCTTTGACCAATTCCGACATGCGATCTACAGATTTAGCAGCGCGCTTTAAAAATCGCTTTGCCACCTTGGGATCATCAATGGCCCCATCCAACAAGGTATGCACGTAGCCTTGGATACTAAAAATAGGCGTTTTAAGCTCATGGCTAATGTTACCAACGTACTCTCTTCTAAACTGTTCGCGACTCTTATACTCTTCTAAGAATTCGGATTGTTTTTTGGACCAAAGCACAATCTCTTCTTCCATTCCTTCTATGGATTTGGGAATCTCTTTAAACAATGCCGGATCGTGTTCCTTCATTATGGCCACGGTCTTTTCGAGGGTGTAGCGTCGAACAAGGGCTTCAAAAGAAAAAAGAAAAACAGTCGAGATGAATGTTATAACCAGAACACCTGCCGTGCTAAGGACGTCGCTGTAAAAAAGACAAACCAGTACTACAAGAATGGAAGAGATCAGTGAAGTAAGGTAGTTCCGCAATATTTTCATGCGGTTAATCTACGAATTTGAATCTTCAAATTTGTAGCCAACACCTTTAATCGTCTTAATACGATCATCACCTATCTTCTCACGTAATTTTCGAACATGAACGTCAATAGTCCGTCCGCCTACAATTACCGCGGTACCCCAAATACGATCCATAATTTCCTCTCGCGTAAAAACCTTTCCTGACTTCGATGTTAACAGGCTCAGTAATTCGAATTCTTTTCGTGGCAACTCCACCACTTTTCCTTTGATTTCAATATGGTATTGCTCTTTATCAATCACCATATCCCCTAAGGTAGTTCGTTCCTCTGTCGGATCCGAATCTGAAGGTCTACGGCGCAGAAGCGCCTTCAGTCTAGAAATAAGCACTTTAGGCTTAACCGGTTTTGCAATGTAGTCGTCCGCGCCTACTTCAAAACCTGCCACTTGACTGTAATCTTCATTGCGCGCTGTCAAAAATGCAATGATGGTGTGCTCCAGCCCTGGAATTTTACGTATCCGCTCACATGCCTCAATGCCGTCCATCTCAGGCATCATTACATCTAACAGAATAAGTTCAGGACGGTATTTCTTTGCCTTTTCTACCCCCTCACGGCCACTAGAAGCCGTCTTAACCTTGTAGCCTTCGGCCTTCAAATTGTAACTAATAATATCTAGAATATCCGGTTCGTCATCAACGAGCAGTACGGTAATGTCTTTTGCTTTCATGGCTCTTTGTGCAAGGATACTTGCCTTATCATTGTGTAAATATAGGTTATATTAAAAACGATTTTTCCCCGTTCATGCATTTAACATAAGGTTAATGCGAGCGTTTTAATTCCTTGACCTCAGGTTAATTTTAACTTTACATAAGCGCATTTCATTTGTGATGTCAAAAACTAAAAGACATTTAAAATGAAACTGAACAAACTTTGGGCATTCGCGGCAGCTGCCTCATTACTTGCCGCATGTAACGGCGGAGGTACAGATCCTGAGCCAGTTGATCCTTCTGTGATTGTAACCAAATCTGGTGTCATCACTGCAAACGAAACATGGAGTGCAGACTCCATCTATGTACTAAATGGACGGGTAGTTGTTGGCGATGGCGCAACACTCACTGTAGAAGCTGGAACGATCATTAAAGGTAAAGAAGGTGATGGTGCAAACGCTTCATGTTTGATCGTTGGTCAAGGCGGTAAGTTAGATGCGCAGGGAACTGCAGATAACCCAATCGTAATGACTTCTGTTTTAGACAACATCAATGTAGGCCAACGCAACGGTTCTAACCTAGACGAAACAGACAAAGGCCTTTGGGGTGGTTTGATCGTTTTAGGTAAAGCAACTATCTCAGCGGATGCTGCTACCGCACTTATTGAGGGTTTACCAGCAAACGAACCATGGGCAATCTACGGTGGTTCTGATGACGCTGATAATTCTGGTACCATTTCTTACATCAGTGTTCGCCATGGTGGTACGTTGATTGGTGATGGTAACGAAATCAATGGTATCACTTTTGGTGGTGTTGGTAACGGAACGACTGTAAATAATATTGAAGTATTTGCAACAATAGATGATGGTGTTGAATTTTTCGGTGGCTCAGTAAACGCAACTAACGTTTGTGTTACTGCACAAGGTGATGATGCATTTGATGTCGATCAAGCCTACTCTGGTACTATTGACAACTTCGTAGGCGTTGCAGGCGACGGTTCTGACCACGGTCTTGAAATCGATGGTCCTGAAGGTAGCGCAACAGGTTCGTTCACTCTGAAAAACGGTACTTTATTAGGATTAGGCGGTAACGGCGAATACGCAGATTTCCGTGATGGTGCCATGGGTTCTGTAGAAAATGTATTCTTCTTTGGATTCTCAACTTCTTCAGATTTTGAAATTGATGACTCCACTTCATCGTACAACCACGCTATGGGTCTATTGAATTTCTCTAACGTAGAAATCAATACATCACACTTAACTTCAGGCAACATGTCTGCGGTTTCTATTTTCCAGGATAAATTTCTAGGCACTTCTTTCGCTGGAGGTACTGTTGTAAATGAGCCTACTGTCGGGGCAACTGCTGCTGACTTTGCTTGGACTCTTACAGCAAAAAATGGAAATCTTGACGACTTTACAGGTCCATTTGCTACACCAACCAACGTGGTAGTTTCAGGTCAAACTGGTGATGCAACATGGTCTGCTGCTCGTATCTACGAACTTCAAGGTCGTGTGATTGTAGCTGCCGGAGATACCTTAACTATCGAGCCAGGTACAATCATCAAAGGAGGTTACGGACAAGGAGCAAACTCTTCTGTGATTGTTGTTGCACAAGGCGGTTACCTTGATGCTCGCGGAACAGCAACTCAGCCTATCGTTATGACCTCAATTGCTGATAACATTCAGATCGGTCAAACTGCAGGAACGAACCTCGACGAAACTGATGCTGGTTTGTGGGGTGGATTGATTATTTTAGGTTATGCACCTATCTCAGCGGATGCTGCTACAGCACTTATCGAAGGTCTTCCTGCAAATGAGCCTTACGCCATCTATGGAGGTTCTGATGCTTCTGATAACTCTGGTATTATCGAATATCTAAGTCTTCGCCACGGTGGTACATTGATCGGTGACGGTAACGAAATCAACGGTATCACTTTCGGTGGTGTTGGATCAGGTACAACAGTAGATAACATTGAAGTAGTAGCTAACGTTGATGACGGCGTTGAATTCTTCGGTGGCTCTGTAAATGCATCAAACATCGTAGTTTGGGCACAGGGTGATGATGCTTACGATGTCGATCAAGCGTACTCTGGAACCATTGACAACTTCGTATATGTTGCAGGTGCAGATTCAGATCACGGTCTTGAAATCGATGGTCCTGAAGGTAGCGCTACAGGTTCGTTTACTCTGAAAAACGGTACACTCTACGGTATGACTGCTGAGATTGCTGATTTCCGTGATGGTGCCATGGGTACTGTTGAGAACATCTACATTGTTGGGTTTGATGATGCTGGTGATTGGGAGATCGACGATACTGGTAGTGCTAACAACTACAATAATGCTTTATTGAACTTCTCTTCTATCGAAATCAACTTAGGCTCGTACTCTGCCGGTACAACTTTAGCTGATGTATTCTTAGATAAGTCAGGAGCAGTTACTTCATGGAACCCATCTGATTTTGTTACTTCAGTTACTACGCCTACTGTAGGTGCAGACGAAAGCAAATTGGCTTGGACCTATGCAGCAATGAAAGGCGCTTTCTAAGCAAAACTGACTTTACACAAAGTTAACATAACAATAAAAGGCTCGAGACATCCGTCTCGGGCCTTTTTTCGTGTTTTGCACTAAATAACAGAGACGAAATGATTCAAAAAATCGCCATCTATTGTGCTTTATTGTTGAGCACTGCAGTAGCCGCTCAAAACGGAATTATTAGAGGTACCGTTTATGAAGATGAAACAAATGAACCATTGTTTTACGCAAATGCCCAAATCCCCAGTGAAAGTGCAGTGGCCTTTACTGATTTTGATGGACATTTTGAATTATCCCTGGCTCCAGGGACGTACAGTCTAGAAATTAGCTTCCTTGGATTAACTACCCTAATCATTCCGGATGTGAAAGTAGTTTCGGGTGAGGTGGTAGCTTTTGAGAATTTACGCCTCAAACCTACGACGAACGAGCTGATGACCGTTACAGTAACCGCCTCTGCGATGCGTAACACGGAAAGCGCACTTTTAGATGTTAAAAAGAAGTCTGCCACCGTTATGGACGGTATTTCCGCACAGAATTTCAAGCGTATCGGTGACGGTAACGCCGCAGCTGCAGTAACTCGCGTACCGGGTGTAAGTATTCAAGGAGGAAAGTATGTTTTTGTACGCGGTTTAGGAGACCGCTATACGAAGACACAATTAATGAGTATGGATATTCCTGGGCTTGATCCGGACCGTAACTCGCTTCAAATGGATATTTTTCCGACGAACATCTTACAAAATATTGTTGTACTTAAGACGCTCACAGCAGATTTACCTGCAGATTTCTCGGGCGGTTTAGTCAACATCGAATTGGTCGATTTTCCTACCGAAAAGACATTGAACATCAGCTCATCGTTGAGCTACAACCCAGCAATGCATCTCGTTCAAGGATTAGGCCACCAAGGTTCAGTAACGGATTTCTTGGGATTTGACAGTGGATTCAGAACGAATCCTTTGCCTCAAAATTACATCTATGAAGGTATTCCTAACCCTGCGCTGGACGACCCGATCACCACAGAACTGACGAAGGGATTTAAACCTGTTCTGGGTGCACAAGCGCAGTCCATGCCGCTTAATGGCTCCCTGGGCATCAGCGGTGGGAATCAAATAAAAAAAGACAATGGGAAAACGGTCGGCTATAATGGATCCTTCTCCTACAAAGCGAACACTACCTTCTACGGCACCCTTGGTGGAGACAGTACGCGCATGTACGAGCAGAACTTTTACCGTAAAGGAAATCAGCCCACAGATTATGCGCTTCAGGCGGACCGCACTCAAGTGGGTTCTTTAGCCATAAGTAATGTATTTATGAGTGGTCTTTTCGGTTACTCCGTTAAAGACGACAACGATAAGTACCGCTTTACCGTGATGCATTTACAGAACGGCGAAAGTCGTACCGGTAAATTCAAGGAGACCTCGTCTATTGAAAATTCGTTTGTTGGATCTCGAGACAACCTAGAATATTCGCAGCGTTCCATCACTTCTGCTTTATTCAACGGTCAACACAGTCGCAAGGACAATAAACTAAAGATCGATTGGCGTATTGCGCCGACCTTTAGTAGCATTGCAGATAAAGACATCCGTTCGACTTCCTACAGAACCGAAGACAATACTTTTGCTATTGCTCCCGGAGAAACGGGGTTCCCGAATCGTATCTGGCGTGAATTGAATGAATTCAATCTTGCAAATAGATTAGACTTTACGCGTAGTCATGAAGTTCGCGGAAGAGATGCGAAAATGAAATACGGCGCGAGCTACACCTTCAAATACCGTGATTACGAGATTTTACGCTACCAATTGCGTGCGAAATCGTTAGGAAATTTAAATCCACTTACCGGTGAAGCAGATGAATTGCTCTCTGAAGACTTTGTCTGGAATGTCATCACGGATGCAGGTACCTACTACAGCGGAAACTACGAAGCGAATAACGCGTACCAGGGTATCCAAAGCAATCTCGCGGGATACATTCATGAGGAATTCAGCTTGAACCCACTGACAAAAATGGTAGTAGGTCTTCGCATGGAGCGCTACGATCAGTTCTATACCGGTGTAGACCAGCAAGAGGCTGCTGCTCCTGGAACGGGGATCAATTACCAATGGGAGCCTGTATTGAATAACTTCAACCTGTTCCCTACCGCCTCGCTCATTTATAGCGTAAACGAAAATTCAAATCTTCGTTTCGGAGCTTTCCGCACCGTAGCACGTCCTTCGTTCAAAGAAAAGAGTGCGGCGCAGATCGAAGATGTCCTCACGGGCATTACGTTCATTGGTAACCTTGATCTAGTAAACACAACCATCAGTAATTTAGATTTCCGCTACGAATATTTCTTCGAAGGCGGACAAACCGTAGGATTATCGGGTTTCTATAAATACTTTGAAAATCCGATTGAACTGGTCGCGTATTCTGCCGCCGCACCGTCTAATTTCCAGCCAAGAAACGTGGGTAATGCAACTGTAGCTGGGGCAGAGTTTGAGATTCGTAAAAATCTAGGTTTCATCGGCATGAAGCATCTAGAACTGAATTCTAACTTCTCTTACATCTTATCTTCCGTGACTAGAGATTCTTCAGAGTTCGCTGCGCGTGTAGCTTCCGCTCGAGACGGAGAAGTCATTAGCGAGACCCGAGCCATGCAAGGGCAAAGTCCTTACCTGATCAATGCAGGATTGAGCTATAACAATCCTAAGAACGGATGGCAAGGCGGTCTATTCTACAACGTACAAGGCGAAAAGCTCTACATCGTTGGTGTAGCGGACAACCCGGATGTTTTTGAGGTACCGTTCCACAGTTTGAACTTTAACCTCTTGAAAAACTTCGGCGCGGATCGTCAATACCAATTAGGATTTGGCGCAAATAACATCATGGACGATACGCGAGATCGTATTTTCCGCAGCTACAATAGCCACTCCCCGTTCTTTAGCACTTGGGCGCCGGGACGAACATTTAAATTGAGCTTCAGATACTCGCTTTAACCTGATTGCGATTAACTAATTTAGACCCGCGCTACCTGCGCGGGTTTTTTTATGCTATATCTCGACCACATATCAGAAGACAATTTCGAATCAAACGCACTCGCTGTGTTTGAACGGCAGTATGCCAAAAACTTGCGTTACCGCAAATGGTGCGACTTATTGCACCGAAACCCAAAGAATGTGCGCAGTCTCGAAGCCATTCCTTTCTTTCCAGTAGAGCAGTTTAAAGGACATGAGATTAAGACCGGAGACTGGGAAGCCGAAACCATATTCTCCTCCTCTACTACGACTGGAGGAACACCCAGTTTACATCACGTCAAATCTATAGCAGCGTATGATGAAGTCTATCTGGCCGGTTTTGAGCGTGAATATGGCCCCATAGAGAATTGGACCGTATTGGCGCTATTGCCTTCGTATTTAGAACGAGAAGGTTCGTCTTTAGTCCACATGGCAGCCGGCCTCATCCGGGAAAGTGCGTCGAAGGAAAGCGGATTCTATCTGTACAATCATAACGATTTAATGGAGGTGTTGGTACGCCTGAAGAAGGAACATCGACCTACGCTTTTATTGGGAGTCACCTTTGCTTTGCTCGATTTCGCCGAAAACGTTGCGAGCGATGAATTTAAAATCGGTCCGCAATTGCACTTTCCTGAACTCCATATTATGGAGACCGGCGGGATGAAAGGACGCAGAAAAGAATTGATTCGAGAACAAGTACATGCCATTTTAAGAAACAGTTTCCCCGCAAGCGCACTCGATAGCGAATACGGCATGACGGAACTGCTCAGCCAAGCGTATTTGAAAAATTCCAATGTATTTAGCTGTCCTCCATGGATGCGCGTCTACACGCGCGATATTGCCGACCCTCTGGATATACCGAAACAAAATGGGAGCCGTGGAGCGCTGCAGATTATTGACCTAGCCAACGAACATACCTGCGCATTTTTAGCACTATCAGATCAAGGAAGGGTTTTTGAAAATGGTACATTTGAAGTCTACGGCCGACTCGACAATAGTGAAATAAGAGGCTGTAACCTAATGGTTAGTCTATGAGACAATTAAATACTTTCTACTGTTTTATCCTTTGTGCGTCTTGCATAGTGAGCAATGCACAGGTCGTTCGTCGAACAGCAAACTTTACTCAAGGAGAAGGGACATTGAGTTTACGTGATTCCGTACGGATTTTTGCTACGGATTTCAACGCCGGCTATTATCAGGGTACGGTACACGCGTGGGTGCACGAGGATTTCGTGAACGAATTGGACAAAAGAGTAATGAGTGAAGCACCACTTTTAAGTGCACAGAAGGACTCTTTGGGAACCGTACATTCAAGTTATCCGGTAGATTCGCTTTGGGAGAGCAAAGCGCGCCGCATGTCAAAATACTATGAGGTGATTCTTTCTGGGCAGGTCCTAGGGAGAGAATTGGAACGGAAGAGTTTCCCCACCAATTTTCTAGAAAGTTACTTCTCTGGCCAGCGTCTCGGAGCGGTCAACGATGATTTAATAGCTGCGTTTGAAAAAAACGGATGGGAATACCAGTCATTCGATGAATACGAGTGTTGGGCTTACCTCAATAGAAGTGAAAATCCTTCAGAGCCGGATTTCCAAGCCCTCTTCATTGTGCGCAGCGGCTTACCTTACTGCTTAGTCAATAAAGATGAACCCTTCGAATATGCGAAGCTGAAGGAAAGTACTAAGCGAGAAAACGGCACGTTCTACTTCTTTCAGCGCCCAAACGATCGCTTCATGAAAGAAATCGACGATATCGTATTTAATTACTTACCGCTTTAGATGACGCGAACGAGGTAGTAATTCTTCTTGCCTTTCTGCACAAGAATCAGGTTTCCAGCGACTACATCTCCTGAAGTGAGCTGCTTATCCACCGTCACTTTCGTTTTATTGATGGCAACGCCATTGCCTTGAACCATTTTTCTAGCCTCGCCTTTCGAAGGGAAAATTGTGGTCACTTCTGCTAAGGCATCGACAATGTCCAGTCCGCCTTCGAGAGCTGTGGCCCGTAATTCATGCTGCGGCACACCTTCAAAAACGCTCATTAAAGTATCGTTATCTAAACGGCGTAGTTGGTCTTCTGTTGCCTTACCAAACAGGATTTCTGAAGCAGCCTGTGCATTTTCTAAATCCTCCTGACTGTGCACCCGTACCGTAATTTCTTCAGCCAAGGCCTTTTGTAATTTACGCTGGTGTGGAGCTTCGGCATGTTCTGCGATGAGCGCCTCAATGACCTCACGCGATTTGATACTGAAAATCTTTATATAGTTCTCCGCATCAGAATCGGCTGCATTCAACCAAAACTGATAAAATGCATAGGGTGTCGTGCGTTTGGGATCCAACCAAACATTCCCACCTTCTGATTTTCCAAACTTAGTACCGTCGGCTTTTTTGATTAAAGGTGTAGTCAGCGCATGCGCCGAGCCACGACCCAAGCGACGAATAAGCTCAGTTCCTGTAGTGATGTTACCCCACTGATCGCTGCCGCCCATTTGAAGCTTCACGCCCTGGTTTTTCCAGAGGTGGTAGAAGTCATAGCCTTGAATCAATTGGTAGGAGAATTCGGTAAAACTCATACCCGTTTCTAACCTGTTTTTTACGCTGTCCTTCGCCATCATATAGTTCACACTCATGTGCTTCCCTACATCGCGAATAAACCCTAAAAAATCAAACGCTTTGAACCAATCATAATTATTGACGATCTCAGCACTGTTCTCGCCGCAATCAAAGTCTAAGAATTTAGCCAATTGTGCTTTTTGACTTTCAAGGTTGTGATTAAGCGTCTCTAAATCAAGCAAATTACGCTCTGCGCTTTTCCCTGAAGGATCACCGACCATGCCTGTTGCGCCGCCCACAAGTGCGATCGGCTTATGCCCCGCACGCTGAAAATGAACGAGCGTCATGATCTGCACCATGTTTCCTACTCCTAAAGAATCTGCGGTTGGGTCAAAACCTATATAACCACTGACCATTTCTTGGGTCAGTAGTGCTTCGGTATCGGGCATGATATCGTGTAACATGCCGCGCCATTTTAATTCTTCTACAAAGTTGGTGTTCATCGTGCTGGTGATGCGTTAGTACTGAACCGCTAAAATAGCTATCATTCGTCTCTCACACCTAACTCTTCCATTAAATCTGGGTTTTCAAAGAGGTATGCTTTGAATCGCAAGTCATTCGACTGAAATAACTGCAGGTCATCCACAAAAAGGGGAACCTCAATTTCAGGATCTTTAATATCTACAATACAGAAGCACTTGCGTTTTGTGGACCAAAGAAAGGCACCTAATCGGTCCCGGTCCTCTTCTAGACGGTATTCAACAATATCCCATTCGTGAAGCATTTTACGATCGATATCGTAAATACCGATGCTTTCATCGATCTGATTATGTTCAATTTTTATGCCCGACCACCAAAACCCGTCGCGACTGTAGAAAAGCGTGCGCCCGCCAATTTTCCTTGCGTAGCCCACAACTTTCTCATCTTGACGAAGTCGGTACCGTTCCTCTAGCGTTGCTTCCATAGCTAAAAAACAACGCCCGGAGCAGATGGTTCTGTCCGGGCGTTAGAAATATTTTAAAGCAGTTTATTTTTCGAATGCTGCGACTCCGCGGTCAAGCCAATCGATATACGCTTCTACATCGAGGTTGTACGCATTTTTCTCGACCAAAGGCTCGAGGTTATCGTGTCCTAAAATAACATAAAGCGGTTGGCTTACTTCCTGAAAGTTCACCTCTTGGAATTCACTCCATTTATTTCCTATGTTCTTGATTTTACGCCCCGTAATTTCGCTGATGTATTGCTCATCTTCGGGTAAATCAGGACGCGCATCTACATATAATGAAACCAACACGACGTTGTCGCGAAGACGCTGATGAACGCGTTCGTCCACCCACACATTTTCTTCCATTTTACGGCAATTCACACAGCCCCAGCCGGTGAAATCAATCATGATGGGTTTACCTACTTCTTTTGCGTAAGCTAAACCGGCTTCGTAGTCGTTGAAACAAGGAAGACCGTTAGGACAATGTTCGCCCAATTCAGGCTGAACGCTGGACTGTTCGCCGGATACCACTGTTGTGATGTTTGGCTGTGCAAAGGCACCGCCTCGCTGTTCAGCGTAATGCTCTGGCGGCGGGAAACCTGCGATGAGTTTTACAGGCGCTCCGAAAATTCCTGGCAGCATGTAAAAGCCCATGATAAGGAAGGTCAGCGCAATAAACAATCTGCTTACGCCGATGCTCTGCACAGGACTGTCCAGCGGCATACGGAACGCACCTAGCAAATAGAACGCCGTGGCAAATGCAATAGCCACCCAAATGGCAAGGAACAATTCTCGTTCCAGTAAATGCCACTGCATGACCATATCGGCAGTCGATAAAAACTTCAAGGCGAAAGCCAATTCTAAAAACCCAAGGGTCACCTTCACCGTGTTCAACCAACCTCCAGAAGAAGGCAGGGAATTTAACCAGCCCGGGAAGGCCGCAAATAAGGTAAATGGAATAGCGAGCGCAAGGGCGAAACCAAACATTCCAACGGCTGGGCCTAGTAAGGATCCACCAGAGGCAGCCTTAACAAGGAGCGAACCTATGATTGGTCCTGTGCAAGAGAAACTTACCAAACTCAAGGTGAACGCCATGAAGAAAATACCGACCATACCTCCTTTGTTCGAAGCATCGTCCGCTTTGTTCACCCAGCTCGAAGGCAAGGTAATTTCAAACGCGCCAAAGAAACTTGCGGCAAAAACCACAAACAAGGCAAAGAATGCGAGATTAAACCACGGGTTAGTGGCCATTTTATTCAAACTGTCCGCTCCAAAAAGCAGCGTCACTAAAAGCCCTAATCCTACATAAATAACAATGATGCCTATTCCATAAATGGATGCCTTGACTATACCTTCCGCTTTGGTCTTGCTTTGTTTGGTGAAGAAACTCACGGTAAGCGGTATCATTGGGAAAATACACGGCATAATGAGTGCAGCGAAACCGCCCAAGAATCCTAGCCAGAAGGTCGTACCCATCCCTTTCCAGATGGACGGCACCGGAGCACCTGTAACGGTAGCTTTAAAGTCCTCATAAGTTGGCGGTAAACACATTTCATCGTTACACACCATGAACTCCAATTCGCCCTCGATAGTGAAGTCCTCAGTATGCGGCTGGAGTTTTATCGTGAAGTCGGCCGATTCCGAGAAATAGGCCAAATCCATATCAAAATTGGGATCAAATTCGACATGAGCTTCCCCTTCTTCCCAATTTCCTACCGCGGTAAATGCAGAAGAACTGTCCAACATAAATGATGTTGGGATGGGGCCTCCATCTTCAAGGTGCTGACTGTATAAATGCCATCCAGGCTCAATAGCAGCATGAACAGTAAGCAAGGTAAATTCCTCGGTGTGCTCGATACTTGTAGACCAGGTTACGGCCTTCGGTTGCGCGGTAGCGACAACGCTCAATAGGGTGAAAACTGCGAATAAAAAACGCTTCATGTAATCTAGGTTATTTAAGGGTTGCAAGATAGGCGAAGTTATCCCCTTCACCAACTTTGGCCGATTCTGCAATGCGGTGGCCTAAAACCCAAATGATCGTCTCATTTTGGAGTACGACATAGGTCTGTTCTTTGCGGTGACGTGGCAGCCGGAGGTTGTTTAAATAATCGGACACTTTCTTTGAACCGTTCATGCCTAAGGGGCGAAAAACATCTCCAGGAAGCCATAGACGCACCGTCCAGGGAAACTGCATGGCCGATTCGCCGAGGTATTCACATTGCTCATCAAAAATACAGGCCGATTTTGGGATCTTTTCAAGCTGTAGTTGAAATGGCAATTGGCCCAATGATCGGAACGTACTAACGATATATTCCTTCGTATCCCTTTCGTAGGATGGAACCAGATAAAACAGTTCTCGATCCTTAATCAACATATAATTTCTGCCGCGGGTCATTTGCCCCACCTCGCCTCTGAGCACATGCCCGACTTCCTCAAAGTTGAAACCGGAATCTATCTGTTGGGCCAATTTATACAACAGGTTCTGCCCGACTTCGCTTTGCACCCAAGGCCCCATTTTCACTGTGACCTCCTCGCCGGAAGTTTCGGTCCATTCACTTTTCCATTGCGACATGAAGCCGAGCAACAGATCGCGGTCGCGCTCAAGGTTTTCGATTGTTTTTTTCAAGCCACCCATCCAACGGGGCTCTACCTCGTACAAAACGGGGGCAAGCTGGTTTCTAAATTTATTGCGGGTGTACTTTAAGGATTGGTTCGATGCATCTTCGCGCCAAGGCAGATCGCGCGACTCCGCATACGCTAAAATCGCAGCCTTATCCATAGAAGCAAGGGGACGAATAATTTCGATACTATTCATACCCGTGATACCTATCAATCCCGAACCACGGAGCGCATTCATTAGAAACGTTTCTCTGCGATCGTCCATATGATGGGCGGTAAACACGTATTCAGCACCTAAGGCTTCCGCGCGTTCTTTGAACCAATTGTACCTCATCTTACGGGCCCAATTCTGCACATTTTCGCCTGATCGTTTCGATGGATCTACTGTCAAAATTTCAATTTCGAATCGGTATTCTTCAGCATACCACTGGCACCAACGCGCATCCTCGTCCGACTCCTCACGCAAGCCATAATTCACATGCAACAAATAGGAACGGATGTGGTAACGGTCCAGCAGAAATTGGCTCAAGACTACAGAGTCAACGCCACCACTGAATCCTAAGACCGCTTTAGATCCAGGCTTTAACTCTAACATAGAAAATGGAGCTTTGCGTGCATGACTTAAAATTACAACTATTGGTTCGAACCGGAACCGGCCGCACTTTGAAGAAGGGATTCCGCTTTCAGCAAACATTCCTCGTATTCGCGCTCGGGAATACTCAGCAGCGTAATTGCGCCACCCACATGCGCAGAAGCAACCCCCTGCTTTGCATCAAGCGCGATACTGCGAATGACCACATTGAAATCAAAATCACCGTTGGGCATGATGTACCCTAAAGCACCCGAATAAATCCCTCGCTCCGTCTTTTCATAGCGTTCCGCTAATTCCATTGCGCTGATCTTGGGTGCGCCCGTCATTGAACCCATAGGGAATGTCGCCTTAACGATCTCCCAATTCGACGTTTCCGCTCGAGTTTTGCAGGTCACCGTAGAGATCATTTGGTTCACGTTTTTAAACGGGTAAACGCCAAAAAGCTCTTCCACTTGAACGGTCCCTTTGGCTGCCACGCGGCTTAGATCGTTTCGAACGAGATCGACAATCATGACATTTTCTGCGCGCTCTTTTTCATCAGCTACCAGCAAGCGCTCTTGCACGTGATTGTTTTCAGCTAACCTCCTGTTGGTGCCTTTGATGGGTTGTGACCACAATTGGTCTCCTTTTTTCAGGATGTAACGCTCCGGTGAGGTGCAGAGCAGTTCCAATTGGTCCATTTTCACAAAGGCACTAAAAGGCGCCTTCGTAGCCTGCGTCATTTGTCGAAACAACTGCGCACTATCTAAAGATTCATATTCAGCCTTGAATGCAGTACAGTAGTTTACCTCGTAAATATCGCCTCGCTGGATGTGTTCTTGGAGTTTACGGACAGCTTCTAGATAGGACTCCCGTGTTTCCACAGGTTGAAAATCCAAAGTCGTATTACCTGCTTTTCTTGATTTTTCCGAGGCTAAAACGAGCGCTAAAACATCCTCAGGCTCATCCGCGTAAACCGTTAAGTTGCCTGCTCTATCTAAAGTACCGACCACTTCTGGCTCGAAAAATTGCGCTTCCGGCCATTGCCCTATGGCGGGATTGCCTTTTGAAAGACGCTCAAACTCATGACGCAGTTCGTACCCTAAAAATCCAAAACGCCAACCGCTTTCTAATGCACCATTTTTAAGGGCCGTCGTATCAAAAATAGCTTTCGCGCCCCACGCAAAAAGCAGTTCGTATTCACCCCACTTGCTGGCGTATCCCTGTGAGGTATACAGGGCAAAAAAAGATCGACTGCTGGATAACTCCAACAGCCGATTTTCTAAAAGAATCGGATCGACTTTATGCGCCGATACGTTATTCATTAACTGTGAATGGCGCGGTTCGCTGTTGCAGCCAGTGCCGCCTCTTTCAGCGCCTCAGTGTAGGTAGGGTGTCCGTGGCAAATGCGCGCAATATCTTCAGCGGAAGCGCGGAACTCCATTGCAGTTACTGCTTCCATAATGATATCTGCAGCACGAGCCGCCACAATATGTACACCTAATACTTCGTCAGTGGCTTGATCTGCCAAAACTTTAACTACACCGTCAATATCTCCGGAAGCACGCGAACGACCCAATGCACGCATCGGGAAAGAACCGCTTTTGTACGCAACTCCAGCTTCTTTCAATTCCTCTTCCGTTTTTCCAACTGCTGCCACCTCCGGCCAAGTATAGACGATACCTGGGATAAGATTATAGTTGATGTGCGGTTTCTCTCCTGCGATCGATTCCGCTACGAAAACACCTTCCTCTTCTGCTTTGTGGGCCAACATAGCACCACGAACAACATCACCAATGGCGTAAATATTAGGTACGGCAGTCTGTAAATGATCGTTTACAGCAATGCGTCCGCGCTCATCGGTTGCAATACCCACGTTCTCGAGTCCCAATTTCGCCGTGTACGCACCGCGACCCACGGCCACCAAACAGTAATCGCCTTCAAAGGTCACTTCTTCGCCTTTTTTGTTTGTAGCCGTAACCGTCACTACATCGCCATCACGCGATACATTACTCACCTTCGTGGATAAGCTGAATTTCATGCCAATTTTTTTCAAACTGCGCATCAATTCTTTACCCATAGCACCATCCATGGTAGGAATAATGCTTGGTGCATATTCTACGATGGTCACCTCAGCACCTAAGCGTTTATACACTGAACCCAATTCCAAACCGATCACACCACCACCGATAACGACCATGTGTTTTGGAATTTCTTTCAGGCTCAAAGCTTCTGTTGAGGAAATCACTCGCTCCTTGTCGAACTTCGCAAACGGCAGTTCGATGGGCTTCGATCCAGTGGCTAAAATGATGTGCTTTGCACTCACCTCAGTCGTTTCATCCCCGGCGACAACTACAGTGTTTTTGTCTTTTAAGGACCCGAACCCACGAAGTACGTCGATGTTGTTTTTATTCATCAAATAATCGATGCCGTCACAGGTCGTGCTTACAACACCTGCCTTGCGCTCGATCATTTTTGCAAAGTCAATTTTTGGAGGATCGATCTGGATACCGTGCGATTCAAAAGAATGAACCGCCGCATGGTAGTGCTCAGAGGAATCTAGTAACGCTTTTGACGGAATACACCCCACGTTAAGACACGTACCTCCTAGGGTCGCATATTTTTCAACCAGTGCAGTTTTCATACCCAATTGGGCACAACGGATGGCACTTACATATCCTCCAGGTCCAGAACCTATTACAACTACGTCGTAAGAACTCATTGAATTTTGTTTTTAGGAATAACAAAGTTACACACGCGGATTGCTTAGCGTGGTTTTAATCGGAAAAATCTGCTAAAAAGTATTGTCAAAACCAACAAGGCAAGAAGGACCACGGCAACTTTACCTATCCAATTGCCCGTCTTCACATACAAGGTCTTGTTTTCCAGTAGCGGTACATCGCTTACGATGACGCCTTCCGTATCCCAATCCAATCGGCGCAGCACGCGACCTTTTTCATCAATGATACTGGAGACGCCCGTGTTGGCACTACGCACTACATATTTGCCCTGTTCGATGGCGCGCAGGCCCGAAAACCTGAGGTGCTGCACGTGTCCTGCTGTATTGCCCCACCATCCATCGTTCGTAATGACTGCGATGAGATTTGCGCCCAAACGGGCATAGGCTGTAGCGTAATCTGAAAACTCATTCTCCCAGCAAATCACTGGTGCAAGTTTGAGACCTGTTCGTTCATCTTCGAAAACCGTTCGGCGCTCAGAAATACCCAAGGTTCCGGAAGTTCCGCCGAGCTCAATAGCCCAATCACCCAGGTAAGGCTTCAGTAATTGGACAAAAGGCATGGTCTCGCCGCCTACCACCAACTTCCCCTTATGGTACATTGCCGTTTCTGCCGCGCTGTTTCGGAACAATGCGGTATTGTAGAGTGTGTAGTATTTATCGCCGTAGGGACGATTAAAAACATCCGGTGTTTGCTGAAAGTCGTAGGTAGTTGCGCCAAAGATGGCTGTTTTACTGTACGTATCTAGCAATTGATGAAGCAGCCTGTCATTGGGACGGTTGCCGTAGTTGGTTTCCTCGCGCGCCTCCGGTAAGAACGTTTCCGGCAGAACGATCAGATCTACCTGCTGCGCTCCAAGATGGGTTTGAAGTAATCGGTCCACTTTTTGAATTTGCGTCGCTTCAGGCATGTCCCATTTCTCCAAATAGGCATCGATATTAGGCTGTACGACCGCAACCCGAATGCGTTTCACAGCTTCATTTTGAGGAATGTACCAAAGCACCAAACTCAACAAGGCCGGAGTAATAAATAGCCAAAGGGCTCTTTTTGAAGCGGTTCCCTGCATATGCAGCGTATAGGCCACTAACAACACCCATAACGTTCCGCCGGTAGTGCCCACGTATTGATACCACTGCACCAAATAGGGCATGCCATTAAAGGTGTTGCCCAGGTGCAGCCAAGGAAAAGCCAACCCCCAATATTCATGCAATTGCTCAAAGGATATCCAACAGGCAAGCAACGGCAACACGTGCAACCAGCGTTGTGACCTGAAAGACGGGAATCGCCACAGCAATTCTTCTGCGCGTACACTGAACCACAGGGCAAACGCCATAAGCGCACCATTAATACCTACAGTCGCAACGACTCCTAAAGGATGGGCATTTGCAATCCAGTAGGTTGTGGTTGCATTCCATAAAGCAGTGACTAAATACAGTCTCCAAAATCGTGGTCCCGAGCGTTTTGAAATGTCTAAAAGCAAGACGAAGGCTGGAATAATCAACACCCCGAGGTGGGGGAAAGTCCAAGCCAAAGTCAATAAGACCAGGGCCAGGGCCATTAAAATGGTAATGGGTGTTTTTTTCACTGAAGACATAGCGGCAAATTAATGCATCTTTGCACTGCATGAAACACATTCCGAATCTTTTAACACTAGCCAATGCCATCTGCGGAATGATGGCCATTTATTTTATTGTCAATTCAAGTTCGACAGGCTTGGTCATTGCCTTACTTTCAGCAGCGACCTTTGATGCCCTCGACGGCTGGGCAGCACGCAAAGTGGGCGCTTCCTCTGCATTGGGGAAACAACTGGATTCTCTCGCAGATGCCATTTCCTTTGGCGCAGTGTCCGGATTTATTTGGAGTTCTATTTTAGCCGATTACGCGCGCATGCCGCAACCTTGGGCAATGCTTATCGGAGCCTTGGTTACGGCCTCGAGCATTTACCGCTTGGGTGTTTTTAACCTCAAAGAGGATGGCGATAAAGATTTCACGGGAATGCCCACACCAGCAAATGCATTATTTGCTTTGGGTCTTTGGAGCTGGATGGGGCAATGGGAAAATTGGGAATGGATTATGTCGTTTGAAGGCACGACCTTATTGCTTTGGCATCTCGGCTTAGTGGCTTTAGCAGTATATGCCGTCTTCTGGCAAAATGCTCGATTCAAAGTACTGAGCCTAAAAGGCGGTGGAACAAAACGCCGCATATGGGGCCAATACATCCTTGTTGGAATGTTCGTAATAATGATTCCTTTTTTTGGCGCATTGACCTTGTCAATTATCGTATTTTTGCTACCAATTATTAGCGCTTTCGCCTTAAAGAACAGCGCGCAACACCATTAAATAACCAGAAATGAAATTCACTGCTGAAATCAATGTTATGCCGCAGAAGGCGCTTTTGGATCCTCAAGGAAAAACGGTAAGTGCGAATCTTAAAAATATCGGCTTAGATGCGTTAAGTAACGTTCGCATCGGCAAACACTTCACTTTAGATGTTGAAGCTGCTGATCAGAGTGCGGCCGAAGCATTGGTCAAAGAGGCTTGTGAAAAGCTTTTGATCAATCCGGTAATGGAAGCCTTCGAATTCGAGGTCAAAAACGCCTAAACGCAGCTGCATTTCAGCGCACGCTTATACATGAACTTTACTACACACCTGCACCTCAGCCCTGCTATCGCTGAAGTGCGGGTGTTCAATTTTTCGGGCGATGGTTTTAAAGGGAGTGCCTGGCGAACCACTGCCACACCTGCACAACGACTCGGTATCGATCTCCACCGCTTTATCGACGACTTCACCGACCAACATCCCCTGACCAAAGTTGCAAAAGCGCGCATTCGACCATATACGGGCAAATATTCAGCAGTAGCGCTCGATCTGCTTGGAGATTATTTTCTCCAGCGGAACTGGGATCGGTTCAAGCTGCTTCAAGATTCGTCGCAGCAACAAAATCTCAACGCCTTTCTTTCTTCCGCAGAGTCGGACATTTCTAAGCATAAAATGCTGCTCAAAGGACGGGCTGCTGCAATGGCCCCTCACCTGCTCGAGCATCATTGGCTCTCCAGCTACCGCGATATAAAAGGACTGCTGAATGCTGCCCGCGGTATTGCTCGCAGACACCCTGGAGGTGCCTCCTTAGTATACTTTTTTGAGGGGCCTGTACACGACTGTTTAGCAGATTTAGAGCAATGGTTTTCAACCCTCTATCCCTTGCTGATGAGGGCTTGTCAAGACTTTGTTCACCGCCATGATGATTGGGAAGAACTTTCAAAAGCTTAGAATCAGTGTAAAGTATGCCTATCGTATCTTTGCCTAAACTTTAGTAAGCATGATTTACATCAAGCGAAAAGAACACTTTTGTGCAGCGCACAAACTTTGGAACAACAAATGGGATGCCGCGACCAATAAGCGCATTTTTGGAAAATGTTCTAATGAGAATTACCACGGTCATAATTTCGAGTTGGAAGTTACGGTCCGGGGTGAAATTAATCCAGATACGGGTTTCGTTATGAACTTGTTCGATCTCAAGCAGATTGTTAGAGAACACGTAATAGATGTGGTCGATCACAAGAATTTAAATTTAGACATCGACTTCATGGCTGGCAAACAGCCTACTGCAGAAATCATTGCCTATGAATTTTGGCAGATTTTAGCACCTAAAGTCGCAGAATACGGAGCCGAATTGCATAAAATTCAATTGGCCGAAACTCATAATAATATTATAGAATACTACGGAGAATGAAAAAAGCCTATGTATTTCCGGGCCAAGGTGCCCAATACCCAGGAATGGGTAAAGATCTTTACGAAAGCCATAAAGAAGCAAAAGAACTCTTTGATACTGCAGACCGTGTATTGGGATTCGAACTAAGTACAATTATGTTCGAAGGGGATGCCGAAGAACTCAAACAAACTAAGGTGACCCAACCTGCTATTTTCACGATGAGCGTTATTATGGCTAAACTGTTGGGTAATGACTTCCAGCCTCAAATGGTTGCAGGTCATAGCCTCGGTGAATTTTCAGCATTGTGTGCTGCAGGCGCACTGAGTTTTACGGATGCGCTTACGTTAGTAAGTAAACGTGCAATGGCCATGCAAAAAGCATGCGAAGCGAAACCCTCAACCATGGCCGCAATTCTAGGCTTGAGCGATGAGGCCGTAGAAGAAATTTGTGATGGTGTCGACGGAATAGTTGTCGCTGCGAATTACAATTGCCCAGGCCAATTGGTCATTTCAGGGGAATTCAATGCCATTGAAACGGCTTGCGCCAAAGCAACTGAGGCAGGCGCGAAACGTGCACTGGTACTGCCCGTAGGTGGCGCTTTTCACAGTCCATTAATGGAACCCGCACGTGCTGAACTCGCCGCTGCAATAGAAGCAACCGAATTCAATACCCCAGTTTGTCCGGTTTACCAGAATAGCGTTGCTAAAGCAGTGCAGCGCCCTGCCGATATCAAAAAGAATTTGATCGACCAGCTTACAGCTCCAGTACGATGGACACAAAGCGTTCAGGAGATGATGACCGATGGCGCTACAGATTTCGTTGAATGTGGACCTGGGAAAACCTTGCAGGGTCTCATTAAAAAAATTGACCGCGCGAACAATGTGAGCGGAATTTCCTTTGAGTAGAGGATGAAAAAAGTTACCTGGAAAAGCCCGTCAAATATTGCTCTAGTGAAGTACTGGGGTAAATACCCAGTCCAATTGCCCGCTAACCCGTCAATCAGCTTCACGCTGAGTGCAGCAGCGACCACAACCACTCTTAAGTACAAACAAGGTACGGGTCAGGTAGTGGTTTTTCTAGAAGGCGAAGAAGCGCCGAGCTTCCTTCCAAAAATCCACACTTTTTTAGAGCGTACGAAAGAGCTATTTCCGTTTACAAGTGCTTGGGATTTTGAAGTACACACGAGTAACAGCTTTCCACACAGTTCAGGGATCGCTTCGAGTGCATCGGGCATGAGCGCATTATCACTTTGCCTGATGAGCGTAAAGGAGGCATTAGGAATGCCCATTACCGACTTCTTTGAAGAGGCCAGTGAAGCAGCTCGACTGGGTTCCGGAAGTGGATCAAGATCCCTCTATGGCCCCATGGCTGCTTGGGGGACGCATGAGAATACACCCGGAAGCAATGACCGATTTGCTGTTGCTTACGACCAGATTGACCCCATATTTAGATCGTTTCAAGATACTATTCTGCTCGTGGACAAGGGAACGAAAAAAGTAAGTTCCACGGTGGGACACCAACTCATGGAAGGTCATCCGTATGCAGCGGCAAGATTTCAACAAGCGCACACCAACCAAAGAGCACTTTTAAACGCCTTGCGTGAGGGAGATCTAGAAGGATTCGGCACCATTGTGGAAAGCGAAGCACTCACCTTGCACGCAATGATGATGGCATCTACGCCGTATTTTATTCTGATGCATCCAAACACCCTGAAGGTGATTGAAGCGGTATGGGCCTTTAGAGAAGAAACGGCAACACCTTTATACTTCACTTTGGATGCAGGAGCCAACGTTCACCTGTTGTATCCCGCTTCACATAAAGACGTAACTTTGTCGTTCATAGAAGAACACCTAAAAACTTTTTGTAAGGACGGGAGTTATCTATGTGACGCTGTAGGCACAGGCCCAGAAAAAATAGGTTAATGGAACATAAAAACCCACTCTTCTACGGAAAAGTATTGCTCTTCGGAGAATATGGTATCATAAAAGATAGCATGGGGCTTTCTATCCCACATACCTACTACAAAGGCGCCTTCCAGTTCAACACCACTCCGAATGCAGCGCAAACAAAAAGCAACGAACACTTACACGCGTATTTGGGGTATTTAAAAAGTCCTGAAGCCCCGTGCCGGTTCGATTTTACTGCTTTTGAGAACGATCTGTCAAACGGACTATACTTTGATTCGAGCATACCGCAAGGCTTTGGTGTAGGATCTTCGGGTGCGCTAGTTGCGGCCATTTACGACCGTTACTGTCAAGATAAAATTCCAGCGAGCCCAGAGCAACCCTCAGATATCAAAGCATTGAAGCAGTTGTTCAGTTGGATGGAAAGCTATTTCCACGGAAAAAGTAGTGGTATCGATCCCACCATTTGCTATTTGGGATTGCCCTTGTTGATCCAGAGTAAAGATGAATTGGGCACTGTGAGCTTACCCGTTAATGCAGGTAAAGGCGCGGTATTCTTGCTCAACAGCGGCGCTCCAGGAGAAACCCAACCCATGGTCGCCATCTTTATGGAGAAACTCAAAGAAGAAGGCTTCCGTAAAATGCTGAAAAATCAGTTTGTTAAATACAACGATGCCTGTATTCAAGCCTTCGTAAAAGGCGATCGCGGCCCCTTATTTACCAACCTTAAAAAACTCAGCGCCTTAGTTTTGGATAATTTCGATCCGATGATTCCAAACGGTTTTCACAAACTTTGGAAAGAAGGTCTAGAAACTGAGGACTACTTTTTAAAACTCTGCGGTTCTGGCGGTGGAGGATTTGTCATGGGATTTACTCGTGATTACGAGAGTGTTAAAGATAAATTCAAGGGTTATGCCCCTGAGGTGGTTTACCGCTTTTGAAACCCATGAGTAAAAGACGCTTAAATGCGTTGAAAGTGTTGGCTCTATTGAGTCAAATTCGTTGGTACAACATTCTATTACTTCTTCTAGGACAATATTTAGCAGCACTGTATGTGTTTGCTGATAAGTATGCTCGCATACCACTGTTCACTGATGCTGGAACGCATCTCAGCATTTGGGCATCTGCATTTTTATTGGCCAGTGGATTCCTAATCAACACGTTCTACGACCTTGAAGCAGACAGTATTAATAGGCCTCGACAAACTTCTTTCGAACGATTGGTTCGAAAAAGCACCTCGCTTCGTGTAGCCGGGATTTTATTGTGCTCAGGACTGCTCATGGCCTTTACGGTAAGTTGGCGCGCTTTAGGCTATTACGGTCTCTATGCTTTTTTACTATGGTTGTATTCCCATCGGCTAAGGAATATTCCTTTTATAGGACATGCTAGTGCTGCCGTCCTAGGTTTGATGCCCTTCTTCGGGATCAGCGTTTACCACGACTTTATCAGCCTGCCTACGCTTGCGTACGGTATGCTGCTTGGACTGGCACTGTTTTCTAGAGAATTGGTAAAAGATTTAATGGGATTCAAAGGCGATATAATTGCGGGTAAAGTAAATGCCGCGGCAGTTTATGGAACCAGCAAGGTCCAATTGGTTCTTGTGATTAACACCCTGCTTGCCTGGATACCGGCCTAC
Organism: Schleiferiaceae bacterium; assembly: GCA_018402665.1. Taxonomy (GTDB): domain Bacteria; phylum Bacteroidota; class Bacteroidia; order Flavobacteriales; family Schleiferiaceae; genus UBA10364. Next base: position 36,132 of record JAGYIN010000003.1, on the reverse strand, counting down.
TTCACACGCGCTCTATTTAGCGAGCATGCAACCTATGGCATTCTTGCGCTCCTGTTGCTTTTGACCCTATCTAATTTGATTACACTGCGTTCAATCAACCTCCGCAATTTACGTTGGGCGCATTTGGGCTATAAATTGGTTCTGGTCATAGGTGTTTTGACCATTCCCTTTCTATAACTATCGAATGATGTTTAGAATGCCTTCCTTGATGGAAATTTCATCAAATGGAAGATCTACGATCAGCCTCCAGCTGTAAGTGCCTATGGGCAGGGGTTTCCCTTTGTAAGTACCGTCCCAACAATCCGCATCATTTTCACTGGAATAGACCACATTGCCCCAGCGGTTGAAAATCTGAAAATCTATGCGTTCAAACCCCACGCCCTTAATGCTAAAGCAGTCGTTTATCCCATCATTGTTTGGCGAGAATGCAGTGGGTATGTACAGGTAGAAGTCCGTCTCTACAGCTACAATTAAAGTGAAACTGTCGATACATCCAAAATCACTTGTAACTACTTGCGTTACTTCGAAATCGCCAGGGCGTGCAAAATCGTATTCAAACTCTTCCCCAGTAATTATTGTTGAATCCAAATACCACGTCCAACTCACCTCGTTTTGCGCTTTTTCACTAAAGGCTACGCGCAGAGGAACATACGGATCGTTGAGGTACTGGAAACCGGCAGAAGGTTTCGGCATATTTATAGCCAATGCACTATCTAAGAGTAAAATATCACAACCATCCGAAACGCTAAAGGGAACATAGGTGCTATCATTCCAAGGAAGAATGACACGTGGATTATTTTGCGTTAGATTATCCAACCAATAAAAAGTCAAAGGATTTTCACCGCCGAAATATACCGGTGATAGGTACGCACTATCGCCAGGACAAACACGAACCGTATCGCGTTCATACACCATAGGTTCATACGGCTTCAAATATAGCTCTTGCGTAAAAAGAACGGTATCGCCACATTCATCGTATAACAAATAGGTAAAGGACGTATCCCCATCTACTTGGAAGTAGCGGGATGGAACGTAGGTACTGTCTGCCAACCAAAATCCATCATACGAGCCTTCAAAGGCAGTAGCAACTACGGAGAGCTCCACACTATCACCTGGACAATTCACAGTATCCGAAGCTGCATTTAAGGTGAGCGTACCCTCGAGAGAATCCTTATCTCGCAAGAGGTAATTCATTCGTCGAACGGGATAGTTGTAACAATCCGTATAGATGTAGTCTTGTACGATGGTCAGGCTTTCGTTAGTCTCGGGAGTATTATCATCGTAAACCCAAAAAGTGAGTGTATCTGCGGTTTGGTAAGGCGCTAGGTAGAGTGTATCCGGTAAAACAGAAAAATCAACACCTTCCACTGCGGTGCTTAGAACGGTATCCACATAGATTGGAATCTTCATGCTTACACTCAGATTCGCATTTCGCGCAAAAATGATTTCATTCTTGTTACACCCCTCAACCAGCATGGTATCATTAAAACTGTTGCCCACGTTGGTAGAATCGATGATGGTCAACTCCGGAGCTCTAAAGGACTGTTTTTCGAGGAATACTGCGCTGGAGAGTGCCGCATCAGAAACGTTGGCCAATTTTAAACGAATCGTATACCAACCGCCACATTGCACCTCAGCTTTTGCTGTGAATTTATCGGTATAACCGTCGAGCGTTGTAATGGCCCCGCTTGAAGCATTATAGTATGCGCTATGAGCGACGAAGTTAGGATTTGCCGACGAACAGTTTGATGCGGGATAACTTCCAGAAGGTGAACCGGAGTTGATCGTATTCACGGCGATGGGAACGTTAGTTCCTGGAATAGTAGCAATATTTCTTACCACAGTACCATTCGTTGGTGCGCTAACACCATTGATATAAGGCCCTTCCAAAAAGAATCCGAATACATCATTAAAATTACTGCACGTGTAGCCGTCGTATTCGTGTGAACCGAAACAATAATTGAATTTTATCGAATCCGATTGAGCGATGAAACTGAATTCAATTTCAACCATATCCTTAATGGCATAACCTGAAGAACCCAATTGCGTGAGAACAGAAGAAAGTTCAGCATCTGTGAAGGTCACATTATTACCCGTTCCATTCGTGGAGGCAATAACATCAGATGCATTTTGAGCAGCTACCATTACGATGCCCGATTGTACCGGAAAAGTGGTGTCGTTGGCCTCAAAATAGCCTATTTGTGTGGTATTTGCCTGTGTAAGCGGCAACCCGTTTTGTCCCATATTGTAGATAGACAAAGCGGAGTCCACAAGAATATTCGCCGCCATCCAATAGGGCTTTTTGTAGTTGCCCGTACTGTTTACGGTCATACTGGGCTGCGCTATGAGAAACGAGCCGAACAACACACTAAATATGAGAAGCAAATTGCGCATGCCCGAATATAGAAAATTTAAATGTTGCATAGCACTTCAAATGTTAGCGGTTAACTTTGAGAACAGAAATAAAACAGGTTCACCATGACAGATCCCAAAACATATATAGAGGCAAACAAAGAACGATTGTTAGACGAACTCTTTAGCCTTTTGCGTATTCCATCCATTTCTGCCGATCCGGCCTACAATGCTGACGTTGCAAAATGTGCAGCGCACATTGCGGAACACATGAAATCTTTAGGATTAGATGCGGTTGAAATTTTCCCAACCGCGGGGCACCCTATAGTCTACGGTGAGTGTTTGGTAGCTCCTGATTTACCAACTGTTCTGGTGTACGGCCATTACGATGTCCAACCTGCAGATCCTATTGACCTGTGGGACAATGATCCGTTCGAACCCATAATAAAGACTACAAAGATTCATCCCGAAGGTGCCGTTTTTGCACGTGGCGCGTGCGACGATAAAGGACAAATGTTCATGCACCTCAAGGCCTTCGAAATCATGAAAAGCAACGGCGAGATTCCTTGCAATATCAAATTCATGATTGAAGGCGAAGAAGAGGTAGGAAGCAGCAACCTTGAGCCCTTTGTGGCAAGTCACAAAGAAAAATTGGCCTGTGATACCATTCTCATCTCTGACACGGGAATGATCAGCAATACAACTCCTTCCATAACGACCGGTCTACGCGGTTTAAGTTATGTTGAGGTGGAGGTCACCGGTCCTAACAGAGATTTACACTCTGGACTCTATGGCGGCGCCGTTGCCAATCCGTTGAATATTCTTGCAAAAATGATAGCTTCTTTGCATGATGATAATGGACAAATCATGGTCGAAGGATTCTATGATGGGGTTGAGATCGTAAGTACTGAAGAACGTGCGCTTATGGCAAAAGCACCGTTTAGTCAAGAAGCGTTTAAAGCGAGTATCGGTATCGGGGATGTTTGGGGCGAAGAAGGCTACAGCACACCTGAACGTACTTCTATTCGACCGACTTTAGATGTTAATGGCATGTGGGGCGGTTACATTGGTGAAGGTGCTAAAACCGTAATTCCATCGAAGGCGTATGCTAAAATTTCTATGCGTTTGGTTCCCGGTCAAAACCCAGTAGCCATTACCGAGAAGTTTATCAAACATTTTACAGCCATTGCTCCCGCATCGGTTAAGGTAACGGTCAAGCCGCACCACGGTGGGCTGCCTTATGTAACACATACCACAAATCCGGCCTATCAAGCCGCGTCGAAGGCCTATGAAAAAACCTTTGGCAAAGCAGCCTTGCCTGTACGCAGTGGCGGCTCCATTCCTATCGTTGCGTTGTTCGAGCAACAATTGGGAGCGAAAAGCATTCTCATGGGCTTTGGATTAGATAGCGATGCTATTCATAGTCCGAACGAACACTTTGGCGTTTTCAATTACTTTAAAGGCATTGAAACCATCCCCTATTTCTACGAAAACTACGCCCAGCAGAAGTAATGAAAAACGAACTGCACCAAAGCGGGAGTCTTTATTTAAAGCAACATGCCAATAACCCGGTACATTGGCAGCTCTGGTCGGCAGACGTTTTGGCACAAGCGGTTCGAGACCAGCGTCTATTAGTGCTTTCCATTGGGTATTCCAGTTGCCATTGGTGCCATGTGATGGAAGAAGAAAGTTTTGAGGACGAGGAAGTAGCAGCACTAATGAATGCTCATTATACGTCGATCAAAATTGACCGCGAGGAGCGCCCAGATTTGGATGCCCGGTATATGAACGCCGTCCAATTAATGACCGGTCAAGGCGGCTGGCCGTTGAATTGCATCGCCTTACCTGACGGGACGCCAGTTTGGGGCGGCACCTATTTCTCGAAAGCCGACTGGATGGCCGCATTAACACAAATCGCTCAAATGTGGCAAGAATCGCCGCAGACCATAGAAGAATACGCCGAGCAAATGCGCGAAGGGTTAACTGATATGGTTAAAGTGAGTAAAAGTGGTACTCCAGGAACTTTCGAAGCAGCGGATTTCGAAGATGTTTTAGTGACTTGGATGCGCGGATGGGACGAAAGAAACGGTGGATTAACGCACGCCCCGAAATTCCCCATGCCCAGCAACTACAGCTATCTTTTGCAACATGGAATGTTGTCTAGGAACGAGAGAACGCTGTCTTTTGTGCACACTACGCTACAGAAAATGGCGCTGGGTGGAATCTATGATTTTGTGCATGGCGGCTTCACGCGTTATGCGACAGATCGGTTCTGGAAAGTACCTCACTTTGAGAAGATGTTGTACGACAATGCCCAATTAATTGGCCTCTATGCAAAAGCCTACCGCGACCATTCTATGCCGCTATACGCCCAAACTATAGCAGATACCGTGTCATGGTTGCAAAAGGAAATGCAGCTTGATAACGGGCTATATGCCGCCACATTAGACGCCGACAGTACAACTCCGGAAAAATCTAGAGAAGAAGGCGGTTACTATACCTGGCGTATGGAAGAATTAGAAGGTATGGGCCTGCCCAATTTTGATGCATTTCAATGGTATTTTGATATCACGGAACATAGCGCTTGGGAGGGAAAATATATTTTACATCGCAGTCAGCCCATTGAACATTTAGCGGAACGGTTGAACATGGATCTTACAACCGCTCGTGTACAGTTATTGCATTGGCAACAGCGATTGACGGATGCAGCAGCAGATCGCTTGAGTACCCATCCGAAACCTTTACGAGATCCAAAAGCACTGACCTGCTGGAATGCTTTACTGGTCACAGGATTTGCAGAAGCCCATCGCGCGCTACCAGAAAACGGATACGACCAAGCGGCCACAAGCTTGCTGGACACACTAGTAAAAACGGTGTGGCAAAACGGTGCAATTGCCCATCAATACTTAAATGACGCTGCCGAAGGCGAAGGTTTCCTTGACGACTATAGCAGCTTCGGACAAGCACTATTAGAAGGATACTTACTCACTGGGAACAACACGTATTTAGAGCGTGCTCAAGAAATCGCCACGCGCATCGAACATATTTTTCCGTTTGAAGGAGCTTTCCGAGTGTATACGCCTTCCGTTGAAGCAGCATGGCAAAAGCAATTAGAAATTGAAGACAATGTCATCCCCAGTGCCAATTCCATGTGGGCACATTTCTTTCAATCACTGGGGGTCATCGCAGACCGAAACGATTGGAAAGAGCAAGCATCATCGGCCCTACGTGCTGTTCATAGCAAAGTGTTTAGATACGGACCTAATTTTTCGAATTGGCTTGATCTAGGACTGACGAAGGCTTACGGCGCAAAAGAGTTGGTGATTACAGGACCTGGGGCGAAGGCCGCCGCAGAGGACCTACAACGCACCCATTATCAGCCAGGAACCATAATACTCTTTAGCGAAGAAGCCTCCGAACTAGCGCATTTCAAAGGACGTGTAGGTCAAACGCTCACTTATTATTTGTGCAGTAATAACACATGCCAACTGCCCACAACAGATCTCAACGAACTACTGAAGCAATGGAAGGTCTAAAAGAGCGCTGCGGCTGGTGCAAGGGCAGTGAATTATACGAAAACTACCACGACCGTGAGTGGGGTCGTCCAGTACGTGATGAACGCAAGATGTTCGAATTCCTCTTGCTTGAAACCTTTCAGGCTGGATTAAGCTGGATCACCGTTTTAAAGAAACGTGAAGCTTTTCGAACCGTCTTTCATCAGTTCGAAATTGCAAGAGTGGCAAACATGACAGAAAAGGAAATCCAGGATGCGCTTCAAAACGCGGATATCATTCGCCATGAAGCCAAAATCAGAGCCGCCATTACCAATGCGCAGTGTGTTCTATCGCTTCACGGCAGGGGTACGACGCTTATAGATTTCTTCTGGTCCTATGTGGACGGAATGCCCATTCGCAATGCTTGGAAGGAGCTCAATGAGATTCCAGCAAAAACGGATCTCGCTATTCAACTCTCAAAAGATCTAAAGGCTTTGGGCTTCAAATTCATAGGACCCACCGTAGTCTATGCCCACATGCAGGCCACAGGAATGGTCAACGACCACCTTACAAGCTGTCCTTATTACGAGGTTGGAATGCCCTAAAAGAATTTCTTTTTCGATTTTTCTGCAACAAAATCTTTGAGGTAATATGGCTCAAAGTAGGCCACATCTTCGGCAACAGGAAGAACAAATAGGTGCGCTCCCATATATTTTGCGTCGGGATCAGAGTTCGCTTGCAGTTGCCAATTCTCGGGGATTTGAGTCATGAATTGGGCCAATTTTTCTGCGCCCTCACCCATTATGGTCACCGGTTCATTTTGTAAAGATTTCCAGCTATCGTCTGTGATAATCACCGCTTCTACGGCTCCATCTGGCGTCAATCCTTCCTCGCCTAAACGCCAAACTTGCGCATAAACCTCATCCCGGCGTGCATCTAGAACGGTAATCACAAACAGCGTGGTGCAGTTGGAGAAATCAAAACACCCTAAAGTGGGCACACTATACAATGGAATTCCCAAGGCAAAACACAAACCCTTAGCCGTACTCACACCTATGCGTAAACCGGTATACGAACCCGGTCCTTTGCCTACGCAAATACCGGTCAATGCAGTAAAACTGACCGAATGTGCTTCAAGCAGTTCTTTGATCAGCACATGTAAGCGTTCCCCATGAATAAAGCGATCGCCCCTTTCCGCTCGAGTCGCAACCATATGCTGGCCGTCCCAAAGCGCAATACTGCAATTCTTAGTCGCTGTTTCTATACAGAGTAGCACACTTATTTATTATCGGTGGAAATGCGCGTGCCGCGCTTTAGATTTCTGCTCACGGCACTGTACGGCCCGGTAATCACGGCAGTACTGTCTTCTACCCCTGAAACGATAATGAATTCATCGTCTTGAATTCCCGATTCGACAACAAGCAATCCAGCTTTCAAACCGTCCGGAGTAAAGATGACCTCAAAGCTCTCGTCAACGTCCTCACTGAGAACGCGTTCGTATGAAACGGCATTTGAAGAAGTGTCCGAACGAACCGTGACGGCCTGGATGGGCACTACTAGTGCATCGCGCACCTTATTCGTAATGATTTCAACAGTTGCCGTCATACCTGGACGGAAGGGATTCTTACCGTAGTTTGGTTCCAATGAAGCAAAACTGCTGTTGATCATTCGGATTTTCACTTCGAAATTGGTCACCTGATCTGGCGAAGCACCCATGGCTAATTTTGCGCTGTTGGCGATTTCACTCACCACCCCTCGAAACGAACTTCCTAAGAATGCATCCACCTCAATGAGGGCGGTATCTCCTTTCGTGATCTTGACAATGTCGTTCTCGTTGACCTCAATCAAAACCTCCATGGTATTCAAATCTGCAATACGCAACATCTCAGTACCTGTCATGGTCGCTGTTCCAACCACACGCTCGCCCAACTCCACGTCCAATTGCGTTACCGTACCGTCAATAGGTGCAATAATGGTGGTACGCTTTAAGTTTTTATACGCTTCATCCAAGTTGGCTTCTGCGCTTTGCAATTGGTATTTAGCGCTCTCTTCTTGCAACTCCGCAACCGAAATGGCGCGCTGTGCTGCATCGTATTCTTGTTCAGAAATTGCGCCTTTCTCAAAAAGCACCTTATTCCTAGCCCATAACTTTTTCGCCTCATCTAGCGTCACGCTGCTTTGGGCCAATCCTGCTTTCGCACTATTCACCGCAGCGCGTGCACGCGTAATGGCACTTTCATACAAGTCTGGGTTAATCTTCACCAAAACATCGCCTTCGCGGACTTGCTGTCCATCAACAACGTTGACTTCAATAATTTCTCCACTGACCTCAGGACTCATTTTGACCTCAACCTCCGGCTGAATCTTTCCGCTGGCAGTAACAGATTCCACTACTGTACGGCGGTATGCATATCCAGTTTCAACGGCAATCGTATCTGTACCTGCACCAATCCAGCCTTTTTTCTTAGCCACAACTAAGGCGCCAATGACAACGACCGCAACGGGTACAATAATTTTTAAATTCAATTTCATGGTCTGCGGGTTATAGGGTGATTTGATTAAATAGGTAGAATTCGAGCACTTTTACTTTAAATAAGTAATCGAATTTTGATTGTATCTCGCGACTCTTCGCAGCGAGGTATTGATTCTTGCTTAAGCTCAGGTCAAAGGCACTGATGACCCCTGTATCGAAGTTCAGTTGTGCATTACCCAGTGCTAGTTCTGAAGCTTTTGCCGAGGCTTGTGACGCTTCATAAAGCGCCAGCGATCCTTTGGCATCTAAATAGGCGCGCTCCATGGTTTGTCGCACATTCACTTCCGTTTGCAACGCATCAATAGTTGCATTATCGAGCTGAATTTTTGCGCGCTGTACTGCCGAATGCGTCTGACCGGCATTGAATAATGGTATCTGAACGCCCACTCCTAAGAATTGGTTCCAGTTGTCTTGAAGTTGGTTCGTGATTGTATATTTTTCGGCACTAGCGGGATCCGGCACATTAATGGTGGAAGGCACCTGATCTATAGACCCGGTCAAGGGATTTTCCACTAACGTGTAGGTCGTTAGCGAAACATAATCTGTGAAATACGGAAGGCCTTGAACATAGTTGGAGTTCAATTGGGCCGAAAAGGATAATGAAGGATAGCGACCACTCTGGGCCAATTTCACACCATATTTCGCACGCTCCACATTCGCATCGGCCAATTTCACACCCGGCTGCTTTCCAACCGCATCTTCTACTAGCCCTTCACTGTGGTAGCCGGACATGGCACTCGCCGTTAAATCAACTTCCGGCGTAACAATCTGAAACGACTCAAAATCCTCTTCCAATTGCAGCATCTGATACAGCATCAACTTACTCAGTACTAACGCATTCTGTGCACTAGTCACATTGCCCTGATCGCTACTGACCTGCGCAACACTCTGAAGATAGTTGTCTTTAGAAAGCGCACCGTTTTCAAATAATATTTCTGTTCGCCTTAAACTCTGGGTAGATGCTTCCAATTGGCCCTCAGCAACTTCGAGCAACTGCACGTTTACTAAAATCTGCAAATAGGCAGAGGCGATGTTTAGGAAGACGTTGTTCGAAAGCTCTTGCAACTGGTACAAAGACGCCATTGAATTCATGCGTGCTTGCTGCAATTGGTACAGATTTCTTCCGCCGTTTAACAATACCCAATTACTCGATGCTGTAGTTCCCAGTGTTTGACGAGAACCTGGCTGTCTAGTGTTCGTAATAGGATCAATGGTTAAACCGAAATTCCAATAGTATCCGCCATTGAGATTCAAGGAAGGCAAGAATGCCAATTCACTTTGCTGCTCGTCTACCTCTGCCAGCAATAAACCGTTTCTTCCTTTCTGAATATCCAGATTGTGCTCTTTGGCGTATTCAATACACGCACCAAGCGACCAGCCCTCTTGGGCAGAAACAGTGCTAGGTACTGCGAACAGTAGTCCTAGTGAAAAGAAAACGTGTGAAAATTGTAAACGCATATCATTAGGGTTAGGGTACCCCTAAGATACATTATTTGTAGGCTTTCTTATTCTTGTAAATCTTGTACGCAATTCCCCCAATAATGAGGTAGGGGAAAATCATCAGATAGACAATTCCATAATTCAACCCGGCACCAAAACCACCGCCATCGGCTGTTTCCGCCACCGCCTTACACATGGAACACTGCGCAAATCCAACAGTGGTACTCAACAACAATAGGCTTAAAAGGGCTAGTTTTCGCATCAGTAGTAGGGTTGCATGAATAGGTAAACCATCACCCCTGTTGATGCTACGTACAACCATACCGGATAAGCGAACTTCACAATGCGCTTATGCTTTGCGATATCGTTTGTCCATCCACGGTAGATGCTCAACAGCGCCAGTGGAATTACAGGGACACTCAGCAAAATGTGCGAAATCAATATGAAGAAGTACACGTAGCGCACCACCCCTTCACCACCAAACTTCGCGCTGGGATGGGTCAAATGATAAATAACGTACGAAATCAAAAACAAGCTGCTTAGAACAAATGCAGTAAGCATGAACGTCTTGTGGACGGTTATCTTTTTATTCTTAATCGCAAATCCTGCAGCCACGAGGCAAACAAAGGTGGCACCATTTAATACTGCATGTAAAAATGGAAAAGAGCTTACCGCGCTGTTTTCACTAATACCCAGGCCTTCCTTCCATTCCGCGGGCAATACCATTAAAAGGGCTACGGCTACAGGAATGATCACGCTTAACGCGTAAATCACGCGAATGATTCTCTTATCGTCAGTCGAATTACTCATCTAATTTGTTGTGTTTTTCACGTTCGTACTCTGCTATGAGCACTTTTATATCTTCTTCAAGATCATTGAGCTGTGTAACATCTAAAACGTCATAAGAGCCTACAATGTTCCCGTTATCGTCAATGCGACTGCGAATATTTCCATTCCAATCGATCAAAATCGCGCTTGTACTGTGTAAAAATCCGCCTTCGGCCGTTTGATCTTCGAAAGCATTCAAATACACCCCCTTCGCAAGCGCATAAATGTGCTCCTTATCGCCGGTTAGAAAACGCCACTTGTTGGTATTGTAATTATTCACCTTTTGGTACTGCGCCAATTTTTCCGGAGTATCTTTTTCAGGATCCACCGTGATGCTGACCATTTCAAATTCCGGATAACCCTTAAATCGACGCTCCACTTCATTTAAATGAAAATTCATCGCAGGACAAATGGTCGGACAAGTGGCGAAAAAGAAACTCAACACATAAATGGTTGAATCCATCGTCTCATTCCTTACGGCTGCACCATCTGCGCCTTGCAGGTTGAATTCAGGAATTTCATAATAGGCTGTATCCACGCCAGTATCTGTGGTCACCACAGTCTTCGGGCCTACGTACTTAAGGGTTTGAAAAAACACCTCGTTTTGACCGTAAACGAAAAATAGATAAAGCAAAGCGGGCAGTACTAATACTGCGATTAGCACTGCCCGATTAAAGAAGGATTTATTAGCCATTACTGGAACAAGTATGTACCTTCTGTTAGAAGGATAAACGTCAAGTATGGAATTAAAATCAAGGTCGGTAGGTAAAGGGCATATTTCAGTCCTTTCTTTTCAAATTTCACGTGCATGAAAATTTGCACGATGTAGGCTGCTTTAACTAGCGTTAGCAAGATGAACAAGATGTTCAATACTGATGTACCGATAACTTGCGTCAACATAAACTCAGGCTTTACAATACCTAGAGCAACTTCAACTCCTGTTATAACTAATAGGATCCAGAATACTTTCCAAATCCACCAAGTTCCATTGTGATCTGACATGATAAATACGTTTTAGACGAGATAGAAGAATGTGAATACGAATACCCAAACAAGGTCAACGAAGTGCCAGTACAAACCAACCTTTTCAACCATGCGGTAGTGGCCTCGACGCTCGTATGTTCCCAACAACACATTGTAGAAAATAACGAAGTTGATCACTACACCTGAGAATACGTGGAATCCGTGGAAACCGGTAATGAAGAAGAAGAAATTAGCGAACTGCTTCTGTCCGTATTCGTTGTGAATCATGTTTGCCCCTTGAACAACATCGCCCGCTTCAAATAAAGCTACAGATGCTTCATGGGTAAATGCTTCACCTGCTTTACCCGGTTCCATTAGGTACATGCCTTCATTTGACTTCATCGCAGCGAGCACCTCAGCTTTGGTAAAAGTCTCACCGTGATTTGAGGCGTGACCCTCTTCCATACCGTGGACTACCTGACTGAAACTTAAACGCTCGCCTTCCGCATTGTAAATGTGAAGGATTTCTTGACGAGCCGTTTCAACGGCACCGCTATCACCGATGATGAAGTGGTACCATTCCCAAGCTTGCGATCCAACGAAAATGAAACCACCCACGATGGTCCATAACATCCAATTCGTTACCGCTTTGCGATTCATTTTTTCTCCGGCGTTCACTGCCAAAACCATAGTCACTGAAGACATGATCAAAATGAACGTCATCAACGCTACATAAAGCAACGGTTGATCACCTTCTAACCCTGGGAAGTGGGTAAAAACATTTTCAGCAATAGGCCATGTGCTTTCAAATTTGAAGCGCATTAAACCATATGCAGTAAGGAAACCTGAGAATGTCAACGCATCAGAAAGAAGGAAAAACCACATCATCAGTTTTCCATAGCGAGCGCCTAGTGGTCTTGAACCACCGCCCCAGTTGTTTTCTTCTTGCGTCATTTCAGCGGATGAAGCCATAACGGTTGGATTAAAAATTCTTTGGCAAATTTAACGAATAGCACTTAAAAAGACATACAAATAGAGCCACAATAGGTCTACAAAATGCCAATAAATACTCACAAGGGTAATTCCGTGATAATCAGCGGATGAGTAACGTCCTCTGTATGCGCGAAATAGCACCACTAACAAAGCAATAATTCCACCACCCACGTGCAAGCCATGGAAGATAAACAATGCATACACCCACGAACCTGCAGGGTGCGATTGTGCACCAGCGAAGAAAATATTATTCGCCATCAATTCCGTCCAGGCCTCGCCTTGAAACCATAAAAAAGCCACGCCCAGAAGTAAGGTGATCCAAAGCATTGGCTTTATTGCACTGTCCTTACCGGCTACCAGCTGTCTTTTACCCCAGATCAAGGCTAGCGAGGAAACCACAATCACTACGGTACTGTAAATAAACGCTTTAGGCAACGCAAAGGTCATCCATTGTTCGTTCATAACCAGCGTGGTTCTGCTCACTACGTATCCGGAGGTTAGACCAGCGAAGGCCATAATGATACTTCCGATTCCTATCCACAATAAAGGCTTGGCGGCGCGGCGGCGTTGTTCTTGTAATGTTTCCATCTTAAATGAATCGGTCAATTATATAAATGATTTGCATACCTGTTAGATAAGCAATACTACTCAACATAAGTTTACGTGCACGCTTATCATCTGCATCCCTTAGGAGCAAAATCGCGTTATTTAACACCCAATAACCCAAGGCACCAACGGCCGCAGCTCCTATCCAACTAAGCTGGAGCTCTCCTGTGATACCAAAAGCCGGTAAAATACCTACCATCATCATCCAAACGGTATAAATAATAATGTACAACTGTGATGGGCGGTCTTTTGCTTTTGAGGGTAAAAGGTAGTAGCCCGCTTTCGCGTAATCGTCATAGGAGAACCATGCGATGGCCCAAAAATGCGGGAATTGCCAGAAAAATTGCTGTGCAAACAGCGTACCTGTTTCAATATCAAAATCGTTCCGAGCGGCAACCCAACCCAACATGTAAGGAATAGCACCGGGTATGGCACCGACAAAAACAGCAAGTGGTGTTCTGGCTTTGAGCGGCGTATACACCAATGTATACAAAACCACACTTAGCGCACCGAAATAAGCGGTCATAGGGTTAATGACGTACAACGCCCCCAACCCGACAATCAATAAAAATGTCGCAATGAACCAAGCTTCTCGCAACGTAAGTGTACCTAATGGAAGCGGACGTCCTTTGGTCCTATTCATTAGCGCATCTCTATCCTTCTCGTAGATTTGATTGTACGCGTTCGACGCAGCAACAACGGTAATACCGCCAAAGATCAGCAAGAGCAATTGCACCCAACTAAACTTCTCCATACCAAGGAAATAACCGGCCACAGAGCTGAATACAACAGAGGTACTCAAGCGCAGTTTTCCTAGACGCAATGCTTCCTTAATTAAGGAGGGTCTCGGTGGAGATAATGTGGTTGTTTCCTGCATGGGCGGCAAAGATAAGTACTGCCCGCTATCTAGCAGAACTTTAAAGCACGATAAAATGCGGGTTTAATAAGTCCTCCTTATTGTATTCCAAAGGCAGGCGCGTCTCCTTGTGCAACATGGCAAAACCAGCAGCCTCAACCACCGCTTGCCCAGCAGCCGTATCCCATTCCATGGTTGGGGCAAATCGAGGATATACATCGGCTAAACCTTCCGCAACCATGCACATTTTCAAAGAAGAACCCTTACTCAGGATGGCTACCTCACCGTGCTGCGCACCATAGGTCGCTAAAAAGGCCTTCGTTTCTTCGTTCATATGCGAACGCGAGCCTACTGCTGTATATGGACGGTCCATCGCAATGGGCAGGGCAACAGCATGTTCCAAATGTGCGTCCGTAAAAGTTACCGCAGCATCCAATTCCATCTTCACTGCACCCTGTCCTTTCACTCCTAAGTACAACTCACCCGTTACAGGAACATAAACCACTCCCAGAATGGGACGACCGGATTCCACTAAAGCCACATTTACTGTAAACTCACCATTGCGCTTAATAAACTCTTTTGTCCCGTCTAAAGGATCAACAATCCAAAGCGTCGACCAATGCCTTCTTTCATCAAAGGTTAAATGCTTGCCTTCTTCACTAAGTACAGGATGCTGCGACTGCTCGAGCCAATTCATGATCGCGGCATTACTGCGCAAATCTGCCTGAGTCAATGGACTCTCATCGCCCTTCAATTCCACTTCAGTGGTTTCATTGTGGTAGACTTCGAGAATAGCAGCGCCTCCGTCAAGTGCAGCCTGAATTGCGATGCGCGCATCTGCGTTTAGTTGAAATGGACCCATTGGTTTGAAGTATTGAATTCAGAAATTATAGGATAAAGCAATGCCCGGACGTTTGGGTCCGGGCATTGCGTATAAAGTATCAATTTTGCTTATTGCAAACGTGCGTTGATCGGCACTGTGTATTGCATGCGTACTGGTTTTCCACGTTGCTTCGCTGGAATAAATGCAGGAAGCAGTTTGATTACACGGATCGCCTCGTCGTCGATGAGTTTATCTACACCACGAGCAATAGTCACGTTGCTCACTTTTCCGTTTTTCTCGATCACGAAGTTGACATATACCTTTCCTTGAATACCCATTTGACGGGCCAATTCCGGGAATTCAAACTTTTTACCAATGTGTTGCATGATGTTTTGATTGAAACACATGAACTTTTCGTCCTCAGTCGCTAAATTCTCACAACCCGGGAAAATAGGCTTGTTCTCTACGACCGCAAAGTTGAAAATTTCATCTTCAGCTTCTTCCACTTCTTCAATGATCTCGATTACTTCGCTCTCATCAGTTTCAGTAGACTCAAATTCCACTTCTTCAATCTCCAAATCATCTTCTACAATCTGAATCACTTCTGGCGGTGCCGGCGGTGGAGGTGGCGGCGGTGGAGGTGGCGTTCTGTTTGTAATGATGGCTATTTCGTCATCATCTTCGTACGACATTTTACCCAACTGACCTGGACCGTCCTCGTAAGACTTTAATTCCAAGAAGAAAAGAGTAAATGCAAGAGAAGCGGTGAGACCGATCAATAAGAAGAGGCTCTTCTTATTTTCTGCGTCCGCTTTTGCTGATTTTCTATTTTTCATGAATGTAGACTATTATGGCGCTAAAATAGCCAAAAGTATTGTTAGCGCAAGGTGAATTTTTTAGTGTTTTTCTCGTTTATCTCGCAAAAGAAACAGGGACAACAAAGCTGTAGGGGGCGGCAATGCTTTGCTTTTTTGCTGGCGCTATTGCATCCGGGAGTGCCTTAAGTACTCGAACTGCCTCAGCCGCGGCTAGCTCATCGTAGGAACGAACGCTTTCCACCTTAGTGATTTTTCCCGTCGCATCAAAAAGAACTTCCACAAATACGCGGCCATTCTCTTCCAATCCTTCCGGCCATTGTAGTTCGTTCATAATGTGGCTCATAATGAAACGGTTAAAACACGTTTGCTGGGCATGGGCATCTTCTTCGATATGTCCACAATGCTCAAAGACGGGTACCGTTTCTTTAAGAGTTACGTGAACCTCTGTTGAATTGTTCTGTCCTACGAGTACATGTGTTAGTCCTAAGGCGAATACGCAAAGAGAAAGACGCATTTTCATACTAGTACAATTTTACATTAATGGGTAAAATATACGACATCCGTACCGGCTTTCCATTCAATTTGGCCGGAGTGAAGTCTGGTAATGATTGTACCACTCGAATCGCCTCCTCACCGACGAGTTCGTCACTGCCTCGAATAATCTTCGCTTGGCTTACGGCACCGTTCTTTTCTATGATAAATTCTACATAGACTTTTTCGCCAGAGCTGAATTGCATCATGCGTTCGCTGACCTCGAATTCGCGGGCTATGAAGCGCATTAATTGAACATTCATGCATTGATACAATGCGTCGTTACCAATAGCGTCCTCGCAACCTGGAAATATGGGCATACTCTCCACTTGTGCAAATGAAAACACCTCTAAAGGATCCACAGGATCAGGATCAATGACTACATCAAGCCCATCATCAATACCGGTAAAAAGCAATTCATTACCTAAATCCAATACGGGCAGATTATTGTCGATGATTTTAAACTGGTCTGGATTTATTTTCGGTGCCTTTTTAGCTTTCACAGGAAGTTCAGGCGAACGCGAAACAGTCACGGGTACCGTCCAGTCCAACTCCTCAGCAGAGGCCAGTTCTGAACTGAAGTCCTGCAAGTCACGAACAGGGCTAGTCCATTCCAGTGCAAGAATGGTTAAAAACAATGCCGTAGTTAAGCCAATTACGAAGAACAGTGGTCTTCTTTTTTCGAGGTTGGCTTGAGGCGATTTTCTAGAATTGGCTCTCATAACATTCTGATTTAAAGGGTTCAGTATGTTATAAGCCAAAAACTATTCCAAAATTTTATGGAAGAGGCGACTTGTTATGATCCCCACCATAGCACCTCCGGTGTTGGCAAGACCATCCATGAAATCCGCATTGCGCCCCAATTCCATTGCGCCCTGTAGCATTTCAACCGCCCCACCTATGATGGCGGCTGTGATCCAATAGGTAAGCATTTTTCTTCGCGATAATCGACGTTTGTACGCTCGAGAAGACCCAAAATAAAGCAGCACCACCCAGGAAAAGTACAGTATGAAATGGACCAGTTTATCACTGATCTCGATACTAAACCCTGGATCAAGGTTCTCCGCAGGCGCAAGGCAGCTATAGAGAATAAGAAAGCCCCAACCAATGGCAGGGGCTCTATATATCCAAGGATTCAACACCGTTTTATCCGAGCATTGCTTCGTAGGCAGCAGCGTCCATTAACCCATCCAATTCCGACGGATCTGCAATTTTCATTTTCACCATCCAGCCTTTGCCGTAAGGATCTTCGTTTACCGATTCTGGAGCGTCCTCAAGTTCTTCATTGAATTCGAGTACTTCACCACTAACGGGGAGGAATAGATCAGATACTGTCTTTACAGCTTCAACACTGCCGAAAACTTCATCCTTATCCAAAGACTCACCCTCCGTATCAACGTCAACAAAGACAATATCTCCTAGTTCACCAGCGGCGAATTCGGTAATTCCAACATAGGCCTCATCGCCCTCAACGCGGATCCACTCGTGGTCCTTTGAATACTTTAAGTTGTCTGGAAACTGCATGTGCGTTTAATTTTTTTCAAATGTAAGTTCTATTTTAATCCGTTCCACACCTATTGGCCAAGATTAAATCGGAAGGCAATTCCCGCATTTGTATTGAGCGTTGGGAAGGCATTGGAAGTCTTAAATTTACTAACGGTTTGATCGTAATACAATCGTGCGGTTAATTTGGGAGAGAGCATGTAATCGGCGCTGGCCTTCAATGACCAAATTCTTTGCCCTGCCGTAACCTGATCTAAACCTTCTTGAATGCGGCGAATGACCGTTTGATTATCGCGCAGACTGAAGTCCAATTTCAAATCGAGGTTGGACGTGATTTTTTGAGGTCTACCGTCAGTGATGACATTAAAGCTGACATCCTTTATGATGTATCCCGTTCCCAAAACGAATTCATACCCTTTGGTATCCGTCATCTGGTTGTTGACCAAAGAAAGATTTAATTGGCGATTGCGCTTAATGTCCAAACGCAAACTTGCCTGATTCTTCATGCGCATATTTATGCCCACGAATGGACCAAAGTTTTCTGCAATACTGATCTGAGAGATTTGGAAATCCGGAAGGAAATCGCCGTTTGTATTTCGAATATTGTTTGGCGGCTCACCGTTTTGAATGCGTTGCTGCAAAAGCATGTTGCTCTGGTAGGAATTAATGGTGTACAAACTCTTGTAGGTATGCGTTAAGGTGAAACTTTGGAAGTTCTTTTTAAACCATGGAATGTTCATCAATCCATTGAAGTTCAAGGTCCAATTCGGCATCGGCATCGTTGGTCTTCCATTCAATTCCACCTCTGAAGGATCCCGACCACTGTAGGCTGCTAAGAAGGCGGGAATTAAAACATCTCCACTGTTGTAACTGTACCCGTCGTATCCTTCTCGTGTTCCGGTCGAATCCTGAGCGCCCGAAATAAAGCTAGGCACATAGGCCGGATCGGTTTGTTGACGTGCGATGGCCAAGCGTTCTGAAACCACATTACGGTGGTCTAGGAACGTTTCGTATACCTGAGAAAAAGAAGAACTGTCCAGTGGTTCAAAAGCACTCCCAATAGAGAGGAAGGATACACTGTAGTTCCCCATATCCATTGGGTTAAAATGGTAATAGCCCTCCGACAAGCCCAGGGTGGTGTCTTGCAACGGATCATGGAAACGGTAAATGGAACTGCTGTTTAAACCTGCAACGCGCGTCGCCGTGATTTGAAGACGAATGTCTTGCCAAGGCTCTACGACTGCGCGGAAATTTAAATTTTCAGTGAACGTTTTCTGGAACTGGTTGGGTTGCTTTGGGTTTTTCGTCAACCAATTGTTCTCTGCTGCACGTTCTGCCACAGCGCTTTGCGCACCGAAGACAAAATCTACACCCGGAGCAAACAAGCTGCTTGGGTCCATTCCGAAAGAAACTGGATTAGTTATTATCCCGGGCAACAGGGTTCCATTCGTTTGAGAATAGGTGAGCGAGGCGCTACGAACCATCATTGCAACACGAGCGGTTCCCAAGAGGATTTTTGAATCTTTCTTTTCTTTTTCGTCCTCCCCTTCTTTTTTACCTTCTTTTCCTTGTGCTCCGCGTTTTGGTGGCGTTCCTCGACGGCGGGACTGCGGTGTTGGGCGCGCACCTTGATTCGCTTTCCGCAAGAAAGGTACCTGATTGTAGAAGTTCACAAAATTGGCATTTCCATTGAATTGAATGGAATTCGAATTTTGAATGCGATTACCGTAATACAGCTCAGGACGTGCTGTAGGGTTCAAAGCAGCTGTTGAATTCGACGTCCAATCGTAGTTAGCGGTGTAGCGCAATGAAGTGGAAGTAAAATCCATGAAGGGCAGTTTATTCAATGGAATTTGCCAGTTCAAATTGAGCGTCTGGTGGAATTGGGTAGGACGTCCTAAAGAAGCCAACCCGGCAGCAATGGTATCTCTGTTTGCCTGCGTCTTCGGATTACCAGGCAATTCATCAATACGACTTTGAGCGGTTGCATTGTAATCTAATTTGAAGCCCTTGCTTAGATCGTACGCTATATCGTACATCCGCTTCGTGGTCAATTCTTTATTGTAGGTAATCGGCAACTTAATCGACGGATCAAACGTATTGCGCATCTGCATCAAATTCACTTGACGTCGCAATTCGGTGCGCATACTTACTTTCGACGGCAAGTAATAGAAATTGAAATCGCGAATAAGGCCCAATTGCTTATTCTTCACCAAATTTTTAAACGGGGCTACGTTCTGCGGACGCGTTTGGTAACTGTAATTCAAAGAGGCCAAATGCATGAAACGTTGATCTTGCACAATGTTTATGGTGCGCTTTTCACTCTCTGTGTAGGCGTAGGAGGTGTTGAAATTACTGATGGCGAAGGGAGAATTGGCCCAATTTATTTTTACACCTCCTTCGCTTCCTCCTTTTGCGTCTTTCCCTTCAGGTTCTATTCCTTTTGGGCTCATCGACTGTGGACCTGGACCTCTCGGGCCAGCCGCGGGGCCGGATCCAGTGCCTTTTTCCTTGCGCACATTAGTGAAATTCAAACTCTTGCGCATGTTGTATTCCTGGCCTGCGAAACGGATACTATCACGTTCTTGCTGGTTAGAGACGTTGGCTAATGCACTTTTAAATTCAATATCTGGGTCAAGCGGGTTGAATTGCGGACTCTTGAAACTCTCCGAAAAACTGAAGAACATAGGCACTTTCACACCTGCCTCTTGTGGCAACACTTTGTCGAGGTTGACGTTGGTCTGGACCCCGTAGGAGCGCTCGGCAAATTTATTTCGCTCATTTACGGTTTGATCGATGGAACCGAAGCCGATGGTCGAATACATACCGGTTAGATTTACATTGGCAAAATCGGCCAACTTGGCGCTTGCTGTTGCCGTTGCCGCCCAACCCCCGCGATTGTCGAAATCACTCAGGCGCAATTCATTCACCCATATTTCTGCACATTTGGAAAGACCGTCGTCGCCGTCCGTTGCCGTCCGCTTTTTAGGATTTCGCACCCCAATCAATAAGGTTCGTATGTTTCCTAAGTTCGGTGAACCAACCACACTGAGTCGTTTACCATCCGGTGTTGTAACGGTGTATTTATTACTTAAACTGAGCGTAGGATCGGTTTCCATCGCTGTATTTCGGGTAAGTTTTAAGGTTTTGAGGTCTTCAAACGATACGTCGATGTTGTTGTCTTGCGGCCAAATATCTTCCGGAATGAGCTCGCCCCACGGCGTGACCTTTAGCGGCACTTCGTATTCGTAGAAGTTGCCATTGTAGTCGGAGCCGAGTCGAACAAAAATGCTCAAATCTCCATCGTTCAAATCTTCAAAATCTCCGGCTGCCTCTGCGTGAACGAACATTCGTAAACGCTTGTACATCCGCATATCAAAATTGAAATTCCGGAAAACGGCACGAGCATCCCCATCTTCTAATCCACAAATTTCGAGCGACATACTTTGCTCATTTTGCTGGATGATTTGGGTACCGCCGTAAACCAATTGGCGCTCAATATCAGGAGGCAAAACGTAAGGAATGGGCACACGACCACCGTTTTCTTCGAGGTTAACAGCATTTACATTGAAGTTGGTCTCGTCGTCTTCATCCACAGGAACGTTTTCACGAACATCATCGAGGTTAAAGGGGAATCGGCGCCATTCGCCACGAACCAATTCAAGCTTCGCAAAGCGCATCACTAATGGGTCCTCAAATTCCGTCAAGAACATACGGAGGAAACGAATCGAGCGGAAATCCTGAATCCCTCCTACCTTCTTCTCAGGCTGAAAAACTGGAATTTTGAATTGAATCCAACGCGTAGGACGACTGATTCCATTGGGAAGATCGTGGCTTTGCGTTTCAAAAATATCTGCGACGTGATTTTTACCTACCTCTAAATCTTCAGGTCGCATGCTGATGCGGTACTGAAAGTAACTCTCCGTTTTACTCAACGTTTGATCGCGGTTCACATCTTCTTTGTCGGGAACGTTGGTCGCAGAGGCCGGTGCTCCGTTAATGGTCGCCGTTGCGCTATTGCCCTGAACCCCATTGAAATTTTTATAGCGCTTTAGAATATTTGCACCCGTATTGTCCAGACTGTCGCCTCTGTAGAATACAAAGTTATCCGCACTTGGATCGGGGTAAGCACGAACATAAGCATTCGACGTCGTCCCATATGCAGCGGCAATGCGCTGCAAGTAATTTCCCGTACCGATGGGAGCCCAAGCACGCTCCTCGCCATCATTGAGCGCATCAAACCCAACATCCTGTGCCTCGCGTGCACCAGTGGCGTTATCAAAAAACTCTGTGATGGGCTGAATCTCGCTTAAGAGTCCCCATTGGGTACTGTCCATTCCCGTCTTATCACCATCTGCCGGAATACCGTTCTCAAAACTCTGACGACCGTCTTTGAGAATGTCTTCACTAACACTTCCCAGATTGAAATAGATGTCACCGCCATCAGGTGCATTAGGATTATCGTAGAACGGATCCATCACCCAAAATTGGATGAATTCAATATTCTGTTCCTCAAAATTATTGATTTGAAGGGGGCGCATAATACCTCCCCAACGCGAGGCCGGGTCGTTTAGGAAGCCATCGGCATCCATTCCGGCACTGATTCCAGATTGCCCTTCCACTTCATAGTTGTAAGGGCCGCGCTCGTTTGGATAATACGCCAGATCGAACATGGCTAAATTGCGCGCTTCATTCGTGCTCAAACTGTAATTTGGAAAGACCTCTTTTACCAGAACCTCTCGCATGCGTTGGTCGGAGGTAATCTCTGGGTCGTTGCGAATATTGTCGGGAACGCTTGATCCGCCGGTATAGAAAGACGGATCAATGATGTACCAGGCGAGTTTTGCACGATTGTATCCGTAGGCCAAATCATTGTTGAGCTCGCTTTCTGGGAATAGATCTGACTGTTTTCCTGGCGTGGAAGCGAGGCTCCAAGCATTTAAGCTGCGCAGGTCAATGGTGGTTTGCGAACTTTCAAAATCATCGAGGTACGTAGTTTCCGCTCCTGTAATACGAATGCCTCGTGGCGATCCTGGAATGAGGTGAGCAAATTCACCACGGAATTGCAATTGAGATTTTTCTTTCGTTTCAATAAAAGGCAATGCGTCCACAAATCGAGTCAAATAAGGCGCCTCGGAATTGTAGTTGGTATTCATACCCCATATGGTATTCGAAATAGGCTCATCGCCAATATTTACTTTTTGTGTTAGCGGGCGTTCTGTCAAATGCAGCCACGCACCTCCAATATTCAACTTGTCATTTACTTTGTGGTCGATAGTCGTTCCGTAGAACGTTTTCGTCTGCACATTGAACATGGTGTTGTTCTCGAACCCTACCTTAATGGGGGAACCGGAATTCAGGACCCCTTCGTTGATGATTCGAACCCGTCCTAGCGAATAGTCTACCGTGTAATCTTGGTTTTCTACTAATGTTCGACCCCCGGCGGTCACTGTCACCGAACCTTGCGGGATATTGAAAGCTCCCAAACTAATTTCAGAGCCGGATGCGCTTTTGTACTGACCGCGTAAAATGAATTTATTTTTCTGCGTTTGCTCTTGCGCACGAAAGCGCGTACTGTCGTAAAGCGCATTATAAACGTACTTATTACGTGCCTGCTCGGTATCCAACTTCCGCTCAAGATTGCTACCGAAGGGTTCTACAACTGGGAAAATGACCTTACCACGCTGTTTATCGATCGTCACGCCCTGGACAAAATCGAAAATCCCATCTGGGTATGGATCGTTGTTGGTGTTAAGCTTATCCAGTTCCATCACACCGATGAGTAGTGTATCACTCAAATTGCCGTCCGGTAAGAATGGAATGGGCACCCCCGTTTCATCGTTCATGTACAAGATGTCCATGTAGAAGTCTTCACGGTCCAATTGGTATGCGTTAAGCGCATAAATGTTCTTCATCATCAAATCCCAAGTCGGCATACGTACATCCAGCACCGTGCTTTTAAGCAACTTCAAAATCAACGTTTTCGGCGGCGTCACTCCATCGTTAGAGAATTCACCAACCTGATACGTACGACCTGCGGCAGTATATTGAAACGCCACCGCCAACACCTCATCTTGATTGAGCGATTGATTTAACGTAATGTATCCGAGCTGCGGATGAACATTGTATTGATTGGGCTCCAGTTTTCGAGCATTGGCCAATTCTACATATTCTTTCGCCTCCAAAAAGCCAGAAGAACTCAAATCTTGATTGGCAAGAGCGATATCACGCACCCCGGGAATCGCAGCCTCCAAAGCCAACGGATCCAACCGGTTGTTTGCATTGTTTGGAAAGCCCTCAATATTCGTGTTCGACCCTGGAAAAATACTTATACCCGGTAGATTCAACGTGTCGTTACGGTAGGCGTAGCGCTGATCTGCACCCAAATCCATAAAGGCAACAATATTTCGTAGGTTTTCTGTTGAACTGCGCTCATTCGTCACCCAAACCTCCACTTTCGTGACCTGTACAGGTGAGGTAATTAGCGGCATATTTTCTAAATACTCCTCGTAATGGTCTCTAAAAAATTGGCTCAGGAAATAATGCCGATTGGCCTCGTATTGATCGCCCTGAATCATAAATTCTGTCGTCGTCCCACCACCTTGCACGTTAATACTCTCGCTTTGCGAACGTTGCTCAGAGAATACGGTGGTGACCATCGTATTGCCAAACTGGAACTGCCCCTTCAATCCAAACAAACTTTGAGCACCAGTAATCAGCGAGCTGTTTAACGGGAGATTAATATTCCCCATCTCCAATCGCTTCACGATATCGTCCTCCTCGCCTTCGAAGTCCAATTTCATTTTATTATCAAATGCAAACGTCGCTTCGGTATCGTAATTCACGCCCAGTTCCAGTCTGTCGCCAATTTTCCCCTTTACATTCATTTGAATGCGCTGCCCAAAGTCAAAGGCGAAGGTCTTTTGATTTCGCACTGGAATGCCTGGATTTTCTACATATTGGTATTTTCCACCAAATCGAATTTCCGCCATTCCTTGTGGACGGATTTCGACCAGATCGCTTCCAAAAACTTGTCCTAATGCTTCATTTCCAGTTTGAATCTGGGGAATCAAGCCTGCATTGTCGCGAGGATCGTCTCCGGTGGCATTAAATGCAGCGCTTTTGGAATTAAAATAGTCGTTTTCCGCCTGGTCATACATCCATTGACGGTATTGATCTGTGGTCCAAACTTCAGGAACAGGCAACAACAAATCTCCAATGCGTTTATAGACCAGGTAATTCCCTGAAAGGGGATCGTAAATAATTTCGCGCTGAAAGTTGGACGGTTCAGGTAAAGAGATACTGCCCGAAGTTTGGGTCGTATCTGTGCTTCCCCCATCGTTTTGAGCGAAGAGTTGCTGCGGAGTACTAAGTAACGCGACCAGCAAAAGCCAGCCATATGTCTTTAACAAATTTTGCGTCATTTAGAGCATTTGAAGGGCTTGACGGACCAATTCTTCCGTGGGTGCCCCTGGGTTTTGTTTCAACAGTTTGTTCAATACCGTTTCCGCTTGCTTTGCACTAATGCCTAAAGTTGTGAGTGCAGCGTGTGCTTCAGCACGTGCGCCACTCCTTGCAACTGGACCACCAGCATCGAGACCGGCTGCTGTTTTAACCACCTTATCTTTGAGATCAATCACAATACGCTGTGCCGTCTTTGCTCCAATTCCCTTAACGCCTTGAAGCGTAGGTACATCTTCGCTCAAAATGGCCTGTTCTACCTCTGTAGGACTCAATGAACTCAAAATAACACGTGCGGTATTCGCGCCGACACCACTAACACTGATCAACAATTCGAAAAGTGCTTTCTCACGTTGCGTACTAAATCCAAAAAGCATCTGCGCATCTTCACGCACCAAATGGTAGGTGTACAACAAGCCCTCAGCTAAGGACTCTACATCTGCATAGGTATTCAGTGAAATTTGGACATCATATCCCACACCTGCGCAATCCACCACCACCTGAGTGGCTGTCTTTAAAACAAATGCTCCTTTTACGTAGTAAATCATGGTCTGAACCGATTGAACCAATAACTAACGCTAGATTCCTAGTTATCGTGTGTTTTAAACGAAAAAAGCCGCGCAAATTGCGCGGCGATTCTCCGTAGTATTTCTTAATGACTGACTATGAGTTTTTTATACTCCCCTCCGTCGATAGAATAAAGATAAATTCCATTACTGAGATCGTGTACTGCTACCGCATTTGTACCCGGCAAGAGCGATTTGCGCTTGACTAAAGCCCCTAAGGCATTGTATATCGCAAGTTCTCCCGAACGCTGTACTTCAACCGAAATGGTATTCTTCGCAGGATTGGGATACAAACGGCTTTCATTGACTTGCAGCGCAATAGTTCCCATGGTCGGACCGGCCGAAATGGTCACCCAGACACTCAAACTATCGCTTGCATCCTTACCGCTGTAGAACACGTAACGGGTAGAATCTGTACATGTTGCGCTCGTCGTTGGCGAATAGACGTGCCCACTAAAATCGTTTTTCTCCATTCCAGCATCAATTGCTACTGAACCAATTGAATTATCAACATCAGCACCGTAACAATAATCCCAACAAAAATAACCACTGTCGTATGCACAAGTCGGATTGGCATAGGCACGACGTACATAAACGTCTAAATCTTCACTGCTGGTGTTTTTTACCTTAATATGAAAGCCATAATCGGACACAGAAGTTGAGTTGATTTCAACAATCGTATCCTGCTCAACGACCATCAACGACTGGCCATAAGTCATTGTACTTAACGTAATAAACAAAAGGAGTACACTCTTTCTCATAGTAGGGCTTTTAATAGCATCCAAATATAAACAATGTCTTTCAGACCCAATAGAACATTTTATAACCTTCTTTTTATTAAATTTCCACTTTCAAAAACACAAATGCATGAAAAAAATTCTACTCACCTTCACCGCTTTGTTTGCTACAGCAACTGCTTTCGCACAAGGTCAGAGCACGATTCAGTCGTGGGACTTTAACTCAGGTATCCCTACAGGCTGGACGCAATCTACAAATGCTACCGACGGTGGTTTTGGCGCGGGTTCCGCTTCATCACTAAGTTCGCAGTATTTCACCATTACAGATCCAGGTTCAAACATCGTAGCAACCAACGATGATGACTGTAACTGTGATAAATCAGATGAATACCTCATCACGGACACGCTTGATTTGAGTAACTACTCTGTTCTTCACGCCACCTTTAAAAGTTTCTATTACGGTGCAACTTACAGTGGCTCCACAGAAGGTGGGGAATTCTTGTACACTACGAACGGAGGAACAACATGGACTTCGCTCGCTGATATTACTCCAGGAGCTGATTGGACTTCACAGTGGGTCGACATCAGCGCTGCTTGCGGTAACAGCAACGTTCAGTTTGCTTTCAACTACCAGGATGCTGGTGGTTGGTTGTATGGTCTCGGAATTGACGATTTCTCAATCTTTGCGCCTTACAACTTTGATTTAGCAACGGAGTCATTGGATATGTTCAGCACCATTGGTTTAAATAACGCGCCTTTCACGCTGGAAGGAACCATTACTAATTACGGCGGTACAACCATTACTTCAATGGATTTGAACTACAAGATCAATAATGGAACCACAGTGACGCAATCTTTAACTGGATTGAGCATTGCGCCGTACCAAACGTACACCTATTCTCACGGTACCAGCTGGAACCCAAGTTCTACTGGAACGTACACCGTAGATGTATGGGCGTCTTCTTTGAACGGAGGGAATGACCAAAACACAGCTAACGATATGGTCTCTGCTACTATTGAAGTGGTTACAGCAACTGCTGACCGCGTAGTACTTGCAGAAGAGTTCACTTCATCTACCTGTGCACCTTGTGCGAGCTTTAACCCCGGTTACAAGCAATTACTAGACGATAACGACGCAAATACGTCAGGTACGCAATTGGTTTCTGTAAAGTACCAAATGAACTGGCCTTCGCCGGGTAATGACCCTGCATACAATTCAGAGGCTGCTGCCCGTCGTGGTGCATACGGTATTTCTGGTGTTCCAGATGTAGTGTATTCAGGTTCTAATATTGTTACGAGCCAAGCAAACATCGATATCGTTACCGGTATTCCTGCACTTGCTGAATTATCTGCAGAGTGGAGCTTTACAGGTACATACATTCAATGTGATGCGGAAGTTGAAGCATTGGGTGATTTAGGTTCGAACAATGTTTTGCACATGGCAATGATTGAGAAAGAAATCAACCACAACGTTCAAACCAACGGTGAAACGACCTTCTACCACGTATTCCGTAAATTCATGGACGGAGCAAACGGTCATGCCATGGGCTCAATGACTGCAGGTAATACCTACACACATTACGCGAACTCAACCATCTCTGTAAACAGTGCGCCAGCGCAAGGTTCTTTTGATTTCTGGGTGGGTACAAGTAATATGGACATCATTGTTTGGTTGCAAGACAACACGACAGGTGAAGTATTGCAAGCTGCTTATGCAGAATACACTACTTCTAGCGTAAACGAGATGGATAATTTCGCTCGCTACATCGCTGTTTATCCTAACCCTGCAAACGATATCGCTGGAGTAGAGATTGACTTGATGGACCGTGCAGATGTTGCGATCAACGTTGTGAATGCTATGGGTCAAACCGTATTCACAGAGGCGCAAACGCTTGATGCAGGTACACAAAAAATCAATTTAGAAACCAGCACATTAAGTGCAGGTTTATACTTCGTAAACGTCAATGTGAATGGCGTAAGTAAGACCTTACGTTTGAACGTTGCACACTAAGACTTAAAAATTGCTATTTTTACGGGGGACTTCGGTCCCCCGTTTTTTTTTGATTAAATCGCTCTAGATGAAAAACCTATTCACAGCATTCGCTGTCACGCTCCTCACAGTAGGAATGCAGGCGCAACAATTGCCCAGCACAACCCTTAAAACCCTAGATGGAAAACTCGTCGACATTAAGGACCAAATCAGTACAGAAGGACCTACTGTCATTGGTTTCTGGGCAACGTGGTGTAAGCCTTGCATAAAGGAATTAACTGCATTTGCAGATTACGCCATCGACCTTGAAGAAGAATACGGAGCGAAGGTTTTAGCAGTAAGTATTGACGATACTCGAAACTCATCACGTGTGGCCCCTATGGTGCAAGGTCAAGGATGGGAATACACCGTTCTTTTAGACGAAAATCAGGATCTAAAGCGCAACCTCGGTATCGTTAATGTGCCTTTCACCTTAGTATTGAATGCCGATGGTGAAGTCGTATGGAAGCACAGCGGCTATTCACCTGGAGATGAAGAAAATCTAGCCGAAGTCGTTGCAAAAGTGGCACGCGGAGAATCGGTCGAACATTGATACAAATGAACCGATTAGCCTTACGCTTGCTTGCGTTGCTCCTTGCACCAGGTGCAGCCATAGCACAAGATTCTTACGGTGGCCAATTGCATGGTAATTTTCAATTAGACGGCCAATGGTACCTGCGCGATGAAGGCATTGATCCTACCGGAGAGTTCTATCCTGATGAACGTTTTCTAGGCCAGGGATATGCAAATTTCGTCTATACCGACGGTGACTTTTCCGGAGGATTGCGCTATGAAAATTATCAGAATGTAATGCTCGGTTTCCCAGAAGGGTATCGTGGCGAGGGCATCACCTATCGCTACTTACAATTCAAACAAGATCATCTCGAGGTAACCGTAGGCAGCTTTTATGAGCAGTTCGGTTCCGGTATGGTTTTTCGCTCGTACGAAGAGCGAGGATTAGGCTATGATAACGCAATGGATGGCGTTCGCGTAAAAGCAAATCTAGCCAAAGGTGTTTACCTCAAAGGGGTGCTGGGAAGGCAACGTTTCTATTTTGAAAAAAGCCCAGGACTTTTGAGAGGTGTAGATGCTGAGATCAATCTAAGCGAACGTTGGCATGTGCTCGACTCGTTGGGTCTTCGTTGGACAATCGGTGCCAGCTACATGAGTAAATACCAACGGGCAAACGACCCGTTTTTAGTGTTACCCGAAAATGTAGCTGCAGGAGGTGTTCGTTCCCAATTGATGAAAGGTCCGTGGGTATTAAACACAGAATTCGCTTACAAAGCCAACGACCCTAGTGCCGATAATGGCTACATCTACAAAGATGGAAACGGTTTTATCGCCAATCTTAGTTACAGTAAAAATGGACTCGGGGTCATTGCAGGCTTAAAGCGTATAGATAACATGAGCTTTAGAAGTGACCGCAATGGAAGTACCATCGACATGTTGGTGAACTATCTAAGCCCAACAACCGAGGTTCATACCTATGCTTTGCCGGCATTGTACCAGTATGCGACGCAAATTAATGGCGAAGAAGGTATCCAATTGGAAGCCAATTATAGATTTAAACGCAAATCTAAACTCGGCGGGAAATATGGGACGCTTGTAAGCATTAATTACAGTGCCGTACAAAGTATTGATAAGGACTACGTGGCAACCTCAAATGATACCCTTCGAACATTACAAGGCTACTACAGTGATCCAATGGAGCGTGGAACCATTCCCTATTTTCACGACCTCAACTTTAAAATCAGTAAAAAAGTCAATAGATCTTTCAAGTACAACCTCACTTATTTAAACTTGCATTACAACCGCAGTGTGCTTGAAGATGGATTGGGCGACGAACCCATGCTCTCCAACCCTGAAAATATCAAGACTATGGATGCAGATGTGATCGTTTTAGAAACCTTATACAAGGTGAAATCGAAACACTACCTGCGCAACGAATTCCAATTGCTCTCCACGCAAGACGATCGCGGCAGTATGGCCATGGCGCTCGTGGAATACAGCATCGCACCGCATTGGTTCTTTAGTGTACAGGACATTTACAACTACGGTAATCCCGACCCCGATCAACAGCTCCATTATCCCCTAGCGAGCATGGTCTACTCGCAAGGCACTAGTAGATTCCAACTTTCCTACGGACGCCAACAGCGTGGTATTTTCTGTGTAGGCGGTGTGTGTCGCGTTGTTCCTCCATCGAATGGTGTGAGTTTCTCCCTAACTACAAGTTTCTAAACCATGAAGCAATTCCTCCTTTCACTCGGCATTTTAACTTTGCTCTTCATGACGCCTTCGTGCGATGTTATTGACCAACCGTTCAAAGGAAACATTCAGGATACGACCAGTACGCAGCAGCAACGCAATGTGCTCATCGAAGATTTTACAGGCCATCGCTGTAAAAATTGTCCCAAAGCTTCGAAAGCTATTGAAGCGTTAGTAGATGCCTACGGCTCAAGAATCATTGGCCTTGCAATTCACGCGGGACCCGGAAACTTCACCAATACGAACGCCGATTACCCTACTGATTTTACTACACCCGAAGGAAAAACCATCCAGAATTTTTTTGGAACCAATTTTCTCCCGGTAGGTATGGTGAATCGTGAGAATTGGACCGCATCCGGGAATGGACACTGGTCCGCTTATACCAACTGGCCCACATTAAGCTCTGAAGCTATAGACTCAACCTTGCGAATCGCGCTCGAGGCTTCAGCAATTGTTGTAAATGATACTGTGTTAGAGGTTTCAACCGAAGGATTTCCTCAGACACCACTACTTCATGACCTGTCTATAGTCGTATTAATTAAAGAAAGTAATATCGTTAGCCCCCAGCTCATGCCAGATGATACTAGAGATTCTGATTATGTACATATGAATGTTTTGCGCGATTATGTAACCGATACTTGGGGTGCCGGTTTTGGAACTTCCCCAATGGTTCCAGGCGATGAACTCTCTAAGAGTTTTGTAGGATCTTGGGACACCAGCTGGATTAAGGCAAATGCCGCCGTTGTTGTTTACGTCTACAACCCAACCAATTACCGCATCCTTCAAGTGATTGAAGTTCCTGTAAACTAGGGTTTCTTAGCAAATTTGAGATTGCGTTTGAATCCTTCGTAGCCCGTTCTGCGTATGGCTGAACCTTTCATGATTTCATCCCATAATTCGTGGGTAACCTCTTCCCATTCCTCCCAACCTTTGGTCGCTACAGCGTCTCTTATTTTGAAATCCGGTTCACTTGTAGGTTTTGAGAACCGATTCCAAGGACATACATCCTGACAAACATCGCATCCATACACCCACTCCTCCATCTTCTCTTGATATACATTCGGCAAGGCCTTCTTATACTCAATGGTGAGGTAGCTGATGCACTTATTGCTATCCACGACTGTCGGGGCGACTATAGCTTGTGTCGGGCACGCATCTATGCACGCAGTACAAGTCCCGCAATGATCCGTACTGGGTCCATCAGGGACCAATTCTAGATCAATAATCAGCTCGCCAATAAAAAAGAAACTTCCCTCCTTCTTGCTCAATAATAAACTGTGCTTGCCAATCCAACCCAAACCACTCCTACGCGCCCAAGCACGATCCATCACTGGAGCGCTATCCACGAATCCTCTTCCTTCCACTTCACCAATCTCTGCACGTATACCTTCCAGCATGCGCTTGAGTTTCCCACGAATTACCTTATGGTAATCTCGACCGTACGCATACTTTGAAATCTTTGGAGTTCCGGCCTCTTGTTCTTGCTCTGGATAATAATTTAAAAGCACGCTAACCACGGATTTTGCGCCCGGCATCAGCTTTCGAGGATCTAAGCGCGCATCGAAGTGGTTTTCCATCCACGACATTTCGCCATGATATCCTGCGTTCAACCAACGCTCTAATCCCGTGGCTTCTTCCTCGAGGAAATCTGCTTTGGCTATACCGCAAGCGAAAAATCCCTGCTCTTTTGCAAGACGTTTTATAATCCGTGAAGCAGCTTCAGGTGACATTAAAACAACGAACCGGTTGCGCCTGCATCCTTACGCGCCTTTCCTAAATGTTGATAAGCCTTTTCTGTAACCATACGTCCTCTTGGCGTGCGCAGAATAAAACCTTCTTTGATCAAATAAGGCTCGTAAACTTCCTCGATGGTTTCTGCTTGCTCACCGATAGCCGTACTTAATGTACTGAGCCCTACTGGACCACCAGCGAAATTATCAATGAGCACAGAAATGATTTTATTGTCCATTTCATCTAAGCCTCGGCTATCTACATTCAACGCATTTAAACCGTATTCTGCAATGGCCACATCAATAGATCCATTTCCTTTAACCATAGCAAAATCGCGCACACGACGCAATAAAGCGTTTGCAATACGCGGTGTCCCTCTCGATCTGCTCGCTATGCGTATTGCAGCTTCATATTCGGTCGGTACATTCAATATTTCCGCACTGCGATCGACAATGGTACTGAGCAATTCAACATCGTAATACTCCAGACGGGCATTAATCCCGAATCGTGCTCTAAGCGGTGCTGTGAGTAATCCTGAACGTGTTGTTGCTCCAACAAGAGTAAATGGATTTAAAGCAATCTGGACACTCCTAGCGCTGGGCCCGGAGTCAATCATGATATCTATTTTAAAATCCTCCATGGCACTGTAGAGGTATTCCTCTATTACCGGAGATAGACGATGGATTTCGTCAATAAACAAGACGTCGTTCTCTTGAAGGTTCGTTAGAAGACCCGCTAAATCCGACGGCTTATCCAACACTGGACCTGAAGTGATTTTGATTCCCACGCCGAGCTCATTCGCTAGAATGTGACTGAGGGTTGTTTTCCCTAATCCGGGAGGGCCATGAAGTAAGACATGGTCCATTGCCTCATCGCGCATCTTAGCCGCCTCAACAAAGATTTTAAGGTTCTCTAATACGGTCGCCTGCCCCGTAAAGTCATCAAAGGACAGTGGGCGAAGCTTGCGTTCTATTTCACGCTCCGTATTTGAAAAATTTTCCCCCGTAGGGTCTAGATGCTCGTTCATAGGTTGTACAAAATACCACAAAAAATCCCCTTACCTAAAGGCAAGGGGATTTGAATTTTTAAAAAAACGTTTAGAGTCTAGTGACCGCTCTCCTCGCCTTCTGCCAATGGCACATTTTGAGGTACAAAGTCTTCCTCGTAACCTGGCTTAGAGTAATCATAAGCCCAACGGTGAACGACAGGTACATCGCCTGGCCAGTTTCCGTGGATGTGCTCTACAGGAGTGGTCCACTCCAGTGAGTTTGCCCTCCAAGGATTCTGTGTTGCCTTAGGACCTCTCCAAATGCTGTAGAAGAAGTTGAAAATAAAGATCAATTGGGCAATACCTCCAATAATTGCGAAATAGGTAATCAATACATTGATATCCGCCAAATTATCGAACATTGGGAATGCGGTATTGCTGTAATAGCGACGAGGTAAACCGGCCATACCCAAGAAGTGCATTGGGAAGAATACACCATAGGCAGTTATGAAGGTTAACCAGAAGTGCGCATAACCCATGGATTTATTCATCATGCGCCCGTACATCTTAGGGAACCAGTGGTAAACACCCGCAAACATCCCGAAAATAGCGCTAAGTCCCATAACGATGTGGAAGTGAGCCACTACAAAGTAGGTATCGTGAACGTTGATATCCAACGCTGAATCACCAAGAATGACACCTGTCAAACCACCTGTAACGAACGTACTTACCAAACCGATAGAGAACAACATTGCAGGTGTGTACTGAATGTTTCCTTTCCACAAAGTAGTGATGTAGTTAAAGGCTTTTACCGCTGACGGAATAGCAATCAACAAGGTTGTAAACGTAAAGACTGAACCTAAGAATGGATTCATCCCCGTTACAAACATATGGTGCCCCCAAACGATGAAACTCAAGAATGCAATGGCTAAAATCGAACCGATCATTGCGCGATAACCGAAGATTGGCTTACGTGAATTGGTCGCGATGACCTCAGAAGAAATACCCAATGCAGGTAATAAAATGATATATACTTCAGGGTGACCTAAGAACCAGAACAAGTGCTGGTACAATACTGGAGAACCACCGCTGTAGCTCAACACCTCACCACCGATAAAAATATCACTGAGGTAGAACGACGTACCTAACAAGCGGTCGAACATAAGCAATAATGCAGCACTTAATAGTACAGGGAATGAAAGCACCCCGAGAACTGCTGTTACCATAAAGGCCCAAATGGTCAACGGTAGACGCGTCATGCTCATGCCTTTTGTACGCATGTTCAAAACGGTCACGATGTAGTTCAACGAACCCAACAAAGACGATACGATGAATAACGTCATAGAAATCAACCAAAGCGTCATACCAGCCCCTGAACCGGGCATCGCTTGTGGCAATGCTGAGAGTGGTGGGTATACCGTCCAACCTGCTGCTGCAGGACCTGATTCCAAGAATAATGAAGCGATCATAATTACTGAACTCAAGAAGAAGAACCAGTAGGATAGCGCATTCATAAAACCGGATGCCATATCACGCGCACCAATCTGCAATGGAATAAGTAAGTTCGAGAACGTACCCGAAAGACCCGCGGTTAATACGAAGAAGACCATGATAGTACCGTGAATTGTAACAAGAGCCAAATAAATATTTGGATCCATTACCCCATCAGGTGCCCATTTGCCTAAGAAGAACTCAAGGATAGGGAAACTTTGTTCGGGATACGCTAGCTCTAAACGGAAGAGCATTGACATCATCACACCTACAATACCCATGATCATACCGGTAATCAAAAACTGCTTACCTATCATCTTGTGGTCCATCGTGAATAGATACTTCGTGAAGAAGTTCTCTTCGTGATGGTGTTCCATCAAATGATCCTGAAAGTGCTCGTTTTTCGTCGAAGTAGTTGACATAGCTTTCTTAATTACGTCTTAATTACAAAGTCTCAGCGACCGTTTTTTGTTCTTTTAACCACGCGTTGTATTCCTCTTCGGTTTCAACGATGATATCCATTTGCATGTTGTAATGCGCAGCCCCACATATTTTGTTACACAACAAAACATAGTTGAACTCCCACAAATCTTCGCCCTTTGCAGTGCGAATATCGTTCACTTCCTCAACATGATTTTTTACGTCTTTGTTCTGACGAATTTCGGCGGTTGTGACGGTAGGCGTAAACTGAAAATAAGTCTTTGAACCGGGCACACAGTTCATTTGTGCTCGGAAGTGCGGGAAGTACGCTGAATGAATCACATCTTGTGAGCGGAATTCAAACTTAACGGGCTTACCGACTGGTAGGTGCAACTCTTTTGCAACGATATCATCAGAAGAATAAGTGTCTTCCATATCCACCCCTACAATATTTGATCCACCAATCTCATGCACAGTAGCATAACCCAATTGGTTATCGCCACCGCTGTAACGGGCAGTCCAGTTGAACTGTTGCGCATAAAGCTCGATCACGATCGGCTCCTCCTCGTTTTCCGGCATCATTAAACCACTCCAAACGTTCAGACCCCATATGATCAGTACTGCTAGCGCCAAAGCTGGAACCATGGTCCAGAACAACTCTAATTTGTTGTTGTGCTCGTAGTACACTGCTTTCGTGCCCT
>JAGYIN010000026.1 GCA_018402665.1 Schleiferiaceae bacterium | reverse complement strand
ATTTGATTTAGCAGAAGCGTATTTGATCATGGAGGGTCTAACGAGTTTAAAACCAAGTGACGTTCAAAAATTACTTGAAGCATGTACTTCAGTAAAAGTAAAAAGGTTGTTTTTGTATTTTTCAGAAGTTTCTAACCATACATGGTTTAAATATTTGGACATCGATAAAGTAGATTTGGGTTCTGGGAAAAGGTCTGTTGTGAAAGACGGAATGTATAATAAAAAGTATAGCATAACAGTACCTAAAAAAATAAACTAATGGAGCCAATATATATACGTCAAACGGAATTATTGCTTAGGGTGTTGCCATATATCCACGAAGTGGGCGTTTTCGCACTGCATGGAGGAACTGCAATAAATCTATTTCATGATGAAATGCCAAGGTTATCTGTAGATATTGACCTAACATATTTGCCAATAGAAAATCGGGAAACTGATTTGAAGGCAATCAAAGCAAATTTGGAGCAAATTGCAATTCAGTTAACACATGTAGTTCCAGGTATTCAAGTAACAAATCCTGATCATATTATGGGGGAGTATAAACTTTACTGTAATTTGAAGGGTGTTCAAATTAAAATTGAAGTGAATACAATTAATCGAGGTGTTATTGGGAATATAGAAAATAGGAGGTTATGTACAAGGGCGCAGGAAAAGTTTGATCAGTTCTTTGAAATGAAAACTGTTCCAAAGAATCAACTTTTTGGAGGAAAAATCATAGCAGCATTAGACCGTCAACATCCAAGAGATATTTTTGATACTATGAGATTTCTAGATAAAGAATCTCTAGATGAAGAATTTTTCAAGGGATTTCTATTTTGCTTGTTGTCATCAAGTAAACCTATGCATGAGATTTTGGCGCCTGTGTTTAAAGACCAGCAAAGCGCCATGAATACTCAGTTTAAAGGAATGACGGACGTGGATTTTTCTTACAGCGTTTATGAGCTTCAAAGAAATAGATTACGAGATGTAATATTGAAGTCATTGAATGAGCAGCATTTGCAATTTTTGAGGTCAGTAGCTGAAAATAAGCCGGATTGGATATTTGGAGATTGGAGTAATTTTCCCGGGATTAGTTGGAAATTGAAAAACTTGATGGAATTGGAAAAGAATAATAAGCCTAAGTTTCAGGAGCAACTAGATGCTTTATCAAGAATCAACATTGACTTACGCTGATTATCAGGAATTTACATGGTGCGCAATTTGGTGCGCAGTTGAAACCTAACTAGCTGATAATCAATAGTAAAACACCCTATAATTAGTGTGGTCCACACAAACTTAAATGCAACTCAAAATATTAATACCGTTCTGCTCCAAAGACGTGCTTCACACAT
>JAGYIN010000025.1 GCA_018402665.1 Schleiferiaceae bacterium | reverse complement strand
CTATATGGGTGTAGTCTTCGCGCAACTTTGACATTTCCTCTGGATCTTCCAGCGTGGCATCATCATCAGCAACACCCTTGAAGTGGTAATAACCAGTTTTTCCGGACCATACATTTCCGAAAACGGAATCCCCGATGGTCACAAATTCCACGTTATTGATAAATCTTCCATCAAAGCCCATAAGGGTATAACCACCTTCGTCTACGACCCTTTCCCCAGTGAGGAATCGCAAGTCGCCGGTGGAAGTCGCGATGGTACCAACAACTTTATTGTCTTTAATTCCTAATTGAAGCAAGGCTGGTCTTGTTGTACCATTGCCATAGTCTCGAAGAATGTAATATTGGGATGCGGGTACATCTGTTGTTTGACCAGGATTATGATTACCTGGCAATAGGGTCAGAGGAAGCGTATAATCTTTTGCATCTGTACGATAATACGATCCGTAGTAGCCTGTATCGGTTTTGATCAACCACAAGTCCGATGCAAAGACCGGGAAGGTGCCGCGAAGGGTATCTTCTCCTTCTAATTGTACTTCTATAGATTCATGCACACCGTTAAATATGGTGAGTTGATCGCCATCGATGGATGCATTGAAATATACAGCCGTTGTATCGTTTAGTACGATTCGACCCTGGTAGGTCAAAGCTTCAGTATTGTCTTCTTTTTCTGAGTTCCCACAAGAAAAAAGGGCCATCGAAATGGCCCCAATGATGATGAAATTCTTCATGTTTGAATTAGAGGTTTAATTCCTCAATAAAGGTATCAATCTTTCTTTCAAGTTCAGCTTTGGTCGCAGCATGGCTTTCGCCCGTAGTAGTGCGTACGCTGAAATAGAACTTGATTTTAGGCTCTGTTCCCGAAGGGCGCGCACTAACCTTATCTCCAGCTTCCGTGATAAACTGCAATACGTTTGAAGCAGGAAGTTGCGTGCTAGAGGTAGCCCCTGTACGAAGATCAGTCTGAGTCGACTTTGCATGATCGATGGCAACAATCACCGGTGAGCCAGCCAAAGTTTTAGGCGGGTCGTTGCGAAGTGCAGTCATCATATCAGCAATCTCCTGAGCGCCGGAGCGGCCTTTTTTTGTGATGGAGATCAATCGCTCTTGGTATTGACCAAACTCGCGATGAATGGCTTCTAATTGTTGCAGTACGGTGCGGCCTTGTGCTTTGGCATTTGCAGCCATTTCCGCAATCATAACGGCAGAAGCAACAGCATCTTTATCGCGTACATCATCTCCGATAAGGTAGCCGTAAGACTCTTCACCGCCCACAAGGAATTGTTCTTCGGGTTTGTTATTGATGATATCAGCGATCCATTTAAAACCCGTCAAACAACGGTAACAAGGCACCCCATAGGCAGCTGAGATGTCTGCGATTAGATCCGTAGTGACCACGGTGGCTGCGGTAAAACCGTTTGCTGGAAGGGTACCGTTCGTTTTATATGCGTTGAGTATATAGTGAACGAGTAAAGCTGCAGTGTCGTTACCGTTAAGAAGTTGCATTTTACCCGTTCCATCGTTCACCGCAATACCGACGCGGTCCGTATCTGGATCACATCCGATCACTAAATCAGCTCCCGTAGCTTCCGCTTGGGCAACAGCCATGGCTAATGCAGCACTTTCTTCTGGATTCGGACTCGCAACAGTAGGAAAGTTTCCATCCGGTGTGCTTTGTGCTTCGACCAGCTGAACGTTGGTGAATCCAGCCTTAGCAAGGGCAGGAGGTACGCTCATAATGGAGGTGCCGTGCAATGCGGTAAACACAATATCCAGTTCTGTCTTACCGGCATTGCTTAGACTTAATCCCGCAACCATATCGGTGTATTTATCATCGATGGCGGTACCAACGATTTCAATCAAAGCCTCGTTCGCATCCCAACGGATATCTTCGAAACGGGTAGCTCGGACCTGTTCAATCACAGCGCTATCGTGCGGAGGAACAAGCTGTCCGCCATCGTTCCAATACACTTTGTAGCCATTGTATTCTTTTGGATTGTGTGAGGCGGTTAAAACTATACCGAAATCACAACCCAACTCACGTACAGCGAAGCTCAGCTCTGGAGTAGGACGCAAATCTTCAAAAAGGAACGTGTGAACACCGTTTGCGCTCAAAACCTCTGCTACTTTACGAGCGAAGGACTTTGAGTTGTTTCTACTGTCAAAAGCGATGGCGGCTTTTAATGGCTTCCCATTAAAAAAAGTTTGCGCGTAGCTCGCCAATCCTTGTGTGGCTAGACCTAATGTATACGCATTGATGCGGTTAGTTCCCACGCCCATGATTCCGCGCATACCGCCTGTACCGAAGTCCAAATCTTTATAAAATGGCTCAATCAAAGCGTCACCGCCTTTCTTCAAAAGGGCGCCTGCTTCGGCACGCGTTTCAGCGTCAAATAAATCTGATGTCCACAAAGTGGCGTTTTGAGTAGCTATAGAAAGAACGTCAGCGCTCATAGATGTCAATGGTTTTTATGAAAAGTAAA
>JAGYIN010000024.1 GCA_018402665.1 Schleiferiaceae bacterium | reverse complement strand
AAAATCTCGGCCCGCTCCGTCTTTCCCTTGATAACGCCCGGCAAATCCTTTTCCCGCATACAGCATTTCCTGCATGGTTGGAAAAAGGTCTTCTGCGCTTGCCCATGCTAGCCCATATGCCACTTCAGCATCGGTTTCCGCAAAAATGTGTGGTACGCCATAGTCATCACGGGCAATGGTGATATTGGTCGGGATTATTTGCGCAAAAGCCGCTTGTGAAATAAATAGAAGTACAAGGATATTTTTCATGTTCGAAAAGGGCTGAACTGCGAACTTAGCCATTCTCACACAAAGATGATTCTAGCGCATCAATCACCAATATAAGCCAAACACAACTCAACAGTCGCCTCAATCCCTTTCTTGTGTGTACGCTCCATTCCATGCGATGCTGCTACACCCGGGCCTATGAGGCCAACCCTGAAGTCGTTTCCAGCCCTTAGAGCTGCAGAACCATCCGAACCGTAATATGGATAAATATCAACCGCATAGGGTAGTTTTTGGGCCTCTGCAAGATCAACCAGTTTCTTGCGCATTTCGTAATCGTATGGGCCACTACTGTCTTTGGCGCAGATAGAACATTTGGTCTCTTCGCCATCGCACGCATCGCCAACCACGCCCATGTCAATAACCAACAACTCCTTTATGGTAGAGGCATAACCGCAAGTGCCACCATGACCTACCTCCTCGTAATTACTGAAGAACAACTCCACTGCAGCCGACCTTCCTTCTTCTTTCAGTCGTCTGGCCACTTCCATTAGCACAAAACAGCCGGCCTTGTTGTCCATGAATCGGCTTTTGACGTAGCCACTTTCCAACTCCTGATACTTGGTATCGAAAGCAATGATATCGCCATTGGAAATTCCGAGCTTTTTCGTGTCATCAGCAGAAGAAACCTCCTCGTCAAGCCTTATGAACATGTTTTCTAACGAACGCTGCTTGCTGTTCGTGTCCTTGTTAGCATGAACCGATGGGTCTTTTAAAAGCATGGTTCCAGTAAATACTTTTCCTGCGTGTGTATGAATTCGACAATATTCGCCTTCAAATCCATTGAGCGACAATCCGCCCAAAAGGGAAAACTTGAGATGTCCGTCCTTTTGTATTCCACCAACGATGGCGCCAAGCGTGTCGACATGGGCCGCCATGGCCAATGTGGGTTTATCTCCCAAAGCACATTTCACAGCGCCTTTGTTGGTGAACTGCGGTTCAAAACCGAGAGATTTGAAGTAATCGAAAATGTATTTGCAGGCTTCGGTGGTGAATCCTGTTGGGGAATCGATCTCCACCAACTCGCGAAGCTTATCGTAGTGGTTCATGTTTTTGACTTTGCCTCAAAGAAAACAAGAAAACCTCCACCCCGTTCTTTTGGTCGGAGTTAACCGAGGGTAATCGATTACTAAAGTTATGAGCTCGTAGCTCATACGTTTCCTGGTTCAACCATTTGCGAATAATGAATCTTTTTTTAGCGATCAAATCGATACGCGATTGCCCTGCCTGCTCCCAA
Source organism: Schleiferiaceae bacterium (assembly GCA_018402665.1). Taxonomy (GTDB): domain Bacteria; phylum Bacteroidota; class Bacteroidia; order Flavobacteriales; family Schleiferiaceae; genus UBA10364. Next base: position 1,068 of record JAGYIN010000024.1, on the reverse strand, counting down.
CATGCCGTATAGTTTCCCTGTTTTTGTCGAGTTGTTTTAAACAGTTTCTCCGCGGTTGAATGTGCTATCATCCAATGACCTCTACTGCATGAGCCGTATAGCTGATGAATGGGATTGGGTGGGGCTGGCAACACTTAGCGTGGCGTATAATGCTACATAATGCGGTGTACGTACCTCTGCATGTGCGGTTTAAACACGCATCATGTGCTTTTTATGCCACTACAAGTGGTCTGTAGACCACTTGTAGTGGTTTTTTGACGCACTATACGTGCATTTAAACCGCACACCACGAGGTGTAATCACCACATGATGTGGCGCTAACAAATCATTCTGAATACAAACGCCAACGATGAAGCCACCAGATAGTGGATGTACTGAAGGAAAAATAAGGCGGGTTCGTTAATCGTTTTTCGCCAATCGAATCAGTAAACAGACGGAATACCTGACACACCTGACATCACGACCCAAAAATGATTACCCAACAAACGCTCTGTCAGGTGTGTCAGTTAACCGGTTTTTTGGCAAGGAGGTGTGCCAAAAAATGTTGAATATTCCTGTATCCCTTTGCTGTAAAGGGTTTCAGAAGGTTGCTGGTTTTAAAAACAGGGGTTGGCACAGCTATGTGCATGGTAATTGCCTACTGCCAACCGTCAAACATTAAATCATTAACAACTAAAAACATAAAACAATGGAAGACGCATTCAAAAAATTCCTTTACGCTGGTGTTGATCTAGCTGCTGAAGTATCTACAAAATTCGAAGAGACTGTTAAAGATCTTATCGAGAAGGGTAAAATCTCTGACGTAGAAGGAAAGAAAATGGTAGATGAGCTTTTCGAAAAAACAGAAGCTCGCAAAGAAGAGTTCGAAGCAAAATATGCTGAGATCAAAGAAAAAGTTGGTATCGTTAAGAAAACAGAAGAAGAAATTCTTGCTGACCTTAAAGCCAAAGTTGCTGACCTAGAAAGCAAAATCGGTAAGCCAGCAGCAAAAGCTACTAAAGCTAAAGCAGAGGCTTAATTAAAAGTCCACTTCGCAAGGCAGTAAATGTCTTGCTCCTTTAATGATAA
>JAGYIN010000023.1 GCA_018402665.1 Schleiferiaceae bacterium | reverse complement strand
TGGGCACTTGGTACCCGATGGGAGGTATGAATAAGATCATTGAAGGGATGGTGAGCGTTGCGAAAGAGCAAGGCGTAAAATTCAGAACCAGTACAGAAGTAACGGGTTTCAAATATGCAGATGGAAAAATTATTAGTGTCTTAACGAAAGGTGGAAGCTTTACAGCAGATATCGTAGTAGGAGGCGCCGATTATCACCATATTGATCAAAAGATTAGCAGTCCAGAATACCGCGAATACACTCCCAAATATTGGGAAAAGCGTAAAATGGCACCTTCGTCACTTTTATTTTATCTAGGTGTTAAAGGGAAAGTATCTAATGTACTCCATCATAATTTATTTTTTGACTACGAACTAGATCAACATGCGCACGAGATCTATACAGATCCTATGTGGCCAACAAAACCGTTGTTCTATGCAAGTGCACCTACGAAAACAGATGCTTCTATTGCACCAGAAGGATGCGAAAACATGTTCTTACTAATGCCTACTGCTCCTGGTTTAGCTGGTGATAGCGAAGAGGTAAGAGAAAAATATTATCACTTAATGATGGATCGATTAGAAGCCTATACTGGGGAGTCAATCCGTGATCGAGTAGTGGTAAAGCGCAGTTTTGCGTACAGTGATTTTAAAAGCGAATACAATAGCTTCAAGGGCAACGCCTACGGTCTTGCCAATACTTTAGATCAAACCGCCATCTTTAAGCCTAGGCTGAAGAGTAAAAAAGTTGCTAACCTTTATTTCGCAGGTCAATTGACTACACCAGGTCCTGGTGTACCTCCTTCGCTCATTAGCGGGGAAGTGGTCTGCGGAGAAATTGTTAAGGATTATTCTCTAAAGAAAGCAGTATGAAAGCATTATTCGACAGTGTAAGCATTAGAGCGAGTAGAATGACCACGAAGGCATATTCTACCTCCTTTTCCCTAGGTATTCTTGGTTTAGATAAGAAGTATCACGATCCTATTTATGCGATTTATGGATTTGTGCGTTTTGCGGATGAGATTGTTGATTCTTTTGAAGGGTACCCACAAAAGGAGCTCCTTGAGCGGTTTTGGAAAGACACGCATTTAGCTTTAGACGAGAAAATCAGTCTAAATCCTATACTCAATAGCTTTCAACAAGTCGTTAATACCTTCGAAATAGATCGCGAGTTAATTGAGACTTTCCTGAAGTCCATGGAAATGGATCTCTATAAAAATGACTACGATGAAGCAGGCTACAAGGCATACATTTTGGGTTCTGCAGAAGTCGTTGGACTCATGTGTTTGAAAGTTTTTGTAGACGGTAGTGAAGAACGTTACCAAATATTGAAAATTCCTGCAATGCAGCTGGGTAGCGCCTTCCAAAAGATTAATTTCTTACGCGATCTACATGCCGATTACAAAAAACTAGGTCGAACCTACTTCCCTGGGGTTGATTTAAACAACTTTAATGAATCGGTAAAAACTGAAATTGAAGCGGATATAGATATTGACTTCATGGCAGGATATCAAGGCATCAAACAACTGCCCAAAGGAGCACGGTTTGGAGTATACATCGCCTATGTGTACTACTACAGCTTATTTAAAAAAATCAAAAAGACACATTGCGACATCATTTTAAGTCAACGTGTGAGAATTTCTAATAAGAGAAAATACGGACTGTTTTTAAGTAGTTACGTAAGACATACAATCAACTGGATTTAAACTATGGCTGAACAAGTTATCCTGGTCGACGAGCACGATAATGCTCTGGGACTGATGGAGAAAATGGAAGCGCACCGATTGGCGAAACTGCATCGTGCATTCTCTGTTTTCGCCATGAACGACAAGAATGAAATATTATTGCAGCGCAGGGCACTCCACAAATACCATAGTGGTGGTCTTTGGACCAATACCTGTTGCTCACATCCTAGAGACGGTGAAAATGTAGAGGAGGCAGCAAGGAGACGACTCATGGAGGAAATGGGATTTACCTGTGCTGTCAAACGAGTCTTCAGCTTTATCTACAAAGCAGAATTAGATAATGATTTAACGGAACACGAACTAGATCACGTGCTCATCGCACGCTGGAACGATGATCCTAAAGTAAACCCAGAAGAAGTAGATTCTTTTGATTGGAAGTCAGTAGACTGGGTAGCAAACGATATGAAAATTAACCCTGATCGATATACAGAATGGTTCAAAATCATTTATGACCGATTTTTAAACTACTGGAATAATGAAGATCACGGTTTATAGAAAAGCGCACTTTAATGCAGCACACCGTTTACATGAACCGAACCTAAGTTTAGAAGAAAACGAGGAACTCTTTGGTAAATGTAATAATCCATACTACCACGGACACAACTACGAGTTGATTGTAGGAGTTACGGGAGAAGTTGATCCAAAAACTGGATATCTTATCGATATGAAGGTGCTTGCCGACCTCATTAAATCTGAGGTTGAGGAGTATATGGACCACAAGAACCTGAATGTTCAAGTCGCTGAGTTTAAAACGTTAAACCCTACAGCTGAGCATATTGCATATGTAATATGGAACAGACTTAGAGTAAAGCTGAACACATCATTCGATTTGAAGGTTACCTTATATGAAACCCCCAGAAACTTTGTTGAGTACTGCGGAGAATAAACTTATTATGACAAAGCACGACCAAAAATATACCACAGAAGAGCTTGCCGAATTATTCGACAATCACATGGGCAGTTCAATTGATACGCCGCTTAGAGCCGATGCTTTCAAATTAAGCGATGACCAAAAAATTGCGCTTATTGCTGAAAAGTTTAAGAATATCATGGAGATTCTAGGTTTAGACCTTACCGATGATAGCTTGAGTGGTACGCCATTAAGGGTAGCAAAAATGTACGTTTCAGAAGCCTTTGCAGGCCTCAATCCCAAGAATAAACCGGAGATGAAACTGTTCGATAATAAGTACCAGTATAAGGATATGCTTATCGAAAAGAACATCACAGTTCATTCACATTGCGAGCACCACTTTGTGCCCATTCTAGGCAATTGCCACATAGCATATATACCTAATGGACAAGTAGTTGGTCTGTCTAAATTGAATAGAATTGTTCGTCACTACTCCAAACGTCCTCAAGTACAAGAGCGCCTTACTCGACAGATAGCAGAAGCACTTATGGATGGGCTAGGAACGCCTAGTGTTGCAGTATACCTTGAAGCAGATCACATGTGTGTG
>JAGYIN010000022.1 GCA_018402665.1 Schleiferiaceae bacterium | reverse complement strand
ATTTTCAGCAAGTCCATTCATAGAATAAGAATGCGTGACTGTACCTGAATTAGTAAACGTTGTTAATCCAAAAGCTGTACATATATATAAGTTACCAGCAGGATCTTCAACAAATGATCTGATATCATTTGACGCAAGTCCAATAGTATTACTCACATTATATTTCGTCCAGGTGGAACCGTCAAATTCAGACACCCCATAAAGTGTGCCGATCCATAGCGTACCATTCGAATCTTGATAAAGTGATTTGACATCATCGTTTGCCAAGCCATTTGATGTATTCTGTTTTGTGTATGTCGTTCCTGTAAACGTACCCGATTGATCGTTAATCACAACTAAACCATCTTTGGTTGCAACCGCCACTGAACTATCCGCCAAAACAATTAAATCTTGTACAGAGACATTCGGCAACAAACTTGTTGGCACATAAGACCAATTGAGACCTGTTTTGATGGAAATACCGGATTCTGTTCCAACCCAAACCCTTCCAGAAGCGTCTTCTGATATCGCCCTTACCGAATCTCCTAATAAACCCGTAAACTGTGCTTTAAATAGACTTGCTTGACCTAGAACATTTATAAACGTATATCCCGCAGTAGTACCAATATAGATTCCTGAGGCAGAACGTTCTATGGTTAATACTTCTTGAGAGGCCAATGGAAAGTCAGAGGCTTTAACAAAATTGAAAGTTGACCCATTGTAGAGCACTAATCCGTTCTCCGTACCTAACAGATACTCACCGGTATCAACTTCAATAATTGTATTGTATGCTGATGCTGGTATTCCACTATTTTGGGTATTTAAATTATCCCAACAATCCGATTGTGCTGATGCATTAAAGGCAAAAAATAATGCTATGAGCGTAGCAAGGCGAGCAGTCATAATAAATTGGTTTTAACTTTTTAAAATTAACGACTTATTAACACGCGTAAGTGTCTCGATTTCAACTCTTTAATGATAGTTATTGATTATATTTGTTATATTTTAATTTTTTTTGATATAAAATGATTATTTATTGTCTAGGCCGAAATGAACAATTTTGAAAGATTTTCCTGACTAAATCAAATTGGCTTAACTTTATTAACTAAAAGAGAAATTACCCTTGTACCAAGATTACATCATCACCGCAATTTTTCTACTCATCATTGCGCTCGTCATAGGTGGGCTTACCATTCGACGCTACAACATTCCTTACCTCTACTTTTTGGGCGGGACGCTTATTGCCGCGCTATTTTTTACGGACCCCGCTTTAGTTGGAAACACCTTTGTTTCTTTCCTCTATCCGTGGTTCCTTCCCTTATTATTTCTGGTAGGGCCAGGACTTTATGGTTCGTTCTGTACCATCAAAGAACGTCGCGATAAATGGCACCTGATCCATTACTTGCCCATGCTTATCGGCTACATCATTCTCATTGTGCATCTGGCCGCTTTTAACGATCATTTTTATGAAACCGTACAACTCGCGCGAGACTTAAATTGGGCAGGGACTGAAATTTTTTGGCCGCTATCTGACAAATGGATCTTGCTCGCATACCCGTTCCATGTGTTGCTCTACATCATAGTCAGTATAAACAAATTAAACGCAATGAAGGCGCGGGTACCCTTCTATGTGTTGCCGGTGTTTCAGGCTGTTTTCTTAATACCCTATTTAGACATTATCTACAATTTTGTTGAACATGACTTTCTATTCTTCGCAAGTGGGGAAACCTTGCGCTACATCATGTTTGGGAATGTCTTTCTCATCTTCTGGGACGTCGTAAACATCCGCCCTAGAATGCAAAAGGAGAAAGTGGCCGAAATTAAAGCGTATGAGGCTGAAAGAGAGGCCGCTCGGCAAGCTGCATTCATTCAAGATGCACCGAAAGAGATCTATCCGAACGCTGGAAAAGTAGCCAATACCGATATGGTTTTTTACATCGAAGCGCTCATTCAAGGCAACGAAGAATTTCCCTTCAATACACATTCAAAAAAAGCCGATTTCATCAAGCACAGTCCCTTCAAAAACTCCGAATGGGAAGCATTCTTTTCTGCCACCAGTACCAATTTCGGTTTCTTCAAAAAATATGCGCGCATCCACCGCGCACTCCGACTTATGGAGGAAGGGTATCTCGAAAATCAAAGTGTAGAATCCCTCGCCAAAACCGTGGGTTATTCCTCAAGAGCGCCCTTCTATCTGTCCTTTGAGCAGATTATGGGGGAATCGCTCAGTGACTATCGCGAATCTCGCGTACGGTAAATCCGGCTCCATTCGTTCAGAATTCGTGACAAAAGTCGGCCCGAATCGGTCCGCTGGTTTGTAACTTTGAGTAGAAATACAGCGCAGCTGTCCTAATCTTTAGCCTATGAAAGTCTTAATTCCTACCGACCTCTCTCCAACAGCTACGAGCGGTTTAAAGTATGCCCTTTCTTTTCTAAACAACTACAAGGGCGGCAGCATTCACGTGTTGCACGTGGTAGAAAAAGAAAGTATGCGGGGGGAAGCCCAGGACCGGTTAGACGCCCTATGTGCCCTCAACCACGCCAACCACACGACCATCACCAGCCACATCACTGTTGGCAACTTTGAAGAAGAGATTGGCGCCTTTGCCATCACTCATGCATGCAACCTGGTCATTATGGCGACGAAAGGCGTTCACGGCATTCAAAAACTCATCGGCTCCCGTGCCCTTAAAATCATTAGCGAAAGCACCACGCCTTTTATTGTTACGCAGCGCGAGGTTCATGACGATGAAGTCCTCGACCGCATCGCAGTGCCCATCACGCTTGAACGCGAAGACAAAAAGATCCTCAGTACGGTCGCTGCCATCGCCGCACCATTAAAAGCTGCTGTCCTGCTCATCTATGAGGATAAAACGGACGAATTCCTTGCCGCGACCATATCGCGCAACCTAAACTTTGCAAAAAGCTACCTGCGCCAGCGCGGAGTGCAAACCCAGGCCATCGACGTGGGTCACGATCTCAGCTTCGATGAAGCCATTATAAAATATGCCGCCGCACACCAGTGCGACCTCATTGCAACCGTCAACCACCACAACGACGGAATACTCAACCTTTTTGGTGCCCATTTCGACCAAAACATCCTCGAAAACGGCGCCCACATCCCCGTCCTCACAGTGGACGCTCGCAACCACGAGCATGTGAACGACATCTTTATGACGACGAGATAAGTTTTCTAGAATACGACACGCCCAACCGCAAGGAACCGGCACTCTATCTAAACCAGAGAACTCGAAGAATTAAAGGTTATAACGTGAACCCCCTTCCTATCCGGTTGGGGGTTTTTTGTGTGTTCCACTATTCACTAACCCCAACCGTTGAGGGTCGTATCGTTTAGGTTCCGCCGCAAGCCGCCTTGTTCAAAACGTCTAGTTTTTCACAATTTTTGGAAGTCTCCTGCAGGTGAGGGTAAGTTGATTAAGAATCAATTTTTAACCCTTAAATCCTTAAACATGAAAAAAGTTTGGATGGTGGCCGCAGCCACAACAGTAGCGTTCGGAATGAACGCGCAAGATGCCTCAGTAGAAACACAAGCCATTGGCGTGATGATCGATGCACACGCATTGGTGGATGTCGTTGACGACGAGATTGTGTTTGACTTCAGTAATGACGATCCCGTGGAGGCCGGGAGTGCTTTTGTGCTTGGTGCGAACAAGCAGTCGAGCACCTTTTTAAATTACTCATTAATGTTGAGTAATGCAGGATTGGCAGACGGTTCTATTTCCGTACGCATTGCCAATATGAACGAAGGGATGAGCCTTTCCCTTTTAGCCGATGGCAACCAGCCCGCGAGTTTACCGGCGCACCAATACGGAACGTTGGGCAATGTTACCCCCGCCTTTGATGCGACTGCGGGTGCGGTGCCGGTCAAACTTACCGCTACGGACCAGGTGTTGATTGAAAACATCGGTACGTCCTATACTGGAAACGGTGCAGGAAATGGGTACGAATTGACCTATTTAGTAAGTATTGAAGACTATGCCCTACTGGACGCCGATAACGGCTCT
>JAGYIN010000021.1 GCA_018402665.1 Schleiferiaceae bacterium | reverse complement strand
CAGGTATTTGTGAATGTCGGTAAAGTAATGGTCGAGATCTAGGATGGGATACCCGACAATCTGGCCCGGACCGTGGTAGGTAATATCACCGCCACGATTTACGGGGTGGTAATCTATTCCTTCCGCTTTCAAGCGCGCTTGATCCACGAGAAGGTGCGCTTCCTTGCCGCTTTTCCCCAGCGTAAAAACGGGTGGGTGCTCCACAAAAATGAGGTGGTCGGTGGTCTCTTCAGCCTTTTCTGGCGTTTTGCGATTGACCAATTTTTGATCGACCGTTCGCTCAAACAACTTCGTTTGAAAGTCCCAAGCCTCACCGTAACGTACGGTTCCAATATCTTGAAATTCTACTTTTCTCATGATTATTTGTGCCAATTCCATTGGACGCCAATAGGAACATCAAACTGCCAGCCCCACAATCCACTGGGACCGCCGTTCGTCCTTGACCACTGGGGCCACAGATACACGCCGACGCCTTGGCTAATCCACCAGGTATATTGCAAACCCAACCCCACCTTTACGTCACTCGAAGAAAAATTCGTGCCCATCAACGTTTGGCTCGTGTGGTAGCCTAAACCTCCATGAATATCCGCCAACAAACTGTGGGGGACATCACTACGGCCTAGCAAAAGGTACTGCGCGCGCATGGTGGCGTTCGCGCTTTGCGTCATGGGATCCCAGCTTGAACTTGCTTCAGAACCGATCGCCCACTTTGGGGTAAAAAATAGGCTTCCTCCCAGGTCTAAATCCAGGTGCGCGTTAACGATCTGTTGCCCTTGACCTTGAACGGTTGCAAAACCACCTACATAACCTAACCTGTCCCCCTTCTGCCAATACGGCTGGGCGTGACATAGTGCGGTTGTGAACAACGCGAAGAGGTAAGGGTAAAATCGGCTAAATCGCATACTGCTAAGCTACAAAAGGCAATTATCTTTGTTGTCTTAATATACGCATTGCATCATGGCAAGATTATTATCAGAACAGGAACAATTAAGACGTGCCGCTTTGGCTAAATTAAGAGGTCTAGGAATCGACCCTTATCCCGCTGCGGAATACACCGTTACGCATCACGCTAAAGACCTCTCTTCCAGCTACACAGAGGGCGCAGAGGGCTTTGAGCACGTACGCATTGCAGGCCGCTTGATGACAAAACGCATCATGGGAAAGGCTTCGTTTGCCGTTCTTACCGACGCTACTGGTGATATGCAGATCTACGTGAATCGCGACGAAATTTGTCCAGATGAGGACAAAACGATGTACAATGACGTATTCAAAAAGCTCCTTGATATTGGCGATTTTATCGGCGTAGAAGGACACATGTTCACCACGCAAACGGGTGAAATGAGTCTGCACGTGAAGGAAATGGTGGTCCTTTCTAAATCACTTCGTCCACTTCCGGTCGTAAAAAAAGATGCCGACGGTAAGATCTATGACCAATTAACAGATCCCGAAATTCGCTACCGCCAACGTTATGTGGATCTCGTTGTCAATCCTGAAGTAAAAGAAATTTTCCGCAAGCGCAATCGCGTGATCAGCACAATGCGCCGCATCTTCGATGATGCAGGCTATATGGAGGTGGAAACACCCATCCTTCAGCCTATTCCGGGTGGTGCCGCAGCACGCCCGTTCATTACGCACCACAATGCACTAGATACGCCCTTGTATTTGCGTATTGCCAACGAATTGTACCTGAAAAGATTGATCGTAGGTGGTTTTGAAGGGGTTTATGAATTTGCAAAAGACTTCCGTAACGAGGGCATGGACAAAACCCACAACCCTGAGTTTACGGTAATGGAAATCTATGTGGCCTACAAAGATTACCACTGGATGATGAAGTTTGTAGAAAACATGCTCGAAGAAGTAGCCACGGCTGTGAACGGCACTACAGATGCAACCATCGGTTCAAATTCAGTGAGCTTTAAGGCGCCTTACGCGCGAGTTCCTATCCTCGAGGCCATTAAAGAGCACACAGGTCTGGACTTGAATGGAAAATCGGAGTCAGAAGTTCGAGAAGCCGCATTGAGTATAGGTCTTGAAGTAGATGAAACGATGGGTAAAGGAAAGCTCATCGATGAACTATTCGGTGAAAAGTGTGAAAAGCACTACATCCAGCCCACCTTCATCACGGACTACCCCGTTGAAATGTCTCCGTTGTGTAAAAAACACCGCGATAATCCAGAGCTTACTGAGCGTTTTGAACTGATGGTAAACGGTAAAGAAGTGGCAAATGCATATTCTGAGCTTAACGACCCTATCGACCAGTTAGCGCGTTTCGAGGACCAATTAAAACTGTCCGAAAAAGGCGACGACGAAGCCATGTTCATCGACCAAGACTTTATTCGCGCTCTAGAATACGGTATGCCACCAACCTCAGGCTTGGGTATTGGTATCGACCGCCTCACCATGATGTTAACGAACCAGGAAAGTATTCAGGAGGTACTGTTCTTCCCGCAGATGCGTCCAGAAAAGTTTGATACCGTCGCCAGTCCTAGGGATTTCGAGGCCATCGGAGTTCCAGCCGAATGGTCGGTGCACATTGCTCAAGCCGGCTACCATACCGTAGAGAGCTTGCGCGCAAACAAACCCGCAGCATTGCATCAAAAACTAAACGGGTTCCGCAAGAAAAATAAATTAGACATTGCCGCACTCGCTCTTGATGTCGTCGAAGGTTGGTTCAAATAATACCTAAACGCCATGAAAAAATTCCTTTTTGCCCTGCGTTCCATTGGCCTTACCATCGTGGGATTGGTCATCGCCATTCTCGTGACCACCGGTTTACACAGTTTCTTTGGACTGTTTTTAGACCCTTTGCCGATGGTAGATTTACAAGCGGCAGATTGGAGCGGGCGATCGGAGATCATGACCCGTTACATGGCGGCAAATCCTTTTGCAGTGTATAGCATGCTCATCGCGCATGGCATGGGGGCTGCGCTGGCCGTGTTCTTTTACACGAAAACCATCACCTTGCCCTCATGGACCACACAAACGCGCAGAAAACCATTTACCGGTTCCATCGTCTTGCTGGCCCTCTGGCTTTGGGGCGACATACAAAACGATCTCTATGATGTGCCTGTGGGGGTGCTTTGGACGACCATCGACGTATTGACTACAACTGCGCTCTCCGGATTGGCCTTTGTAATTGCAGGGGGCTTGCGTAAACATGAAGGCACGGAAAGTGTTACTACCGAAGATGGCGTGTACCGCGGATAATATCGGTAGACCATAAGTTTTGAAAACGTATCCAGAAGATTTATTTGAAAGTATAGAGTTTGATTTGGTCAAGCAGGCCGTATCAAAACGCGCTGTAACAGAACGTGCCCGCGAACGCATCCAAGGGCTCAAGCCGAGCAGCGATTTTACCCTTACAACGGGGGATCTTCAAGAGGTACACGAAATTTTAGGACTGTATCAAAGTGACTTTGCCGTTCCGGCGCTCGCAGCAGAAGATATTAAGCCGTTTCTATTGCGCCTGAAAATCCAAGGCGCTACGCTCGAAGGTGAAGACTTTCTCGTGATCAAAAGCATGATTGAGAGCTTTAACCGGGTGCATTACTTCTTCAAACAACACGCCATGCGTACGCCGTCCATTCAGGATAAGTTCGCTCACCTGGCTCCAAACAAAGAGGTGCCCAACGAGATCGATCGCGTGCTCGACCGTAGAGGTATTGTTAAGACTTCTGCATCGGCGGAATTGGGTAAAATTCGTGCCACGCTCACGAAAAAGCGCGCTGCTGCAGACCGCATTTTTTACCGCGCCGTTAAAAAATACCAAGGCGCTGGCGTCCTGGCCGATACGCAAGAAAGTGTTCACGATAATAAGCGCGTTTTGGCCATAGAAGGCGCGTTCAAAGGGCAAGTAAATGGGGTGTTTCACGGCTCATCTGCGAAGGCAAGTATCTTCTTTGTAGAGCCATCAGAAACCCTCGAAATCAATAACGAAATTACCCTGTTAGAGGAGGAGGAAAAGAGGGAAGTAACGCGCATTCTTCGTTTACTTACCGCGTTTGTGGCGGGATACCGTGAAGTACTTCGGGACTTTTCTACTGCGCTCTACCAGATAGACTTTGTGAACGCGAAGGCGCTCTATGCATTAGATGAGGAAGCGTGTTTGCCACAACTGGTCGACCGCCCTCACATCGCACTAATCAAAGCCATTAATCCCGTACTTCGGGACTTTCATAAAGCAAAGAAGAAGCCGGTTGTCCCACTGGATATTCAGCTTGATACACGAACGCGCATCCTCGTAATTTCAGGTCCTAATGCTGGTGGGAAATCCATCACCCTTAAAACCGTAGGGCTTTTGCAATTAATGCTTCAGAGCGGCTTGCTTGTTACGGTGCACCCTGACAGTACCATGGGTTGGTTCAATGGCATCATGGCGGATATTGGCGATGCCCAGAGCATAGAGAATGAACTCTCTACGTACAGCTCCAAGCTGAACAAGATGAAATACTTTCTCAATGCAGCCTACGACAAAACTTTGGTGCTGATTGATGAGTTTGGCTCGGGTTCTGACCCGGACCTAGGTTCGTCCATGGCGCAGGTGTTTCTGCGTGCATTGAATGAAAGCAAAACCTATGGGGTAATGACTACCCACTACAACAGCATCAAAGCATTGGCCAGCGACCTACCGCGCGTAGAAAACGGATCCATGCTATTCAACTCCACGGACCTCACGCCGGAATTCAAACTGAATCAAGGTGTGCCGGGCTCTTCCTATACCTATGAGGTCGCGCAACAAGTGGGGGTGGATAAACGGTTGATCGACGAGGCACGCAATTTACTGAACGAGAGTACGGTCGCGGTGGACCGATTGCTGGTGGGGATTCAAAAGGAGAAAAACCAATTGGCCCATCAACGCGCGCAGCTTGCCTCACGCTTAACAGAACTGGAACTACTCAAAGAAAAACAAGATCGAAAAATTGCCCAATTAGAAGATAAAGTGCGCCGTCAAAGCGCAATGAATGAGCAACAAAACGCGATGATTACTTGGGGTAAAAAGTTCCAAGGACTGGTTAATGAGTATGCTGAACAACGCAGCAAAAAAGGGAAAGACGAGGTAGTAGGCCGATTCAAAGTGTATGCCGGAGAACGTGCCAACCAAACGCAAGACGAGCGTCAGGTTAAAAAATCCCAGCATGAAAAGCAGCAGGAAAAGAAGATTAAAAAACTGAC
>JAGYIN010000020.1 GCA_018402665.1 Schleiferiaceae bacterium | reverse complement strand
TATTTGCGACGCTTCTTACGCTTTTTCTTTCCTTCCACTACCGTCATTTCGTCAACAAGGTGGCCTGCGCCAGCATATTTGTCGATGATAAATAGGGTGTAGCGAATATCAACGGAGATGGTACGTTGCAATTGGTCCTCGAAGAAAATATCACCGGACATTGCCTCCCAGTTACCATCAAATGCTGTACCGATCAACTCACCGTCGCCATTAATTACAGGCGAGCCTGAATTACCTCCAGTGATGTCGTTATTTGAAATGAAGTTGACAATCAAATCGCCATTTTCATCCGCATAGCGACCATAGTCCTTAGCGTTGTAGAGTTCCTTCAAGCGAGCAGGTACGATGAATTCGTCATTGCTAGGATCTTCCTTCTGCATTACGCCGTCTAATGTCGTAACATAGTCGTAGTGTACAGCATCTTGAGGATCGTAAGCACCTACCACACCCCAAGTCATACGCAAGGTTGAGTTGGCATCTGGCGCGAATGTTTTCTCCGGCATAGCTTGACGTAGCCCATCGGTAAAGAGACGGTAACCTTTTTCCATCTTTTCGTTCACCTCGGCATTTCCTTGTTGATTGCCGAAATACGTCATAATGAAACTAGAAGCTACTTTTCCTCCCATATCCGCTTTCAGTGCATCAGCATCCATGGTTTCCATCCAAGATTTTAGCGCATCCATTGATGCGTAAATGGAGTTGTCATAAACCTCAGTAGCAAGCACTGTAACGTCGCCGTCCATGCTATCGCGAACTTCAGTAAAGATACCCGGCTGTTGATCGGCTGGGACGTTTTCCATCCACATGCCCCACAATTTCGCAGCTAAAGCACGGTCCACATCTGCTTGGTATTCTGCGAAGTGGTCTTCAGCATAAGCCAAAGCGGCTGCTTTATCCGCTTCAAGATCTTCTGAGCTTGAGAGCGCGCTTAACATGCGGCCCAGACGGAACGCATACAACGGTAAAGATGCACCACGAATTCCTGCCTCCATCAGATATACACCGCCTTTAACGGTAGCATCTGTCGCCGCATAGGCCTCGTTCAGTAGATCTAATGCTCCTGCATATTCTGCGCGAGATGGATCTGCTTTTGCCCAATCCATGTAGCGTGCCTCGATGGCTTCTTTCTTCGCCTTCACACGGTTCTTCTTGAGCTGTTCCGTTTGACCGATGAAGTATTTCCAATAGTTCGCTGTAGAAGCATAGTTAGAGGCCAATGCAATGCGTACTGCATCGTCTGCATCCATCGCTTTTTTCATGATGGCCAATTTCTGCTCACGAATCTCAACCACTGTTGGGTTGTAGAGATTAATGGCTTGCTCAATACCGGTAGAAGTGAGGAATCTATCCGTAGAACCTGGGAAACCGAAGACCATAGTAAAGTCCCCTTCTTTCACACCGTTCAAGCTTACCGGTAAGTGGTGCTTTGGAGTCAACGGTACATTGTCCGCACTAACGTCAGAAGGATTGCCTTCTGCATCCGCATAAATGCGGAACATTGAAAAGTCACCGGTGTGACGCGGCCACATCCAGTTGTCTGTATCGCCACCGTACTTTCCTACACTGCTTGGCGGAGCACCCACCAAACGAACATCCTTGTACGTGTTGAATACGAACAAATAAAATTCATTGTTATGAAAGAAACTGCGTGTGTAGGCGTTGTGCACGGTACCTTCCGTAGCTTCTTTAGCCAATGCATCACCCACTTCTTTGGCTTTTGCAGCACGCTCGGCTTCAGACATATCATCTGTGAGCTCGGCCATAACTTTATCCGTTACGTCCTCCATGCGTACTAAAATCGCTGCGGTCAAACCTGGATTGGTACGCTCTTCTTCGCGAGTCATCGCCCAGAAACCGTCCGTTAGGAAGTCATTTTCTACAGTAGAATGCGAGCGGATGGCATCGTAACCACAGTGGTGGTTTGTTAGCATCAATCCCTGATCAGAGATGATCTCACCCGTACAAAAACCACCCAAAGAAACGATGGCGTCTTTTACAGAGGCATTGTTGATGTCGTACAATTCTTCTGCGGTCAAATTCAAGCCGTTTGCTTGCATCTCCGCCATATTGAGGCGCTTGATGAGCATAGGCAACCACATCCCTTCGTGTGCCGTAGAAACTACAGAACTCAGGACCAAGGCTAGGGTAAGTAGGCCCGAAATAAATCTTTTCATGCGTTGTTATTTCTGTTTGTAAATCAAAAGGAGCGCTGCCCTTGCAGGCAGCGCTCCCAAATATAAGGATTTTAAGGCCTCGTTATAAGCCTAATGCTTTGCGAACATTGCCTTCCATCAGTACCTCTGCTGGATTTTCAAGCGCTTCTTTAATGGCGACTAACGTACCCACACTTTCACGACCGTCAATCACGCGATGGTCGTAGCTCAATGCAACGTACATCATAGGACGAATGACCACTTCACCATCAACGGCAACCGGGCGCTGAATAATATTGTGCATTCCTAGAATGGCACTTTGCGGCGGGTTGATGATCGGTGTAGAGAGCATAGATCCGAACACACCACCGTTAGTGATGGTAAAGGTTCCGCCTGTCATCTCATCCACTGTAATTTTACCGTCGCGCACTTTCGTTGCTAGGCGACCAATCTCACTTTCTACCCCTGCGAAATCCAAGGTTTCAGCGTTGCGAACCACAGGGACCATCAATCCCTTAGGACCACTTACCGCTACACTTACATCCACATAATCAAAGCTCACGAGCTCATTTCCATCGATCATGCTGTTCGTAGAAGGGTACATTTTCAATGCGCGAACCGCAGCTAACGTAAAGAAACTCATGAAGCCAAGTTTCACCCCGTGCTTCTCAAAAAACTCATTCTTGTATTCGTTACGCAAGTCGAAAATAGGCTTCATATCTACCTCGTTAAAGGTCGTAAGCATGGCCGTTTCGTTCTTTACCGTAACTAATCTACTGGCCAATTTGCGACGAAGACTACTCATCTTCTTGCGCGTCTGCGCACGCTCGCCCTGTTCAGAAGAACCCATAGAAGCTACTGCATCAATGACATCTGCCTTAGTGATGCGACCGTCTTTGCCCGTTCCTTTTGCCACAGATGCACCCGTTTCGGCCATCATTTTCTTAGCAGCAGGGGAAGCGGTTCCGGTAGCATACGTGGTTGCTGCTGGCGCAGCTGGTGCCGCCACCGGCTCTGGGTTTGGTGCCGCTGGAGCTGGAGCTGCGCTGCCCTCTGGACGCGCCGCGTTCGTATCGATCAAACAAACGACTTGACCCACCTCTACGGTGTCGCCTTCTTCTGCTTTTAAAGTGATAATTCCACTTTCTTCTGCAGGCAATTCGAGCGTTGCCTTGTCGGAATCGACCTCAGCAATGGCTTGATCTTTTTCTACATAGTCGCCGTCACTTACCAACCAGGTAGCGATTTCAACTTCAGTAATGGATTCGCCTGGTGAAGGCACTTTCATTTCTAACATATCTGATAGACTTAAATGCTAAATACTCGTTCAATAGTTTCTCTTTGACGCTGAACGGCCACTTGGTGTGATCCGCTTGCCGTCGCTGCACTTGGCGCTGGACTCACGAGAGTCAACTGCTGGTGCATTTGCCACAACATGTAGGTCCATGCCCCCATGTTCGCTGGTTCTTCTTGCGCCCAAACATGCATTGCTGCGTTCGGGTATTTTGCTACTTCCTGCTTGATGGCAAGATCATCGAGCGGGTACAATTGTTCTATTCTAATAATAGCCACGTGATCCGCGCCCTGCGCCTCGCGCTCATCGGCGAGTTCGTAGTAGAGTTTCCCTGAACAGAAAACCACTTTCGTAACTTTTTCTGGGGCGACTGTGGTGTCCGATAAAATGGGTTGGAATGTGCCATGGGCCAATTCTTCCATAGTGCTTTGCGCCTTCGGTAAACGCAACAGACTCTTCGGCGACATTACCACGAGCGGACGTCTAAAGTGACGCTTGTGTTGACGACGCAGTAAATGATAGAAGTTCGCTGGTGTGGTACAGTTCGCCACGGTCATGTTTTCTTGCGCACACATCTGTAAGAAGCGCTCAAGTCTTGCAGAACTGTGTTCAGCACCTTGTCCTTCATAACCGTGAGGAAGCAGCAAAACCAATCCGTTCTGAACTTTCCATTTGTCCTCGGCAGCAGTGAGGAATTGGTCAATCATGATCTGGGCGCCGTTGGCGAAATCACCGAATTGGGCCTCCCAAATGGTTAAGGTATCCGGCGATGCCATGGCATATCCGTAATCAAAACCCATTACTGCGTATTCACTCAACAACGAATTGTAGATGGCAAAACGGCCTTCTTTTCCTGGATATTCATTGAGTAGATTCACTTCTTCTTCGCTGTCCTCTACCTTTAAAATGGCATGGCGGTGCGAGAACGTTCCGCGCTCTACATCTTCTCCGGAAATTCGAATGTTGTAATCTTCTGCTAAAAGCGAGCCGTAGGCGAGCAATTCACCCATGCCCCAATCTATGGAGTTGCGTTCAAACACTTGTGCGGCACGATCCCCCATCAAGCGAACGGTTTTCTTTAAGAACTTCTTGCCTTCAGGAAGGGTCGTGATGTATTTCGCGATATCCTTTAGCTTGTCTAAATCAAACGTCGTGTCCACAGGGTGCAACATTTCACCAGGTTTAGCAGCAGGATAATCTACCCACTCCTTTTCCATAAATGGCGTAATCACGTTGCGCTCGATTTTCTTCGCTTCATCAAAGTCGACCTCCAACATGGATTTAAACTCATCCTGCATTTCGCGTACCATTTCCTGGGTAGCAATTCCTTCGCTCATCAACTTCTGTGCGTAGATTTCGCGCGGGTTCGGATGCTTTGAGATGGCCTTGTATAAAATCGGCTGTGTGAAACGAGGTTCATCTCCTTCGTTATGACCGTACTTGCGGTAACACAATAAGTCGATAAAAATGTCGCGCTGAAAACGCTGACGGTATTCAATGGCGAGGCGCATGGCATGTACTAATGCCTCTGGATCATCCCCATTTACGTGGAGTACAGGAGCTAAAATAACTTTAGCCACATCCGTACAATACGTCGAAGAACGTGCATCCAAATAATTTGTCGTAAACCCTACCTGATTGTTAATGACCACATGCAGGGTTCCACCCGTTTTGTAACCGTCCAATGTTTCCATTTGAACCGTTTCATACACTATACCTTGTGCCGCCACTGCAGCATCACCATGGATCAGTATCGGCAATACTTTGCCCGATTCCATCCCATAGTCGTTGTTGATTTTTGCGCGAGCAATCCCCTCTACAACCGGATCAACTGCCTCGAGATGCGACGGGTTTGGTGCGATATTCATCAACACCTCATGCCCATCGACAGTGGTGTGAACGGTGGTATGGCCCAGGTGGTACTTTACATCCCCATCTATGGTCACATCGTCGAACGCCTTTCCTTCAAATTCAGAGAAAATCTGCTTGCGCGGCTTACCGAAGACATTCGTAAGTACATTTAAACGACCGCGGTGGGCCATGCCTAGAACGAATTCCTTCACACCGTGACGCGCGCCGTGATTCACTACCTCATCTAAACCTGGAATTAGTGCTTCCGCTCCTTCGATTGAAAAGCGCTTCTGACCCACAAATTTTGTATTCAAGAAGGCCTCAAAACTAACGGCTTGGTTGAGTTTATGAAGGATTTGCTTCTTCTCTTCAATGGAGAGCTTCGGCTTATTATCGTCTTTGTGGATCCACTTTTTAATCCAAGTACGACGTTCAGGATCGCGAATGTAGTTGTATTCTACCCCCGTGCTTTGGCAGTAGATCGCCTCTAAATGCGCGATGATTTCACGCAACTTCGTCGCACCTGGCAGCCCCAATTCTGTGGCTGCATTAAACGGTATATCCAGGTCGTCTTTGCTTAATCCGAAATTTTCGATGTCTAATGTAGGCTCGTAACTGCGGCGCATGCGAACAGGGTTCGTCTTTGTGAACAAATGTCCACGAGAGCGGTAGCCTTGAATTAAATTCAAAACATGAAACTCTTTAATCACCTCTTCGGGCACACCCGCGCCTTCAAGGTCTTCTTCAGAATAGATTTCTTTTGCAAAATCATATCCCTGGAAGAAGGCTCGCCAGCTCGGTTCAATACCGTCCGGATTTTTGAGGTAGCGCTCGTATTGATCATCAATCAATTGGGCGTGAACGCTTCCTAAAAATGAAAATCTATCCATGCAGATGTATTGGATTTACAGTCAAAAGTACAACACAAAACGCGGTCTATAGATTGGAAATTTGCAATATTCCTGTAGGCCTGAAGTATTGTGCGGCACGCAAACGATGTGTCCAAAAAAAAGCCCCTAGAAAAGGGGCCTTAAATCAATATTCTTCTTCGTTCCAGAGGAAATCTTCTTCAGACGGATAATCCGGCCAAATTTCTTCGATACTCTCGTAAGTTTCTTCCTCTTCCTCCTCAATAGCTTGTAGGTTTTCTACCACCTCCAACGGTGCTCCCGTGCGGATGGCGTAATCAATAAGCTCATCGCGAGTTGCCGGCCACGGCGCGTCACTCAAATACGATGCAAGTTCTAAGGTCCAGTACATAAGTCTTCAACAACTATTAATGTATTATCAGTCGTGCAAAAGTAGTTTTTCTGCTGACTTGTGCAACACCTTTAGAAAAAATGTAAGTGCTTAATACTTAGGAGTCCAAATTCTGTCCGGCGCACCGTTGGAAAAATCAATCCAGCGTGCCATGACGAAAAGGAAATCTGAAAGTCGATTTACGAACGTAATGATTTCTACTGCCACCTTAGCTTCGTCATTTAAGGCCACTACCCTGCGTTCTGCGCGGCGACAAACGGTGCGCGCGACATGGCAATGGGCACTTTGGGGGTGTGCACCCGGTAGAATGAAACTCTTTAGTTCAGGTAGGATTTCATTCCATTGATCGATCTGACGCTCCAACTGCCCTACCAAATCTTCGTTAAACTTTGGTAGCGGGAAATCAGGGGTTCCTTCTACTGCCAGATGAGAACCCATAGCAAAAAGCTCACTTTGAATGGCTTGTGCATAAGGGAACTGATCCGAAGGAAGCGTTGCGGCCAACACACCTAAATGACTGTTCAACTCGTCAAATGTACCG
Organism: Schleiferiaceae bacterium; assembly: GCA_018402665.1. Classification (GTDB taxonomy): domain Bacteria; phylum Bacteroidota; class Bacteroidia; order Flavobacteriales; family Schleiferiaceae; genus UBA10364. The sequence goes on along the minus strand of JAGYIN010000020.1, from coordinate 6,117 downwards.
TAGGCTTCTAACCGCAATTCTGCTTTCGAAACGCGGCTTCCGCTCAACAGCGATGTCTGACCGTGATCGCCAGTTTTAGTGTAAATTTTCATGTTTTAGTAGGCTCGTTCTGTACGCCCTTCAACGTAATACATGAAGCTCTTGTTCACAACGCGGTTTCCACCCGGAGTCGGATAATCCCCGGTAAAGTACCAATCCCCTGGATGACCTGGGCAACTCAAGTGCAGATCCTCTATCGTTTGATAAAGCACAGACACCTTAGCATTCACCTCAGGAGGCGTTAATAATTCTGCAATCTTATCGCTGATTTCTTGCGCTTCAAACGGCTCGTAAATCTCTTTTACAAAGTTTTTTACTTCGTGGTCAGCAAGATGCACTTGGGCTTTACATTTTTCGTAGACCTCTTGTATCAGACCTTCTTTGCCGCGCTCTTTGAGCAGAGCAATGGCAGCTCTAAAAGCCACAAAATCTCGCATACGTGCCATATCAATCCCATAACAATCCGGGTAGCGGATTTGAGGCGCTGAAGATGCAATGACGATGTGTTTTGGGCTTAATCGGTCAAAAATGCGGAGAATGCTTTGCTTCAACGTCGTTCCACGCACAATACTGTCATCAATCGCGACCAGATGATCCGTCGGTTTTACCGAACCGTGGGTAATATCGTACACGTGGCTGACCAATTCATCTCTTGAACTGTCCTCCGTAATAAACGTACGCAATTTCACATCTTTCCACGCCACCTTTTCAACTCTGGGACGCAAGTCCAGAATCGCTTTCAGCTGTTCATTCGTTAGATTTTTTAATGCCGTAATGCGGTCGTATTTCAAGCCATTAAAATGATCTTCCATTCCTTTCACCATTCCGTAAAAGCTCACCTCAGCGGTGTTTGGAATAAAAGAGAACACGGTATCCTCCACTTCACCATCGACAAGATCGACAATCCTAGGAATCAATCTACGGCCCAATTCAATGCGCTCATTGTAGATGTCTTTATCGTTTCCACGCGAAAAATAGATGCGCTCAAAAGAACACGCCTTAAATTCTGTTGGCGTTTTAATCTCATCAATAGATACTTCCCCGTGATGCTTCACAATAAGGGCATTTCCTGGGGGTAATTCCGTGATTTGCTCCGATTTTAAATTCAATGCCGACTGTATGACTGGTCGTTCTGATGCCACAACCACAATCTCATCGTCGTAATAATAGTAGGCCGGTCGAATTCCAGCCGGATCGCGCAGTACAAAAGAATCACCGTGTCCGGTCATTCCAGCCATTGCATAGCCACCGTCCCATTTTTTGGAGGCGCGGCGTAGGATATCTGCCAGGTCTAATCGGTTCGCGATTTCCGCAGTGGCCTCTTTCTTAGAATAGCCCTCTGCCTTGAGTTCGTAGTATAAATCGTCGTTAGCCTCATCCAGGAAGTGGCCAATTTTTTCCATGATCGTGACCGTATCCGCCTTCTCTTTCGGGTGCTGGCCCAATTCGACCAATTCATTAAAAAGTTCATCAACATTCGTCATGTTGAAGTTTCCCGCAACAATCAAATTCCGAGTCGGCCAGTTGTTCTGTCTCAAGAACGGGTGACATGCTTCGATGGTATTTCCACCATAGGTTCCATAGCGCAAATGGCCTAAAAACACTTCCCCTGTAAAGGGCAGGTTTTCTTTCAACCAAGGCACATCAGAAAGACGCGATGCATCACCCGCAATACCCTCGGCAATGCGCTTTTGTACTTTACCAAAGATGTCCCCAATGCTATTGGTGTCCACCGAACGGTAACGCGAAATGTACCGTGTACCCGGTGCCATATTCAACTTTATGTTCGCAAGACCCGCACCGTCTTGACCACGGTTGCGCTGCTTCTCCATGAGGAGGTACATCTTGTTCAGGCCGTAAAATGCCGTTCCGTATTTTTCAACGTAGTATTCAAGAGGCTTTCTCAGGCGAACGAATGCTATGCCACATTCGTGTTTGATGGGATCACTCATAAGAGGTATTAATGTGGGTCAAAATTACCGAAATTCTCGCAGGTGTACCAAGGTTTTTCTAGGGGAGTAAGTGAGATAAATCCATTCCTAGCCATTCCAGTGCAGCGCCATGAAGCAGTTTTCCTTTTCGCTCCTCGCTCCACGGCATTCCGTTGATGAGTTTACCGGGTTGTGATTCGCCGAGCGGGAACGGGTAATCGGTCCCTAGTGCGACCCTGTTTTCTCCCACAAGACCCACTATGTATTCGAGCATCTGTGGATCATGGACTAATGAATCGAGCCAAAACTTACCCATGTACGCTTTCGGAGCAATGGGATTATCTACAGCACAAAGGTCGGGACGAACGTCGAATCCATGTTGTACGCGGGCAATCGTTGCAGGAAACGATCCGCCGCCGTGCGCAAAAGCAACACGCAGTTTGGGAAGGCGCTCAAAAACGCCGCCGAAAATCATCGAGCAAATGGCCAAAGAGCTTTCAGCCGGCATTCCGACCAACCAAGGCAACCAATACTTAGTCATTTTCTCCTTTGCCATCATGTCCCAAGGGTGAACAAAAATGGCCATATCTAAATCTTGACACGCCTCAAAAATGGGGAACAGCTCTGGTGCGTCGAGATTCCAGTCGTTGATGTGTGATCCAATCTGAATCCCCTTTAGCCCAATTTCTTTGCACCGGCGTAATTCCTGTAGAGCTAAATCCGGTGCTTGCATCGGAAGAGTTCCTAAACCCACGAAACGAGTGGGATAACGGTCGCAAATTTCTGCGATGTGGTCATTTAAAAATTGGGCCACCTCAAGCGTATCTTGCGGCTTCGCCCAATAACTAAACATCACGGGAACTGTGGACAATACCTGCACATCTACATGGTGCAGACCGCATTCTTTCATACGCGCCTCAGGGCTCCAACAGTTGTCCTCAACCTCACGAAAAAATTCGCCATCTTTCATCATTCGAGCACTACAGCTCTTGTGATGATCGAGCGTTATAAATCCTCCATAACCGAACTTCTCCCTAAAATTCGGGATGTGTTCGGGCAGGATGTGCGTATGTATGTCAACCGTAAAATTTCTTGAAGTAACCTCACACATACCCTAAACGAATCTGGGGTCAACCTCCATTACGTGCCCACAATCCTTGCAGGTACGGTTAGATTCGTTGCCATAATATTCGCGGAAATGGGGGAGAAAGTCCTTCTCAATATCTTTCAATTCGAAATACGCTTCGTGCAATTTGCCGTTGCATGCTTCGCAATACCACAACAAACCGTCCGTAAAGCCACGACCCTCGCGAATGCGTTCGATTACCAGACCGATACTGCCTTCATGACGAATGGGACTGTGCGGTATTTTCGCCGGAACGGTCATCATGTCGCCGGGACCCAAATGCAGTTCATGCGCCTGACCATCGACTTGTACTTTAACCGTGATGTTGCCTTCTAACTGGTAGAAGAACTCTTCCGTCTCATTGTAATGGTAATCTTTTCGAGCGTTGGGGCCTGCTACAACCATGACGATATAGTCGTCCGATTCCGGGGTCAAATTTTTATTCGCCACCGGCGGCTTAAGAAGGTCTCTATTTTCGTCCAGCCACTGCTGAAAATTGAAGGGTTTTGGTACTGCCATTTGTGTTTGCTTTGGGACCTCAATTTATGAAATTCAAAACCGATTTCATCCTGCCTCGCCCTTCCTTATATTCGTACGGACAGATCACAGCTATGGATTTACAGAATTACATTGGAGGAGCGTTCCTTGAACCCCTTCACAAACAATACCTTACCAATACCAACCCTGCTACTGGAGAAGCCTATGGACGCATCCCAAAGTCGGACGAAAATGACGTAGCGCTCGCCACAAAGGCGGCACGCGACGCATTTCCTCACTGGAGCGCACTGCCTGCAGCGGAACGAAGTGCGTGGATGTTGAAGGTAGCGGATGAAATTGAGCGACGCTTACCGGAATTGGCCCTTGCGGAATCTATTGATAATGGGAAACCGCTTTCGCTAGCCACTGCTGTGGATATTCCTCGCGCTCGGGACAACTTTAAATTTTACGCCACCGCAATCCTTCACGATGCCTATGAAACTCACGATATGGGGACCCATGGCTTCAACTATACACTGCGTCAACCCGTAGGAGTCGCAGGGTGTATTTCCCCGTGGAATTTACCCCTCTATTTATTTACCTGGAAAATTGCCCCAGCCCTCGCCGCAGGCAATACGGTGGTTGCAAAACCGTCAGAAGTGACCCCTGCAACGGCTTTTTTATTGTGCAAGATTTTAGACGATATCGACTTCCCACCAGGTGTTCTAAACATCGTTCATGGATTAGGCGCAGAAGTTGGAGCAGCCATTGTTGCCCATCAAGATATCCCCATCATTTCTTTTACTGGAGGCACACAAACCGGAAAGGCCATTAGTGCTGTTGCCGCTCCGATGTTTAAAAAATTGAGTCTTGAGCTCGGCGGGAAAAACGCAAATATTGTTTTCGAAGATTGCGATTTCGATGAAGCGGTTAAAACCAGTGTTCGCGCTGCTTTCGCTAACCAGGGACAAATCTGTCTGTGCGGATCTCGCATCTACATCCAACGCAGTATCTACGAAAAATTCAAAGAAGCTTTTGTGGCTCGCGTTAAAGGCCTTACGGTTGGTGACCCCCTCGAAGAAAGCACCAGAACGGGTGCAGTAGTGAGCAAAGCGCATTTTGAAAAAGTCCTTTCACATATTGCAGTCGCAATAGCTGAAGGCGGCACGCTGCTTACCGGTGGAAACCCGGTCCAATTAGAAGGTCGTTGTAAAAACGGCTACTTTATAGAACCGACCGTTTTCGAAAACCTGGATGCTTCATGCCGTACCAATCAAGAAGAAATCTTTGGACCTGTCGTGACCCTTACTCCTTTCGATACGGAAGAGGAAGCACTTGCCATGGCCAATAGCACCGCTTACGGTTTGGCTGCGACGGTTTGGACGTCCAACCTTCAAGTGGCACACCGAATGGCTGCTCGCCTACATGCCGGCATCATTTGGGTGAACTGCTGGCTACTGCGTGACCTTCGCACCCCTTTCGGCGGTGTAAAGCAAAGCGGTGTTGGCCGCGAAGGCGGTTTCGAAGCACTCCGATTCTTTACTGAACCTAAAAATATTTGCATCAAACTATGATTCCTCATACACAGTGGGCAAAAGCCCTCCACGAAAGTGCACGTGCACAAAAACCCCGCGACCAATTTTCCACACAACACACCTACTCGCTCGATGACGCCTACAGAATTCAGCATGCCCTTATTCAGGAGCGTGTCAATGAAGGCCACAGCATCGTTGGGGTAAAAATGGGATTTACCTCTGTCGCCAAAATGAAGCAAATGGGGGTCGATGATATGATTATTGGCCAATTAACAGCGGATATGTGGATCACCGAAGATCAGCCTTTAGTTCGTTCACAATGCATCCACCCGCGTGCCGAACCGGAAATTGCTTTTCGGCTTTCACAAGATATAACCTCCCCGCTGAGCGTTGATGAAGTTACTTCTGTCGTAGACGGGGTGGCCTCAGCCATTGAAATTATCGATTCGCGTTACGAAAACTTCAAATTTTCCCTAGAGGATGTCGTCGCGGACAATTGCAGCTCCTGCGGGTTCGCTTTGGGCCCTTGGTGTGAAGTACCCTTAGGTCTTAACGGTTTAGACATGATCCAGACCTTTGACCACCAAATAGTGGCGCAAGGAACAAGCGATGCTATCTTGGACAATCCCTTTGAAGCACTTGCTGCAGCAACACGATTGGCGCTCCAATACGGTTTGCCATTGAAAAAAGGCATGATTGTTTTGGCCGGCGCCTCAACGGCCGCACACTTTATAGGAGCGACTAAGAACGTAGAAGTCACTGTGGATGGGCTGGGAAGCGCACAATTCAACATGGCATAAAAAAAGCGAGCCACACCGGGGTACGGAGTGGCTCGCTGAACAAAACCATGTCGCATCTTAATGAATTACTCGCTTACACTCAATTGGGATGCGGATTAATTTACTACAAAAGCTGTGCCAAAGGATTTATTTGCGGGGTTAAAGTTTCGCGGAAAGACTCAGCAACAACTGTGAACGGTTATAGCTCAGTGGAATCCCGTTCCAATCCC